>NZ_JBITEM010000019.1:0-165388 GCF_044455225.1 Nocardia sp. NPDC051321 | reverse complement strand
CGAAAGAGCGAATCAGAAATATCTAAACTAGAGTCCGAAAACCTAGCAAAACAAAACGCCAGCAAAAAGATTTGCTGACTAAATGTCCGACCTCAACAACCGGGGGGTATGAGAGGCCGGAACCAATTAAATAATTGGCACTGACATTCATCGACACACTATTGAGTTCTCAAAGAACACACGCACACACTTCGTCCCCGGCGTTAACCGGTTCTTCCGTGAGGCAACTGTTCCAGCCTAAACGGCATCTCCCGCAGAGTCAAGTCCGCGTGATCACCTTAGGTTTCTAGCTGATGGCCAGGCGCTCTCGTACTACCTCGTTTCCCGGTCCATCCGCTCAGCGTTTCCGCTGGGCTTCTCGGCTCCGGGTCGGTGTCCGTGTCGCTCTGACTTGAACTAAGTTACGCGGCGGATAACGCAGAGTCAAATCCGCTGTTCGAGCCGGTGTTTCCCCAGGTCAGAGCCGTGCACCGGACCCGAACGGGGGCTTGAATCACACGGATGTGACTCAAGCCACCGCGATCTTCATGCACCTGCCCGCAGTACCCCCGCGAGGTTCTTCTTTCCGCGCCGCAGCACCAGCCAGCGTCCGTGCAGGTAGTCGCTGTCGGCGGGGGTCCATTCCAGATCCGAGACCCGCTCGTTGTTCACCGATGCGCCGCCTTCGTTCACCGCGCGCCGGGCGGCACCGCGACTTTCGCTCAACCCGGTGGCGACGAGCAGATCCACGATCGTGTTCGGCTCCCCCGCGCCCAACTCGGCGACAGCGGCTTCGCGCAACGCGGCACCCAGCGTCGGCTCATCCAGTTCGCGCAACTCGCCGCGACCGAACAACGCCTGACTCGCCAACTGCACCGCGTGCGTGTTCGCCTCGCCGTGCACCAGCGTGGTCATCTCGGCGGCCAACCTGCGCTGTGCCTCCCGCGCGTGCGGCCGCTCGGCCGTGGCCACCTCGAGCTCGGCCAGTTCCTCCCGCGACAGGAAGGTGAACCAGCGCAGGTAACGGACCACGTCGGCGTCGGCCGTGTTCACGAAGTACTGGTACCAGGCGTAGGGGCTGGTCATTTCCGGATCGAGCCACAGGCTGCCGCCGCCGGTCGACTTGCCGAACTTCTTGCCGTCGGCGGAGGTCACCAGCGGAACGGTGAGCGCGTGTACCGATGCGACGTCGACGCGCCGGTTCAGCTCGACGCCCGCGATGATGTTGCCCCACTGATCGGAGCCGCCGACCTGCAACGTGCAGTCGTACTGACGGCGCAGCTGCAGGTAGTCGTTCGCCTGCAACAGCATGTAGCTGAACTCGGTGTAGGAGATGCCCTCGCCGTCGAGGCGCCGCTTGATGGTGTCGCGCGCCAGCATGACGTTCACCGAAAAGTGCTTGCCGATGTCGCGCAGGAAGTCGACGGCGGACAGCTTCGCGGTCCAGTCCATGTTGTTCGCGATCACCGCGCCGGTCGGCGAATCGTCCAGGTCGACGAACCGTTCCAACTGCGAACGGATGCGCCCGGCCCACTCCTCGACCGTGTCGGTGGAGTTCATGGTGCGCTCACCGACGTCGCGCGGATCGCCGATGAGCCCGGTGGCGCCGCCGGCCAGCACGATCGGCCGGTTGCCCGCGCGCTGGAAACGCTTCAGTGCGAGCAGCGGCACCAGGTGTCCGGCGTGCAGGCTTGGCCCGGTGGGGTCGAAACCGGCATAGACGGTCAACCGTCCCGCGTCCAGGGCCGCACGCAGCGCGTCCAGGTCGGTGGATTGCGCGATCAGTCCGCGCCAGGTCAATTCGTCGATGATGTCGCCGCTCACGGTGTCCCATCTTTCCGCACGGGTAGTAGGTGGTTGGACTGCACCTCAGTGTGTCGCCGTTATCCGCCGCGGGTCGAGGGAATTACCCGGCGTCGGCGAAGCCGCGGACGAGGATGTCGACGGTCAGTGCGAAGCGGGATTCGAAGTCGAGGCCCGCGCCGGTGGCCACTGACTCGGCGAGCAGCGGATAGGCCTCCGGGTCGGCCTCGGCCTGGGCGGTGCCGGCCTGTTCGTGGCCGGGGGTGGTGCCCGCTTCGGCGAGGGTGTGGCCGATGACGAAGGTCATCACGGCGTTGACGATGTCCATCGCCCGGTCGAGCGGCACGCCCTGCTCGCACATCACCACGAGGCCGGATTCCAGAATCCGATAGGCACCGGGTGAGTTGACCGGCCTGGTCGCCAGGATGCCAAGCGTCGCGGGATGGGCGAGCAGCGTCCGGCGAAATCCATGCGCCATCGCGGTCACCGCCTCCGGCCACGGCCGGTCTCCGGCGGGCAGCAACTCTCCTTGCTCGAGCAGTCGTTCGACCATGCCGTCCAGCAGCGCGGCCTTGCTCGGCACGTAGTGATAGAGACTCATGCCGTCCACGCCCATCGCCGCGCCGAGCTTGCGGGTCGACAGGGCGGTGAGCCCGTGTTCGCCGACGAACGCGATCGCCGCGTCCAGGATTTTCGCCCTGGTGAGCCCGGCGCGCGGGCGGGACCTTCGATCAACCACGCCACCATCCTCCCAGATTTTTCTTGCACTGCAAGAAAACGCGGGCTACGGTTTATCTTGCACTGCAAGATAACTGGAAAGGTCCTCGAAGATGTTGATCGCAGCGATGTCCCGCCGACTCAACGACGATGTCGACTACGCCACCTTCCGCAAGGCGTGGATACCCGACGAAACCGTCCCCGGCGACCCGCGCACCCGGGTATTCAGCGCGCTGAACCTCGAGGACTCCCGCGAGTTGTTCACCCTCGCCCTCATCGAGCACGCCGAGCCCGCCGATATCCCCGCGTGGATGGAACGCATCGCGCCGATCGAGGAACGGCGCTACGAACGCATCAAGCACCTGGTTGGCGAACCGACCTTGAACGCCGTGTACCAGGTGATCGCGGAAGACGATCTCTCCCAGCCGATTACGGAGTGACCCGCAACGCGGCACGACGATCGGCGGACCGAAGTCCGCCGATCGTCCGCGTTATCGAATTGTTCAGCGGGACAGCATTTCCCGCACCGCGACGATGCTGTCGCGCCGCTCGTAGGCGATCCAGGCGAACACCACCACCAGCACCAGCGGGAAGGGCGCGAGGGCGGGTGCGTCCAGCAGGAAGACCTGGGTGGCCGCGGCAAGCACCATGGTGATCGACAGGCCCGCGGCGGCCAGCCCGCTCAGCCGCGGCACCAGCAGGCCGATGCCGCCGGAGAGCTCGACGATGCCGGTGAAGTAGCGGAACCAGTCGCCCCAGCCGATGTCGTCGAACGACTGCACGGCGGCTTCCTGGCCGAACAGCTTCGGCAGCGCCGAGGCGATGATGAAGAACAGGCCGAGCAGGATCTGCAGGGTCCACAGGACCCGGTTCAGCTTCTTGCCGGGGCGGGCGTCGGCGGCGGGGGCGGAGGCGGGGATGGCGGTCATGATGTCGTTCCTTCAGGTCGGTCGCGCTGGGTGTTGGCGCGTTCACCTGATAGGACGTGGCCCTTCGAGAAAACTCATCGGCCGCCGAGCAGAAACTTTCAGGACGCCTCGGCGCGGGGCGCCCGTGGACTGCGGCGGTAGGTAGAGACCGAGGATGAGGACGGTAGCCAGAACCGCCACGGCAGGTCCGCGGCGGTGCTCACGCCGACGCGCGGACCGCTGGCGATCTGCTTCGCGGCGATGGGACGGCCGAGTTCCAAGCGAATCGTCGAGGACGGATCGAACAGCGGAGTTCCGTAGTCGCTCAACGTGATTCCCAGCGCACTACCGAGATTGCCCGGCCCCTTTGCCAAATCGGCCTCGGTGCGCGCGGTGCGGCGGCGGGCCCGGACCTCGTCGAGCCCCGCCACCACCTCGCCGGACCTGAGCAACGCGGCACTGGCGATCCCGTCCGGTCCACTCGTGACGTTGATGCAGGTGTGCATGCCGTAACTGAGATAGACGTACAGCACCCCGGCCGGGCCGAACATCACCATGTTGCGCTTGGTCCGCCCGCGTCCGGAGTGCGACGCGGGATCCGGCCACGGCCCGGCGGGATCTCCCCCGTACGCCTCGACCTCGACGATCCGCACGCCGACCTGTCCAGACCAGAGGGTGGCGCCCAGCAATCGGCGGGCGGCAACGGGCGGTTCGACGGCTAGCTCATCGGCACACACAGCCGCCATTGTCCAAGACGGCCACTACGGCAGATCCACCAGCCACTCCGCGACGCCCTTATGCCCGGAACAGGTGCCGCTGCGGTGCCGGCTCTGGCTGTAGGTGCCGTCCTTGCAGCGTGCGGTCGCCCCCGACGGCGGGGTCGCGGCCTGCTGCGGGCGCGGCACGGTCGCAACAACCTATCGCGCGCCGGAGGTGCTCCGGTATCGGTCATACGAGCTACACGTACGAGCTGTGCTGACCGCTGCGCAGGGTGATCAGATCGTCGCTGATGACGGCGATATAGCCCACCGCGACGAGCGCGGCCAACTGCGCCCAGGACACCCACACCACGCCGATCGGGATAGTTGCGGCGACCGCGGCCGCCGCGATCAACCGGCTCCACGCCCGAGGCAACCGCAGCGCCCAGCGGAAGAAGAATTGGCCGAGGAAATACAGCGCGACCCCACCGGACAACGCGGCGGCGGTCGCGACGGACGCGGGTTCGTTGCCGTGCGCGATGCTCATCTGAATGCCCGCCGCCGTCACTATGATGCCGACGAGCAGGACGTACAGCGAATACCCGTACGCGAGCACCGCAGGCCGGGACCGTTCCCGCTCCGGCACCGCCGCGAGCGCGTGCTCGCCGCGCTCATCATCGATGCCGAAGTAGGCCCACCACAGCACGTAGGCGAGGCACAGCCCAAGCGCCACGGTCGCGATGAGCGGCACCGTGATCTTCTCCTCCGCCAGCCCCACGCCGATGGCGACGATCGACTCGCCGATCGCGACGATGATCACCAGCCCGTGCCGCTCACAGAAATGACTGGCCCGGATCCGGAAGTCGCCGGTATCGACCAGGTACGGGCTCACCACCTGCACCGCGAGTCCGGCACCCCATAGCGCGTACTGATGCCAGCCGTGCACGAATCCACCAGCCAGCACCAGCCCGGCGGCGAGGGTATTGAGCGGCGCGATCCGCTTGATCGCGAGGACAGCGGACTCGCCGCCGTTGCTGTAGAACAGCGCCGTGTGCACCGCGGTGATCACGAAGTAGCCGACGCCGAAGGCCACTCCGGTGCCGTGGAAGGCGTCCGGAATGGCCATTGACACCACAAAGAAGCCGAACATGCCGATCAGCAGCCAGGTACGCCGGGCCGAGCTGTTCGGCGCGACCTCGTTGGTGAGGAAAACGAATCCGCTGTACATCCACCAGATCACGCCGAACAGCAGCGCCACCTGGCCGAGTGCCTGCCAGCTCGGGTGGTGGGTGAAGACATGGGTGAGCTGGGTGATGGTGAAGACGAACACCAGATCGAAAAACAGTTCCAGCGTCGAAGCCCGCAGCTGTCCCCCGTCAGCGGACGGGGTCGCGTTCTCGTTGGTCACCGCTGGAGCCTAAATCGGACACGCGGACGATGCGCCCGGGAGGGGTGGGCGGGTCTTGGGGGATTTTGAACTTTCCTCTTGTCCGGGAGGGGTGGTCGCGCTAAATTCATCGCATAGTGAATTCAACACTCGATGAATTGAGGCGACGATGTCGCAGAACAGTCCATCACCGGCGGTCGAGGTTCGGAATCTGACGGTGCGGCGCGGCGGGCGGGAGGTGCTACACGATATTTCGCTGACGATTCCGCGCGGGTCGATCACCGGACTGCTCGGGCCGTCTGGGTGTGGCAAGACGACGTTGATGCGCAGCATCGTCGGTACCCAAATCGTCGAGTCCGGCGAGATCTCGGCGCTGGGGCGGCCCGCGGGGGCGGCGGAGTTGCGGCGGCGGATCGGGTACGTCACCCAATCGCCGAGTATCTATTCCGATATCAGCGTGCACGAGAATGTCGCGTATTTCGCCGCGCTCTACGGTCGCGAGCGAGGTGCCACCGAGGACGCGATCAACGCGGTCGGGCTGGCCGAGCACGCCGATCAGCGCGGCGACCAGTTGTCCGGTGGGCAGAAGACGCGTGCCTCGCTGGCCTGCGCGTTGGTCGCGCAGCCGGAACTGCTGGTGCTCGACGAGCCGACGGTCGGCCTGGATCCGGTGCTGCGCGTTGACCTTTGGAAGCAGTTCCGGGAGTTGGCGGCCAACGGAACCACTTTGGTGGTGTCCAGCCATGTGATGGACGAGGCCGAGCACTGCGATCGGCTGCTGCTGATGCGCGAAGGACATCTGCTCGCCCAGCTGAGCCCCGACGAATTGCGCGCCGAAACCGGCGAGCAGAACCTCGAACGTGCCTTCCTCACACTGATTACGACCAAGCAACCGGCATGAACCCCACCACCGAACACTAGGCAGGAAGCCATGACCGCCACCCTCGAGCCCGCAACGCGACGGACTCCCTCCCTCCGCCCCTACCTCGCGACGACCACCCGAATCCTGCGCCAGCTGCGCAACGACCACCGCACCGTCGCGATGATCCTGGTGGTCCCCGCGCTGCTGATGACGTTGCTGTACTTCATCTATCGGGACACTCCGACCAATCCGTTCAACCCGGTATCCCTGTTCGACCGGGTCGGCATCGCCATGCTCGGCATCCTGCCGTTCATCGTGATGTTCCTGATCACCGCCATCGCCATGCAGCGCGAACGCACCTCGGGCACGCTGGAGCGGCTGCTCACGACGCCGCTGGCGAAACTCGATCTGCTCGGCGGGTACGGCACGGCGTTCTCGCTGGCCGCGGCGGCGCAGGCGGCGGTGGCCTGTCTGGTGTCGTTCGGTCTGCTCGGTCTCGATTCGGCGGGTAGTCCCGGCTGGGTGGTGCTGATCGCGGTGCTCGACGCGGTCTGCGGGGTGGCCCTCGGGCTGCTGGCAAGTGCGTTCGCGCGCACCGAGTTTCAGGCGGTGCAGTTCATGCCGGTGGTGGTGGCACCGCAGATCTTCCTGTGCGGCTTGCTCGTTCCGCGCGGCGAGCTGCCCGGCTGGTTGGAGGCGATCAGCAATGTGCTGCCGTTGAGTTACGCCGTCGATGCGCTGCAACAGGTTTCGACGCATGCCAGCGCCACCGGGGCGATGTGGCGCGACCTCGCGGTGGTCGCCGGTTTCGCGGTGGTCGCCCTGTGCCTCGGCGCGGCGACGCTACGGCGGCGCACCGCGTGACGGCGAACGGATCCGAAACCGGAGACCGCCCCGCGCGCTCCGGGCGCAGGCCGGGACAGTCTGGCGCGCGAGAGGCGATCCTGGCCGCGGCCCGGGTGCGCTTCTCGGAAGCGGGTTTCGACAAGACGTCCATCCGCGCCGTCGCCGCGGACGCGGGGGTCGATCCCGCGTTGGTGCATCACTACTTCGGCACCAAACAGCAATTGTTCGGGGCGGTCGTGCAACTGCCGGTGGATCCCGAGCTCACGCTCTCGGCCGTCGACGCCGCCCCGCTCGACCGGCTCGGCGAAGCCATTCTGCGCGCGGTGCTCGGCGTCTGGGACTCCCCCGCGGGCCCCGGCATCGTCGCGATGGTCCGCAGCATCATCGGTGGCGGCGACACCTCGCTGGCGCGCGCCTTCATCCTGGAGGTCGTCATGGAACGAGTCCGGCAGCGCATCGCCACGCCCGACGACGACGGTCGTCTGCGGGTAGCCCTGGTCGGCTCACAAATGATCGGTCTGTTGATGGGCCGCAAGGTGATCGGCATCGAACCCATGGCGTCGTCCCCGGCCGAGGACCTCGTCACCGCGATCGCCCCCACCCTGCAGCGCTACCTCACCGGTGAAATAGACACACCCCCAACGAAACCCAACTGAGCATCGAACGGGGTACAGCCTGGCCCCGCGTTCGAACGGGTCACGGCCGCGTGGGTCATGACCCGTTGATCAGGCTTCTACTTGCTGTTCGAGGAAGGCGGCGTGTTCGTCGTCGGATACGTCGCGGGCCTCGTCGATGAGCAGCACGGGAATGCCGTTGTCGATGGGGTACGCGCGGCGCAGGCGCGGGTTGTAGAGGATGGTGCCCTCGGTCGCGCGGACCAGCAGTAGTGGGCCCTTGTCCTGCGGGCAGGCCAGCAGGCTCAACAGTGTGGCGTCCAAGGTGTGCTCCGGCATGAGCAAAACCTACCCGACGGAGCGGTCCGCTTCGACCGGCGGTCGGCGCCGGAAGGAGATGTGGCGGTGGCCGAAGTAGCTGGCGACGGCGACCAGGGCCATCACCACGACCGCAGCGGCTTTGTCGGGAAAGTGCCACACCGAGACGGCCAACTCGAGCAACACCATATTCAGCAGCAGCCCACCGGAATTGACCGCGACGAACCGCAGGAAGTCGCGCAGCAGATGCCCGCGCACCCGGAACACCAGCGTGCGATGCAACACGAACGCGATAAGAATACTGACGGCGTATGCCGCCGCCACAGCGACGGACGGCGGCACATTGTCCCCGAGCACCGCCAGCCAGACCACGGTCAGCCCGATCCCCAGCGCGGTATTGAACCCACCAACCGCAGCGAACGCCACCTCCTGCCGCTGCACGAGACGGAGCAGTGGACCGGGTTTCACCTGTTCGGCACTGGTCGCTGAGGCAATCGGATCCGCCACCGGGCCGACCGCCACGCCCGACACCGGCGAACCGGCCACGCCACTCATCGCCTCGCCCCCACCCTCGGCCCGCGCATCATGCGCGTCGATCACAGACCCGCCCGGCAACGCCGACGCACCTGCGTCAACGCCCGCGGACGCCATGCTTCGCTCACCTTCGAATTCCATCAGACGCCCACCTCCAGTCACGCCAGGGCACTCTATCGCCCCGACGACCGACCCGGTCAGCGGGCGCACCCATCCCCGCCAACCCACGAATCCGACACCCACCCTAGGCACCCAGAGGATCCCGAGAATGAGCGCGGATTCCGCTCCCGAGGTGGCGGTCGCTCAAGGCTGCGGACGTATTCATGATCAGGGGGAACTGGTGTCGGTGGCTCTCGGGCGATGCCGACGCCAATTCCACCTGATCTTGTTGGGGGGGGTGGTACGCGAAGGGGCGGTGGGGCTCAGTGCTTTGCGTCCACCAGGTCGGGTTGTGGGGTGACGGGTTCGTTGGTGTCGGCGGTGCCTGTCGAATCCAGGCCGTCGTCGCGGCGGCGGCTTCGCAGGAACGCCCATTGCAGGACGCCGATGCCGAGCAGGCCGAGTAACGCTGTCGCGCCGCCGATCTTCCAGCCGGGTGGGCGCCAGCTCAGTTCGAGATCGCCGTTCTTGGTGCCTGCGGGGATGTCCAGTGCGACAAAGGTCTTCGCGACGACCTTGATCGGGACGTCGTGGCCGTTGAGGGTGGCTCGGTAGCCGGGCCAGCCGAGGCGGGCGAAGACGACCTGGCCGCCGTTGTCGGAGTTCACTCGGACGCGGCTGGCCAGATCGGATTCCGCGACCGAGGTCGCGGTGACGCCGGTGCTGGTCGCGACGCGGCCGTTGCGGGTGGAGATGAGGCCGCCGACTCGTTCGAGCACGGAGATCTGCTGTTCGTGGCCGGGATAGTCGACCCACTTCCAGCCGTCGGGCGCGGGCTGGTTGCGAGCGTCGGGGTACATCGAGCGCTGCAGGACGACTCGATCGACCTTCATCAGGTCGACGATGGTTCGTCCGGTGGTCGGTTCGACGTCGAATGCGCGGCGGAACGCGTCGGGGCACACGCTGGTGTCCCATCGCATGCAGAGCATTTCGCCGAACCAGTAGTGCCCGTTGGGGGTGTATCCGCTGACGTAGGTCAGCTCGAGATCCTTGGCGTAGTTGCCGAAGACGAGCGAGCCGTAGGCGCCCTTCAGGTTCTTCTCGGCGGGCGGGATCGGCCCGCGATCGGCGAGTTGCAGTGTGGTGCCGGTGAAGTCGGGGAACGCGGCCTTCATCTCGGACCGTTTCTCGGGCAGGTTCCAGCTCATCGGCGTCGGCTGCGCGGCGCGCACCTGGAGGTAGGCGATGGGGAACACGGCGACGAGGGTCAGTACGCAGGCCGCGACCATCCCCCTGGTCCGCCCGAGCCACACCACCGCGGCGCCGAGCGCGGCCACCGAAACCGCCGCGAGCACATGCCAACCCAGCTCACGCGGCGCCGCCGAGAACGAGCGCACGAACAGCAGCCCGATCAAGACCCCGGCCGCGATCCCGCGCCGCCGCCAGCCGTCGAAGGTGGCGAAGCGACCGAGCAGCACGCACACCAGCACCAGCAGCCCGAGCGCCACCATCGGCAGCACCCGCGCGGGCCAGCGCAGCGGTCCGATGGTGCCGGGCCCGGCGGTCCACATCAGCCCCATGATCGCGACGAGCGCGATGGCGGTGAATTCGCGCCAGTTCTCCCGCGCCTTGCCCCAGTCGATGAAGGCCAGCGCCGGAATCAGGAACCACGCGATGTAGACCACCGGCATCGGCTGCACGTAGCCCCACCAGGAGCTGTACGCGGGCAACGTGCTGGGCAGGCTGGCGTTGAGCGACTCCGACCACGGCACGGTCAGGAATTGGTCGTTGTTGATCTGCGCGGTGCCGCGCCAGGTCACCTTCGCCGACAGCATGCTCGGCAGATAGGTCGCCAGCCCGGCCAGCGCCGCCAACCCCGAGGCCGCGAGCAGCCGCAGCGACGGCACCCATTTGCGTTGGTAGACAACCTCACCGACGGCCACCGCGCCGATCATCAGCCCGGCCTCGACCGCCGGAAAGATGTACTGCACCGAGATGGCCAGATACAAAAAGATGAAGGTCGGGATCGGCCCGCTGCGCCCGCGCGCATAGCGAACACCGGAGGCCCACGCGTGCACCAGCCACGCGGTGCCGACAAACGCGGTGTACCAACTGGCCTCGTCGAAGAACAGCAGCCAGCCGGTGAACGGAATCGCGATACCGGCGACCGCGGCCCACGGCGCGCTGGCCCCGTATTCCAGGCACACCCGGTACACGCCGAGCCCGAGCACGATCGCGAAGATCAGTTTGACGATGGTGGCGTAGAGCGCGACGTTGTCCACCGATGGCGCGATCAGATCGATCAGCAGCTGCGGCGGATTCAGCAGCCCCGCCTCTTCGATGGTGTAGTTACCGGCCATCCAGTGTTCGGGGATCATCGCGGGGAACTGCCCGTCGCGCAGGCGATTCCCGAGCATCACCCACAGCGGGGCGTACTGCGACTCGGTGTCGTCGGTATAGAAATGCCGGATGTTGGCCAGCAGAACGGCACCGTAGCCGGCCACCACACCGAGCGCGGTTATGAAGCCCCACTTGTACACGTCCCGCCGGGCGAGGGCGCTGCTTTCCACCACGAGTTCCAGACCCTACATGGCGGCAGGCCGCACCCTCGCACGCCGCCGCGACCGCACGTACAGCCACTGCAGTACGCCGGTGCCGATCACCCCGGCGGCCAGGGCGGCGATGCCGATCTTCCACCCCGGCGGACGCCAGGTCAGCACCAGTTCGGCATTTTGCGCACCGGCGGGAATATCCACGGCGACAAACGATTTGGCCACGGTGGTGATCGGAATCTGGTTGCCGTCGATGGTGACGCGATAGCCGGGCCAACCGAGCCGGGCGAACACCACGCGGCCACCGTTCGGCGAGCTGACTCGCACCCGGCTGGTGGTGCCGGTCTCGGAGATCGACGCCGCCGTCACGTTCTTCGTCGCCGCGACCCGGCCGTTCACCGTCGAGATCGGCCCGTCCACCCGTTCCAGCACCGAGATGTACTTCTCGTGACCGGGGTAGTCGACCCACTTCCAGCCGTCCGGCGCGGGCTGATTGCGGGCGTCCGGGAACAGTGCCCGCTGCAGCACCACCCGATCCAGCTTCATCAGATCGACGAGGGTGCGCTCGGTGGTCTTCTCCGGGGTGAACATGCGCCGGAACGCGTCCGGGCAAACGCTGCTGTCCCAGCGCATGCACAGCAGCTCACCGAAGTAGAAGTGACCGGTCGGGGTGTAACCGTTGACGTAGCTCAGCTCGAGCGACTTGGCGTAGTTGCCGAAAACCAGTGAACCGTAGGCACCTTCGAGGCTCTTGTCCTCCGGCTGCACCAGCCCGCGCTCGGCGAGTTGCAGTGTGGTGCCGGGGAAATCGGGGAACGCGGCCTTGGCATCGGATCGGTTGGTCGGCAAATTCCACGTCATCGGGGTCGGCTGCGCGGACCGCACCTGGAAGAACACGATCGGGAACATCGCGACGATCACCAGCACACACGCCACGGCGATGCCCTTGATCCGATCCAGCCACAGCACCGCGGCACCGAGCGCGACGACCGCGACCGCCGCGAGCACGTGCCAGATCACGTCGTGCGGATCGGCGGAGAACGAGCGCACCCACAGCAGCAGGATCAGCACCCCCGCCGCGATGCCGCGGTTCTTCAGATCACGGGTCGTGCCGTAGCGCGCGAGCAACACGCACACCAGCACCAGCAGCCCGATGGCCAGCATCGGCAGCACCCGCACCGGCCAGCGCAGCGGACCGATGGACCCTGGCCCCGCCGCCCACATCAGCATCATGACCGCGAAGAACGCGACCGCGAACAGCTCTCGCCAACTGTCCTTGGCCCGCCGCCAATCGATGAACGCCAGCGCCGGAATCAGGAACCACGCGATGTAGGTGACCGGCATCGGCTGCACGTACCCCCACCAGGAGGTGAACGCGGGATGGGTACTCGGCAGGCTGGCATTCAACGATTCCGACCACGGCACCGTGAGGAACTGGTCGTTGATGATCTCCATGGTGCCGCGCCAGGTCACCTTCGCCGACAGCATGCTCGGCAGGAAGGTCAGCAGGCCCGCGAGCCCGGCACAGCCGCCGACGATCGCCAGCCGCACCACCGGCCACCATTTGCGCTGGTAGATGACCTCACCGACCGCGACCGCGAGCAGCATCAGCGCCGCCTCGACCGCCGGAAAAATGTACTGGGTGGAGATGGTCAGATAGAGGTAGACGAAAACGGGAACCGGTCCGCCCTGACCCCGCGTGTAACGCACCGACGAGGCCCACGCGTGCACCAGCCACGCGGTGCCGGTGAGCGCGGTCATCCAGCTGGCCTCGTCGAAGAACAGGAAGAAACCCGACAGCGGGAACGCCACGCCGGCCACCGCCGACCAGGCCGGCTTGCCGCCGTAGGCGAGGCAGATCCGGTAGACGCCCAGTGCGGCGATGATCGCGAAGATCAGCTTGACGACGGTCGCGTACAAGGCCATGTTGTCGACGGACGGCGCGATCAGATCGATCAGCAGCTGCGGCGGGTTGAACAGGCCCGCGTCGTCCATCGTGTTGTTGCCCGACATCCACCGCTCGGGCACCAGCACCGGGAAGGTGCCGTCGCGTAAGGCATGGCCGAGGCCGACCCACAATCCGGTGTACTGGGATTCGGTGTCGTCGGTATAGAAATGCCTGGCGTTGGCGAGCAGCACCGCGACGTAACCCAGGATCACGCCGACGGCGGTGATCAGCCCCCAGAGGTAGACGTTGCGGCGCGCGGCGGTGTCGAGATGGTCCGGTTCGGCAGCGTCGGCCCGCGCGGCCGCGGTGGTTCCGGCCGGAACCTCCGCCGCGGCCGGGTCACCCCCCGTGACCTCGGCGGACCCTGAGCGCGTCACCCTCGACACTGCACTATCCGTCACGAGTTCCAAACCCTACACAGCAGTGTGGCGCTTGGCATCCGGCCGCCGACGCGTCGATGATGGGGGCATGCGCACGACGGTAGCGGCAGCTCGGGTAACCACGGCGGCCACCGGGAAACGGCCCCGAATCCGAAACCCGCACCATGCTAGAGTTCTGGGCGGCTCGGGCCCTGCTGTCCAGCGGGAAATACCGGCACGCACCGTCATCGAAAGTCGATCCAGCTGATGCCGATTCCCTCTCGCACGCCCCGCCCCGCCGCGGTCACCCCGAACGGCAGGCCGTCCCGGCCGCACGCCGTGTCCGTGGTCGTGCCGATCTACCGTGGCGAGGACACCATCGGCGGCCTCGTCGCCGAACTGCACGAGCTGACCCGCCCCACCCAGACCCCCGGCGGCACCACCTTCCAGATCGACGAGATCATCCTGGTGCACGACCGCGGCCCGGACCGCTCCGACGTGGTGCTGCAGGAACTGGAGCTGGCCTACCCCGAGGTGCGCACCATCTGGCTCAGCCGCAACTTCGGCCAGGACGCCGCGACCATCGCGGGCATGTCGGCCGCGGGCGGCGACTGGATCGTCACCATGGACGAGGACGGCCAGCACGATCCCCGCTTCATCGGCGCCTTCCTCGACGCCGCGCTGACCGAGCGCGCCGAGCTCGTCTACTCCAAGCCGAGCAACACCCGCCCGCACGGCTTCCTGCGCAATATCACCTCGCGCGGCGCGAAGCTGGTGCTCGCGACGTTGTTCGCGTTCCCCGACTCCACCAGGTTCGAAAGCTACCGGCTGATCCGCGGCGCCATCGGGCGTCAGCTCGCCGAGGTCGCGTCCAACGGCGTGTATCTCGATGTCGCGCTGACCTGGGTGGTCGGCACCGTCGCGCAGGTGCCGGTGCAGCTGCGCGCCGAGGGCCGCGAGGAATCCGGTTACAACTATCGCCGCCTGTTCTCGCTGTTCTGGAAGATGGTGCTGTGCAGCGGAACTCGCGGCCTGCGCCTGGTGAGCCTGCTCGGCGTGACGCTCGGTCTCGGCGGCGGCGTGATGGCGGGCGTGATCGTGTACGAGGCGCTCACCACCGACAACTGGGCGCCCGAGGGCTGGGCCTCGATGATCGTGGTGCTGCTGCTGGTCTCCGGGGCGATCCTGTTCTCGCTCGGCCTCATCGCCGAATATCTCGGGGTGGCATTGCATATCCTGGTCGGTAAGCCGCTCTATCTGACCGTCGATTCACCGACGCCGCGCCCGGTAGCAGCCGCCGACGACTACCCAGCCGGGCAACTGACCACGACCACCGCGAACAAGGGGAACGACCGGGTTGAGCACTGACCGCATCATCTTCAGCCGCCCGTTCCGGGCTCGCCGCGAACTGGCCAACCTCGAGACGGTGCTCGGCTCCGACCAGAGCCACGGCGACGGGCCGTTCACCGCGACGGCGACCGAGAAGCTGAAGGTCATCACCGGGGCACCGCACGCGCTGCTGACCACCTCGTGCACCTCCGCCCTGGAGATGGCGGGCCTGCTGCTGCAACTGGGCCCCGACGATGAAGTGATCGTGCCGAGCTTCGCGTTCACCTCCACCGCGACCGCGATGGCGTTGCGCGGGGCCACCTGCGTGTTCGCCGACATCGATCTGAATACCGGCAACCTGGACCCGGAGTCGGTCGCGGCCGCGGTCACCGAGCGGACCAAGGCCGTGGTGGTCATCCATTACGGTGGCGTTGCCGCCGACATGGAACGGCTGCTCGCCCTGGCCCATACGCACGGCTTCGCCATCGTGGAGGACAACGCGCACGGACTCGGCGGCCGGTGGCGGGGGCGCCCGCTCGGCACCCTCGGCAGCCTGGGCACGCTCAGCTTCCACGACACCAAGAACGTGCACTGCGGCGAGGGCGGCGCACTGCTGCTCACCGACGAGATCCTGATGGCGCGCGCGGAGATCATCCGGGAGAAGGGCACCGACCGGGCCCGGTTCCTGCGCGGCGCGGTGGACAAGTACTCCTGGCAGGACATCGGCTCCAGCTACCTGCCCAGCGAGCTCAACGCCGCGGTGCTCGACGCGCAACTCGACGAGTTCGACACCATCCAGGCCGGACGGCACCGGGTGTGGGACGCCTACGCCGCCGCACTCCCGGAATGGGCCGCCCGCAACGACATTCAGCTCATGACGGTGCCCGGCGACCGCGAACACACCGCCCACCTGTACTACCTGCGCACACCCACCGAGGAACGCCGCGACGACCTGATCGCCCACCTGCGCGCCCGCGGCATCGTCGCCCCGTTCCACTACGTGCCCCTGGACTCCAGCCCCGCCGGCCTGAAACTCGGCCGCACCCCGCACCCCTGCGTCCGCAGCGCCGAGTTCTCGGGAACCGTTGTCCGCCTGCCACTCTGGCCGGATCTCACCGACGAGCAGGTCGGCCGCGTCATCGAAGGCGTCACCGACTTCACCGTCTGACGGTCCGCTGGGTCCGCGCGCCCTCGTCAGCTATCCGAATCAGGGACGGCCCGCGTACGCGCGTGCGCTGGATTTCCCGCCGGGAAGGTGGGCCGGAACATTTGTCCAATCCACCGGCACCCAGCGGCAGCGATAGTGCACGCATGACTATTTTCAACAATGAGTTACCCGGCGCCGAGAAGTCGACTCGGCCGCAGGGCGGTCATGACAGCTACGTGAGGCACGACGCCCCAACACAGCTGCACATCCACGGCACCGCCGCATCGGACCGGTCGCGGAATCCGATGGTCGTGCCGCCGCTGGCCTTCGCCGCGAAACACGCTGCCGCAGAGTGCAACTGAAGCGGAAGGAGACTCTCGAATGACACAAGTCGAACTGTCCGGGGTGCCCGAGACCGCGTTGTGGACGCTGCGTAACCGGGCCGAGGAGGCGCTGCGGCCGGATTCCGGCTACACGGATACCGAGGCGGTCCGGCTCTACCGGGCGCTGGCCGGGGAGGACTTCGAGCGGTTCGGGCCACCGAGCCAGGTGCACTCGCTCCGGGCGACAGTGATCGACAAGATCATCGTGGACTTTCTCGCCACCCACCCCGCCGGGCCGGTGGTCGCGCTCGGGGAGGGGCTGCAAACGACCTACTGGCGCTTGGACGAACCGGAGGTCGCCTGGTTCTCGGTCGACCTGCCGGAGATGATCGACGCGCAGCAGCGGCTGCTACCGCCGGCACCGGGAATCACCCGGCTGGCTTACTCGGCACTGGACCGATCCTGGTTCGGGCACGTGCCGCCCGGGCCCGCGGTGATCACCGCCGAAGGCCTGTTCATGTACCTGCCGCCCGGCCAGATCCGCGCGCTGATCGCGGACCTGGCCAGGCACTTCCCCGGCGGCGTCCTCCTCTATGACTCCATCCCGCGTGTGTTCAGCGCGCTGACAATGCAGGGCAGAGTACGGCTCAGCGACCGGTACATTCCCCCGCCGATGCCGACCAGCCAGTCTCTTCGCCAGGCGCGTCGGCTGCCCGGTCGAATCCCGGGAGTTGTTGCCGCCGAAGACCTGATCCCGCCGCGTGGACGGGGCCGATGGGCTTCCCCGGCGCTGCGCTGGGTCGCGAATGCCCCGGTCGCCCGCGCGCTACGGCCCTCGCTCACCCTGCTCCGTTTCGGGGAGTGATACCTGCGGGTCCCGCCCGGCATCGCATCGGTGAGAAGGTGTGTGGCGGTTAGCTATTGGCGTTGAGGACGTAGAGCTTTTCGCGGCCGCCCGCGATCAGTTCCTGTCGTACTACCCGGGCGGCGTAGGGGCGGAAGAACTCGTCGAGGGTGGTTTCGGTGAATCGGTGGGCTTGAGCGCCGTCGCCCGCGTTGGTGAAACGCTGACCGATGGCGGCGAGCACACGGTTGTTGCTGCTGGACATGTTGCGTACGGGTTCGGCGATGATCACCTGTTTACGGGCGGCGGACAGCATTCGATCGAGGACGGGGGTGGCCTGGGGCAGGAAGTGGTAGAGGCTGGCCTGCATCACGACGTAGTCGGCTTCGGGCAGCGGGGCATCGGAGGTCAGGTTCCAGACCTTGCCCTGGCCGCCCGCCTTGGTGAGGGTGGTGACGAACCTTTTGTTGCGGTCGAGACCCGTATAGTCGACCGACTTCTGCCGCAGATAACGGGTGTAGAGCGTCGCGGGTCCGCAGCACAGATCGACCACACTGGCACCCGCCGGCACGAGCCCCTCGACCGCGCGGTACCGATCCGGGTAGTACCGGCCGTACAGCGCACGGATCAGCAGCTCATAGACGGTGGCGTTGCGATAGATAAGGCTCGTACTCACCAAGTACTCCTGACAAATCGGACAGCAACGTCAGCGTGGGATGGTACGGCGCGAACCGCCTGCGCGCGCGACCCGGTCGAGCCGCCGAACTGGTGAATCCGGCGGCTCGACAACTCGATTCGCGTCAGCTGTCGCCGAGGATCTTGGGTGCGTCGTCCTCGGTGAGGATCTCGTAGGCGTCGGAAGCCCGGTTGTACCACCAGGTGTCGGGTCCGGGCGCCGGACGTCCCGCCGCCTGCACCGCGCGGGTGGACGGCCGGAACGAGGAACTGCGCGGTATCTCGTCCACCACGTAGACCAGATCGGGCCGCTGGTCGGGCTCGAGCGCGCGCAGCGCCTCGGTCACATCCTTCGGCTCCAGCCGGAAACCCTTGCGCACGGACACCGCGGCGACGGCGATGCAGGGTTTACCCAGCCCGTCGGCCGCCGTCCCTCGAGGATCATCGATCTCCAACCCGTAGGCGACCTCCATATCGACCCCGGTGATGTCGTTGAGAACATCGACGATCGGCTGCCCGTACACCGGCCCGCGCAGGGTCCGAATCACAGTGTCCTTGCGGTCGATCAGCCAGTAGTCGCCGTCGCTGTCGCGGCGGAACAGATTCTCCGTCGGCATCCACGAGTCGCCGGGCGCGAACACACCGCGCAGCCCGCCCGCGGAGATGTCCACCCCGTCGGAGGCCTTGCCGAGCATCAACCCGACCTCGTTGTCCGCGCAACGCCGGGCGTAGCCCGAACCGTCGACCAGGATCTCCTCGGTGATCGGGTCGTAGGCGACCAGTTCCACCCTGGCGGTGCCCGGCACCGGCCTGCCCTTGCAGCCGCGCTTGACGCTCTTCACATTGGCCAGCACCACGTCGCCTTCGATGGAGGCGTAGAACTCCAGCACCCGGGCCGGGTCGAACTGCTCGGTGGTGCGCCGCCACAAACCCGCGGGCATCCCGGAACCGATGAACAGCCGGATCGGATGACGATGCCCCTTCGGGAACACCTCGGCGTCGAGGATGTCGCGCAGCATCGTCCAGGTGTAGGTGACGACGGTGACGCCGTAGCGGTGCACCTCCTCGGCGAACTGCGCCGGATCCAGCGAACGCGCCAGCGCGATCCGGCTACCACCCGCGATCGCACCGCCGAGACTCACCAGCAGCCCGGACGAATGATGGAGCGGCGCAAGGCAATACACCGTGTCCCTGCGGTCGAGATCGGCGGTGGTCGCGGTGCCGAAGGCGGACAGCGCCCAGCGGTGGTTGCTGATGTACTTGGTCTCCAGCCGGTCGCCGGTGCCGGTGACGAGCACGAACGCCAGCTCACGCGCCAACCCGGGATCGGCCCGATACCAAGCGGGCAGTCGCACCCGCGCCGGATCGATCTGCTCGAGGTCGATCACCTTGTCGCTCAATGGAATACCGAGCTGACGGGCATCACCACCGCCGAGCACCAGCACACGCGCGCCGGTGCCAACCGCCTGCCGCAGGTTCTCCGGATCCGCGACAACCGTATCGACGCCGGTGATTTCGAGCGCACGGACGAGCTCGCTTCCCGGGGCGAGCAGCACCGCCACCGCGCCGAGCCGGGACAGCGCGGCGATCGTCGCCAACGCACTCGGCCTGGTCTCCATGATCACGCCGACCCGCATCGCGGGCCGGATACCGACCGAGACCAGCCCACGCACCACATTGTCGATGCGGACGTTGACCGCGGCGTTGGTGTGCACCCGATCCTCGAACAGGAACAGGTCTTTCAGCGGTGCGCGCCTGCCCTGCTCGGCGATCAGCCTGCCCAGCGAGATGCGGGTGTGCGGCTGGATCATGCCGAGCCTGGTCAGTCGCGGCAGCGCCCGCGCGGCCTCACCGGCCAGCTCGACCGAACCGCGGACGGTGTTGCTCGCGATGCCTTCCAGCGCCTTGCCGACGCCCGCGCCCGCCTCGGCCAGCGTCGCGGCGGTGTGCACCACGCGGGTGGCCGCCGAGCGCGGCCGGTTCGAGTCGACGTGCTCGGCCATCGGATGGATCTCCGGCGGCAGCGTCTTGTCGCGTTCGAGCCAGTCGATCCACTGCCGCACCAGCGGCCAGGTGTGGTTGGTCGCGGTGCTGCCCGCCACCAGGCCGAAATGCCCGGCGATCAGGTTGGCCTCGTACACCTCCGCGTTCGGCGCGGCCCGCACGATGCCGCGCACCGCCGCGGGCTGGCCGATGTCGTCGACCTCGCCGACGAACGCGAGGATCGGGCACTTCAGCTCGGCCAGCGACACCGGCTGATCGCGAATCACGAAGCCGCCCAGCATCAACCGGTTGTGCGCGACGAACTGCTTGAGCAGATCGGCGGCGGCCGGACCGGCGTAGCCGACCCAGCCGTCATTGTTCAGGAACCGGCGCTGGCGCTCCTTGGGCAGCAGCGCCTCCCGGTCGTGCAGCTGCCGCAGGAAGTCGATCCTGGCCTTGGCCGTCTTCATCGGGTCGAGCAGCTGGAAGCCGATGCGCACCATGGAATCGGTGATCGGCAGCCGGGTAACCACATGGTCGGCCAGGAAGTCCGCGACGTCGGACACCATCCCGTAGGGCAGCCCGAACGGCATGCCCGCGACCACGTCGACGGGACTGCCGAACGTCACGATGCTCTGCACGCCCTTGCCGTACCGGTAGGCGGCGACCTGGTAGGCGAACATGCCGCCCTGCGAGTAGCCCATCAGGTGCACGGCGCTGCCGGTCGCCTCGGTCACCGCGTCGATCGCGCTGCTGACCGCGAGGACATGGTCGGCGAGGTCACGCTGCCAGCCGCCCTCCTCGCTGGCGGGCGAGCCGAAATCGACCACCCAGCAATCAATTCCGCCGCGCTGCAGGATGCCGACGGCACCGTCCTCGACGTTCACGTCCCAGATGTCGGCGTTCACCATCAGCGGCGGCACCAGCAGCGCGACAGGCCGGCCCGGGGTGGTGTCGTCGGGGAAGTAGTGCCGCAGCCGGTACATCCGCCTTCTCTCGACCACCTCGAACGGGGACGACTCGACATCGTGGGTCAGCCCGCCGAAGCGGATGACCTCGAGGCCGTTCTGCGCGGTTGCCATCAACCGCTGCACCGATCCGACCAAATCCTTCGCACTGAACTTCAAGATCGCTCCTGGCCCTACCCTAGAACGTGACCCTCATCATCCGCATCCGCGTACACCGCCGAAGGGATTCCCTTCGGCCCCCTGGAAGTGCGCTGCGATGTGTTCTGACGAGCTTCCCATACCGCGTGTCCATTATGGGGCCGCTGTGACACGATCCATGCACGTTATGCGGGGTCAGTAGCCGATTACCACCAGATTCACCGGCGGCGAAAGCGGCGGATCGGAGTTTGTGGGCCGTTCTCCCGGCACCAATGCCGGTGTGGCCGGAGCACACGGTAGCTATCCGACGGCGATCTGTCCGCGATTCCCGCATTCCGCCCGCGGAAGTTATGTCCCGGCTATTCGATCGGCAGCGTGTCGTAACCATCCGCCACGGCATCCGCGATTTCCCTGCGTGCGACCCGGTCACCGGCCTACGATCGATGCCGACTGGAACACACTGTCGCGTAAGCCATTTCGCTTGAGTAACGGAATTCACGGGCCGTCTCGCCCGCCTGTTCGCTGTGCCGAAATAGCCGTCTCTTGACCAACCATCGCCACGTGTCGCGCCTGCTCGGCTCGGCGCGATCACCTGCCGAGGTGAGGACAACGCATGACCATCGAGATGCCGGTCCATACGGAAAACAACGTACGCAAAAGCCTCAGCACCAGCGCCGCGGCCAAGCTCACGCACACCACCAAATCCGAACCACAGATGCAGGGCATCAGCTCCCGCTGGCTCACCCGGATGCTGCCGTGGACACAGGTCAAAGGCGGTGTGTACCGAGTGAACCGACGGCTCACGCACACCGTCGGCAACGGCGAGGTCGAATTCGACGTGGACGGCCCGCAGGCCAGGGTCATTCCGTCGGAATTACGTGAGCTGCCCGCATTGCGCGACTTCGACGACGAGGAGGTGTTGCACGCCCTCGCGCAACGATTCCAGCAACACGATCTGGCGCCGGGCAGCATAGTCGCCGAATTCGGTAATCCGATGCATCAGGTCGTCCTGGTCGTGCACGGCAAGCTGAGCAAGAACGGTTCCGGCGAATACAACGAACACACCATGCTCGGTATTCTCGCGGGCGGCAATTACTTCGGCGACCAGATCCTCACTGATCCGCACGCGAGCTGGCCGGTCACCGTCAAAACCGTCACCAGGACAACCCTGCTGGTACTCCCCCGCCAAGCCCTGCACGACCTGCTCGGCAACGCTCCGCGGCTACGTGAGCAACTGACCAGAATGGCCGAGGCGCCGGCCCACCCGCAGAACACCAAGGGCGAGGCCGCCATCGAGATCGCCTCCGGCCACGTCGGGGAGCCGCTGCTGACCGGAACGTTCGTCGACTACGACGCAGCGCCACGCGAGTACGAGCTCAGCCTGGCGCAGAGCGTGCTCCGGGTGCACACCCGCGTCGCCGATCTGTTCAACGACCCGATGGACCAGGTCCAGCAGCAACTGCGCCTCACCGTCGAGGCACTCTACGAGCGGCGCGAGCACGATCTGGTCAACAGTCCCGAGTTCGGGCTGCTGCACAACTGCGACCTGAAGCAGCGCATCTCGACCGCGTCCGGCCCACCAACCCCCGACGACATGGACGAGCTGCTCAGCATGCGGCGCAGCACCAAACTCTTTCTGGCACACCCGAAAGCGATCGCCGCGTTCGGGCGCGAATGCAGCAGGCGCGGCCTGTATCCGGATCCCGTCGACGTCGACGGCCACCGGGTGCCCGCCTGGCGCGGCGTGCCGATCTTCCCGTGCGGCAAGCTCGCGGTCAGTCCGACCCAGACCACCTCGATCCTCGCCATGCGCACCGGCGAGCAGGATCAGGGTGTGGTCGGCCTGCACCAGACCGGCATTCCGGACGAGTACGAGCCGAGCCTCAATGTCCGCTTCAAGGGTATCGACGACCAGTCGATCATTTCTTACCTGGTCAGCTGCTATTACTCGGCCGCCGTGCTGGTGCCGGACGCACTCGGCTCGCTCGACAATGTCCTGGTCGCTCGGCAAACGGACTGATGGGGGAATGAGCCATGTCGATGCTTTCGCGCACCCTGGCGTTGCCCGCTACGCACGAGGTCGCCACCGCCGTCGCCGCACTGCTATCAGACCTCGGTGGCGGCGCACCAATAGCGTTGGCGCACACCGATTTATCCCCACCAGACGGGACCGGGGCACCTGTGCCGGATCGGCCAGGAGCACCCCCGCTGGCCGGGCCCGAGGCACCTGTACCGGGGAGACACGGAGCACCCGCGATGGACAGGCCCGCGATACCCACGGCGGCCGGGCACGCAATCCCTATGGCGCAAGCGGCCGAAATACCCACGGCGCAAGCACTCGGGACACCCGCGCCGAGCGGGCACGCAGCACCCACGACGCAAGCGCCTGAGACTCCCGCCCCGGAGCGGAAGCGGATTCTCGGCCCGACCGGACTCGGCACCGCGACGCTGCTGCTCACGCCACCTGAAGTCACGGCGGGAACGGTTGTCCCGCCGGTTATTTCGACGACAGCATCGGCCCCACCGCGCGTGACGGCCGCCACCCCGGTCCCTGCCATCGTCGAGCAAAGTGCCACGCCGACGGACGCGGCAACGGTGACAGCACCTGTGCGGCCCGACCAGCCGACCACCCAGGTCGAACGCCGCATCCCCACCGGCCCAACCGGATTGGGCACCGCATCGACCCGCCACGGCAGCACCGATACCTCGATTCCCACGCTCTACTGCCCGCCACCGATGCGCGACGACCCGGCGCTCGCCGCCACCGTCAACGAGCGAATCCTCGCCTGGGCCAGCTCGATCGGCCTCTACGAGGGCAAGACGGACGATCTGCGAGACGCCGACTTCGGCCGGTTGATCATGCTCGCGCACCCCGACTGCGACGACCCGGACCGGCTGCTCGCCGCGGCGAAATGCGCGGTCACCGAGTGGGCGATCGACGACTACTACTGTGACGCCGATGCCGACGACACCGCACCGGACGGCACACCGTCGAGCGCCGAGGCCGAACTCGGCCCGAGGCTCGAACTGGCCGCTGCCGCAATAGATCCCGTCCATCTGCCCGCCCGCTACGCCGCACGCCTCGAACAAGCGATGGAAGCGGACCCGATCCTGCGCGCGTTCCGCAGCGGCTTCGCGCACGTGGCCGAGTACGCCACCCCCGCACAGGTGGCCCGGCTGCGCACGGAGATCGCGGGCTGGTTCATCGCGCTCGGCGCCGAAGCGGGCTGGCGGCAGGCCGGCCGAAAGCCGCAGGCCTGGGAGTACCTCGCCAACCGGCAGCCGCACAGCTTCCTACCGTGCATGGCGCCCATCGATGTGGTCGGTGGCTACGAACTTCAGGCCGCTGAATACACCGATCCCAGGGTGCGCCGGGTGATCACCACGGCCGCCCTCGCCAGCCAGCTGGTGAACGACCTCTACTCGATGGCCCGCGAAGATCGCTCCGACGGCAGAGAATTCAACCTCCCGACGGTTCTGGTCGCCGAAGAAGGCTGCACCCGGCGCGAAGCGGTGCTGCGCACGGCCGAACTGCACGACGAACTGATGCACCGGTTCGAGCTGGAAGCGGCGCCGCTCGCCGCCTTCGGATCCGCCGAACTACGGCGACATCTCACCGGCGTCTGGGCCTGGCTTGGCGGCAGCCGCGCCTGGCACGCCGACAGCAAGCGCTACTCCGACGCGTAGCTACACCTCGAAAGCTGTGACACCGCCAGGCAATAGACCGTGCTGCAACGAGAGAGGGTGCATTGTCATGACCATTCTCAATCCCGACACCGACGCCGTGCTGCAGACCAGCTACCAGAAATCCGTTGCCGCGTACTGGAACAACAACCCCAACGACGACCGGGTCAACACGAAACTCGGTGAGGTGGACGGTCTTTACCACCACCACTACGGCATCGGCGCACCCGATCTCTCGGTGCTGAGCGGGCCCGAGGACACCCGGCAGGACCGAATCGTCAAGGAACTGCACCGCTTGGAGACCGCGCAGGCCAGGCTGCTCCTCGACCACCTCGGCACGGTGCACCCGGACCAGCGCCTGATGGACGGCGGATCCGGCCGTGGCGGAACCAGTTTCATGGCAAATCAGCGATTCGGCTGCCAAGTCGACGGCGTCACCATCTCCGAGTACCAGGTCCGCTTCGCCAACGAGCAGGCCACCAAGCGCGGGGTGGCCGACCAGGTGCGGTTCCATTTCCGGAACATGCTGGAGACCGGCTTCGAGCCGTGGTCGATGCGCGGCATCTGGACCAACGAGACCACCATGTACGTCGACCTGTCCGACCTGTTCCACGAATTCTCCCGGCTGCTCGAGCCCGGCGGCCGCTACGTGTGCATCACCGGCTGCTCCAACGACGTCACCGGTGGCCGCTCGTCCTCGGTCAGCTGGATCGACGCGCACTACGGCTGCATGATCCATCCGCGCAGCGAATACTTCCGCGCCATGGCCGAGCACAACCTGGTCCCGATCGACGTGATCGACCTCACCGCCGCCACCATCCCCTACTGGGAGCTGCGCACGAAATCCGAGCTCGCGACGGGTGTCGAGCGGCCGTTCCTGACCGCCTATCAGGAGGGCAGTTTCCAATACCTGCTGATCGCCGCAGATAAGGTGGGCAGGTGACCGAGACCTACGCCCAGGCGACTACCGACCGCGAGGCCCTGCCCGTCGAGCTCGTCGATGACGCGGGGCACGCGATCGGTACCTGCCCGGTATCGCAGGCACATCAGGCGCCCGGGCGGCTACATCGCGCGTTCTCGGTGCTGCTGTTCGACGACGCGGGGCGGGTGCTGCTGCAGCGGCGGGCCGCGGTGAAGACGCGCTTTCCGTCGCAGTGGGCCAACACCTGCTGCGGCCACCCCGCGCCCGGTGAACCCGTCGCGGCGGCCGCCGCGGTACGCCTGGCCGAGGAGATGGGCCTCACCGCCTCGTTCACCGAGGTCGGCGTTTATCGCTACCGCGCCGAGGACCCGTCGACCGGCCGCGTCGAGTTCGAATGGGACCACGTGCTGCTCGGCGAGCTCACCGCGGGTGTGCCGCGTCCCGACCCGGCCGAGGTCGCCGACTACGCCTGGATCGAGCTCGGCGCACTGCGCGACGCGATGGCCGCCGATCCGGCGGCCTACACACCGTGGCTGGCCGGCGTGCTCGAGCTCGCCGAGCGGGCGCTCACTGAAACGTGGCAGCGCTGAGCCGTCCGACACCGGTGCGCACTCCTGGACCGAGGCAGCCGCCGACCATCGCGGGCGTCATCTCGTAGTCGGCGGTGATCCGGACCTTGCTGCCCTGACCGAGCCCGTCGACAACGTCCAGGGTGCCGATCGTCGGCTGCTGCATGGTCACCGGCCATGGCCCCCATAATCTGCTCGTCTCGCCGTTCGACCAGAGCACGTCGACGGTGATCGGGCCGTCCGCCGGACGCATGCAGTCCGACGTCGCGATGTGGGTGCCGGTGAAGGTGCCGCCGGTGATGCCATCGGGCCCGCCGGTGCAGTCGCGGAGCACGCCGACGGAGGTGAAGGTGAGCACGTGCGGTGTCATATCGATCGCGCCGTCCGCCGCCGTCCAGCGGAAGTCGCCGTTCGCGCAGCTGCCCGCGGGCGGCAGCGCGGAAGCGACGGGAATATCGAACGGGGCGAGCAATGCCGTGGCTACGACAGCGCTGGTGGCGATCTTCCCGAGCATCGACAACCTCTTCTCGCGGGCGGTGGACCTGCAGAAACGGGTGGATCCGAGCACGGTGAGACTCCCATACCGTCCGTGTGGTTCTAGTCCGACACACTCGGGACCGAGCCTGGATTGGTCCAATGGGGAACATCCATAAATGCGCATATCTAAGTAAGACAATGTGCTAAACCCTGAGAGAAATCATAGGAACGGCACAGGCTATGACCAGGTCGGCCTTGCATTGTGGGATGCGTTGGAGTTGTCCGCGAAGTGAGGTGTGCGATGGTCGAAATCGAGGTCACGGGTACGACCGTGACGATCCAGGTGGTCGGTGGGCATCAGGTACTCGCCCTGCGTGAGCACATCAGCTTCGACCTGGCGAACATCACCGCGGTCACCAGGGCCGAGGTCGATCGGCGCCCGCCGTGGGTGCGTGCGCCGGGCACCTTCTTCCCCGGGGTGATCGCGGCGGGCACATTCCGAGGCAAGGGCCGTAAAGAGTTCTGGGACACCAGATTCGACGGACGCGCACTGCGCTTCGAGCTGGCAGGCGCCCCCTTCACCCGGATCGTCGTCGATGTCGACGACCCGGACCGCATCCTGCGCGCCCTCCAGACCGCCGTCGCCGCCTAACCAGCACCGCCGCACCACTTTTGAAACCAGTGCTGGTGCGGGAAGTCACGAGTGGCGCGGGCGGCCGAAGCTACGCAGCAGGCCGGTGTACGGCTTGGCCGGCGGTGTGGCGAACTCTCCCCTACCGGACTTGCGCAGGCCGAGCGTGACCAGCGATTGCACGATCAGCGTCGCAGCGGCGACCCCATCGATCACCGGCACCCCGATCTCGTCGCGAATATGCGCACACAGATCCGCCATACCCGCGCAGCCGAGCACGATGGCGTCGGAACCGTCGACGTCCACGGCTTCCCGGCAGGCCTCGGTGACGATCTTACGGGCGTCCGGGTCCGTATCCAGCGCGAGTACCGGTAGCTCACAGGCATGGATGCCGAGGCAGAACCGTTGCCGCCCATAGCGTTCCACTAGATCACCGGCTCGTCCGATGGTTCGGCTCAACGTCGTGACGACGCTGAACCCGCGACCGAGATGACCGGCCGCCTGCATCGCCGCCTCGGCAATGCCGATCACCGGCCCGCTCGCCAGCTCGCGCGCGGCGTCCAAGCCGGGATCGCCGAAGCACGCGATCACATAACCGTCGACACTCTCCTCCTCGCCGCGCCGGATGGCCGCGAGAATCCCTGGGACGCTGAGTGCTTCGTCGTAGTGACTCTCGATCGACGCGGGCCCCATCTCGGCGGTCACCGCGTCGAGCAGTGTGCCAGGACCCGCGACGGCCTTGGCACACTGCTCGATCGTGTCGGTCATCGCCCGGGTCGTGTTCGGGTTGACCACACGGATCCGCATCAGGCAGGTACTCCCTTCACCGCCAACCTCGTTCGGGTGGCGAGGACGTAGTAGACGGCGAAGCCGAGACCACAGCCGATGAACCAGCTGTACTGCGCGGCGGTGTACATGCCGGTGATGTCCTTGGCCAGCACCGGGATCACCGCGACAACGGCGCCGATCGCGGTGGCGATGACCGCCGCCGGGTTGTATCCCTTGCTATACCAATAGCTTCCGGTCATCGACATGGTGAACAGGTCGTCCACCACCACGTGCTGCTTACGCACCAGGTAGTAGTCGGCGATGAGCACGCCGAACAGCGGGCCGATGAACGCGCCGAGCACCTCGAGGGTGTAGTGGATGACCTCGGGGTTGTTGTACAGGTTCCACGGGGTGATCAACACTGAGCCGACCGCGGCGATCATGCCGCCCGCGCGCCAGCTGATCCGCTGCGGATTCACGTGCGAGAAGTCGAAGGCGGGCGAGATGAAGTTCGCGACGATGTTGATGCCGACAGTGGCGACGGTAAAGGTCAAGGCGCCCAATACGATCGCGAAGGTGCTGTCGATCCGCGCAACGGTAGCCACCGGGTCGGTGATCAGCTCGCCGTACACCGGCACCGTCAGCGAGGCGGTAATCACCACGAGCAGCGAGAACAGCAGGAAGTTGACCGGGAGACCGAGCAGGTTGCCACGGCGAACAGCGGCGAAAGTCTTTCCGTAGCGGGAGAAGTCGCCGAAGTTCAGCATCGGCCCGGAGAAGTAGGACACCACCAGCGCGATGGCGCCGAGCATCACCGGCAGCGAGTCCCAGCCCGTGTACTTCACGTCGCCGAGGTTCAGATCGATGGCGCCCCAACCCGCTTCGGCGATCAGGTACCCACAGAGCAGGAACATCACCACGTAGACCGCGGGCCCGCAGAAGTCGATGAACTTACGGATGGATTCCATGCCGCGCCAGAACACGCACGCCTGGACCACCCACAGCGCCAGGTAACTCCCCCACCCGAGCAGCGAAAGCCCCAGGAAGCCATAGTCATCGACCACCGCGTACGGCGCCAGGCCCGGAAAGAGCTTGACCAGAACCACATCCAGCGCCGCCGAGGCCAGGAAGGTCTGGATCCCGTACCAGGCCACCGCGATCAAACCGCGGATGATGGCGGGAATGTTCGCACCGATCACCCCGAAGGCGCTGCGGCACATGACCGGATACGGCACGCCGGTCACCTGGCTCGGCTTGGCGACCAGGTTGCAGAAGAAGTAGACGATGGTGATGCCGATCAGCAAGGCCGCGAGCACCTGCCAGCTGGCCAGGCCGAGCGCGAACAGGCTGCCCGCGGTGACGTAACCGCCGACGCTGTGCACGTCCGACATCCAGAAGGCGAAAATGTTGTAGGAGCCCCAGCTCTGCTTGGTCAGCGGCGCGAGGTCCGCATTGGTGAGCCGTGGGTCGTAGCCGGGCTTATACGGCGCTGCGGTGTCGGGAACTGCGACAACAGTCGGTGCTGCGACGCTCGGTGCCGCGATGGTCTCGGTCATGTTTTTCCCATCCGGGAGGTGAAACTGTGATCGAAACGACGGTAAGGATTGAGCATTGCCCGCCCATTGCGCCGTTATTTCCCGGCTATTGCGCGGCAGATATATCTTCCGGCGCGAGCAGGCCGGTGTCCGTCGGCAGCGTCGCGATGACAGTTTCCAGCCTGCGGTGATGGCGTTCGGCGATGAGCAGCAGGCGATCGACGTCGCGGGCGAGGAAGGCATCCAACATCAGCGCGTGATCGGTGTGCAGTCGCACCCGGTCGCCCCGGCTGATGTGCACCATCGACTGCACCGGCTCGGTGACGTTCCACGCCGACTCCAGCATGTGCAGCAGCCGGAACATCCGCGACGGCTTGGTCAGCGCGAGATGGAGATTACGGGATTCGCGGTGATAGGCGGCCGGATCGTCGTCGCGGATCGCCTGTTCCAACAGCGCGTTCACCTCGATCAGCGCCGCACGGTCGGCGGCGTTCGCGTGCAATGCGGCCGCGGCCAGTGAGGCGTTCTCCAGGGTCTCCCGCACGATGTACATCTCACGCAGTTCGGCGGCGGTGAGCTGGGCCACCGTGTAGTCGCCGTGCGGTTCGTGGGTGACCAGGCTCTCCCCGATCAGCGTCTTGAGCGCCTCGCGGACCGGGATGTGGCTCACCCCGAACAGCTCGGCCACCTCGCGCAGCGGGATGACGGTGAGTGGCGGCACCGCGCCGTCCAGGATCACCCGGCGCAGTTCGCCGAGGATCACTTGCGGTCGGCCGGGTGCGTCGACAACCAATCTCGCGAGCAGCGCCGAACGTCGTCTCGGGGGCATGCGAAACACGCTAGGCCAGGCGTGTTGCGATTTCGATCAGCTGTGTGACGCTCAGGAAACGTCTTCGGACAGAACCGACCGGTCCCGTGGGAGGGCATTGACCCCGGCATGTGACGTCCGTGTAATTCTGTTCGGACACGTAACGACAGAGAGTTTCCGATGACGGTTTCGGCAGCACAGTTCGTAGATCGCCGGTTCGCGACCCTGGTCGCCGAGTTCGACCGGCTCTTCCGGCGACCCAGCGACGGCGGCGGGGCGCTCGCGGTCTACCTGCACGGCGAACCGGTGGTGGACGTCTGGGCCGGGTACGCGCGGCCGGAGGTGCGATGGGAACGCGACACCGTGGCCATGGCGTATTCGACCGGCAAGGGTGTGGCGAGCACGGTGCTGCACCGGCTCGCCGAGCGCGACCGCGTCGCGTACGACGAGCCCGTCGCGACCTACTGGCCCGAGTTCGGTGCCGCGGGCAAGGAGCGCATCACCGTGCGCGAATTGCTCAGCCACCGAGCGGGTTTGCATCGGCTGCGCGGGCTGCTGCCCGGCCCGTACGACCGATTCTTCGATGACGCGGCGGTCACGGCGGCACTGGCCGCGGCGGCGCCGGATCCGCGACACCTGGTCACCAGCGGCTATCACGGAATCACCTTCGGGCACTTGGTCGCCGAGCTGGTACGGCAGATCACCGGCACCGAGTTCACCGAGGTGCTGCGCACCGAGATCGCCGAACCGCTTGCCGCCGAAGAACTCTGGTTCCGGATGCCGGATAGCGAGCGCCATCGCATCGCGACCAACTTCCCCCGGCTGACGGTCGCGGGCATGAGCTGGGAGAACAGCTCCCGGCTGCTCGGCCGCACCCGGTTCTCGGCCGCCATGGACACCACCCCGGCGGGTTTCGCCGATCTGGTTTCCGATCCGCGCCTGCATGATTCGGTGATGCCCGGCCTCAACGGCGTGTTCTCCGCCCGCTCCCTCGCCCGCGTCTACGGCGCGCTCGCCAACGGCGGCGAACTCGACGGATATCAGCTGTTGCGCCCGGAAACCATCGAGCAGATCACCCGGCGCCAGGTCTTCACCCCGGATTACGTTCTCGCCCTGCGTGTTCCGTGGGCGCTCGGTTACCACGCCGTTCCGATGAAGCCGTCGAAGGCCGATCCGATCTCCGCCTTCGGCCACTTCGGCCTCGGCGGTTCCGGCGCCTTCGCCGATCCGGCCACCGGCATGTCCCTCGGCTTCGTCACCAACCGCCTGGGCGGCCGCCTGACTCCGCTGGGCGACGCCCGCCTGGCCCGCCTCGGCGCGGTAGCCCACAATCTCGCCAAAGCCGCCTGACCCACTCGACCCAAGGCCCCCTTCGGTCGCCAAGACGGGACGAAGGGCGCCTGCGGTCGGGTTGGTCAGTCTGGGGGACGAGACACTCGGGGAGGAATCGTCGGACGTTTTGGTCGCGGAGTGGCAGCATGTGCGGCATGGAGTTGGTCGGGATGGAACGGATCATCGCTGCTGCGGAGTTGCTGGCGCCGGTGATCCGGAAGACGCCGATCGTGGCGTCGCGGGTGCTGTCCGAGCGCGCGGGCGCCGAGGTCTGGTTGAAGTGCGAGAACTTGCAGCGGACCGGGTCGTTCAAGCCGCGCGGTGCCTACAACCGGATCGCTAATCTGCCCGCCGCGGATCGTGCGCGCGGAGTGGTTGCGGCGAGCGCCGGTAACCACGCGCAAGGGGTCGCATGGGCGGCCACCTCGCTTGGCATAACCTCGACGGTTTTCATGCCGGTGGGTGCCTCGCTGCCCAAGCTGGCGGCCACCAAGGCCTACGGCGCCGAGGTGCGGCAGGTCGGTGAGACCATCGAGGACGCGTTGGACGCGGCCATGGAACTCGCCGACCGCACGGGTGCGACGCTGATCCATCCGTTCGATCACCCGGACATCGTGGCCGGGCAGGCGACGGTGGCGCTGGAGATCCTGGAACAGATCCCCGACGTGGGCACGGTGCTGGTGCCGACCGGTGGCGGCGGGCTGCTCGCCGGCATCGCGGTGGCGCTGCATCAGCTGGCACCGCGGGTGCGGGTGATCGGGGTGCAGGCGAAGGAGGCGGCGGCCTGGCCGGGCTCGCTGGCGGCGGGCAAGCCGGTGCGGGTCGGACGGATGTCGACGATGGCCGACGGTATCGCCGTCGGGCAGCCGGGGCAGGTGCCGTTCGCGCATGTGGCCGAGCACGTTTCGACGATGCTGACCGTCGACGAGGACTCCCTGTCCAAGGCGCTGCTGCTGTGCCTGGAGCGGGCCAAGCTGATCGTCGAGCCCGCGGGCGCGGCCGCTGTCGCGGCGTTGATGAGTTGTGCCGCAGCGGATCTCGACCTGAAGGGCCCGGTGTGCGCGGTCCTGTCCGGCGGCAATATCGACCCGCTGCTGCTCACTCGGCTGATCGGCCACGGGCTCAGCGCCGCAGGCCGTTATCTCGCGGTGCGCGTGACGATTTCGGATCGACCGGGCGGCCTGAGCACGCTGCTCGGCGTGGTCGGCAAGACCGGCGCCAGCGTGGTCGATGTTTCGCACGCCCGCACCGGCGCCCGGCTCGCCCTCGACGAGGTCGAGGTCTCGCTCACTTTGGAAACCCGCGGCCCCAATCACCGCGACGACGTCCTGAACGCCCTCGCCAACGCGGAATACGCCGTCCGAGTCGAGGACTGACGACGACCTCGTCGTGGCCGGACCAAGGAACAACTCGGTCCAGCCATGACGAGGCCAGTCGAATACCTTGCCGCACAGGCGCTCTCACGCCCGAGCTGGGTGCATAAACGGCGCTAACTGCCGAAGAACATGAACGGGCTGACGATGGCAGCCATCGGGATCAACGCCATGTCCATGATCGAGCCACCGATCGGAATAGCGATGGCCAGGAAAACGGCCGTCAACATTGCCAGACTGTTGCCCACGATCGATCCAATCATTCCCTCTGCTCCTTCTGTTCGATACTTCCGGTAGCTGTCGAGCTTCACGAATGCTCGAAGTGCCATAAAGCAGTGAACTGGGTAGAGGCCACCTCGCCATCGGAGCGAGATGCATGGGCGACCATCAGGGGGCGCCGCGGATCATGCTAATGCACGGCTAATCCGTTTTGGGCGTTTCCAGAAGTTTGCTGATGACCTCCGGACCGGCTCGGCGCCGGGGTCGCACCCGTGCCGACCGGACGCGGTGGCGTCCGGTCGGCCCCTCATCGGGTGGTTGTCAGCACTTGCGCTTGTAGAAGTACTTCGAGTTGGCGTCCATGTCAGCCTGGGTGATCGCGATCATGTCGGTCTGGATATTGCGGGTGACCGGCTTGCCCTCGATGGCCGCGGCGGCCTGGTCGACACCCTTGGCGCCGATGCCCGCCGGGTCCTGGGCGATCAGTGCTTGCACGGTGCCGGCTTTCAGGTCCTCGACCTGCTTGGGGCTCGCGTCGAAACCGACCAGCTTGACCTGACCGAGCTTGTTCGCGTTGCGCAGGCCGGTAGCGGCGCCCTCGGCCGAACTCAGGTTGGTGGCGAAGATCCCGGCGAGATCGGGGTGCGCGGCCAGCGTCGCGGTGACGATCGACGCCGCCTGGGCCGCCTCGTTGTTGTTGTACTGCACGCCAAGTGAGGTGATGCCGGGGAAGCTCTTCACCGCGTCCTCGAAGCCCTGCGCCCGCGCGTCGGTGGTGGAGGTGCCCGCCTTGGTATTGATCACCAGCACCGGGCCCTTCTCCCCCACCAGCTTCGCCAGGGTCTGCGCCGCGAGGGCGCCGCCCTTCTTGTTGTCCGACGAAATCGAGGACAGCGCAATGGAAGTGTCGTCGAGCGCGGTGTCAACCTCGACGATCTTGATGCCCGCGTCCTTGGCCTGCTTGATCGGATTGGCCATGGCGGTGGCGTGCGTCGGGGCGATCAGGATGCCGCCGGGCTTGTTCGCCACCACACCGGTCAGCACCGGGGTCTGCGAGCCCGCGTCGAACTTGGTTGGCGCCTGCGTGTCCAGCTTGTAGCCGAGCTTCGTGGCTTCGTCCTGTGCGCCGCACTGCATCGAGATGTAGAACGGCTCGTCGGCGACGCCGGGAATCAGCACCAGCTTCTTGCTGTCCGTGCTGCCCGAATTGCTCACCTGCCCACTACAAGACACCAGCAGCGCGCCGACCGACATCATCGCGCCGATCACCACCGCTGTCCGCTTGGCCACCCTCATTGGCTTACCTCCGCCGTATTTGTGTTGTTGCACTATCGAATTCCTACTTCCGGTCACGGGCCCGGCGGCGGAGCTGGTCGAACCAGACCGCCGCGACGAGCACCACGCTCACCGCGATCGGCTGCCAGAACACCGGCACCTGCGCGATGACGAAACCCTTCTTCAGCACCGACGGGATGAACACGCCGATCACGGTGCCGACGATCGAGCCGACACCACCGAAGAGGCTGGTTCCGCCGATCACCACGCCCGCGATGGCATCCAGGTTGTCGGTGGTGTGCCCGCCGATCGTGGTGGTGCCGAAGTAGGCCAGGTTCATGAAGCCCGCCAGACCGGCGAGCACGCCGGTGAGCAGGTACACCGTCACCAGGTGCCGGGTGACCGCGATACCGGACCGGCGGGCGGCTTCCTCATTGGAGCCGATGGCGTAGGTGTAGCGGCCGAACCGGGTGGTGTGCAGCACCCAGGCGGCGAGCACCGTCACCACGGTGGCGACCAGCACCAGGTTCGGTATCCCGCCCAGTGTGGTGCCGAAACCGAGTGTGTCACGCAGATTTTCGGGCACCGTCCGGGTATCGACGCCGCCGGTGATCAGCTGGGCCGCGCCGAGCGCGGCACCGAACGAGCCGAGGGTGACGATCAGCGGCGGAATCTTGGCCTTGGCCACCAGCAATCCGTTGATCAGGCCCCAAAGGCCGCCGCCCGCAATGGAAAGCAGGAAGCCGACGCCGATGATGCCCCAGCCCGCGCCGGTGGCGTCCTGGTCCGGGCTCAGCCACTCCATCGATTTCGCGCCGATCACGCCGGAGAAGATCAGCACCATGCCGACCGACAGGTCGATGCCGGAGGTGATGATCACGAACGTCATCCCCACCGAAAGGACAAGCAGCACCGAGGTTTCGATGAGCAGCGTCTGGAAGGTGAACCGGGTCGGGAACGCGTCGGGCCGCAGCACACTGAACACGATGCACAACGCGACGAGCACCACGCCGATCCACACCGTGCTCGCACCCATCAGTCGCTGCAGGACAGTGCGTTCCGGTAACTCGGCAGCACCGTTGCCGTTCCCGTCCACATCGACGGACTTGACCTCACTCATGCGACATCCTCGCGACCCGTGGGGCACTGGCGTCTCACGCCGCCCCCTCCTGTGACAGCGCGCCGGTCATGGCGCCGACCAATTGCTCGAGCGTGGCCTCGGCGGCGGTGAACCGCGCCACCCGCCTGCCGAGCCGCAGCACTTCGATGCGGTCGGCGACCGCCAAGACCTCCGGCATGTTGTGGCTGATCAGCACCACCGCGATGCCCTCGCCGGCGACGCGCCGGATCACCTCCAGGACCCGCTCGCGTTGCACCACGCCGAGCGCGGCGGTCGGCTCGTCCATGAACACCACCTTGCTGGCCCACATCACCGCCCTGGCCACCGCGACGCTCTGCCGCTGCCCGCCGGACAGCGAGCCGATCGGCACGTCCGAGCTCTGCAGGGTGACGCCGAGGCGCCGGAAGTGTTCGACCGCTTGGGCTCTCATGGCGGTACGGTCCAGCATGCCGAGCTTGCCCGGTAACCCCTTACGCACCAGTTCGCGGCCGAGGAAGAGGTTCGCGGCCGGGTCCAGATCGGGCGCCACCGCGAGATCCTGATACACCGTCTCCACACCGAGTTTGCGCGCGGCCGTCGGCGTATTCAGCACCACCGGCTTGCCGTCCAGCAAAATCCGCCCGGAATCCGGCTGCTCGGCGCCGGAAAGACATTTCACGAGCGTCGATTTACCCGCGCCGTTGTCGCCGATCAACGCGACGACTTCACCGGCGCTCACCGCAAAGTTCGCGCCACGTAACGCCTCGACCCCGCCATAGCGCTTCACCAACCCCTCGGCTTGCAGCACGGCGGCGGAAGCACCTGCGGTATCGGCCGGTTTCGCCGCATCGTCCGAGGTCATCGGCCACATCCGTGCGCGCACAGCTGAGCAAACGTCCAGTCCATCGCCCGATGCTACGTTCGCCCCTCATCTCGTGGGACATATTCGGCAAAATGCGGAGGACGCAACGGATTCCGGTTTTCAGGGCGAGAAAACAATGCACGCAATGCCCACGTTGGCAGGTTCCTCGGGTAGGGCGCGCCAATGCTCCACTTTCAGCGCTGAAAGTCGAGGAGATTCCCGGGAACCAACTGGCTGCGTCGCACGTCAAAGAAAATGCACAACAGTCCTGTCGTCGAGTAGAAGGAGTTGCCAATGGACCGTGGACGCCCGCGACCGGACCCGGGCCCCGGATGAGCCCGCGCACCGCAGCGCGACATCTGCTGGCGGACGACCAGCAGACCGAACCCGCGCCACCCAGTTACCCTGGGGATATGAGCAGCATGGACGCCGATGTGACCCTCGCCGAGTTCGAGGTCCTGGAGCGCGCATCGTCCGAGGAGGTCGACGTCGAGCTGATCAATGGAAGGATCTACGTGGTTCCGGTTCCTGATGGCGAGCATGATGCCTACACCATGCTTATCGGCGACCAGGTTCGCGACCACTGCCCGGAGCTACGCTTGCTGCCCGAACGCGGCCTCCGTATCCCTGCCTACCGGGAGAGCCGCGCCCGCGTCGACGGTGCGGTCGCACCACGCGAATACTTCTTCGACCAGCCGCCATGGTCCGATCCTTCCGGTGTGTTGATGGTCCTCGAAGTGACCTCGGGCCGTACCCGCGACGCGGAGGTCGACCGGGTCGAAAAACGAGATGCCTACGCGCAGGCATCGATACCGGCGTACTTGCTCGTCGACCGGCATCGCGCGGAGGTGAAGATCTACTGGCAGCCCGTGGGCGGCGAGTACCAGCACGTCGCCGCCGCCAAATTCGGCACCTTGCTACGACTGCCCGCTCCGTTCGATTTCGATCTCGACACCACCGAATTCCGCTGAGCCGCACCTGACTCTGGGTGTACCGGTAGATCTGCGTGATCTGCCGGCACGCCCGCTATGTCTCAGTGCTCGCCGCCGAGTTCCAGCGCGAGCACCCCGACGATCACCAGCCCGATGCCGCCGACTTGGACCAAGGTCAGGCGTTCGTCGAGGAACAGCACGCCGATGATCGCGATGGCGGCGACGCCGACGGCGGACCAGATGCCGTAGGCGACGCCGATCTGCATGCCGCGCTTCAAAGCTTGGGAAAGGAACCAAAAGGCGCTGCCGTAGCCGATGACAACGATGATCGACGGGATGACCTTGGTGAAGCCGTCGGAGATCTTGAGTGAGACGGTGGCGGTCACCTCGGACGCGATGGCAATGGCCAGCAGCAACAGGGTCATGGCGGCAGCGTATCGAGTGCCGCAGAATAACGAGGCGGCGTACTGCCGGATGTGCGGTGGGCGGGATGAACTCGGTGATCGTGGCATCCGCGGGATGGCTCGCCGACGCGACGATGGGGAGGGGGGATCGGATGGATTCAGTCGTGCTATCTATCGGCCTGGGTGTGGTGCTGATGGTTGTGCTGCTGATCGTCTTTGCCGCGCTGTCGATTCGTGTCGAGCGGCAACGCCGGAATCGCTTGCAGGCGTGGGGGAGAGCCAACGGATGGAGCTTTACCCAGCATGCCCGCGCGGACTGGACGGCCAGGCTGCCCGGCCGCAACAGAAGTGGTCTCGGGGTGATGCTGACCGGGCAGGCGGGCGGGCAGTGGGTGACCGTGGCGGACTATCACTACAAGACAACGTCCACCAGCTACTCGTCGGACAACAGCAGCACGACATCGACTACCCGGCACCACTACATCGCCGTCGTCGTACAGCTGCACCGACCGTATCCACCGATCGCGGTCGAACCGCGCGGTCCGCTCTCGCAGCTCGGCCGCTCACTGTTCGGCGACAAACCCACCGCGACCGGCAACGCGGCGTTCGACTCTCGCTTCCGCATCCGCACCAGCGACCCCAACTACGCCCGCTGGCTGATCGGTAAGCCGTTGATCGACGCCCACGTGGCCAACATCTCACCGCCCTGGAGCCTCACCGGCCAACACTTGCTCACCTACCGCACGGGCCGACTACACGACCCCGCCATGATTCCGGCCATCGCCGCACCCCTCCTCCACATAGCGAACCTATTCCCCCGCTGAACTAGTCCTCGTGGGCAGTTGAGGTCGCTCACCGTTGACACGGCGGTGTGCGGCCGGGGTGGCTGCGGTGTCGGGGGTCAGCTCAACCAGGTGCGGAGTTGGGCTGTGGTGGTGGCGATTTCGTTGAGTTGGACGGTTACCTGGGTGGCTGCGGTGCCGCCGCGGGCGTTGCGGGAGGCGATGGAGCCTTGGACGGTGAGGACCTCGCGGACCTTGGGGGTGAGGGCCGGGTCGATGGCGGCGAACTCCTCGTCGGTGAGTTCGTCGAGGCCGACGCCGCGGGATTCGGCGGCGCGGACGCAGGCGCCCGCCGCCTCGTGCGCGACGCGGAACGGAACACCCTGGCGGACCAGCCATTCGGCGATGTCGGTGGCGAGAGTGAAACCGGCGGGGGCGAGTTCGGCCATCCGGTCGGTGTGGAAGGTGAGCGTCGAGACCAGGCCCGCGATGGCGGGCAGCAGCAGCTCCAGTTGGGCGACCGAGTCGAACAGCGGTTCCTTGTCCTCCTGCAAGTCTCGGTTGTAGGCCAGTGGCTGCGCCTTCAGGGTGGCCAGCAAACCGGTGAGGTTGCCGATGAGCCTGCCCGCCTTACCGCGGGTGAGTTCGGAGACGTCCGGGTTCTTCTTCTGCGGCATGATCGAGGACCCGGTGGACCAGGCGTCGGCCAGGGTGATGTAGCCGAATTCCGGTGTGCTCCAGAGGATCACCTCTTCGGCCATCCGACTCAGGTCGACGCCGATCATGGCGAGCACGAACGCGGCCTCGGCGGCGAAATCACGCGAGGAGGTGGCGTCGATCGAATTGGCGGCGGACGCATCGAAATCCAGTTCGGCGGCGATCGCCTCGGGATCGAGGCCGAGCGACGAACCGGCCAGCGCGCCGGAACCGTACGGCGACACCGCCGCTCGCTTGTCGAAATCGCGCAGCCGATCGATATCGCGCAGCAGCGGATGCGCGTGCGCGAGCAGGTGATGCGCGAGCAGCACGGGCTGCGCGGCCTGCAGGTGCGTCTTGCCGGGCATCACCGCGTCGGGATGCACGGCCGCCTGCGTCACCAGCGCGTCGACCACGTCGAGCACGCCGACCGCGACCCGGCGCACGCCGTCGCGCAGCCACATCCGAAACAGCGTGGCCACCTGGTCGTTCCGGGAGCGCCCGGCGCGCAGCCGCCCGCCGAGCTCGGTGCCGACCCGGTCGATCAGCCCGCGCTCGAGCGCGCCGTGCACGTCCTCGTCGGAGTCGGCGGGCGCGAACGCGCCCGAATCCACGTCCGCGGCAAGCTGATCCAGTCCGGCGAGCATGTCGGCGAGGTCGCTCTCGGAGAGCAGTCCGGCCTTGTGCAGCACCCGCGCGTGCGCCTTGGACGCGCGAATATCGTATGGCGCCAGGACCCAGTCGAAGTGGGTCGACTTGCTCAGCGCCGCCATCGCCTCGGCCGGTCCGGACGCGAAGCGCCCGCCCCAGAGCGCACCGGTGTTCGTGCTGCCGCTCTGCGTCATGGTGTGCTGTCTCCTCGGGTTGCGGTCATCAGTAGGTGGTCGCGCATTTCCGCGGCGACTTCCTCGGGCACGTCGCGGCCGCGGTCGGTGAGCACGGCGGCTGGATCGGCCCGCACCACCGTCCAGCCTTGTTCGGTGAACCAGTGGACGGGATCGCTGCGGCCCTCGGCCGGATACCACAGCGCGTCGACGTCGAGATCTATGTCGAGCGTGGCGAGCAGTCTGTCGCGGCCGTCTTCCTGTTCTTGCATTGTCGGCGACAGCTGGCCCGGCGTCGTATTGATCGCCACCCGGCTGCCCGGCGCGCTCAGTGCCGCGATGTGCGTCAACAGCCGATCCTGCGCGTCGGCGGGAAGGTAGCGCAGTAACCCCTCGACCAGCCACGCGGTCGGCACGGCGGGATCGAAACCGTTGCCGCGCAAGGCCGCAGGCCAGTCGTCACGCAGGTCGACCGGGACCTCGCGACGGTCGGCGGCGGGTTTGCGGTCGGCGAGCGCGGCGGCCTTGAACTGCAACACCTTCGGCTGATCCAGCTCGAACACCGTTGTGCCCGCAGGCCAGTCGAGCCGATATGCCCTCGCGTCGAGTCCGGCGGCCACGATGATGATCTGCCGGAGGCCCGCGGCGGCCGCTGCCTCGAGATAGTCGTCGAAGTAGCAGGTGCGGGCCACCAGGAGGTCGCCGAGCACACCATAGGAGCGCACCGTCGATTGGTCGATTCGGCCGACATCGCCCTGGCTCAACCGGGTCCAGGAAGCCGAACCGACCGCGCTCACCAGTAGCTCGGCGTACGGGTCATGGAACAGCGCGTCGGTGCGGCGGGATTCGCCCGCGCGCAGCGCAGCGACACCGAGTGCCGTCGCGCCGACGCTGCTTACGATGTCCCAGCTGTCGTCCTCGGTCCGCATCGTCGCTCCCTTCGAGTCGAGCCGACGCATCGGCCGACTTCGAGACTACGACCACCCCGGCAACGGCGGTCGCGCCGATCGGTAGAGCGCCGACCAACGCAGTGCCGGTCACCTGCCATCGGGGACGCCAGTCCGCAGCGCGTCGAGCACTCACCCACAGCAGGCCAACCTCCTCGCGACCAGTCCCGCGGCCCGCCGCACAACCACTCACTGTGCTCGCCGCGGCCCGCGAGAGTCCGATCACTCGCCTTGGCCGAGCGGCGTGACTACTTCTGGTTCAGGTCCCGCCGCGCGGCGACCTTGGAGGACAGCCCGTGGATCTGCACGAAGCCCTTGGCCAGCGACTGGTCGAAGGTGTCGCCCTCGTCGTAGGTGGCCAGGTTGAAGTCGTAGAGCGACTGCTCCGAGCGCCGTCCGTTGACGACCGCGTTGCCGCCGTGCAGCACCATCCGGATGTCGCCGGAGACGTGCTCCTGGGTTTCGCCGACGAACGCGTCCAGCGCGCGCTTGAGCGGGGAGAACCACAGGCCGTCGTAGACCAGCTCGCCCCAGCGCTGCTCGACCTGCCGCTTGTACCGGCCGAGCTCGCGCTCGACGGTGACGGCCTCGAGCTCCTGGTGCGCGGTGATCAGCGCGATGGCGCCGGGCGCCTCGTAGATCTCCCGGCTCTTGATGCCGACGAGCCGGTCCTCGACCATGTCGAGACGGCCGACGCCCTGGCGGCCCGCCCGGTGGTTCAGCTCGACGATGGCCTCGAGCACGCTGACGGCGCGGCCGTCGATGGCGACCGGGATGCCCTTCTCGAAGGTGATGATGAGCTCGTCGGGTGCCTCGAAGTTGACCGTCGCGTCGGCGGTGTAGTCGTAGACGTCCTTGGTCGGCGCGTTCCAGAGGTCCTCGAGGAAGCCGGTTTCCACCGCGCGGCCCCACACGTTCTGGTCGATCGAGAACGGGGACTTCTTGGTCACGTTGATCGGCAGCGCGTTCTCCTCGGCGAAGGCGATGGCCTTCTCCCTGGTCCACGCGTAGTCCCGGACCGGGGCGATCACGTTCAGGTCCGGCGCGAGCGCGCCGATGCCGACCTCGAAGCGCACCTGGTCGTTGCCCTTGCCGGTGCAGCCGTGCGCGACGGTGCTTGCCCCGTGGAACTTGGCGGCCTCGACGAGGTGCTTGACGATGAGCGGGCGGCTGATCGCCGACACCAGCGGGTAGCGGCCCATGTACATGGCGTTCGCCTGGATGGTCGGCAGGCAGTAGTCGTTGGCGAACTCGTCGCGCGCGTCCACCACGATGGCCTCGACCGCGCCGCAGTCCAGCGCTCGCTGGCGCACCACGTTCATGTCCTCGCCGCCCTGGCCGAGGTCGATGGCCACGGCCACCACCTCGGAACCGGTCTCCTTGGCAATCCAGCTGATCGCCACGGAGGTGTCCAGCCCACCTGAGTAGGCGAGTACGACGCGTTCGGACATGGTCTGTGTGCTCCTCGGTTTCGATGCTTGTGTTCGAAAGTACGGACCGGCTTCCCGCCGCAGCGGCCCGCACGTCCTGCAAATGATTATGCATGATGATGCAAGCCCATTCACAACGGGGGTCCGGTGCACTCCCCCGCTGCCTCGGATAGTTCGCGAAAGTCACTGCCCATCAAGCGAATTACCCCTTGGCGAGCCCTGCCCCGTGTGCGACCCTGAAGAACGGAATCTTCGAGCGGGTAGAAGGACGGACGCAATGCTGCACCTCATCGCGCAAGAATTCAGCACCCTCGGCAACGATGTCCTCAACATCGGACGGGCCGTCGTCGACCTCGTCCAGGACATCATCAACGCGGGCACGCCGGGCAAGGGGCCAGGTGGCGGCGGCAACGGCCAGTACCCGTTCGGCTGACCGCGGTCAGGCGATCTCCTCGATCTTCGCCGCCAGTTCCGCCCCGGTCAGTGGCTCACGGGCGATGACGGCGATGGTGTCGTCGCCCGCGATGGTGCCGACGATGTACGGCAGCGCCGCGCGATCCAGCGCGCTGGCCAGGTAATGCGCGGCACCGGGTGGGGTGCGCAAAACCGCGATGTTGCCGCTGTGGTCGGTGGAGACCAGCAGATCGCCGAGCAGCTTCGCGAGGCGATCGGTGCCGCCGATGACGCCCCGGATGGGATTGCCGTCCTCGGGGACCACGTAGACGCCCGCGCCACCGTCGGCGGCGCGCAGTTTCACCGCGCCGAGTTCGTCGAGGTCACGCGAGAGGGTGGCCTGGGTGGTCTCGATGCCCTCGGCGGAGAGCAGCGCCGCCAGCTCGGTCTGGCTGCGTACCGCGTGCGCGGTCAGCAGTTCGACGATGCGGGACTGGCGCCCGGCCCTGGTGCGGGCGATCTCCGGGCCCGTCTTACCCGGTTCCGGCGCGACACTCACGACCGCACCTCGATGCCCGATCGCCGACCGTCCGCCACCTCGCCGGCACTCGGCTCCGTCGTGCGCGAACGCACGCCGTGTCCCCGGCTCGCTCGCGGGTACTCGCTCATGCCGCACCGTCACTTCGCTTGGCCAGCAACCATACAAGCAGCGCCTTCTGCGCGTGCAGCCGATTCTCCGCCTCGTCCCACACCACGCTGTGCGGACCGTCGAGCACCTCGTCGGTGACCTCCTCGCCGCGATGGGCAGGTAGGCAGTGCAGCACAATGGCATCCGGCTGCGCCCGGGCGAGCAGGTCGCTGTTCACCTGGAACGGGCGGAACGGCCCGACGCGGTCCAGACCGTCGTTCTCCTGGCCCATCGAGGTCCAGGCGTCGGTCACCAGCGCGTCGGCGCCGTCGGCCGCCGCGACCGGGTCGCCGGTCAGCGTGATGGTGGCGCCGGTCTCGGCGGCCCGCTTGCGCGCGGCCTCCAGGATCCACGGCAACGGCTCGAAACCCGTTGGCGCGGCAATGGTTACGTTCAGTCCGGCGGTGACGCCACCCAGCAGCAGAGAGTGCGCCATGTTGTTCGCGCCGTCGCCGAAGTAGGTGAGGTTGCGGCCCGCGAGGCTGCCCTTGCGCTCGGCGAGGGTCTGCAAGTCGGCGAGCACCTGGCACGGGTGGAACTCGTTGGACAGCGCGTTCACCACGGGAACCGTTGCGGTCGCGGCCATTTCGTCGAGCCGCGACTGCTCGAAGGTGCGCCACACGATCGCGTCCACGTAGCGCGAGAGCACCGTGCCGGTGTCACCGAGGGTTTCCTCCCGGCCGAGCTGGGTGTCGCGCCCGTCCACCACCACCGCGTGCCCGCCGAGCTGGGCGATGCCCACCTCGAAGGAGAACCGGGTGCGGGTGGAGTTCTTCTCGAAGATCACCCCGACGCCGCGTGGGCCTTCCAGCGGCCGCTGGGAGAACGGCGCGTGCTTGAGTTCGGCCGCGAGGGTGAGGATTTCGGCCTGCTCGGCCGGGCTCACATCGTCGTCACGGAGGAAGTGCCGTACCGCGTGCTGTGCTGAAGTCATTGCGCCGCAGCCTCCTTCGCATCTTGGGTCGCCGCGTCCAGGATTTCCGGCAGGTCGGCGACGAAATTGTCGGCCTGGGTCTCGGTGAGGATCAGCGGCGGCGCGAGCCGAATCACGTTGGGCTTGGCCGGGTTCACCAGATATCCGGCCGCCCTGGCGCGTGCCTCGACGTGGGCGGAGACGTCGTCGGTGAGCACGATGCCGAGCAGCAGCCCCGCGCCACGCACGTGCGCGACCAGCGGATGCTCCAGCAGTTCGATGCCGTCGACGAGCCGCTTGCCGACCGACTCCACATGCGCGAGCAGGTCTTGTTCGTCGATGGTGCGCAGCACCGCGAGTGCGGCCGCCGCGCAGACCGGATTGCCGCCGAAGGTGGTGCCGTGCAAGCCCGGCGTGAGCAACTCGGCGGCCGGGCCGGTGGCCAGCACCGCGCCGATCGGCAGCCCGCCGCCGAGTCCCTTGGCGAGGGTGATCACGTCGGGCACGATGCCAACGGCCTGATGCGCGTAGAACTTTCCGGTCCGGCCGATGCCGGTCTGCACCTCGTCGAGGATCAGCAGCGCGCCGTGCCTGCTGGTGATCTCGCGGGCCTTGGCCAGGTAATCGATCGGCGGAACGACGACGCCGCTCTCCCCCATCATCGGCTCCAGGAACACCGCGGCGGTGTCCGCGTCGACGACGGCCGCCAGCGCCGCGGCGTCACCGTAGGGCACGTGCACGACACCGGCGGGCATCGGCTCGAACGGTGTCCGCTTGGCCGCCTGCCCGGTGAGTGCGAGCGCGCCCATGGTCCGGCCGTGGAACGCCTCCTCGCACGCGATGATCTTGCGCCGCCCGGTCAACCTGGCGATCTTGAATGCCGCCTCGTTGGCCTCGGTGCCCGAGTTGCAGAAGAAGGCGCGGCCGCTGTGTCCCGATTCCGAGGAACCGTCGCCGAAGTGCGCGAGCAACCGCTCGGCCAATTCGACAACCGGTTCGTTCACATAGAGATTCGAGGTGTGCCCGAGCGTGCCGAGCTGCTCGGTGACCGCGGCCAGGATGGCCGGGTGCGCATGACCGAGGCTGTTGACCGCGATGCCGCCGAGGAAGTCGACATAGCGGTTGCCGTCGGCGTCGTAGACCACCGCGCCCGCCCCGCGCACCAGCGCGAGCTTCGGGGTGCCGTAGTTGTTCATCATCGCGGCGGTCCACCGCGTCTGGAGGTCTTGATCTGTGCTCATTTTTTCGTTCCGTCCAGCGAGCCGACCCCATTCGAGGACGGGGCGAGCGTCACCATCGTTCCGATTCCTTCTCCGGTGAACAGTTCCAGCAGCATGGCGTGCGGGACGCGACCGTCGATGACGTGCGCGCTCGGCACCCCGCCCTGCACAGCGCGCAGGCAGGCTTCCATCTTCGGCACCATGCCCGCGTCCAGGCGCGGCAGCAACTCCGCGAGCGCGGCCGTATCGATGCGGGTGATCAGCGAGTTGCGGTCGGGCCAGTCGGTGTAGAGGCCCTCGACGTCGGTCAGCACCACCAGCTTCTCGGCGCCGATGCCCTTGGCCAGCGCGGCCGCGGCGGTGTCGGCGTTGATGTTGTGCACCACGCCGTCCGCGTCCGGCGCGATGGTGGAGACCACCGGGATGCGGCCCGCGCGGATGAGGTCGAGCACCGCGTCCGGGTTGACCGAGGTGACGTCACCGACCAGGCCGATGTCGGTCGGTACGCCGTCGACCTCGACGGTGCGCCGGGTCGCGGTGAACAGATTCGCGTCTTCGCCCGAGATGCCGACCGCGTACGGGCCGTGCGCGTTGATCAGGCCAACCAGCTCGCGCCCGACCTGACCGAACAGCACCATCCGCACGACCTCCATCACCTCCGGGGTGGTTACCCGGAAGCCGCCACGGAATTCGCCCTCCAGCCCAAGCTTTTTCAACATCGCGCTGATCTGCGGGCCGCCGCCGTGCACCACCACCGGGTGCACGCCGACGGTGCGCAGGAAGGCCATGTCGGCGGCGAAGGCCCGCTCGAGTTCCGGGTCGACCATCGCGTTGCCGCCGAACTTCACGACGACGATCTTGTCCCGGAACTTCTGCAGCCAGGGCAGCGCGTCGGCCAGGACGTGCGCCTTGCCAAGCGCCGAAAGGTCCTCGTGGAGTTGGCCCGTCATGAGCTGTAGGCCGAATTCTCTTCGACATAGCCGTGCGAGAGGTCGGTGGTGCGGATGGTGGCCTGCGCGTCACCGACATTCAGGTCGATGCGGACCTCGATATCCATCCCGGACAGGTCGACGTCGCGGGCGCCAGGCGCGCCGACACCGTCGATACAGACCGGATTTCCGTTGAACGACACCGAGATCCGGTTCGGGTCGAGGGTGATCGGTGCCATGCCGACCGCGGCGAGCACCCGGCCCCAGTTCGGGTCGGAGCCGAAAAGCGCTGTCTTGACCAGACTGTCGCGGGCGACGGTGCGGGCGGCGGCCACCGCCTCGTCCTCGCTGACCGCGCTCGCGACCGTAACCAGCACCCGCTTGGTGACGCCCTCGGCATCGCCCATCAGCTGGGTGGACAGGTCGTCGCAGACCGCGTGGACGGCGGCGTCGAGGTCGGCCTGGCTCGGGGTGACCTCGCTGGCACCGTTGGCCAGCAGCAGCACGGTGTCGTTGGTGGAGCAGGACCCGTCGACGTCGAGCCGGTCGAAGGTGCGCGCGGTCGCGTTGCGCAACGCCTCGTCCAGCTGGTCGGCGGTGACGGCGGCGTCGGTGGTCAGCACCACCAGCATGGTGGCCAGCGAGGGGGCGAGCATGCCCGCGCCCTTGGCCATGCCGCCGACGTTCCACTTGTCCCGATGATGGAAGGCGGCTTCCTTCGGCACGGTGTCGGTGGTCATGATGGCGTGCGCCGCGTCGAGGCCGCCGGACAGGCCGCCGCCCATCTCGTGCACGATCTCGGTGATCGCGGGCAACAGCTTGTCCATCGGCAGCCGGTCGCCGATCAAGCCGGTGGAGCACACGGCGATCTCGCCGGCGCCGGTCTCGGAGCCCCAATTGCTCAGTGCGGCAGCGAGTTCCTCGGCGGTCTTGTGCGTGTCCTGGAAGCCGCCCGGCCCGGTGCACGCGTTGGCGCCGCCGGAATTGAGGATCACCGCGCGCAAGCGGCCGCCGGACAGCACCTGCTGGGACCACAGCACGGGGGCGGCCTTCACCTTGTTGCGGGTGAAAACGCCCGCCGCGGCGTATTCCGGGCCCTCATTGAAAACCAGTGCCAGGTCCGGCTTTCCGCTCGCCTTGATGCCTGCCGCGATACCGGCCGCGCGGAAGCCGAGCGGCCCCGTCACGCCCTGGTTGCGCACCAGCTTGCCGGTCGATGTCGCGGCGGATGTCGTCACGGTGCCACTCCTACGGTGGAAAGTCCTGCGGTCTCGTCGAATCCGACGGCCAGGTTCATGGATTGCACCGCGGCGCCCGCGGTGCCCTTGGTCAAGTTGTCGATCGCGCCGATCACCACGAGCAAGCCCGCGTCGGCATCCACCGCCACCTGCAGGGTGACGGCGTTGGAGCCGAGTACCGAACCGGTCTGCGGCAAGACACCTTCCGGCAGCAGGTGCACGAAAGGTTCGTCCCCATAGGCTTTTTCGTAGACGGCGCGGGCCTGCGCGACCTCAACCGCGGTCGGCGCGGTGCAGGTCGCCAGGATGCCGCGCGGCATCGGCGCGAGCACCGGCGTGAACGACACGGCGACGTCGATACCGGCTGCCGCGGACAGGTTCTGGGTGATCTCCGGGGTGTGCCGGTGCGCGCCCGCGATGCCGTAGGCCCGCGCCGAACCCATCACCTCGGAGCCGAGCAGCCCGACATCGAGCTTGCGTCCGGCGCCCGAGGTTCCGCTCACCGCGACGACATTCACCCTCGGCTCGATGATCCCCGCCGCGACGGCGGGTGCGAGCGCGAGGCTGGCCACCGTCGGATAGCAGCCTGGCACCGCGATCCGGCTCGCGCCGCGCAGTTTCTCGCGGCCACCGGGCAGCTCGGGCAGGCCATAGGGCCAGCTGCCCGCGTGCTCGCTGCCGTAGTACTTCTCCCACGCCCGCGCGTCGGTGAGCCGGAAATCGGCCCCGCAATCGATGATCACCGTCGACGCGGGCAGCTGCTCCGCGATGGCCGCGGACTGTCCGTGCGGCAGCCCGAGGAACACCACATCGTGCCCCGCCAGCTCGTCGACGCTGGTCGGCACGAGCAGGCGATCGGCAAGCGGCAGCAAATGCGGCTGCAGCGCCCCGAGCGGGCTCCCGGCGTTCGCGCCCGCCGTCAACGCCCCGATCTGCAGGCGCCCGGCTCGATACGCCGGATGCCCAAGCAGCAGCCGCAACACTTCCCCGCCCGCGTACCCACTCGCCCCGGCCACCGCGACCCGCAACGCGGGCGCGCCTGGCTCCGGCGCGTGCACCGAATCAACCATGTGATGATTATGCACGACTATGCAATCTCATTCACGAGGTGGGGTCTCGAGCCAGCCCTCGCTGGTCGCTCAGGCCAGGTCACGCATCCGTTCGCTATAGGACCCGGGTACCCGCAGCCGTCGGCGAGGTCGTGGACGCTCAGCGCGAAGCCGCCAGGACAGGGTGACCGTCGCACGCCCCCCTCTGGCGCTGCCACGTTTCGAGATCAGCTAACCCGACGATGGCGCATTTGCTCACCGACTGCCCCAATGGCCTTCGTCAACCAACACCGCCGACGACTGGGGAACCGTCGCATGCACGAGTTGTTAGCATGATCGCCGGGAGCAATCCCATTGAACCAGTGGGCATTTCGGACCCCCATGCGAACTGGCCCACAGCGTAGGAACGACCCCGCCATTCGGCGTGAAGAGCTAGTTCTTGATCGGCTCCGTTGCCGCGCGTCAACTCCCGACTCGACGCCCCCCGAGGCTCCCGCGCGACCGAATGACAGTGCGCACCTTTCCCGTATTCCACTGTGGCACAACAGATTTGATCGATTTCCCCAGTGCGAATCTTGCTACCATCGGTGCCGTCGACGTCGACTGGCCAGGCCAAGACAAAGCCCCGGCGCGACCCACAAGGTGCCCGGGAGCGACCACGTTTCACGAGATACGTGGGTGAAGGCTCTACGAAAGGCAGATCATGAAACACATCGGAGGCGCTCTCGCCGCGGCCGGCGCGGTTCTCGCATTGGCTCTCGGCGGAGCTACCACTGCTCATGCCGATCCCGTCGATCCGGGCACCCTGGAGGCGAAGGGGACGTTCATCTACACCCACCACGGCGACCACCAGCGGCTCGAAGACCCCAAGAACAACCGCTGCTACCGCATCGAAGGCAAGGGCTTCGCCGAGAACAAGACCAATCGCGTCGCCGAACTCTTCCGCGGCGACGACTGCGAAGGCAAGGTCGTGAACGCGATGGGCCCCGGCGAGCGTGAGCGCGATGTCGAGTTCCGTTCGGTGAGATTCATTAAGTAACCCCGCCACCGCATCCGTCCACCCCCTCCACCCCGCGCAAGTGGAGGGGGTGGACGTCTCGGTGTCATTCGTTAAACTCGCAGTGTCGGCAAGTCTCCCCGGTGCATTCGAACGCCCGGGTCGAGTACGACTCGTTCGCGGCTCCCACGGCAAATCAGATGCGCTGTAGCGCGCGCCACCGCGTTGACATCGTCTGGCCGATCACTCTCGGCCACAAAGAAATCCGCCACAAGGAGGCAACCAATGACTACCCCTGCCCGAATCACCGCCGGTCCCGAGCGGACGCTGCTGGAGAATACCCTCGATCGCGGCAGAGCCGCACTCGTCGAGAAGGTGCGGGAACTCCCTGAGGAACAGTCCCGCCGTCGGCTCGTCGCCTCCGCGACAACGCCGATCGGACTGATCAAGCACGCGGCCGCGGCGGAACGGATCTGGTTCCAGCACTATCTGGCCGGCCTGCCCGAAGCCGAATGCGACGGCTACGCAACGCCAGGAGCTGGCAGTTTCGCCGTCTCCGACGACGAGACGCTCAGCGACGTCATCGCGGAGTTCGAGCGGGCCAGCCGCAGATCCGCGACGATCGTGGCGCCCTACGACCTGGCGCACACCGTGCACCATCCGCGCGCCGGAATCGTCAGTGTCCGTTGGATTTACCTGTTCCTGATCGCGGAATACGGGCGGCACACCGGCCACGCCGACATCCTCGTAGAGCAGATCAACGATCCGATCACAGCGTGAACCCGCACACGGCTCGACCCCGGGGTTGCTCCCGCTGATACGCGGACCCCGGGGCCGTTGGTGACGTCAAGCTGCGACGTCGTGCCGGATGATGATGTTGCCGAACGAATTTCGCGCGTACACCTGCACGGTGTCGACGGTGTCCGACCCGGCGACCGGTGCCATCAGGTTCTGCACCGTGCCGGACAGGGCGTTGGTTTCCAGCCGCACCGCGCTGCCCGCTCGGATACCTACCGCCAACTCGCCCATGGAGGTCTCCAGCCGGAGCACCCCGCGCGACGCGTCACCGACGCGGATATCGCCCTTGGCTACCTTTGCCGTCACCGCTCCGCGCGGGCTCTCGACCGCGATGTCACCGGCGGCGATCTCCAGCACGGACTCGACGAGTTCGCCGGTGGCCAGCAGTTGGCCAACGCCCGCAGTGGCTTTCAGCCAGGAATTGGTCGGCACCTCGATGATCACCTCGATCGAGGGGTTGCCACCCAGCGGCGAATAGGTCCGCCACCCGCTCGGCGTCCGCACGGTCAGGACGCCCGCGGCGAAATCGACCTTGGTCTGCGCGGCGACGCGCACGTCGGCCTTCTTGGCCGCATCGGTCGGCCGGACCTCGACGAAGGTGTCGGTGCGGTCGGAGGCGGTCACCTGGACGTTGCCTGCGGGCACCTCGACGGTGACGGTAATCGGTTCCGGGGTCTGGAAAGTAGGCATGGCGGTACTCCTGGAGTGAGTGAAATGTATTGAGTGTCTGGTGAGTTCGATCAGGCCCGGTTGCCGAACACCGTGTTGACGAGTCGCTGCCGCACCTGCAGGAACGTCGCGGACATTTCCGCGAAGTCGACCTTGGCGTCGCCGGTGGTGATCGAGGCGGTCATGGTCTTGCTGCCGTCGGGCGTGCTGTACATCAGTGCCGCCCAGCCGAAGAAGCCGCCGTTGTGCGTGTAGAGGATGTCGCCGCCGTCGGTTTCCTCGACGAAAAGCCCGAGGCCGTACTCGTTCTTCGGCAGGCCCGTCGCACGCGGGGTGCGCATCTCGGCCAGCAGCGGAGCAGGCAGCAGCTTGCCGCTCATCAGCGCGGAAATGAACGTCTGCAGGTCCGCGGTGGTCGAGATCATGTCACCGCCCGCGGAGATCCAGGACGGGTTCATGCTGCTGGTGTCGACCACCTTCCACTCGTCGCCGACCTGGTACGCGTAGTAGCCGTGCGCGTGCGGCTCGGGGATCTCCGTCTGGAAGTCCGGCACCACGGTGCCGGTCAGTCCGAGCGGCCCCAGGATCAGCCGGTGCATTTCCTCGGCCAACGACCGGCCCGTGACGTTCTCGGTCACCAGTCTGGCCAGCACGTAGTTGGTGTTCGAGTAGCTCCAGTCGGTGCCGGGCTCGAACCGCGCGGGCTTGGACAAGGCCAGCCGCACCAGCTCCGCGGGCGGGTAGCTGTGGAACAGGTTATCCACCCATTCCTGGCCCTGCCAGGGGATTCCCGGCACGATCGTCCCGTCCGGGAAATACTCGCCGGTGAAGTTGAACACGCCGCTGGTGTGCTGCAACAGCATTCGCACGGTAATCCGCGGGTCCAGCTCGAACTGCGGCAGGTAGTCGGCCGCCGGGGTGTCCAGCCCGATCTTGCCCTCTGCCACCAGTTGCAGCACAACGGTCGCGACGAAAGTCTTGGTGTTGCTGCCGATCCGGAACAGCCCGTTCGTCGCCGGTTTCGCGTCGTCGCCCAGCTTGCTCACTCCGGCGCTGCCGACCCACTCGCCCTGCTCGTCGCGCACCCGCAGCTGCACTCCGGCGTAACCGGCCTCGACGACCTCCTCGATCACCTGCTGCAACTCCGGGCGGTTCGGCGCGGTGGTCGTGGTGGTCGCTTGGGTGGACTGGATTGTCATGGTTCCTCATCTCTGGTCTGTGCCGTTCGATGGGAACAACATTGGCCAGCCGCCCTGACACCGGACCGTCACGGAGCTGACGCGGCCTCTGACACGTTCGGACACCGGCCTGACAGGCGCACGTCAGGCCTGATCCCGAGGGTCGCCGGCCGCCGTCAAGAAGCCAGCATGGCCGAAATCAGCTCACTCCAGCTCGTTTCCGCGCCCTCTCGAGCTGCCTCCTCGAACTCCGCGTCGCCGAGGCGGCTGCGCACTGCCTGCTCGATCCTGGCCACATCCGGATGCGAACGATCCGGCAGACCGCGCACGCCCGCGCTCGCCGCGAGCAGCCGCGCCGCCTGCTCGTACTGTTGCGCGCGCAGGGCCAGATCCGCCGCCCCGACCAGCACCTGCGCGATCAGCATCGGATGACCCGCCTCCGACACCGCACGGAAGGCCGCGGCGCGGTGTTCCCTGGCCTCGTCGATGTCCTCGGCGAGGTAGCCGAGCATGTCCTGGATCATCGCGCGGACGATGGCGCGCTTGCCGATGTCGCCGAGTTGTACCGTCGCGACGGCGAGTTGCCTGCGGGCCTGCTCGGCATCGCCGCTCCAGCGGGTGAGCTCCGCCTTCGACAGCGCCAGCTCGGCAAGCGCGTTCGGCCAGGCGACCCGTTCCGCCGCACGCTGCGCCTCGGCCATGGCGGCCGCACTGGCCTCCACATCGCCTAGTAGCCAATACAATTGGGCCTGCCGCGAGCGCATCGGCACGGCGTCCTCGATGGCGCCGACCTCGGTGACGACCGTGATCGCCTGTTCGTAGTACTCGCAGGCGGCGGCGAACTCGCCGCGCATGGCGATTCGATTCGCCAGTTCGGTCAGGGCGAACGAAATACCGAATCGTTCGCCGAGCGCCCGGAACTCGGCCAGCGCCAGCGCCAGATATTCGTCGGCCTCCCGGCCGCCCTGTCCGAGCTGGATCCGCATCTTGCCGAGGTGCAGCCGGGCCAGTGCGCGCACCCAGGGATCCTTGTCACCCAGCAATGCTTCCCACGCGGACAACACCGCGCCGGGGTCCCGCAACATGCGTTCGAGCGGGATGACCAACCCCAGCGCCGGGTGATGGTCCTGCGAGCGCTGGCTGATCTCGTATGCCTGATGGATCCACTCCGCCGCCTGGTACTCGTCACTCTGCTGACCGCCCGTCACGAACTGCACGATGAGCGCGTACACCCAGGCCTTGGTCTCGTCGGGCACCTCACCCGGCAGCGCGACGGCGGCCATGATCAGCTCGTTGCCCTCCACTTTGTGGCCGCCGAGCCACCAGTACCAGCCCGCCCCGGCGGCGAGCCGCATCGCCTCGGCCGCTTCGCCCGCCGCGAGCGCACCGCGCATCGCGGCCGCGATATTGTCGTGCTCGGCCTCGAGGGTGGTGAGCCAGGCCAGTTGCTCGGCCCGACGCAGATGCGGCTCCGCGGTCTCGGTGAGTTCGGTGAAGTAGGTCAGATGCGCGCGGCGGGTCAGCTCCGATTCGCCTGCCTCCGCGAGACGTTGCTCGGCGTATTCCTTGATCGTGCCGAGCATTCGGTAACGCGGCGCACTGTCGCTCACGGTGACCAGCAGCGATTTCTCGACCAGCGCGGTGAGCAACTCATCCACCTGATCCCGCTCGACTTTCGTTCCGGCACAGACTCGCTCGGCCGCTTCCAGGCTCGCCCCGCCCGAGAACACCGAAAGCCTGCGCAGCACAACCCGTTCGGCGTCGGTCAGCAGCTCCCAGCTCCAGTCGACCACCGCGCGCAACGTCTTGTGCCGCGGCAGCGCGGTACGGCTGCCGCCGGTCAGCAGGCGGAACCGGTCGTCGAGCCGGTGGGCGAGCTGATCGAGGGACATGGTGCGCAACCGGGCCGCGGCGAGTTCGATGGCCAGCGGCATTCCGTCCAGCGCCCGGCAGACGCGCACCATCGTCGCCAGTGTGCCTGCGTCGGCGCCGAGCTCCCTGCTCACCGCGGTCGCCCGATCACGCAGCAAGCGGATCGCCGGCGCGGCCTCGATCTCGGCGGGGCCGGCGTCCACCGCGGGCAGCACCAGCGGCAGGACCGGCCACAGTGCCTCACCGGTGATGCCGAGGGGTTCCCTGCTCGTCGCGAGGATCCGCACCCGCCTGCATTCGCCGAGCACCCGATGGGCGAAGGTCGCCGCGGACTCGATCACGTGCTCGCAGTTGTCCAGGATCAGCAGCATCGACCGATCCCGGATCGCGGCGATGACCCGGTCCGTCGGCTCCACGTCCGCCGCGTCGCTGAGCAGCGCGTCGCGCAGTTTGAGGGCGGACAGCGTCGCCTGCGCCACATTGTTCCCGCCCCATTCGCCTTCCTTGTCGCCGTCCGCGCCGATGGCCGCGAGTTCGACCACCCAGACGCCGTCCGGCAGGTCGTCGACCAGCGTGCGCGCGGTTTCCGTGGCGAGCCGGGTCTTTCCCGAGCCGCCCGGTCCGATCAGCGTGGTGAGCCGATGGTCGGCGATGAGGTCGCGGACCGCGGCGACGTCGTCGTCCTTGCCGACGTAGCTGGCCAGTTCGGCGCGCAGGTTGGTCTTGCGGTTCTCCTCCCGCCGACCCAGCTCCCCGCGCAGCAGCGCGACGTGCAACGCGGACAGCTCCGGTGACGGGTCGACGCCCAGTTCGTCGGCCAGGGTTTCGCGCATGCGCTCGTACACGAGCAGTGCCTCGGTGTCGCGACCGCTCGCGACGAGGGCCCGCATCAACGCGGCGACCAGCCGTTCACGCACCGGATGCGCGGCAACCAGATCGGTGAGCTCGGTGACCAGCTCGGCACCGTGGCCGAGGCTGATCTCGCCATCGAACCGCTCCTCCAGCGCGGTCAGGCGTAATCCGTCGAGCCGGGTGACCGCCGCGTCGAACGCCGCGCTCTCCAGCAGCCCGACGTCCTGCATGGCCGCGCCGCGCCACAGCGCGAGGGCCTCGCGCAGCCGCCGCACCCCCTGGTCCTCGTCGTTGCGGGCCTTGGCGATGAGGCGTTCGAACCGCACGGCGTCGACGGCGTCGGGTTCCACCCGCAACCGGTAGCCGTCCGGCTGGCCATCGACCACCCCGTCCGGTAGCGCCTTGCGCAGCCGGGAAACCAAGCGTTGCAAGGCATTCGCCGCGTCGGCGGGCGGCTGCTCACCCCAGATCCAGTCGATCAGCGTCGCCTTCGGGACCGCGTGACCTGGTTCGAGCGCCAGCGCGACCAACAGCCCGCGCAGCCGCGCGCCCGGCACGTCGGCGAAAGCGCCGTCGTCCGTGCGAATTTCGAATGGTCCAAGAATCCCGATCTGCACCTACCTGATCCTGCCATGGGCGATCGAGCGCCTGCCGGGACGCAGCACGTCACCGGTGTCAGGGCCGTGACAGCCGCGTGTCAGGCCGGTCGGCGAATGTTCTCGCAACAGCCACGAAAGGACAATTCGATGACGCACACAGTGCCCATCCCGCACGGCCTGCCCACCGAACGTGACGCGAGTCCGTTCGACCCACCCAGCGAGATCACCCGGCTACGCGACGCCCGCCCGGTCAGCCCGATCGTCTTCCCCGACGGTCACCAGGGCTGGATCGTCACCGGCTACGACGCGGTCCGCCAGCTCATGGCCGACACCCGGTTCAGCTCCCGCCAGGACATCGGCATCCTGCACACCCTGGAAGACATCTCGGACATGCCGCCCGTCACCGAGCCGTCGCCGCAGATCCCCGGCTTGTTCATCGCCATGGACCCGCCGGACCACACCCGGCTGCGGCGCCTGCTCACCGGCACCTTCACCGTCCGGCGCATGCGGCAGCTCGAAGAACACATCATCGAGATCACCGAGCGGCAACTGGACGAGATGGCGCGCCTGACCCCGCAGGTCGACCTGGTCAAAGAGTTCACGCTGCCGGTGCCCTCGCTGGTGATCTGCGAAATGCTCGGCGTCCCTTACGCGGACCGGGCGACCTTCCAGGTCAACTCGGCCCAGTTCCTGGTCAGGGAGCAGTCGCTCGACGAGAAGATGGCCGCCTACGGCGCGATGACGGGCTACCTCGCCGAACTCGTCACCCGCAAACGCGCCGAACCCGGCGACGACATTCTCTCCGACCTGGCCCGCAACGACGACCTCAGCATCGAAGAACTCGTCGGCATTGCCTTCCTGCTGCTGCTCGCTGGCCACGAGACCACCGCGAACATGTTGGCGCTCGGCACCTTCGCGCTGCTGGAACACCCAGAGCAGCTGGCCGAACTGCGCGCCGACCTCGAGCTGATGCCCGACGCCGTCGAGGAACTGCTGCGCTACCTTTCGGTGGCCGACATCTTCTATCGCTATGCCACCGAGGACCTCGAACTCGGCGGCGAAACCATTACCAAGGGATCGACCGTCGTCGTTTCGTTGCTGGCCGCCAACCACGACCCGCAGCGCTTCGATAATCCCGACACCCTGGACCTGCACCGCAAGGCGCGTGGTCACCTGGCCTTCGGACACGGCATCCACACCTGCCTCGGTCAGCAGCTGGCCCGCATCGAAATGCGCGCCGGTTTCACCGGATTGGTGCGTCGCTTCCCGACCCTCGCGCTCGCCATTCCCGCCGACGACGTGAAACTCCGGACCGACATGAATATCTATGGCGTCCACGAACTACCCGTCACCTGGTGAAAGGAGCGGACGAGATGCGAATCTCCGCGGATCGCGAGCGGTGCGTCGGCTCGGGCATGTGCGCGCTCATCGCGCCGGACATCTTCGATCAAGACGACGACGGCACAGTGCTGTTGCTGGACCCGCAACCGCAGCAGCAACACTCGGCAGTGCGCGAAGCCCTGGATTCCTGCCCGGCCAGGGCACTCGAATTCGACTAGTCCGGGCGGCCGGTTGGCGCTCGACCTCGCCGGAATCGTTCCGGCGAAGTCGAGCCCAGGACGAAGTCGGCTACTTCAGTAGTTCGATGACCGGCGCGAATCGCTCCATATCCGGTTCCATCACGGTGAAATACGTGATTCCATATCGCTCACGCGAGGCGCGCACGCTGTCGGCGATCTCCTGCGGCGTGCCCACCAAAACCGCGGGCACGGCGCCGATCTGATCGTCGGTGAATCCGGGCAGGAAATTGCGCACCCGGTCGCCCAGGGTGTCTCGTTCCGACGGGGTGCCCACCGACCAGATCAGGAGGTTGAGCTCCACCCGATCGCGACGCTCGCCGAGCAAGCCGTGCACGTACTCGGCGCGTTCGGCGACGTCGTCCGCTGCCGCGGCGGTCATCAGGCCGGATTCCGTCAGGGCCGCTCCGGTCAGCCCCACCACATCGGCGTGCTGAGTGGCCATGCGCAGCAACCGGTTTCCCGATCCGGCGATCAGTATCGGCGGCCCCTCCGGCCGTGCGGGTGCGGGCTGGTAATCGGGGTCGCCGTAGAGCTTGCGCAAGGTGAGCACGGTCTGCTCGACATGGTCGATGCGGGCGCCCGCGCTGGCGAAAGGTATACCGGCGGCGTCGAATTCGTCCTTCACATAACCCGCACCGAGACCGAGCTCGACCCGGCCGCCGCTGAACTGGTCCAACGCGGCAACGTCACGGGCCAGCAGCACCGGATTGTAGAACGGCGTGTTCAACACGAAGGTGCCCAACCGAATTCGCTCGGTGGCCTCCGCCGCTAGCAGCAACGACGGCAACGGTGCGGGCATCCCGAGATGATCCGGCACCGCGAGCACGTCGTACCCCAGCGTTTCCGCACGCCGAGCCTTTTCCACCCACTCGGAACGCGGACCAGGGAACCCCATATTGACGCCAAAGCGAAATCCAGCCATGCCTCATTCCTACCTTCTCCGCACGCTTCTCGCTCTTCGCCACCAGAAGCGTCGGGCGTTCACACAGGTGGGTTGCCCGCCGGCTGCCCAACGTGCCGGGGCCGATGTCAGGATGTCGGCGAAATGCGCGTGCTGCCGGGAGTTGTTGTCGGTGCGGCTGGAGTCGTGGTGGTCGGTCTGGTAGTGGTCGACGGGGATGTGGGCGGGTTGGTCTTGTCAGTGGATCCCGATGGTGTGAACGGGATTTCGCGGGCGATCGCGTCCTTCATCCGATTACGCACCTCGTCACGGCTTTCCGGTGGCCGGTGCACCGTGGCGCGAGGGGAGTTGTGGTCGGTGACCGGGATGTCGCCGGCCACCGGGATCAGTGTGTACCAGTCCTCGTTTTTGCTGTAGCGCGCCGCGATCAGATACGACTGACCCACCACGAGCAGTTCGTCACCGGATTCGACAATCACCGTCGCGTCCTTCAGACCACCGCGCTGGTTGATGGTCACCCGGCCCGCCACATTGCCCTTCAACCGCTCGGTCACCGCCATCGAGAACTGCGACTCGAGCTGCCCGCGACGTTCGGTCGATCCGATCGACTCGACGACCTGCCCGAAAAAGACGTCGGTGGCCGCCCCCGCGACCGCCGCCGGATTATTGCGGTCGATCACGCTACTGGAGTCGAGGAATGAGGTGGACGGAGGTGCGGCGCCCGGTATCAACGGCGGCCCTTCCTCAGGTGAACATGCCCCCGACACACCCACCAACCCCGCTGCTGACACCAACAGCAATACCCGCGCCATCCGACCCATGCCGGGGTTCAGGGATTTTGGTTCGCGTCGGGCCGGTAGGTGTACTGGATGAGCCCCTTTCGGAACTTGCCTATCTTGTCGTACAGGGCGCGAGCTGGGGCGTCTTCGAGGGTGTTCCAGTAGAGGCCGGGGTAGTCGTGTTCTTTGGCGTCCTGGGCCACCCAGTTGATCACCGCGGTCGCGACACCCCGCCGCCGGACTTCCGCATCGACGAACAAGTCCGCCAGATAACACTTTTTGGAGTACCAGACGCTGGCGTGGAATACGTAGTGCGCGATGGCGACCATCTTGCCGTCCACCCGGGCAGCGATCCCGCGCAGCTGCTCGTCATCGAGCAGGCGTCGCCATGTCCGTTCGTAATCGGCGTCGCCGCGTTCGACCTCGAAGTATGCGTCTTTGCCGCGGGCAAGTGTTTCCCAGCAGGCACGGTCGGATCCGGTCAGAAGGCTGATGTCCACCACGGCATCCATACTGCCCCATCGAGTCGTACCTGGTGTGCGGCAACGGATCTGGCGAACATCCGCTATGCCGATGACCGACCGACTTCCGGACGGTGGCCTCCGGAGCGGGCGTTGATGTCATAGGTGGATGTGATGATCGGCCAATGCACGTTAGCCCCATCGAAGAGTCCTGGCGCCGGATCGACTCATGGCTCGCCGCGCACGCGCCGCGCACCTTCTCATCCCTGCGCCCACCCGCCTCGCAGGAGGCCATCAGCGCCGCGGCTGCCGAGCTGGGGGTGGAGTTCCCCGCGGATCTGGTCGCGTATCTGCGGCACCACGACGGAGTCTCCCCCGGGCAGCTGGGTTACGTCGCCCCCGAGGAGGGGGGTTTCAGCTTCCCCGGCTTTGAGCCCTGCACCCTCGCCCAGATCCTCTCCTCGGGCCGGAGCCACCAGGAGTCGTGGGCCACGCACGAAGACGACCCATACCTCGTGGGCTTCTGGCACCACGATTTCGTACGCTTCGCCCGCAATGTCAGTGCGGACGGGCTGGTCGTGGACTGCCGTCAAGGCGAGTCCTTCGGCGCGGTGGGCCACCAGCAGGAGGCCGAGGGCGTGAGCTTCGGGGAATGGGGAAGCCTCGCCGCCTTCCTGGAACAGCTCGCCGACTCCATGGAGAGCGGATCCGTCATGACGGTGGGGCTACCGTATGTGCCTATCGTCGACGACGGAATGTTGCTGTGGGAGTACGCTTTCGAACGGCAACCCGAGCCTCGGTCCCTGTTCGACCGCGCCCTCGCCGACCCGGTCATCGCCACGCCACGCCGGACGACTTCCCACACCACGCCGGAGGAGACCTGGCCCGGCGGTTACGAAGATTTCTGCCTGACCTTCGTGCAGGCCTTGGACGAGACCGAACTTCTGCGCCGGTTCGGCGCGTTGCCCGAGACCCGGCGACCCCGGTGGCGGGAGGAGGCAGAAAGTCCTGACCAGTGGCAGAACCCTGGCGTGCTGCTGCCAGTGGTCCGCGTGGGAACCCACGGCGGTTGGGCGTTCGGCATCGAGGAAGGTCGCCATATTTTGGAGGGCACACGCGGGGAGGTGCTGCGCCGTGTGTCCCGTGGCACCCGCGCGGTGTCCATACACTATTGGAGCGGCGGCACGACCTCAGTGTCCCTTTTCGACGATGGCGAACTGGTGACGAGGTACTACACTCGATCGGCCGTCCCGCACGGTGCGCGCGACCCGTTCGAGGTCTTCCCCGGTCTGCCGACGCCCGTTCCGGAACCGACACCCGAGCAGCGGCGGGAACTGCTGCTTGCGGTGTGTGACGCGGTCGTTCGCGGCTGTGGCATACCACTGCCACCGCCCGGCCTGGACGGGGAACTCGACAGCGCGCGGATCCTTCCCCTGCTCCCGGACAACAACTTCGGGCTCCCGGAGCACAACTTCAAAACACCCGTGCCTGACCGGTTCGTCTCCCTCGTCGACGCCGCGACGCCCGAGCGCCTGCGCCGCGTACTCGCCACGCAGATGTCGTCACTGGCCGCCGAGACCGGACTCGACACCTATGCCGAGGTCACTGCCGCACTGTCCATTTTGAGCGAGGAGGATCACCACGGCATTACCGACGATTCCGCCCTTGACCTGCGGTTGCGCCGCGTACACGCCGAGGCTCAGGTGACATACGCCGACTGGAAAGACCGGTCCGTCTGGCAGGAACGGGCCATGGCCGCCCGCGCCCTGACCGAAGCACTCAACCTGCCGGCCCGGCAAGCCCTGGGTTTGGTCGTGGGCTGCCGTCAGGACCCCCGTTGGCGGCAGGAGTTTCGCAAGCAGCTGACCGACGACTAATTCCTGTCCGGCGAGCGGCCCGCGATAACTGCAACACGTTCTAATCTGTTGGGGTGGATGTGACATACGAGAACACTGCGCAGACTGTCCGGACCGACAAGGGGGTGCTGCGCTATCACGAGGCGGGTGACGGGCCGCCGTTGATCCTGTTGCACGGCTCCGGAATCGGTGTGAACGGCTGGCGGAACTTCGGTGGCAACCTGTCAGGCCTAGCCGAGCATTTCCACTGTTACATCCTCGAGTTCCCCGGGTTCGGGGCGAGCGACCCGATCCCCGGGTCGCACCCGGTACTGACTGCCGTCGCTTCGGTGGTGCGGTTCATGGACGCCCTCGCCGTGGAATCCGCTGCCATGATCGGGAATTCGATGGGCGGCGTGGTTGGCGCCATGGTGGCGCTCGCTCACCCAGCTCGGGTTGACAAGCTGGTGACCGTCGGCGGCGTCGGGACGAACATCTTCAGCCCGGGGCCGAGCGAGGGGACACGACTTTTGCGGGAATTCGCCGACAATCCGAGTCGCGAGGCACTGATCCGCTGGTTGCACTGCATGGTGTTCGATCCGAAGTGGGTTACCGACGACCTGATCGCGGAACGCTGGCAGGCCGCCACTCAACCCGCCGCACTGCAAACACTCCAGGCAATGTACGGATCGAAAGCCGCTGCCCTGCAACAACAATCGGAGGCACAGTCGAAGGTCCCGCCCTACTGGTCCATGTTGCACAAGGTGCAGTGCCCAACATTGCTGGTCTGGGGCGCCGACGACCGCCAATGCCCGCTGGACATGGCTCAGATTCCGCTGCGGCTGATCCCCGACGCCGAGCTGCACGTGCTGTCGAACTGCGGGCATTGGGTATTCCTGGAAGCTAAGCAGAAATTCGAACGCATCAGCGTCGAGTTCCTGCAGCGGTAGGCACGAACCGCCTCGCCCAACGCGCCGCTCGCACCGGGCCGACCACCTACGGGCAGGCTCGCTCAGCGGACGAGGCGGAAGAATCCGCGTACCTGCTCGATCAGCGACTCTGGTTGCTCCAAGGCGGCGAAGTGGCCGCCTCGGGTTAGTTCGGCGAACCAGCGCAGGTCGGTGAAGCGCAGTTCGGCCTCCCGCCGTGACGGGCGGGTTATGTCGCGCGGGTAGACCGAGAGCCCTGAGGGTGCGGTGACCTTGTCGCGGAAGTGGGCGAAGCTCTCCCAGTACAGGCGTGCCGAGGATGTGGCGGACGCGGTGAACCAGTAGACCGAGATCTCGTCGAGGAGCTTCTGCCGCGACACCGCGTCCTCGGGATTGCCGTTGTGGTCCGTCCAGGCCCAGAACTTCTCGGCGATCCAGGCGGCCTGGCCCGCCGGGGAGTCGGTGAGGCCGTAACCGAGGGTCTGCGGGCGGGTGGCCTGCTGGCCCGAGTACCCCCGGCCCGTGCGCGCGAACTCCTTCTCGGCCTTGAGGTTTCCCAGTTCCGCGGGCGTCGGGTCGTCGAACGTGCCTAGTGCCACGGACCCCAGGTTCAGGTGCACGCCGGCGACTCGGTCGGGCGCGACCTCGCCCAGCGCGCCGGACACCGCCGAACCCCAGTCACCGCCTTGCGCGCCGTATCGCTCGTAACCCAGCGAGACCATCAACGCGTCCCAGGCGCGCGCGATGCGAGTGACACCCCACCCGGTCGTCGACGGTTTGTCACTCCAGCCGTATCCGGGCAGTGATGGCGCGACCACATGGAACGCGTCGGACGGGTCCCCGCCGTGCGCGCGTGGGTCGGTCAGCGGGCCGATGACCTCCAGGAACTCCAGCACCGAACCGGGCCACCCATGCGTGAGCACAAGCGGGAACGCGTCCGGCTCCGGTGAACGGACGTGCAGGAAGTGAATGCCGAGCCCATCCACTGTGTCGCGGTACTGCGGGAAGACGTTCACCCGTTGCGCGAACCCGAAGTCGTAGTCCTCGGCCCAGTAACGGCACAGTTCCTTCGCATACGCCAGCGGCACCCCTTGTGACCAGTCGTCCACCGGCTCGGGCTCGGGCCACCGCGTCCGGCGCAACCGGTCACGCAGGTCCGCGATCTCGGCTTTGGTGATGCTGACCTCGAACGGCTCGGCGGTCACAGCGGGCTTCCTTTCCCTCGGCAGGACATCTATCGGATCAAAGGTGGGTCACGTGCAGCCGTCGACCGGCCCTCGGGTATGGACTGTCAGCGCGGGCTCGCACGCGTGTCGCCGGGTTCGGGTCGGCGGCCGACGCCGGGGCGCCGGATCAGACTGAGGGCGAGTCCGGCCAGGGGCAGCGCCGCGAGCACAGCCAAGGCTTCCGGCATCGACACGATGCCGGACAGACCCGCGACGACGGCCGGACCGATCCCGCCGCCCAGGTTGATCATGAAGTTGAGCAGACCCTGCGCGGTGTCGCGGTCGCCCGAGGCGACCAGTTCCGGCGCGAGGCCCACCAGCACGACCTGAGCGCCGGCGAACCCACACGCGGTCAGCGCCACACCGAGGATGACCGGGACCGGCCCATGGAAGACCGCGACCACGCCTACGCCCACCGTGGTGAGTGCCGCGACACCGGCCGACGCCTGCCAGGCAGTGAACCGGGCGGTTACCGCGCCGGCCAGCCGCCCGGCCAACACCGACAAGACGGCGGCCGGGACCAGCAGCGCGCCCGCTTCGAGGGGGCCACCGCCGGTGGCCTGCTCGATCAGGGATGGAGCGAGGAACAACACTCCGTAGTACCCGGCGAAGACAGCCCCGCCGATGAGTCCGGCCGCCGGGAGGCCGCGTGCCGCGATCACCCGCCGGGGCACGAACCCGTCGGGCGTGCGCCGCACCCGCCAGCACAGTCCCACGACGGCGAGCGCACCGGCGGCGGCCACGGCGAGCGTGACCGATGCGGGCAGTCCGACCGAATGTGCTTGCAGCACTGTGATCAGCGCGCCGGCGAGTACCGAAAGCACCGCCGCGCCGATGATGTCGAGTCGCCCGGCCGAGTCGTCCCGCGCACCGCGACCGATCCGCGGAAATGTGCGCCCGCCTGCCCATGCGGCCAGCAGGAGGGGCAGCGCCAGGGCCGGGAGCGCGAGCACGGCACGCCAGCCCAGCCACACGGTGACCGCCCCGCCCAGCAGGGTCCCGCACGCCGACGCCGTCGCCATGGCGGCCGCGATGATTCCCAGCGCGCGGCTCCGTTCCCGCCCGGTCAGGGAGGTGGCCGCGGCGAAGACCGCGATCACGGTCGCACCCGCTCCGGCGCCACCGATCAGCCGACCGGCGATCACGATCGGCAGTGCCGGTCCGGCCGCCGCGACCGTGGAGCCAACGACGACGAGTACGACCCCGGCGACGAGTACTCGCACGGGGCTCCACCGGGCCATCAGCCGACCCGCGACCGGCATCGCCAGCGCGGAAGTCAGCGACCATGCGGCGAGAATCCATGCCGTGGCACCGAACGGCACCTCGAGCGCGCGACCGATGGCAGGCAGCGCCACCGCGGGTGCTCCCAGTGCCACGTACATCGGTAGCACCAGCATCCCCAGGGCTAGACCCAGCCGACGCCCATCCAGGGCGGAGCCCGCGCCGACAGTCTCTCCGGACTGGATCGTCTGCGACATTGTCATCTCCACCCCGTCTGATGTGACATGTAAACGGTACTATGAGTGTCACACTAGAGACGGCAAGGAGACACGTCAAATGCTTGATGCGTGTTACAGCTCATCGGCGGTCGAGGCGGCCGTCGCTCTCGCCAACACCCTGCGGCCGATCAAGGGAGAGGACACGCTCCAGACCGTGCAGCAGCTCCGGGACTTCCTGGCGGACCATTCGCCGACTGGGCGCGAGCCTGGAAGTTCTACTGCCGACCGAGGAGCGGGCCCGTGGCGGCGCCTGACTCACGACGACCTCGTGGAGGTCCGCGCGGTGCGCGAGACGGTGCGAGCCGTGCTCGAACGAGCGGGCACCGACCCGGTGGGGGCCGCCACGCTGGTCAACGAAGGACTGCTCCGCAGCCGCGCCACCCCGGCGCTACGCCACGATCATGACCGGTGGTGGACCGAGGTCACCTCCGACACCGACCGCTGCGCAGCACACCTGGCCGTGACCACGCTCGGCGCGCTGGCCGCCGTGATCGCCACGCTCGGCCCTGCCCGTCTCGGCGTGTGTGCCGGGCCGAAATGCCGGGCTACGTTCGTAGATCTCTCCCGCAACGGCTCAAAGCAGTACTGCACCCGACCCTGCGCGCATCGGGCCAGCGTCGCGGCGTACCGGAGTCGGCACAGCACAGCTTGAGCCTCGGCACGTGACGGCATGCCCAGCAAGGTAAATTATCGAACATATGTTCTATGGTTGAGGTATGGTGACTCGCGTGAACATACATTCGACCGCGATGGCGCCGGATGCTCGAACCTCAGGATGGCCGGAACTCGCCGATGCCGACCTGCTGCGCACCCTCGTCGAAACCGAACGCCGCCGGAGGCGACTGGATGCCGCCATGCGCGCGGCCGTCGCCGAAGCCGAGCGTCGTGGCCTTGCCACCGACACCGGCTATCGGGACACCGTGGAGCTATTGACCGATCTGTTGCGGATCAGCGCTCACGAAGCGCGCAGGCGAATCGAATACGCTGCTCCGCAGGTCCGCCCGCGTGCCAGAAAGATGTGGCGGGTACTGGCGGCCGCGAGCTGAAGCCGAGACCCGTCGTCGCAGCCGGAGGCTACTCGCTCAGGTCGGTACTGTCTGTCCGGTGACCGACGCTACCGACCTGATGCGGATGTATCTGGTCGATCCAGACCAGCCTTTCCCATCTGTCGAGCTCGCGGATCCGTCCGGACTCGTCGCTCTCGGCGGGGATCTGTCACCGGAGCGACTGTTGAGCGCCTATTCCGCGGGCATCTTTCCCTGGTACAACCCTGGCGAAACGATCCACTGGTACTGCCCGGACCCGCGGAGCGTTCTGGTGCCGACCGACCTGCGAGTGACCAAGTCCCACCGCCGATCTGTCGCCAGTGCCGACTACGGGGTGACCATGGATCGCGCCTTCGCCGCTGTGATGTCGAATTGCGCTGGACCGCGCGACAAGGAGACCGGAACCTGGATCGGCTCCGACATGCTGGCGGCCTACCTGCGGCTGCACCACCTCGGTCATGCGCACTCGGTCGAGGTGTGGCGCGACGGCGACCTTGTCGGCGGCCTCTACGGCGTCGCATGCGGCCGTTCCTTCGCGGGCGAGTCCATGTTCTCCCGCGCCCGTGACACCTCCAAGGTCGCGCTGTATTGGCTCTGCGCCCAACTGGCCGCCTGGGACTTCGCCCTCATCGACTGCCAGGTCACCTCCAGCCACCTCGCCTCGCTCGGCGCCATCGACCTCTCCCGTGCGGACTACCTGCACCTGCATACCCGGGCCGCCGCCCGCCCCGGCCTTCCCGGTCCCTGGCAATTCGAAATCCCGGTCCCCAACTCCCCCAACCATCAGGTCAGTTCGTAGAACCGGAACTTGTCGCTGTCGATCGGGTGGATCGTCACGGTGGTGAAGCCTGCCTCGAGTGCGTACTTCCGTAATGTGGCCGGGCGCATCACGGCTCCGGTCGCGGCCGAGGTCTCATCACCCATGGCACCAGGCAGGCAGCTGGTCAGGCTCCACCCGTACTCCTGCTGTTCTCGCACGGAACCGGGAGACGTGAGTTCGTCTTCCGTCCACAGATCGGCGACCAGGACAGATCCGTTCGCCGCCAACAACTTCCGGGCAGCGGTCAATGCGGCGACCGGGTGGGTCATGTCATGCAATGCCTCGATGATGGTGACGAGGTCGTACTTCTGGGTGCCGGCCAAGTCGGCGGCGTCCATCGCGGAGAAGGTCACCCGGTCGTGCACACCGGAGGCCATGGCGTTCTGCTGCGCGGCGGAAATAGCCATCGCATCCAGATCCAAGCCGTCGACGGTCAGTTCGGGGTATGCCAGCGCCATCGCGATGCTCGACCAGCCGAGACCGCAGGCGATGTCGCAGGCCCTGGCCGGGCCCGACGAGAGTCGCTCGTGGATCCCCGGAATCGCGGGCAGCCATTGCCTACCAAGGAGATTGAGATAAAGTGCCCGGTTCGACTCGGCCCGGCCCTCGGGTTCCCACGGAATCCGCGGCGGCGCGTCACCGGTCCGGTACGCCTCCACGAGGTCGGCCATTCGACGGCCGACGCGGACAAGGTTGATGCTGTGCTGCGTGTCGAACAGCACGCTTTCCCGGTCGGCCAGCACCGGAATATGCGAGGGCGGCAGCGTGAACCGCCGGTCGCTGTCCACCTTGAGCAACCCGGCAGTCGCGTGATGCTCGAGCCATTCACGGGTGTAGCGTTCCGCCGTTCCGGTGGCCGAGGCCAATTCGGCGGACGTCATCGGGCCGCCGTCGGCGAGCGCCCGGTAGTAACCGAGGCGCTCACCCAAGTACACCGCGTGCATCTCGAGTGCACCCGTGACGTTGTGGAACAACCGCTGAGACAAGGCGTCCGAATCCATGGAGGCCAGAATGCCAGAAACGATCGGAGACCGTCGGTCGGTTCGATCGAGCTCAACTCGTTGTCGTCGGCCGTTGCCTGACACATTCTCGCTGTCGGCCTACGCTTCACCGATGCCCAAGATCAGGTTGAACAACACCTCCGACAAGACCCTTGTCGTGTTCGTAGAGCCCTGGGCTGAGGAGTACTGGATGCGTCCGCGAGAGTCGTTCACGATCGAGTTCGACGCCAGCGACGCCGCCGAGCACGTCATCGGCGATACGGACTTCGAAATGTCGTGGCACGACCAGGGCGTCATCGTCTGGACCGCCTCCGCCATCGAGGTCGTTGTTCGCGACCAGTCCGGCACCAGACTCGAAGGGGGCCACCACCGTCCGCCCACGGACTAGGACTACCCGATCGGGCAACCAGGCAGGGGCGCGTACGGGCATAGCTCCGCACGGACGCTGCCTGACTACGACCCCACCGTGCTCAATCCTCCTGCCGCACACTGGCGGTCACGCGCATCTCGACTCGCATCTTCGGCGCGCCGAGGGCGGGCACCCCGACCTCGGTCCAGATGGGCGCGCGCTCACCCATGCGCTTGCGGAACTGCGCCACCATGACGCGGTTGCTCGCCGATGGAGTCGGACGCGTCTCCGAACTGGTTGAAACGACTGTGGATACACTTGGCCGTGCCGCTCACTTTTCCATCGCATGCGTTGGCAGTGCTTCCGTTGAAGATCCGGTGGCCTCGGCATCTGGATGGTGTCGCGTTAGTGGTGGGCTCCGCGGTTCCCGATGCTTCCTATCCGGTGGCAGGGTTTTTTTCGATGCCGGAGACGCATGCACTACCGGCGTTGCTGTGGTGGTGTCTGCCCGTGGGAGTCATCGCGGCGGTGGTAATCCGTTGGGGCGCCGCGCAGATTGCCGCCCACCTGCCACGGCTCGGAGCGTTCGATCTGCCCGCCTATGGCGTACTCGGTGCCGTGCGATATCGGTGGTATGTCACGGTTTACTCGATACTGATCGGTGCGTTGACTCATATCTTTTGGGACGGGTTCACCCATGATCCGGCTGGCGGGCATGGCTGGGGAGTAGCCCGATTTCCCGTGCTGTTGCAGCCGGGTCCGTTCGGCAGGCCCTGGTGGTACCTGCTGCAGCAGACATCCACCTTGGGCGGTGCGGTACTCGCGGTCGGGTTGTTCTATTACATCGGCCGACGCGGACTGCTGCGAGCCTGGCACGGTGACCCACCGGCCGTCCGGCGCGCGCCGAGGCGGTTCTGGTTATCCGCCGGACTGGTCGCCGTGTTGATTTTGGCGTTGATTCCACTGATGCCCTTGGCATTTCAGCCGTTCGTGCTGGGCGTTCGGTTGCTCTATGTAGGGGCGTTCGCGTTGCTTGCGGGCGCCGCGTCGACGCGCCTGGCCAATGGTGGTTCCCGCAACGCCGACGCCAGCAATTCAGACCTCGGCGTTCGCGGTGTCGAAGACGATATGCCGAGGCGCTGAGATTTCGGGACTCACTGATGCCGGTCGCCGACACCATGTATGCCGCGACGAGCGCTCGGGGATCTCACAGGTGGTGTCGCCGACGCCCTCGACCACGTCACCGACGCGTTCCGCGTCGCCGAACGCGCTAGCCCCGGTTACCTTGCCCAGCGCCCCATGTCCGGCGCGATACCGATCAGGCACTCGATCTCGGCCGGATAGCCAGCCAAGGCGTAAGCGGTCAGACGCAGGTGGCCTTCCAAACACACCAGCTTGTCGTGTTTCTCGCCAACAAGGATCAACGGAGGAAACTGCCCGCCCGTCGCGATGACGTGAGCTGCCGTCACGAACGGCTCATTGGACACGCCGAACACCCGTATGCCTGCCCTGATGCGCCGCGCTGCCTCAGCAGGCAGGCGGCTACCTCCGGACAACTCCACCCAGTACGAGTAGTCCACGTACCGCACGCTCGCCATCTCCACCGCGGTGAGCACCGCCCGATTCCACGCGACGTCGGCAGGAAAACCCTCGAAGAGGTCACGATTTTCGCCGTACCCGCGTGTTGCCGCGAGCAGAGCCCGCCGCGCGGCGTTCGCTTCGGCGTCGCAGAAATTGGGATGCGTGAGCAAGCACTCCCCCCAGCCGCCCGCCACCAGACCAGACCGGATAGCTTCGCCGAACCTCGCGCTGGACAACTCACCGAGCAAGAAGCAAGCAACCATCTCCGCTTCACTGCTCGCACCCATTACGCGCATGACTGCCGAGTATGCGGCAATCACCCGCTGTCCGTCCTAGTGACGAGGACCCGGCGGATCCTGCCACTGATGAGGCCACGAGAGATGCGCTATCATTAGAACATGCGTTCGAACGGAGCCTTTGAGGAGCAGGTCAGCGCGCTGGAGCGGGCGGTGGCCGGGCTGCGTGGGCTCGATGTTTCGCGGGCTACCGAGGACGAGTTGGTCGAGCTGTTGGAGCGGTTGGAATCGGGGGCTCGGATGTTGGCGGGGGTTATTTCGCGGGTTGCCTATCAGCTTCGGCAGTTGCGGGATGCGGTGTAGGGGCGAGTTCGAGTGCGGACGGTTCGATGCCGAGCAGAGTGTGCAGGCCGGATTCGCCTTTCGCGGTGACTCGGATCGCGCGTCCCGTGCCGACGCGGGTGATCCAGTCGAGTTCGTGCAGGCGGCGGCAGAGCTGTGCGCCTGCGGCACCGCCCAGGTGGGTGCGGCGCTCGGTCCAGTCCAGGCAGGGGCGGGCGAGCGGGCGGCGGGTGGCCTGCAAGGAGGCCGGCTGGACGCCCAACGGTCCGGTCAACCAGGCCAGACCCGCCTCGGTGAGTGCGAATCCGCCGTCCTGGTCGAGCAGGTCTCGGGCGGTCATGGCATCGGCGATGGCCACGCCGAGACGACCGGCCAGATGGTCGTAGCAGGTGCGGCCGCGCGCCAAAACCGCTGCGACAGTGGCGGTTCGGAGGTTGGTCACGACCGGTCGGGGCGGATCGAGGTGGGTGACCATGGACTCGAGCAGCTCGGCCACGTGCGCGCCCGCCAACTGGACGTAGCGGTGCCGACCCTGGCGGCGTTCGATGAGCAGCCCGCCGTCGAGCAGCCGGTTGAGGTGTTCGGTGGCGGTCGACGCGGCCACGCCGGTGTGGCGGGCGAGCTCGCCCGCGGTCCACGCGCGGCCGTCGACGAGCGCCAGGCACATGTCGGCGCGGGTGCGGTCGGCGAGCAACGTGGCCAGACCTGCTAAGTCGGCTCCTCTGGATGACACGATCCCATCATGCTGCGCGATCGTTTCGGCGGCGACCGAAACATCCCGGAGTTACGGTCACGGCATGAATCGGACAGTTCCCCTGATCACCGACCCCGATCAGGTGCGCGCCATCTTGATCGGCGCACCGGTACCCGCCGTGCCCGCGGTGGACGCGCCGGTCGGCCTCGCGTGGCTGCGCGCCCACGTGCCGCGCTTCAGCACGGGAGCCGAACACCAGCGGCTCCGGGCATTGGTCACCGCGGAACTCGACCGGCTCTCCCCCGCAGACCTGCGCGAACGGGCACGCGCCGCCCACGGACCGCTGCCCCAGGTTCGCGCATTAGCGGAAGCCCTTGGACTACAAGACATTTCCGTCGACACCGTAGCGCTGGTCGCCGCGCACTATCAGCCGTACGAGCCGGACAACCCTGCGGCCGACGAGGCCGTCGAAGTCTTGGTCGCGGCCTGCGGCGGTGTCGCAGACGACGCCACGGCAGCCCGAATCTGCCTGCTGGTTCAGGCTTGTGCGGCAACCGGCGCCCTCGTCGACAACGCCCGGCAATCGACAACGCCAGGCACCGCCGAGCAGATCATCGCGCGAACCATGGACGAGAATCCGCCGCTTCGCTCGACCAGACGCGTCGTCGCGGGCGAGGTGGTCGAGCTCGACATGCGGCACCCTGGACTGGGTTTCGGTGCGGGCCCGCACGCCTGCCCCGGCCGAGCACACGCCATCGCCATCGCCACCGGAATCATCGAGGGGTCCGCATGAACAAGGCCAAGCTCTTCCGCGAACTACATCACGGCGCTCAGCCGCTGGTCCTGCCGAACGCCTGGGACTTCGGCTCCGCGGCAGTCCTTGCGGCCGAGGGGTTTCCGGCGATCGGCACGACCAGCCTCGGCGTCGCGGTCGCGGCGGGACTGCCGGACGGCACCGGCGTGACCGGCGCCGCGACAATGGCACTGGCCAGGCTGCTCGCACGCCTGCCGGTGCCGGTGACCGTCGACATCGAGGGCGGATTCAGCGAAAGTCCCACCGCGGTAGGCGAATACGCGGCCGAACTGGCCGAAATGGGTATCGCCGGAATCAATCTGGAGGACGGTCGCGCGGAAAGCACACTGGCCGAACCGGATCATCAGGCCGAGCTGATCGCCGCGATCAAGGATCGGGTGCCGGAGCTGTTCATCAACGCCAGGGTCGATACCTACTGGGTGAAGGACGATATCGACCGCACGCTGGCCCGCGCCGAGCGGTACGCCGCCGCGGGCGCGGACGGCATCTTCGTGCCCGGCCTGACCGATCCCGACGGCATCGCCCGGATCGTCGAAGCGATTCCGCTGCCCGTCAACATCCTGTACTCGCCGACCGGTCCGTCCATCGCGGAACTCGGCGCACTCGGTGTCCGCCGGGTCAGCACGGGCTCGCTGTTGTATCGCACGGCGTTGGCCGTGGCCATCGATACCGCCCGCGCGGTCCGCGACGACGCTCCGGCCCCGCACGCCGCACCGCCCTACACCGAAATCCAGGCCCTCACCGACTGACCGGACAGGGTCACCCTCAGTCGGTGGCCGATTCGACGGCAGAAAGTTTTCGCGGAGGTGTCGATTCGGTGGTCAGGCGTTCGTGTAGTTGGTGAAGCCGGTAATGGACCGGCCTTACCGAAGGAGCGAACATGGGCAGGATCACCGCGGTCGAGCACGTGACGTTGGACGGCGTCATGCAGTCCCCCGGCCGGGCCGACGAGGACACCAGGGACGGATTCGGGCTCGGCGGCTGGGCGCGGCGGTTCAGCGATCCCGTGCAGGCAGCGGCGATGGGCGAGCATCTGACAGACGCGCACGGGGCGCTGCTGTTGGGGAGGCGCACCTACCAGGATTTCGCCGGATTCTGGCCGCGTCAGACCGACAACCCGTTCACCGAGGTGCTCGATAAAACCCAGAAATACGTGGCCTCACGCATCCTCACCGAGCCGCTGCCGTGGCAGAACTCCACCCTGCTGCCCGGCGACGCCATCGCAACCATCGCCGAGCTACGGCAGGATCTCGATCTGGTCGTGCTCGGCAGCGGCGATCTGCTGCGATCGCTGATGCGACACGATCTGGTCGACGAGTATCTATTGCTGATCAACCCGACTGTCGCCGGCACCGGCCGCCGCCTGTTCGACGGCGTCGAGCTCGGCGATCTGCGGCTCGTCGCGAGCACCCCGACAACAACCGGTGTCATCATCGCCACCTACCAGCGCGGATGAGGAGGACAAAACAATGAAGCAATACCTGCTCAGCATCTACCAGCCGGACGGCGAGGGCGTCCCCGACAATATCGACGAGATCATCCGAGACCTCGACGCGGTCAACGCCGACCTGAAGGCCGCAGGCGCATGGGTGTTCGCGGCCGGACTGCACGCCCCGAGCACCGCGACCGTGTTGCACGCCAAGGGCGATGACGTGCTGATCACCGACGGCCCCTACGTCGAAGGCAAGGAACACATCGGCGGATTCACCATCATCCGGGCCACCGATCTGGACGAGGCCCTGGAGTGGGGTCGCAGGCTGGCCGCGGCGATCACGCTGCCGATCGAGGTACGGCCGCTGCGGGACAGCTAGATGGGCGCACCCGTGACCACCGCGGTGATCGAGGCAGTGTTCACCGAACACTACGGCCGTGCGGTCGCCTGCCTGATCCGTGTCTTCGGCGATATCGGTGTCGCCGAAGACGCGGTGCAGGACGCGTTCACCGCCGCCGTGCGGCGCTGGCCGTCGGACGGGCTGCCGCCGAGCCCGCCCGGCTGGATCATCACGACCGCACGCAACCGGGCCATCGATCGGCTGCGCCGGGAAGCCTCCCGCGCCGACCGCCATGCACAGGCCGCGTTGCTGCACGCCGACGCCGAACCGGCCGAAGAGGAGGGCGCGGTGCACGACGACCGCCTACGGCTCATCTTCACCTGCTGCCATCCCGCGCTGGCACGCACCGCCCAGGTCGCGCTCACCTTGCGACTGCTCGGCGGGCTGACCACCCCCGAGATCGCCCGTGCCTTCCTGACCTCGGAATCGACTATGGCGCAACGGATTGTCCGCGCCAAGGGCAAGATCCGCGACGCCCGCATTCCCTACCGGGTGCCCGCTGACGCCGACCTCCCGGCCCGGCTGCACGCCGTCCTCGCGGTCATCTATCTGATCTTCACCGAGGGCCACACGGCGACCTCCGGCGACCGGCTCACCCGTGCCGACCTGTGCGCCGAGGCGATCCGGCTCGGCAGGCTGCTGACCGAGCTCATGCCGGACGAGCCCGAAGCCGCCGGGTTGCTCGCGTTGATGCTGTTGACCGAGGCCCGCCGCACGGCCCGCACCGCCGCGGACGGATCGCTGGTGCCGCTGCCCGAACAAGACCGAGCCCGGTGGGACCGTGAGCGCATCGCCGAGGGCCACGCCATCGTGCGAGAGTGCCTGCGCCGCAACCAACCTGGGCCGTATCAGCTGCAAGCCGCGATCAACGCCGTGCACACGGACGCGCCGATCGCGGCGGCCACCGACTGGCCGCAGATCGTCCGGCTCTACGACCGGCTGACCGCGCTGACGCCGAGCCCGATCGTGGCGCTCAACCGGGCCGTCGCGGTCGCCGAGGTCGACGGCCCCGACGTCGCGCTCGGCTTGCTCGACGATCTCGATCTCGAAAAGTACTACCTGTATCACGCGATTCGAGCCGACCTACTCGAACGCCTCGGCCGCACAACCGAAGCCGCGGCCGCCTTCGACGCGGCGATCGCCCGCACAGGCAATGCCGCCGAACAAGCCTTCCTCACTCGCCGCCGCGAATCGTTGACCGACCGCCGCTGAATGCCGACTCGACATCGCATATCGACCAGCTGTTCGACAAAGTTGACTACCATCGAATCAGCGGCCAACGGCCGAAAGGGGGTCGCTATGTTCGAGAGATTCTCCGATCAAGCCCGCCGGGTCATCGTGCTGACCCAAGAAGAGGCGCGCGAGCGCGGCCACGACTACATCGGCGCGGAACACATGCTGCTCGCCATCCTGCGCGCCTGCGAGATCGGTTCCGCGGCCACCACCGCACGCGCGCTGGCCGAGTTGGGGATCGAACCGGCCGCGGCGCGGGCGCAGATCGCGCTCACGCCGGGCACGGCGGATCACGGCGTGTCGAGTCACATTCCCTTCACCAAACAGGCCAGAAAGGCGCTGGAAAACAGCCTGCGCGAAGCGCAGACGCTCGAACACGTGCATATCGAGCCGAGCGACATCCTGCTCGCGCTCACCAGCACCGCCGACGACGACCCGGAAACGCCCGTCGGCACCGCCGTCACCACACTCGGTCTCACGCACGAGAAGCTGAGGCGGGCCCTACGTGTCGCCTCGACGTATCGGGCTGCCGCCACCGTCACCCCGCATTTCACGACGCGAGCGCAGAAAGCGTTGGCGCGTGCCGACATCGAAGCCCGTAAGACCAATAGCGGCAGAGTCGATGTCGGGCACTTGCTGCTCGGGCTCATCGCGCCGGACGATGAGGTCGTGCGGCCCGCGCTGCAGGCACTCGGTATCGATCCGGAGCAACTCGCTACCGAGGTACGCAACCGGCTCTCGCGCGAGGAATAACCGCTCCGTCGTTGGCGGGACCGGATTTCAAGCCTGCACCCGCCGATCTTCCGCGACATCGTCTGCCTGACCAGCACGCCGAATGACCCACTGGTGCAACGGTTTCAACACGAGCTACGCAAGCGCGGCGTGGCCGTCCCCGCGGCGATCGCCGCACAGCTTACGCCGCCGCGCTGATTACCGGTTCAGTGCTTACGCACCACCCGTTCACCCTGACCCGGCTTCCAAATCGTGATGTCCAGATGGTCGTCGATCACCTCGACCGTCGACGCGCTGCTCAGATCCGCGATGTAGAAGTGATCGAACTCGTCATCGCGAATGTCGAGCCCGACCTCATCGAACAGTTGCTGCGCGAAGCGCGCGTGGACCTCCTTGTCCGGCAGGTCGACGACGGTGCCGAACAGTTTCGCGTCGCCGTCGCTGACCTTCGTGTCGATGGTCGCGGTGTGCAGGCAGAAGCGCGGGTCGCGGGCCAGGTCGCGGAACTTCGTCGTACCCGGCATGCCCGCGATCACCAGCATGTCCTCGAAGATCCGCGGTTCCACCGGGCTGATCCGCGGGAACCCGTCCGAGCGGAGGGTGCCGAGCATGCACAGGTAGCCGGTGGCGGTGTACCTGCGCACGAAGAGTTCGGAGATGTGCGGCGCCTCTGCTGTGAATTCGCTCCAAGTGGTCATGTTCTAGACAGTACGAGCGATCCTTGACATCTTGTGTCAGGGTTTCTGGCTAATCTCGACTCATGCGAGCGAGTCGACTGTTGCAGTTACTGCTGATCTTGCAGACGCGCGGGCGGTGCACGGCCGGCGAGCTCGCCGAGGAGCTCGAGGTGTCGGTGCGCACCGTGTACCGGGACGTCGAGGCGCTGTCCGCGGCGGGCGTGCCGGTATATAGCGAGCCGGGCCGCGCGGGTGGGGTGCAACTCGTCGACGGCTACCGCACCAGACTGACCGGCCTGACCACCGACGAGGCGGACGCCGTACTGCTCGCCGGATTGCCCGGCGCGGCAGCCGATCTCGGCCTCGGCACCGTGCTCGCCACCGCCCAGCTCAAGGTCCTCGCCGCGCTCCCACCCGAATTACGCGGCCGCGCAACCCGAATCGCCGAGCGGGTGCACATCGACGCGCCCGGCTGGTTCCGCCCGCCGGACGAGACGCCCACCCTGAATGTCGTCGCCGACGCGCTCTGGCACGACCGGCGGTTGCGGGTTCGGTACGGCCGCAAAGACAAGGTCGTCGACCGCCGCCTCGATCCACTCGGACTGGTGATGAAGGCGGGCACTTGGTATCTGGTGGCCCAAGACGGCACGGCAGTCCGTTCCTACCGAGTCAGCAGGATCATCTCCGCGGAACCGACCGGCGAATCATTCACCCGCCCCGCCGATTTCGACCTTGCCGCGCATTGGTCCGCAGCCGCCGACGATTTCGCACAGTCCATGCTGCGCGTCCGCGCTCGCTGCCGAATGCCCGCCACCCACCTGCGCCTGCTGCGGTTGTGGCACGAGCCCGTCGCGGTCGCCGTGGCGCTGGCTTCGGCCACCGAGCCCGACTCCGATGGATGGGTCGAACTGACGCTCCCCTCGGAGTCCTACGATGTCCTCGCCCACGCCATCCTCCCGTTAGGCGAACACTGCGAGGTACTCGAGCCGCCCGAGCTGCGTGCCCGCATGGCGGAGACCGCCGGCCGCATGCACGCTCGCTACCACGCGAAGACCCGCGGCCAGCCACCCTGCCCTAACGACTCGGCGCGGGCGCGGCCGGTGCCGCCCGCATGAACACCTCTTCCCGCGTGGTGAACAGCGGAGGAAGCGTCCGTCGAACCTCCTGCGCTCGCCGCGTCGCAGGGTCCGCCGCAACCGCGGCTTGGATCCGCTGATACGCCTCCTCATCGTCGTACTCCCACACGGCGACGACCCGACCATCCTCCGTCTCCCACCGACCAATCAGCCGCGCCTCATGCCGCAGCTGCACCGGCAGCAAGTGAGTCCGGAAGAAGTCATGGAAAACCGTGAGATTCTCCTCGACGGCCCGATAGATCCGCATTCGATAGATCACGATGCCGCCGTCAGCAGGTCCGGTCGAGAACTGGTGCAAGGGAATTCGCCTGGACCGAGGCGGGGATTAGGCGCAATGCCGCGTTTCGCAAGGCGACAACGGGGGGCGATGACAGCTGGGCGATGGTGCCGATGCGGCGGGATCGGGTGACGAGCATTTGGGTGCGGGGTCTGCGCTCCTGGTCATATCTGGTCAGGTCGGGGTCTTCGGTGGCGACTCGGGCGAGGATGACGGCGTCTTCCAGGGCTTGGCAGGCGCCCTGGCCGAGGTTGGGGGTCATCGCGTGGGCGGCGTCGCCGATGAGGGCAATGCGTTCGGCAACATAGGTTTTCAGAGCCGGTAGGTCGTATAGGTCGTGTTTGAGGACGGCCGATTCTTCGGCAGAAGCGAGTAAGGACGGGATGGGGTCGTGCCATGTGCCGAAGCGTCGGCGTAGTTCGGCAAGGCCGCCGCCGGGGGTGCCCTCGGGCATGTTGGCGACGGCGAAGCAGTAGACGCGACCGTCGGACAATGGCACGAAGCCGAACCGTTCACCCCGGCCCCAGGATTCGCCGAGCTCGGTGATCGGCTGCGCGGGCGAGACCACCACCCGCCAGGCGGAGTAGCCACGGTAGCGAGGTGTGATGTCGCCGCAGATCGCGCGGCGGACCACACTGCGGACGCCGTCGGCACCGACAACAAGGTCGCCCATGGATGTCCCACCGGAGTGGATGACGGTTCCGTCCGTCCGCGCCTCGCGCACCGAAACACCGGTGCGCAGTGCCTCTTCCGGAAGCGCCGCGTGCAAGATATCCAGCAGATCGGCACGATGCATCACGATCGGACTACCGAACCTCGCACGGATGGTTTCAGTATCGACGCGAGAAATCCACCGCCCCTTACTATCCCGGATACCGGCCGCCCCGTCCTCGATAGCCCGAGCCCGCACCTGATCACCGACACCCAGCGCGTCGAGCGCGCGAAGCGCATTCGACCACAAGGAAATCCCCGCCCCCACCTCCGCGATCCTGGCCGCCCGCTCCAGCACCTCCACCTCCCACCCGCCCCGGATCAACCCGATAGCAGTGGCCAACCCACCAATTCCACCGCCGACAATGACCGCCTTGGACACTCGCAACCCCTCACTCTCAGATGGTCACGAGCGTAAAGCCGCAGCCAGGTTCGCGAGTATGACCCCCGTCTCGTGCGACCTACGACTCCCTTTGTGACCAACTCGGCGATGCGGTACGTCGAATGCTTCGCCGGGCAGTGACCGGCCGCAGTCGTGATGCCGCTGGCCCCCAGTCACTGCGCGGTGCAGTGACTGGGGGCGGCGGGGTCAGCTGACGATGGCGAAGAGGATCGCCGCTACCGCGAAACTTACTACGGAGAGGATGGTTTCGAGGACGGTCCAGGTTTGCAGGGTTTGTTTGACGGACATGTTGAAGAACTTCGCGATGATCCAGAAGCCGCCGTCATTGACGTGGCTGAGGATGATCGATCCCGCGGCGATGGCCATGGCGATCAGGGCGATCGACATTTGGGAGTAGCCGCCGCTGGCTACCAAGGGGGCGACGATGCCGCCGGTGGTGACGATGGCGACGGTGGCCGAGCCCTGGGCGATGCGCAGACCGCAGCTGATGATGTAGGCCAGGACGATCACGGGAAGGCCTGCCGCGGACATGGTGTCGGCGAGGGCGGTGCCGATTCCGGTGGCGGAGATGACCTTTCCGAAGAAGGCGCCCGCGCCGACCACCAGCAGCAGCATGCCGACCGGCCGCAGCGATTCCGCGGTGAGCTGGCTGAGTTCCTGCACGGTGGACCCGCGGCGCACGCCGAGCACGTAGAAGGCGACGAGCACCGCGATGAGCAGCGCCACCGCAGGCGTGCCGAAGAACGTCAGCACCTGCAGCAGCTGAGAGTTCTTGTCCAGCAGCTGAGTACCGAAGGTGGCACCGAGGATCAGCACCAGCGGGATGGCGATGATCGCGCCGATCAGCCCGACCGACGGCGGCGCCGTCGTCACCGGCCGCTTCGTGGCGACGCCACCCGAACCGTCGGAACCCCGCTCCCCCTCATCGGGAGCGGGCTCCTTCTCCTCGTCTTTGCGGACGAGAAACTCGTCGGGCACCTCGATCTGGACGCGCTTGCCGATGTAGCTACCCCAGACGATGCCCGCTGCCACGAATCCCGGTATACCGCAGATGAATCCCATCAGGATCAGCCAGCCGAGGCTGACGCCGAGCAGCCCGCCCAGCGCGACCGGACCCGGGTGCGGCGGCAGGAACGCGTGCGTCATGGACAGTCCGGCCAGCATCGGCATGGCGTACAGCACCAGCGAACGCCCACCTTGCTTGGCGGCCACGTAGATCAGCGGCGCGAGCACGAAGATGCCGATATCGAAGAACACCGGGATGCCGAAGATGAGCCCGAGCAGGCCCATGGCGACCGGAGCACCGCGCTCGCCGAACAGATCCAGCAGCTTTCGGGTCAAAACGTCGGCGCCACCGGATTTTTCGAGGATCGCACCAAGCACGGTGCCCAGCCCGATGATCACCGCGATGTGCCCGAGGATGCCACCGAAGCCGGTCTCCAGGATGGAATCACCGGACTTGATCGCCGTGCCGACGATCTTGGACACCGGTAGTCCGGCGGCGAGCGCCAGCGCTAGTCCGGTGAGCAGCAGCGCGATAAACGGCTCCAGCTTGACCTTGATAATGGCGAATAGCAACACAGCGATCGCGAGCCCACAGAGCACCAAAAGCCCCGGGGTAGTGGTGCGCAGCCAATCAACGGCGCCCATGGTGGACCTCTCAATTCATGGATCGAACGAACGATGCCGCACGCGAAGCGATTTCGGACCAGTGGCCCGCCGCGACATCGGAAGGGGCAACAACGTCGGTTCCGGCCGTGACGGCAACTGCGCCGGCGGCCAGGAATTCGGCGGCATTGCCCGCGTTGACGCCACCCGAAGGGATGAGCGCCACGTCAGGGAATGGACCACGCAGGTCCTTCAGATAGCCAGGGCCGAGCGCCCTGGCGGGGAAAATCTTCACTGCGGCCGCGCCGAGATCCAGTGCGGTCAGCACCTCGCTCGGCGTGAAGGCGCCCATCACGACCGGAATGTCGTGCTGCGCGGCGACTTCCGCCACCTCGGCGCGCAATCCCGGGGTCACCAGGAACTGTGCGCCACTGTCGATGGCTGCCTTGGCTTGTTCGCCGGTGAGTACGGTGCCGACTCCGAGCACGGCCCCCTCGGCGGCGCTGGCCGCGGCGAGATAGCCGAGCACACCCGGTGTGGTGAAGGTGAGCTCCAACGCCCGGATACCGGACGACGCAAGCGCTTCGGCGAGCGCGACCGGATCGGGGATCTCGGGCGCGCGCACCACGCTCAGCACGCGATCAGCCCGGATCACCTGCAGGGCCGAGGTACTCAATATGTCTCCTTCCGCGAAGCGTCCATGCGCAGCGCACGTCCGGCGAGAGTCCCGGTCGGCGCGCCGTTTTCGATGGCGAACTCGCCATTGACCAGCACGTGCCGGATGCCGCGCGCCTGCTGTTTCGGGTTGTCGAAGGTCGCGGTGTCCACGACGGTTTCCGGATCGAACACCACCAGATCAGCGGCATATCCGGTGAATACGAGCCCGCGATCACGCAATCGCAACCGATCTGCGGGCCGGCCGGTCAGATGATGCACACAATCTTCGAGTTCGAGCACGCCGAGCTCACGAACGTAATGCCCGAGATAGCGCGGGAACGTACCCCAGGCACGCGGGTGCGGCCGAGCCGGGGCGAGCAGCGCGTCGCTGCCACCCATGTGCCCGGGGTGCACCATGATCGCGCGCACGTTCTCCTCGTGCCCGACGTGCTGCAGAATGCTGGTCGCCAACTGATCGCGGCGCAGCAGATCGAAGAACACCTCGACCGGCGCCATGGCACGCTCGGCGGCGATCTCGTCGACCCGCTTGCCGACATATCCGTCGAGCTCGGAGTTGGCCACGCCGCTGATCTGAATGGTCTCCCATTCGACGGTCACCCCGTGGCACCCGTCGGACCCGTTCACGTTCACATCCGCGGTAATTCGCGCCCGCGTCTCGGCGTCGTCGAGACGAGCCAGCGCCGCGTCCGGTCCCCCGGACATCGCCCAACTCGGCAACAGCGCCGAAAGCGTCGTCGCGCCAGGAAGATACGGATAGGTGTCCAAGGTGATATCGCAGCCCTCGGCCCGCGCGGCATCGATCAGCGCCAGGAATTCCGGCGCGCGTCCACGATTCACGTGAAAGTTCATGGTGGCGTGGGTGAGGTGCAGTGCGCATCCGGTGGTGCGAGCCAGCTCGATCATCTCCGCGTACGCCTCGAGCGCGCCCGCGCCATAGGACCGGGTGTGCGGCGCGTAGAACCCGCCGAACTCGGCGACCACCTGGCACAGCGCCGCCAATTCACCGGTGTCGGCATACATTCCGGGCGTGTAGGTGAGCCCGCTGGACATGCCGACCGCACCTTCGCGCAGGCCCTGAGAGAGCAGCTCCTGCATGCGGCGGACCTCGTCCGCCGTCGCCGGACGCTGTTCCGCGCCGACGACCAGCAACCGCAGCGTGCCCTGCGGCACGAGATATGCCGCGTTGGGCGTGATCCCGCGATCGAGCCGATCCAGGTACTCACCGACGCTGCGCCAGGAGAAGTCGAGATCGCCGGGATTGCCGTTCCATCCGGCGATCTGGCGTCGCACCACCGCGAGGGTGGCGTCGTCGATCGGCGCGTAGGACAGCCCGTCCTGCCCGATCAGCTCGGTGGTGATGCCCTGGCTGATCTTCGGAAAGTGGCCCGGATCGGTGAGCAGGTGCAGGTCCGAGTGGGCGTGCATGTCGATGAAGCCGGGGCACAGCACCGCGCCGGGTCCCGCGTCGATGATCCGGTCGGCGCCGGCGATACCGCGCGGCTCGGCGATCCGCGCGATGCGCCCCCGCTCGACGAGCACATCGCCGCGGAAGCTCGGCGCGCCGGTGCCATCGATGATGTCGATGTCGCGAAAGAGTAAGTCCGTCATGGTCATCGACTCGTCAGAAGAACGTGTGCAGGAAGTCGACGACCCGCGGCGACTTCGCGTCGGCGTCGTCGATCACCGGGATGAGCCGCCACTTGTCGAACGCGGTACACGGGTGCGACAGGCCGAGCCGCACCACCGCGCCGACCGCCAACTCGGTGCCCTCGGGCAGGCGAAGGAACGCGTGCTGGTCGTTGAGCGCGGAGACCGTCGCAGCCAGCGCCGAACCCTCGGGTCCCGCAACGTATTGCGGCACCGGCAGCCCCTCGTCGAAGGGCAGATCACGCCGCCCAGCGTCCAGCAGCGCCAATTCCGGCTCCGGGCGAGAAATCGCGCGGGCCCAGCCGTGCATGGCCGAACGCAGCGGCTTCTCACTGCGTGCTGCGGCGAACGGGGAGATGCCCGCGTAGAAGCCGTCATCGTGGATGATGTACGCCCCGGAGCGCAACACGACCGAAGTCGGAACTCCCTGCGCGCCTTGCTCATCGGCGAGACTCGCCAGACGTTCGACGACCAGGTCCGGATAGGCGCTGCCACCGGCGGTCACGATCGCGCCGTCCGGATACCGTCCGGCGGCGGCGAGTTCGCGATGCAGGCGGGCAAGTTCGTCGAGGTAATGCCGCACCGTGTCGGTGGCCCCGGCCATGCGGTCGTGCGCCAGCGCGCCCTCATAGCCGCCCACTCCGGCAAGAGTCAGCCGCCGCGCGCCGGTGATTGCGGCCGCGACGGCGTGCGCCTGCTCGACGGTGCGGGCACCGGTACGACCGTGTGGCCCACCGAGTTCGACGAGCACCCGCACCTTCGCCGACCCCGGCGCGGACCGCAGGTGCTCGTCCATCAGCTCGATCGTCTCGACGCTGTCCGCCCAGCAGACGAACTCGAAGGCGGGATCGTTCGCCAATTCCGCGGCCACCCAGTGCAATCCGACCGGATCGACGAGCGCGTTGGCCAGCAGCACCCGGCTGACGCCGAAGGAACGCGCGACCTGAACCTGCCAGATGGTCGCCAGGGTGATGCCCCAGCACCCCGCAGCCAGCTGTTGCGCCCACAGCTGCGGTGACATGGTGGTCTTGCCGTGCGGCGCGAGCTGTACACCCGCGGCACTCGCCCAATCGGCCATGACGGCGACGTTCGCCTCGACGGCGGACCGGTCGATGGTCAGCAGTGGCGTCTCGAACTGATCGAGACTCGGTGCGGTGGCGAGGAATTCGCGCACGGTGCGACCCCAGGCGGCGGGCGGCAGCCCTTTGTGCTCGGGTCCGATCGTCCGGTCTCCGAGTCCTGCTACGACGTCTTCGTCGATCGCCACGGCATTCCTTCCCAGCGAATTCACCTCATTATGCATAGCGTATTGCTATTGCATATTTTGCAATGCTTGTTGCGCATCGTGTTTCGTGTGGTTATTCTGCACGGGATGGCCGGTGGCCGCAAGCACAGGAGGGAGATCGGTGTGACGTGGCCTACGTCGACCCGCTCACGGGCGGTAACTGTCGGCGAGGGACTCGCGGTGCTGGTGGCGCAGCCGGGACCGCTGGAGGAGTCGGAGAGCTTCGAACGGACCGCGGGCGGCGCGGAGGCGAACGTGGCCACCGTGCTGCGCCAGCTCGGTGTCGACACCGCGTGGTTGTCCCGCGTCGGCGACGACGGGTTCGGCCGTTATCTGGTCGCGCACCTGGCGGCACGCGGCGTCGACGTGTCGGCGGTGGTGACCGATCCCGCCCGGCCGACCGCGGTGTACGTGAAGGAGCGCGGCAGCGGCTCGGGCAAGGCCACCGATCTGGCCGACCGGGCCAGCCGCATGCTCTATTACCGGACCGGCTCGGCGGCCAGCGCGCTGTCCCCGGCCGATCTCGCGGCGACCGCGGCGGCCGAGTTGCTCGCGCAATGCCGCCTGATCCACTTCACCGGGATCACCACCGCGCTGTCGGCGTCGGCGACCGGGCTCACCGAGGCGCTGCTCGCCCTCCCCCGCGACGGCAGGCTGGTGAGCTTCGACCTGAACTTCCGGCCCGCGCTGTGGGCCGGGCGTGGCGAACTGGCCGCCGAGGTGCTCGCGCGCCACGTCCGCGGCAGCGATGTGGTGTTCCTCGGCGCCGACGAGGCCGGTGCGGTCTTCGGCACCCACGACGCCGACGAGCTGCGCGCGCTGTTCCCGCAACCCGCGCAGCTGATCGTCAAGAACGACGCGCACACGGTCACCGGATTCGCAGGCACCCAGCGCGTCGAGGTGCCCGCGCTCGGGCTGGAGATCACCGAACGGATCGGCGCGGGCGACGCGTTCGCCGGCGGCTATCTGGCCGCGCTGCTGCACGGACGACCGCTGGTGCAGCGGTTGCGTTTCGGGCACCTCTGCGCGGCGGCGGCATTGACCGGAACCGGGGACGGCGCGGTACTGCCCGCCCCGGCGATACTGGAGAGACTGGTCAGCGTGGACGAAAAAGCCTGGGCCGAACTGCATTACAACGACAGTGTCATTCAGGATGTGGCTTCATGAGTGAGCGTAAGCGAACGAATCAACAACACAGTGCGCTGGCGCACGACGGAGCTGAGCGCCAGCGAGGCGGAGTCGGGCGTCACCTTAGAGTCAGCGAGTCGCAGTCATGAGTCAGAGTTTGTCGCGTGCGTTGACCATTCTCGTTGCCCTCGGCGAGGATTCGCGATCGCTGGACCAGCTGGCGACCCAGCTCGGCGTGCACAAGTCGACGGTGTTGCGGCTGCTGCAAACGATGGAGGCGCAGCGCTTCGTCACCCACGACAGCCAGCACCGGTACGTGCTCGGGTCGCGGCTGTTCGAGCTGGCCAACCGCACCCTGGAGCAGCGCGACGTGCGCACCCTCGCGCGACCGCATTTGAGCGCCTTGAACGCCGACACCAAACAGACCATCCACCTGGCCACCTACGAGTCCGGCGATGTCATCTACATCGACAAGCTCGACGCCACCCAGAGCGTGCGGATGTACTCGCGGGTCGGCCGCCCGGCGCCGCTGCACTGCACCGCCGTCGGCAAGGTGCTCATCTCGGCGCTGCCGCGATCGGAATGGCGGATCATCGCCGAGAAGATCGACTTCCACCCGTTCACCGAACGGACCATCCGCACCCCCGAGCGCTACCTGATCGAGCTGGAAAAGGTTGCCGCACTGGGTTATGCGGAGGACCACGAGGAACACGAGAGCTTCGTCAACTGCATCGGTGTCCCGGTGCGCAACGGCACCGGCGCGGTGGTCGCCGCGGTCTCCATGTCGGTGCCGGACATGCTGCTCGACCACGATCAGGTGCTGGCCGAACTGCCGCGGGTTCGCGCGGCCGCCGACGCCATTTCCGCCGAGCTCGGCTGGACCCCCGGCCGCGCAACCACCCCCACGAAAGGCTGACCATGAGTGAGAAGATCGCCGTCCGCACCACCGATGCGCCCGCACCCGCGCACACGTTCTCCCAGGGCGTGCGCAAGGGACCGTTCGTGCAGGTCTCTGGACAGGGTCCGGTGGACCCGGTCACCAACGAGTACCTGTACCCGGGCGACGTTGCGGCACAGACCATCCGCACGCTGCAGAATGTAAAGGCGATCGTCGACGCGAGCGGTGCGACGTTCGACGATGTGGTGATGCTGCGCGTCTACCTGACCACCCGCGACGACTTCGGCGCGATGAACGAGGCCTACGGCGAGTTCGTCGCCGCCAACACCACCGGTGACGTATTGCCAAGCCGCACCACCGTATTCACGGGACTGCCGCGCGCGGAAATGCTCGTCGAGATCGACGCCGTCGCGATCGTCTCCGAGTAGTACGAAGCAGCCGCCCCGACCGAGTGGATCGGGGCGGCTGGACCGCGCCGCGTAGTCAGCCGCGACGCGGGGCCTGGGTTCTGCTGCGCCCCTTAGACTTTCGCAGCCAATTCACTATCGACCGAAGCCGCGACGTCATCGTCTGCGGCTTCGTCGTCGTCCTCCGGCCCGCCGACGACACCCGCACCAGGGATCGCGTCCAGCAGTTGACGGGTGTACGGATCGGCGGGCGCGGTGAGGACATCCTCGACCGGGCCCTGCTCCACCACCCGACCGTCCCGCATCACCACGACCTCGTGCGCCAGCGCGCGAACCACGGCCAGATCGTGCGAGATGAACAGGTAACTGACGCCGAGCCGCTCCTGCAATGAGGCCAGCAGCGTCAGGATCTGGTCCTGCACCAGCACATCCAGCGCCGACACCGCCTCGTCGCACACGACGAGCTGCGGCTCGATGGCCAGCGCCCTGGCGATCGCGACACGCTGGCGCTGCCCACCGGACAGCTCGTTTGGATACCGGTGCGCCATCGCGGCGGGCAGCGCCACCTGCTCCAGTAGTTCGGACACCCGCTTACGGCGGGCCACCCGATCGCCGATGCCGAAGGCGCGCAATGGTTCCGCGATCAGCCGCTCGACCGTCCACATGGGATCGAGCGACGCGTACGGGTCCTGGAACACCGGCTGCATCGACAGCCGCGCGGCGCGCAACGGCGCGCCACTCAGCCCGACCATGTCGACACCGTTCAACTTGATGGTGCCGGAGGTGGCGGTCACCAGGCCGAGCACCATCCGCGCGGTCGTGGTCTTGCCCGAGCCGGACTCGCCGACGATCGCCGTGGTGCGGCCGCGGGTGATATTGAACGACACGTTGTCGACCGCGCGCAGCACCCCACCGCGACCGCGGATCCGGTACTCCTTGCTGATGCCGGAGACCTCGAGGATCGCGGAACCATTGGCGGGCACCGCCTTTGCCGGTGCGTCGGCAGCGGCTTCGTCGGTGGACGCCTTCGCGTCGTCGACCTTCGCCTCGGCAGCCGCGTCGGCGGCGCTCTTCGTGTCGGCGAGCTCGCCGTCAGTCGCTTTCTCGTCGGCTGCCTTCTCGTCGGCTGCCTTGTCGTCGGCTGGCTCCTCGTCGGCTGCCGTCGCGTCAGCTGCCTTGTCGTCGGCGGCGTCGCCGACCCCTGCTGCGGCGGTCGACTTGTCGTCCGACTTCTCGGCAACCGCCTTCTCGTCAGCAGCGTCCGCATCGGTCGACTTGTCATCGTCCGACTTCTCGGCAGCGACCTTCTCGTCGGCACCCTTGTCGCCAGCAGACTTCTCAGCAGTCGCCTCGGACTCGGTCTCAGCGACCTCGTCGGCGACTACCTTCTCGGTAACCACCTTGCCGTTACCCTTTGCCGCCTTCTTGACCGCGACCTTGCCATCGACAGCCTTCTCGTCGATAGCCTTCTCGTCGGCAGCGTTGTCCTCCGCCGCGGTCTTGTCCTCGACCAGCTTCGCGTCGGAATCCGCACCGCCGGTAGCCGTTTCGTCAGCAGCCTGCGCAGCGACGACCTTGTCGTTCGCGACCTCGGCAGCGACCGTGGCGTCACCAACCTCGTCGGCAGACCCGTTCTCGCCGACCGCGGCCTGTTCCTCGAGCACCTCATCGACCACAACCGGATCAGCCCGCCGCGGCGCGATCAGCGCGGGTGCCGCGGCGACCAACCGCCGCGTGTACTCCTCCTGCGGGTCCGTCAGCACCTGCCGGGCTGGCCCGGACTCGACGATCCGCCCGTCGGACATCACCACCACCCGGTCCGCCCGCTCAGCCGCCAGCCCCAGGTCGTGGGTCACCAGCAACAGCGCGGTGCCGAGCTCTTGGGTCAGCTTCTCCAGGTGATCCAGGATCTGGCGCTGCACAGTCACATCCAGCGCCGAGGTCGGCTCGTCGGCGATGAGCAGAGCCGGACGGCAGGCCAGGCCGATCGCGATCAGCGCGCGCTGCCGCATGCCGCCGGAGAACTCGTGCGGGTACTGCCGCGCCCGCCGCGCGGGCTCGGGCAACCCCGCCTGCCCGAGCAGCTCGATGGCGCGCTCTTTCGCTTCGGCGCGGGTACAGACCTTGTGCGCCAGCAGGGTTTCCGACACCTGACGACCCACCCGGGATACCGGGTTCAGGTTCGACATCGGATCCTGCGGAACGAGGCCGATCTCTTTGCCGCGCAACGCGCGCAGCCGCTTCTCCTCGGCGTGCGTGATGTCCTCGCCGCGCCACTTGATGCTGCCGCCGGTCACCCGGCCGGAGCCGGGCAGCAGGCCCATGATCGAGTGTGCCAGTGTCGATTTGCCGGATCCGGAGGCGCCGACCACCGCGACCCGCTCCCCCGGTGCGACGACCAGGTCCGCGCCGTGCACGGCGGTCACCGCGCCGAAGGACACCCGCAGATCGGCGATCTCCAGAAGTGGTTCAGTCATTGCTGGCTCCTCAGCGCCGTGTCTTCGGGTCGAGCGCGTCCCGCAGGGCGTCGCCGAAGAGGTTGAATCCCAAGCAGATCAGCGCGAGCGCCACACCGGGGAAGATGCCCGGCCACGGCGTGCGGGTCAGGTACTGCTGTGCGTCGGACAGCATGATGCCGAGGCTCGGCGCCGGCGGCTTGATGCCGAGCCCGAGGAACGACAGGATCGCCTCGCCGATCACGGCCGTCGGCATGATCACGGTGGCCTGCACGATGATCGGCGCCAGCGAGTTGGGCAGGATGTGCTCGCCGAGGATCTTCCAGGACGGCACGTCCATCGTGTTCGCGGCGAGCACGAAGTCGGTTTCCTTGAGCCGCAACGTTTCCGCGCGCACCACCCGCATCATGATCGGCACCTGGGCGATGCCGAGCGCGATCGCGGCGTCGGCTAGCCCGCCGCCGTTGATCGCGGTGAGCCCGACCGCGAGGATGATGAACGGGAACGCGAGCAGCACGTCGGACAGCCGGGACAGGATCATGTCCAGCGTCCGCCAGTACCCGGCGAGCAGGCCGAGCGGCACGCCGATGAGCACCGCGCACAGCACCGAAAGCACGCCGACCTCGAGCGAGGCACGCGTGCCGTACAGCACCCTGGAGAAGATGTCGCGGCCCAGATCGTCTGTGCCCAACAGGAATCCGACGGTGCCCGGCTGCTGGAACGGGGTCGGGAAGTGCACCTCGCTCGGCGAATAGGGGGCGAGCAGCGGCGCGAACACGCCGACGAAGATCACGATCAGCAGCAGTACCGCGCCGACCATGCCGAGCGGGTTGTGCCACAGCTGGCGCAGCACGCGACCGCGCACCGCCGCCAGCGGCGGGGTTTCGATGGGCTTGTTCTCGACGCCGGGAGCTGCCTCGACGGCCGGGGTATCGGTAATGGTCACTGCGCCCTCCCGGACACTCGCACGCGGGGGTCGATCACCGTGTACAGCACATCGACCAGCAGGTTGATCACGATGTAGGACGCGGCGATCACCAGGATGACCGCCTGGATCACCGGGTAGTCGCGGGTGAACACCGAATCGAGGGTCAGCTTGCCCATGCCGGGCAGGCTGAAGATGCGCTCGGTGACCACCGCGCCCGCGATGAGCCCGCCGAGCTGCAGCCCGACGATCGTGGTGACCACGATCAGGCTGTTGCGCAGGCCGAATCGGAAGATCACCGCACCGCGGCCGAGGCCCTTGGCCCGCGCCGTGCGGACGAAGTCGGCGGTCAGCGTCTCCACCATGGACGACCTGGTCTGGCGCTGCACCACCGCCGCGTGCGCGAGGCCGAGGATGATCGCGGGCAGCGTCAGGAAGTAGAGGCCGCGCAGCGGATGCTCGAACGGCGACACGTACCCCGAGGCGGGGAACCAGTTGAGCTGCACCGACAGATACAGCACCGCGAGGATGCCGACCCAGAAGGTGGGCACCGACAGCGCGGCCAGCGAGAAGCCGTTGGCGACCCACTCCGGCCAGCGACCGCGATACACCGCGGCGATCACACCGCCGATCACGCCGGCGAGCACCGCGATGATCATCGCGTACACCGCGAGTTGCACGGTCACCGGCAGCGTGGTGCCGATCATGTCGATCACCGGCGTGCCGGTGCGGATGGACCGCCCGAAATCACCGGTCAGCGCGTGCCAGACGAATTCGAAGTACTGCACCGGCAGCGACCGGTCCAGCCCGAGATCGGCGCGCACCGCGGCGATGGCCACCGGGTCGGCCTGCTCACCCGCCATCACCGTGGCGGGATCGCCCGGCAGCGCGCGCACCCCGAGGAAGATCACGATCGACGCGAGCACCAACGTGACAGCGGACTGCCACAGACGGTGAAACACATACTGCAACATGGATTTTCAGCCCTTCCGATCCGCGACAAACGCGGCCTTGCCGAGCCGGACAGCGCCGTCGGCGTACACCTCGATGCCCGTCACCCATGTCGAGTGCACGGTCAAGTTACGCAGCCGGTAGGTGTAGATGAACGGGTTTTCCCGCGCGATGAACCGCACCGCCTGCTCATAAAGCGCACCGCGTTGCGCGGCGCTCGTACTGTGTGCGGCCCAGCCGAGGATGTCGTCCAGTTCCCGCGAGCTGTATCCGCTGTAGTTACCGCTCGAGCCCGTGGTCATGAACCGAGCGGTGTTGCCATCCGGGTCGATTCGGCCCGACCAGCCGAGCAGCAACGCCTCGTAGGTTCCCCGCTTCTGCGCGTCCAGCATCGCCGAGTATTCGGTCGGCACGATCCGCAGATCGAACCCGCCCTGCGCGACACTGTCCCGCAGCGCTTCGGCGTACTGGAGATAGTCCTGGGTATTGGTGACCTGCATGGTGACCGGATACGGCAGTTGCACGCCCGCTTCCTCGAGCAGTTCCTTGGATCGCTGTGGATCGAAGAGCGGGCAGGCGGTGCTGGCTTGCGTCGCGTACGAGGTACGTGGCGCGATCGGCGTGCAGGCCGTGTCGTACCAGTTGTTGAACACCTTCTTGACCAGCGACTCCCGATCGGTGGCCAGCGAGAACGCGAGCCGGACCCTGGCGTCCTTGGCAATGGCGGTGTTGATCGGCTTGACCGGTTTACCCGCGCCGTCGACGTTGCCGATATTGAGATACAGGCCCTGGAAACCGAAGGATCCCGATTGCAGGACACGCAGCTGCGGCAACTTGACCAGGCTGTCGATGTCGATCGGGGACATCGTGTCGCCGACCTGAATGTCGCCGGAGCGCAGATTCGCCGAGCGGACCTTCGCATCGGGCATGATCCGATAGGTGATCGAATCGAAGTGCACGTTCTTCGCGTCGTAGTACAGCGGGTCGCGGGCCACCTGGATCGAGGTGTTCGGGACCCGCTTGACGAACTTGAACGGCCCGACGCACACCGGATGATCGCCGAAGTTCTTGTCCGACTCCTTCAGCGCGGCAGGCGACATGATCATCCCGGCGCGGTCCGCGAGCGCCGCGGTGAGCGGCGCGAACGGCTCCTTGTACTTGATCGTCACGTGCGTCGAGTCGACGGCCTCGATCTCGTCGATCGGGCCCATCTCGCCGGTGCGCTGGGAACCCTCCATCTTCCAGTGCCGCTGCAGGCTGGTCTGGACCGCGTCGGCGTTGAACTGGGTGCCGTCGGCGAACTGGATCCCGCTGCGTACGGGAATGGTGACGGTGAGCCCGTCCGACGAGATGTCCGGCAGCGCGGTGGCCAACTGCGGCACCAGGTTTCCAGAGGCATCGTTGTCGTAGAGCTTCTCGCAGATCGTGCTCATCACGTAGCGCATATAGAGCGAGCTGGAAGTGGTCGGATCGAGCTTGTCGGGTTCGTTCGACAAGCCCATCACCAGGTCACCGCCCTCACGCACCGGCTGCGTACCGATGGGCGTGCCGTAATCGTCGACGTGCGTTGCGGTCTCGGTGGCGTGTTGCGTCGGTGCGCAGGCAGCGAGGACGGCGGCGACGACACCGAGGACCGCCATCCGAGTGGAGCGAACGAGCATGCGCTACAACATACTTGAACACGCTGCATTTTTCGCCACCACCGTTTCTTTTTGTACATTGTTCTCTTAACCGCCACTGCAGGAAATGAAGGCAGGCGAAAAAAGATACGGAAAATAGCGGTCCGGCGACTCCGGACCGCTATTTTCCGTTCAGTGTTCAGCTATTGCGCTGCGATGCGCGCCGTTCAGTTCTTCGGATCGGTGAACGCCGCCTTACCGAGGCGGACGACACCGTCGGCGTAGGCCTCGACGCCGGTCACCTTCTTGGTGTGCACGGTGAGCACCCGGATTCGGTAGGTGTAGACGTACGGATTGTCGGCCTGGATCAGCGCCGTGGTCTTGCCATACAGCTCGGCGCGCTCTTTGGGGTCCTTCGCACGGGCCGCCTTTCCGAACAGGTCGTCCAGGGCGGGGTTGCTGTATCCGGCGTAATTTCCGGCCGATCCGGTGGTGAGGAACTTGGAGATATTCGCGTCCGGGTCGAGCCGTCCCGACCAACCGAGGTAGAGCACCTCATAGGTGCCGCGCTTCTGCACGTCCAGCAGGGTCGCGTACTCGGTGGGCACGATCTTCAGGTCGAATCCGCCCGCCGCGAGGCTGGCCTGCCAGGCCTGTGCGTAGCGGAGCTGATCCGGGGAATTCGTCACCTGCAATGTCACCGGGTACGGCTGCTGTACGCCGGCCTCGGTCAGCAATTGTTTCGACCGTTCCGGGTCATAAGCCGGGCAAGCGATGCCGGCTTCCGTCGCGAACGTGCTCTTGGGCACGATGCCCGAGCAGGCCGGCTCGAACCAGTTGTTGAAGACCGTGTCGACCAGCGTCTTCCGGTCGGTGGCCAGCGAGAACGCCAGCCGGACCCGCGGATCCTTCGCGATCGGGGTGTCGATCTGCTTGGTCGGTTTGCCTACGCCGTCGACGTTGCCGATATTGATATACGCGCCATTGAAGCCGAGCGAACCGGATTGCAGCACCCGCAGGTCCGGATCCTTGGCCAGCGCGTCCACGTCCTGCGGCGAGATGGTGTCGGCGACCTGGATGTCACCCGATCGCAGATTCGCCGCACGGATGTTGGCGTCGGTGATGATCCGGTAGGTCACCTTGTCGAGGTGAACGTTCTTCGCGTCGTAATACTGCGGGTCGCGGACCACCTCGATCGAGGTCTGCGGCACCCGCTTGACGAATTTGAACGGCCCGACGCACACCGGGTGATCGGAGAAGTTCTTGCCCTCGTCCTTCGCTAGTTCGACCGGGGACATGATCATCCCGGCCCGGTCCGCGAGCGCGGCGGTGATCGGCGCGAACGGCTTTTTGTAGCGAATCACAACGTGCGTCGGATCGGCCGTCTCGATGGCCGCGATCTGACCCATTTCGCTCGTCCGCTGCGAGCCCTTCATGCTGAAGTGCCGCTGCAGGCTGGTCTGCACCGCGGCCGCGTCGAACGGGGCGCCGTCGGCGAACTTGATGCCGTCACGGACTGGAATGGTGACGGTGAGGCCGTCCTCGGAGACGGTGGGCAGCGCGGTTGCCAACTGCGGCACCAGGTTTCCGGACTTGTCGTTGTCGTAGAGCTTCTCGCAGATCGAGTTCATGACGTAACGCGTGTACAGCGAACTGGAGGTGGTCGGGTCGAGCTTGTCGGGTTCGGAGGAAAGGCCCATCACCAGGTCGCCGCCCTCACGTACCGGCTGCGATCCCACGGGTGTGCCGTAATCATCTGTGTGCGTTGCCGTTCCAGCGGGGTGCTGTACCGGTGCGCAGGAGGCGATGGCGACGGCGGTCACGCCGAGCACCAGCATCCGTGTGAAGCGAGCGAGCATGCGCTACAAGATACTTCAACGTTTCGCACTTTTCTCGCCGGGTATTCCTTTTCGTAGATTGTTCTTGTTTACGTCATCGGATGAATCGGTGCGAACTCATAAATGACACGACAAATAGCGGTCCGGCGTATCCGGACCGCTATTCGCTGCTTAAATGTTCAGTTATCGTCCCGCGGCGTAGCCCTGCATGCCCCGCGGATTGGCTCCAGCTGAAAGTACACCGTTCTCCCGGTCACGAGCCACCGCGCACAACCGGCCCTCCGACCACGGCGGGCCCACCGTCACGCGATGACCGCGTCGTTCCAGGTCGGAGATCACCTCGGTGCCGATCCGCGATTCGACGATCACCGCACCGGGGCTCATCGCCCGCGGATAGAACGAGCCGGGGAAACTTTCCTGATGCCAGTTCGGTGCGTCGATGGCACCTTGCAGATCGAGGCCGCCACGTACTTTCTCGCGCATGGCAACGGCGAGGAAGAAATGCAGGCTCCATTGATCCTGTTGATCGCCGCCCGGCGTACCGAACGCCATCACCGCCTCGCCGTCGCGCAGCGCCAGCGAGGGGCTGAGCGTGGTGCGCGGGCGGCGGCCCGGTGCGAGCGAGTTGGGCAGGCCCGGTTCCAGCCAGGCCATCTGTAGTCGAGTGCCGAGCGGGAAGCCGAGTTCGGGCACCACCGGATTGGACTGCAGCCAGCCACCACTCGGTGTCGCCGCGATCATGTTGCCCCAGCGGTCCACGATATCGAGCTGACAGGTGTCGCCGCGGGTGGCGCCGGAGGTGGCCACCGTCGGCTCCCCCGCACCAAGCGGAACGTCAACGGCGTCAATGGAATTGGTCTGCACGTAGCCGCTGAGGCGCGGACGCTGGCCGTCCGGGCTACCCGGACGCAGGTCGAAGGAGGCCTGCGGGCCGATCAGCGCGCTGCGCTGCGCGTTGTACCAGGGGGAAAGCAGCGTCGCGAGCGAGACCTGGGTGCTGTCGCCGTACCAGGCCTCGCGGTCGGCCATCGCGAGCTTCGAGCCCTCGATCAGCGTGTGGTAGTACTCCGGGGTGCCGTACTCCAGCCGTTCCGGCAGCAGCGCGAGCTGTTGCAGCAGGACCGGGCCCTGGCTCCACAGCCCCGGCTTCGCGACGGTCCAGCCGTTCCAGGTGTAGGTGACCGGATTCTCGTACGTCGCACTGAAATTCGCGAGATCGTCACCGGTCAGCGTGCCGATGTGGCGCTCACCGGAGGTGTCCATGGTCGGGCGCGCGGCGGCGGCGACCAGCGCCTCGGCGATGAAACCCTCGCGCCAGATGCGGCGCGCGGCCTCGATCTGGGCGTCCCGGTCCGAGCTGGCGGCCTCGGCCTCGGCGATCAGCCTGCGCCAGGTCGCGGCCAGTGTCGGATTCCGCAGCAAAGCGCCTGCGGCAGGCGCCTTTCCGTCGCGCAGGTAGAGCTCCGCGGAGCTGGTCCACTCGTTCTCGAACAGCTCTTTGACCGTCTCGACGGTCTCACCGATCCGCTCGACCGTGGGATGGCCGCGCTCGGCATTGCCGATCGCGTAGGACAGCACCTCGGCGAGGCGCTTGGTGCCGTGATCGCGCAACAGCACCATCCACGCATCGAACGCGCCGGGCACCGCGGCGGCCAGCGGGCCGGTGCCGGGCACCAGGTCCAGGCCGAGCGCGTTGTAGCGCGCGATGGTGGCCCCGGCCGGCGCCGGACCCTGGCCGCACAGCACACGGGGGGGCAGCCCCGCGGGCGCCAGGATGATCGGCACTTCGCCGGCCGGGCCGTTCAGGTGTGGCTCGACCACGTGCAACACGAACCCCGCGGCGACCGCCGCGTCGAACGCGTTACCGTCGTCCTCGAGCACCGCCATCGCGGCGGCCGAGGCGAGCCAGTGAGTTGACGACACCATCCCGAAGGTGCCCTGCAAGGTAGGCCGCGTGGTGAACACCTGCTGAGTATCTCTCGATAACGGTACGTACGTCCAAGACATCTATGGCACTAAACCGATAGCCTATGGTTATGGAACGCAGGCAGCTGGAGTACTTCGTCGCCATCGTCGAGCACGGTGGGTTCACCCACGCCGCTCGGGCCCTGCGGGTAGCCCAGCCGTCGCTGTCGCGCGCGATCGGCAAGCTGGAGCGCGAGCTCGGGGTGGCGCTGTTCCACCGGGTCGGCCGCAATGCCGTGCTCAGCAATGCCGGGGAATTCATGGCCGACCGGGCCCGTCAGGTGCTGCGCGACCTCGATGCGCTGCGGGCCGCGGCGCAGGCCGTCGGTGAGGGTGTGGTCGGCCGGGTGGATGTGGCGGCCACCTCGTCCTCGACGCTGGAGCCGGTGATCAGCACCATCGCCGAACTGCGCGAGCATCACCCCGGACTGACGGTCGGCACCTGGTCGGCGCTGTCGGCGGCGGAGGTGGTCGCCATGGTGTTGCGTGGACGCTGCGAGGCGGGGGTCTGTGGCAGCGCGGAGCGACCCGCAGGCCGCGGTTTGGTGGCGCACCACCTGCGCGACGAACAGTTCCTGCTGGTCGCGCCGCCGGGCACGAAGATCGGCGTCGATGGCACAGTCACGCCAGAAGACCTGCGCGGCATGAGCTTTGTCATCACCCAGCCCGCCACCGCCGTCCGGGCCCGCTTCGACCGGCTCGCCGCCACCGTCGGCGATCTGCACATCGCGGCCGAGGTCGGCGATCGCAGCGTGGTGCTGCCGATGGTGCTGCGCGGCATCGGTTCCGGCCTGATGCCCGACGGCTGGCACGACCTGGCCGTGCGCGCCGGGGCCGAGGTCTATCGATTCGATCCGCCGGAGAAGCTACCGCAGTGGCTGGTGCACCGCGGCGGTCCGCTGACCGCCGCCGCCCAAGCCTTCGTCGACACCACCCTCGCCCAAGCCGCCCGCTCCCGCTCGGCCGCCTGAGCCGCACCACTTCTGACAAACGCACGCGTGTCAGCGCGGCGAGTCGGAGTGCGCGACGTCAGAAGGCGTGCGGCGCCTCCTTCTGCGGTCCAGCTCATTATGCGGCTAGCCCGAGTTGCGTAGCGCGGTGGCGAGGCCGTTCATCGTGAGGAGGATGCCGCGCTTCACCAGCTCTGAGTCGTCGCCCGCGCGGAGCCTGCGCAGCAGTTCTACCTGCATCTGGTTCAGGGGCTCCAGGTACGGGAAGCGGTTGTGGATGGACTCGGCGAGTGAGGGGTTGTCGGCGAGCAGGTGATCGTTGCCGGTGATCGCGGCGTGCATCCGGATGGTCCTGGCGTGCTCGTCGCGGATCATCCCGAAGATCTGCTCCCGCAACGCCACGTCCTCGACCAGCTCGGCGTAGCGGGCGGCGATATCGAGGTCGCTCTTGGCCATCACCTGCGCCAGGTTCGACAGCACGGTGCGCAGGAACGGCCAGCGCCGGTACAGATCGGTCAGTGTCGCAAGGCGTTCGGGATCGCCGCCGATCCACTCCTCCAGCGCGGTGCCGGTGCCGTACCAGCCGGGCAGCATCACCCTGGCCTGGCTCCAGGACATCACCCACGGGATGGCGCGCAGGTCCGACACCGAGTTCGTCGGCTTGCGCGAGGCGGGCCTGCTGCCGATGTTCAGGTCGCCGACCTCGGCCACCGGGGTTGACTGGCGGAAATACTCGACGAATCCCGGTGTTTCGTGCACCAGCCGGGCATACGCCGCGCGGGCCCGCTCGGCCAGTTCGTCCATCAGCTCGTAGGACGGCTCCGCGTCCGCCCCGAGACCCTCCACGTCGAGCAGCGTGGATTCCAGCGTGCCCGCGATGAGCGACTCCAGATTGCGATGGGCCGCACCGGGTTCCGCGTACTTGGCGGCGATCACCTCGCCCTGCTCGGTCAGCCGCAGCGACCCGCGCACCGCACCGGCGGGCTGGGCGAGGATGGCATCGTAGCTGCGACCGCCGCCGCGACCGACGGTGCCACCGCGACCATGGAAGAGCCGCAACCGAATTCCGGCCTTGCGGGCCACCTCGACGAGATCGAGTTCGGCGCGGTAGAGCGCCCAGTTCGCGGCCAGGTACCCGCCGTCCTTGTTGGAATCGGAGTATCCGAGCATCACCTCCTGCCGCATGCCGCGCGCCGCGACCAGGTCGCGATACACCGGAACGTCCAGTGCGGCAGCCAGGGTGGCCGCACCCGCGCCGAGGTCCTCGATCGTCTCGAACAGCGGGACGATGCCCACCGAGCAGTGCGGCGGCCCGTCCGGCTCGCCCGGGTCGAGCAGGCCGCCCTCCTTCAGCAGCAGCGCGGCCTCCAGCATGTCGCTGACCGAGGTGCACATGCTGATGATGTAGTTGGGCACCGCCTCGGTGCCGAAGGTGTCCACCACATCGCGTGCGGCACAGACGATGTCGACCTCTTTGCGGGCCAGCTCGCTCAGCCGGGCATGCGGGCCGAGCAACGGGCGTCGCGTGCGCAGTTCCCCGGCGAGCAGGTCGACGCGCTGCTGTTCGGGCAGGCTCGCGTAGTCCGAATGCACACCGGCCCAGGCCAGTAGCTCGGCGACGACCTGTTCGTGCACCTCCGAGTTCTGCCGCATGTCCAGGCCCTGCAGGTGGAAGCCGAAGGTCTCGATCGCGTGGCGCAGCGCGGCGAGGCGGTCGTCGGCGAGCAGGTCGTCGCCGCTGCCGCGCAGCGAGGAGTCCACCGCGTCGAGATCGTCGAGCACCGCCTGCGGGGTCGGGTACGGTTCGGCGCCGACCTCGAGACCGTTCGGCGGGACCACACCAAGCGCGCGGTGCGCGGTCGCCGTCAGCCGGCCCCGGATGGTGTGCAGCGCACGGCGATACGGTTCGTCGGCATGGGTCGCGGGATCGGGGTATCCGGCCGCGGCGAGGGCGACGACCTCGGGCGTCACGGCGACCAGGCGCGCCGACAGCGCGAGCACCTTTTCCAGCTCCACCAGCTCACGCAGGTACCGTGAGAAGGCGACCGTCGCCGCCTGATGTCCGGCCTGGCGCACGACATCCGCTGTCACGTACGGGTTTCCGTCGCGGTCGCCGCCGATCCACGAGCCGGGCCGCAGGATCGGCCGCGGCAGCAGTTCCGCGCCCGGCCAACGGGAGCGCAGCGCGGCCCGCACCTCGGCGTTGATCGCCGGGATCACGTCGAACAGGGTGATGTCGTAGTAGCGCAGTCCCACCGAGATCTCGTCCTGGATCCGCAAGCGCTGCAACCGGATCAGCGCGGTGCGCCACAGGCTCAGCACCTGGCGGCGGATCTGCTGCTCGAAGTCGACGCGCTCGCGCTCGGTGTCGGTGAATCGCTGGCGCAGCCGCATCAGCTCGGTGATCCGGGTCTGGGCGTCGAAGACCGTGCGGCGACGGGTCTCGGTCGGGTGCGCGGTGATCACCGGCGACACCAGCGCGTCGGCCAGTAGATCCGCGACCTCGGCGCCGTCCAGCGCCGCCGCGTCGAGCTTGCGATAGGTGGCGGCCAGCGACGAATCTTGCGGCGGCTCACCGGCCGCCTCGTGCGCATGACGACGGCGATCACGCTGGATGTCCTCGGCCAGGTTGGCCAGCAGCACGAAATAGCTGAACGCGCGGATCAGCGGCAGCGCCACCCCGATCTCCACCCCGTCCAGCATCTCGGCGACCGCGCTGCGCTCGACCTCCGCACGCCGCACCCGGAAGGCCTCGATGCGCACCCGCTCGATGAGGTCGAATACCTCCGGGCCCTCGTGGTCACGAATGGCGTCCCCGAGTACGCCGCCGAGAAATCGGATGTCGTCGCGCAGTGGCCGGATGGCGTCGTGTTGCGTCTCGCTCGTCGATTCACCCATGATCAGACAGTATTGCCGTCCGGCCCGCGTTGGTATGCGACGCCGCCCACACCGTGTCGCCGCGGGCGCATCATGGTCGCCCAGTACCCGGCCTACGCGACCTATCAGGCGCTCACCTCGCGAAAGTTGCCGATCGCGGTGTTGACCCGCGTGAGCTGACCCCTGGGAATCCCAGGGCGTCAACGGGTTCAGGTCAGCCGAGCACCTCGGAGAACCGCAGGTGGTTACCCCACGGGTCGCGGAAGGCGCAGTCGCGCATGCCATACGGCTGCGAGATCGGCTCCTGGCTCACCTCGGCACCCGCGTCACGCAGCCGGGCGAAGGTGTCGTCGGCCGATTCGGTGGTGAAGATCAGCGTGCCTGCCGCGCCGTTGCGCAGCCGCGCCTGTGCCGCCTCGCGCGCCTCGGCGGAGGGGTTCATCTCCGGGACCTCGAGGATGAATTCGATGCCGGCCTGACCGGCCGGACCCACGGTCAGCCAGCGGCCGCCCGGGAACGGCATGTCCTGGCGGACCTCGAGGCCGAGTACGTCGCGATAGAACTCGACCGCCCTGTCCTGGTCGCCGACCAGCACGGCGACGTGGCTGAGGGCGAGATCTTTGCCGTTGCTCATGTTTGTACTCCTTCAGTAAGGCGGGACACCACTACTGACGGCGGAGCCGAACCGAATTCATCGGCTGACACGGTGTCCGTTGCGATAGCTCAGAATTATCGTCGCCGCCGAACCGGAACACGCCGCCTCGGACCCATCCGAGCACGACGCAGGACCGAATAAGGAGCTGTACTGACCCCGGCCTATCGAGGAGTAGCTCATGAGGACTCGGATGTTCGCAAGTGTCATGGCTGTTGCCGCGCTCGTCGCTGGAGGATCCGGCGTGGCCAGCGCCGACGACCCCTTCAATGGCGCCGGCCGCGTGGTGTCGGCGGAGATCTCCGGCAAGACCGTCAAGGTGGGGGTCGATTACTCGTGTGAAAAGGACTCGGGCGTCAAGGGTGTCGAGGTCGAGATCGCCAGCAAGCGCGACAAGAATCTGATCGGCAAGGCCTCGGGCCTCACGTGTGACAGCAAGCCTCACCATGTCGACGTGCCCGTCGCCCAACCCAAACAGAAGCCACTCGCGAAATCCGAAGAGGTCTACATCTGGCTGTACCCACTCGACGCCGAAGGCGAGCAGCTCGGAGTCTTCAACGACGACCCGCTGTACGGCGACCAGGCGACGCTGACATAGCAACTACGCGCCAGCGGTTACAAGTCGCGGATCACCCGTGCCGGATTACCGGCTGCGAACACCCTCGGCGGCAGATCTCTGGTAACCACACTGCCCGCGCCGACCACGGTGTCGTCCCCGACGGTGACCCCCGGGCACACGATCACCCCGCCCCCGAACCACACGTTGTTCCCGATCCGGATCGGCGCGGCGGTCTCCCAGCGCTCCCTGCGCAGCTCGTGGTCCGCCATCGGATGCAGCGCCGTCAGCAACTGGCATCGCGGCCCGATGGACACATCGTTGCCGATGCTGATCGGCGCGCAATCCAGCAGGATCGCATCGAAATTCAGGAAAGTGTTCGTCCCGATCTCGATCAGATACCCGTAGTCGCACTGGAACCGCGGCCTGATCCACGACCCCTCGCCGAACTTCCCGAGCAACTCACGCAGCACAGCATCACGCCGCTCACGGTCTCCGGCGGCGCTCCCGTTGAATTCGTCGCACAGCCGCTGCGCCCGCTCCCGCTCGATCTCCAACTCGGGATCATTGTCCCGGTACAACTCCACGCGGAGCATTCGCTCCTTCATCTCACCCACGCCCGCCACCCTAAACGCCGAACGGGACCTGACCCCGGCGGTCGCCGTGGTCACGTCCCGTTCGATGGAGCTCGTCAGGCAGGCAGACCCTGCACCGATAGTCGGTGGAACAGGACCTGCTCGAGCAGGGCGACGAGGACGTCCTTGACCGATTCACGGTCGCGCGCATCGCATTCCAGCACCGGGATCCAGTCGTCGAGCTCCAGCGCCTCGCGGACCTCGGCGAGGTCGAAATGCACGCCGTTGTCGAAGCGGTTGACCACCACCACGAATGGCGTCTGCTTCTCCTCGAAGTAGTCCAGCACGGGGTAGCAGTCGCCGACCCGGCTGGTGTCCACCATGATCACCGCGCCGAGCGCGCCGTCGACCAAGTCGTCCCACAGGAAGACGAACCGGTCCTGGCCCGGCGTGCCGAACAGGTACAGAATCAGCGAGCGGTCCAACGTGATTCGGCCGAAGTCGAGCGCGACCGTGGTCTGCGTCTTCTCCGCGCGCCGACCCGGATCGTCGATACCGATCGCCACCTCGGTCATCGCGGCCTCGGTGACCAACGGCTCGATCTCGGAGATCGCGCCGATGAATGTTGTTTTACCGACGCCGAATCCGCCGCTGATCACGATCTTCACCGAGGACGGCATCGTCGGTGGTGGCGCGGCGTTCATGTCAGAGTGCCCGTACAAGGTCCCTGATCCTCTCGATGGCAGCGGTAGACAGTTGATCGGCCTCACGCACCGTCGCGTACCCTCCGGCGACGAGGTCGCTGACGACGACCTTCGCGACACCGACCGGAACGCGCAGCGCGGTACCGATTTCGGCGATGGAATGGGGCTGCTGGCACAGCTGCACCACGGTGCGCTGTTCGAATTGCAGCGGTGCGGAAAGCGCCGAGGGCGGCGCCTGCACCAGGGTTTCGATGCGCAAACCGTCCATCAACGGCGTAGTGCGCCCCGCGGTGACGACAAAGGGACGCACAAACTGTTCATCACTGTCGACAAGCTCTTCGGCCGGCGGTTGTTGCTGGCCTGGGCGGTCCGGATCGAACCACCCGAACATCTGATTCATCGGGATCATCCGCGGGTCCGGCAGCCTCGGCCGGTCAGGATCTCTCATCTTCGCAACGTCTCTCGCAACTCGGATATCAACGTCGGGTCAAGGAGCGACCCGGCGCGTTCGGCCAGCACGGCCATTTCGTAGCCGACAAGGCCGACATCGCAACTGCCGTCGGCGATTACGCCGAGGCAGCTGCCGTCACCCATGGCCGAGACGAGCAAGAAGCCACGCTTCATCTCGATCATGATCAGTTTGAGTCCGTCGAAGGAGTAACTGCGTGACGCACTCTTGGCGAGGCTGGCCAGCCCCGACACCATGGCCGAGAGCCGGTCCGCTGAGGTGCGGTCCAGGCCGTCCGACATCGCGATGAGCAACCCGTCCGAGGAGACCGCGACGGTGTCGCGGACACCGTCGGTTTCCCGGACGAAGTTGGCGAGCATCCAGTTGAACGTGTGCGGGTCGGCGCTCGGCAAGTGAGTGGTCACCGGTTCTCCTCTGCGATGGTCTGAGCCTGGTCGTCGGCGCGGGCGTCGTGGTCGCGGGCTCCGACGTAGGGACGGGTGGTCGACGGCGGCGGCGGGGCGCCGCGATCGTGTCCGGCCCGGAACGACGAAAGCATGCTACGGGTTTCCTCCGGCGAACGTTCCGGAATCGGTGCCCGATCCGGCCGCTCCGCCGTGCCATTGGTCTCCCGCCGCGGTTCGGTGCTGGGCGCCGTGCCCGCGGAGCGAGACTTCTTGTTGCGCTTGACAAGTCCGTTACGCGTGGTGCGCGGTGCTGGTGCCCCGGGCGCCGATCCATTGACACCGTAATGGCTTTCGGTGACTCCGTGCGGGCCTTCCGGCGAATCGGGCAGCCGCCATGTTCCGGTGTCGGTCAGCAATCGATCGGCGGGGTCCGGCGGTGGGGATACCGGCGGCGGCGTGGAAACCGTTGGCGGGGACACGAACTGGGAGTACGCGGAGGGCGCGGGGCCGCTCGGTGCGGCATGCTGCGGACCGGTGTACTGGTCGTTGCGCGGTACCGCCCGCTGCGCCGCGGTCCACGGACCCTCGGCCCGGCGCTCCACACCGTTCTGTTCGTTCGACGAGATCGCGGGCGCCGCATGGGCGGGACCGCGCGGGCTCGGCGGGATCGGCTCGGGCGCGTTGCCGCGGATCACGGCCGGAGAAGTCATGGCGCCGTTGGTATTCGGGCCCGACTCCAGTTCGGGCACGCTGTTGGACTCCGAATCCGCGCCCCACGACCGCTCCAGCCCGGTGCCGGAGATCTTGGCCTGCACCGCGGCCGGCCGACGATCTTGTTCCTGGACAAGGATTTCCAACGGCAGTGACATCCGCGCGACGATGCCGCTGACCGGCGAGACGTTGAGCTCGACGTCGATGCCGAGCCGCTCGGCCAGCCGGCCGACCACGTAGTGGCCGAGGTAGCGGGTCGGCGCGACGATGAAGTCCTGTTCGCCGCGCAGCCTGGCGTTCGACTGGGCCAGCTGGTCCATCGGCATGCCGACACCGTGGTCGACGACGGCGAGCAGATACCCGTGCGGCACCCGGCGGCCGTAGATCTCCACCTCCAGATCCGGTGGGGAGAAGGCGAGTCCGTTCTCGATGAGCTCGGCGAGCATGTGCGCGAGCTCGCTGACCACCGCGCCGGTGATCATCACGTCATCCACCCGGCGCAGCACGACCCGGCGGTAGTCGTCGACCTCGGACAGACCCGCGCGGATGACGTCGCTGAGCGCGATCGGCTGGGCCCAGCGCCGCGGGCTCGCCTCACCGACGAGCACAAGCAGGCTCTCGGCGTTGCGCCGCATGCGGGTGGCCAGGTGGTCGAGCTCGAACAGGTTTGACAGACCCTTGGGATCGAGTTCCTCGCGTTCGAACTCGCTGATCAGGCCGAGCTGGCGGCGGACAAGGTTCTGATTGCGCCTGGCCAGGTTGGCCATCGACTCCGTGGTGTTGCGGCGCACCAGCGCCTGCTGCGAGGCGAGCTCGAAGGCGGTGGTCTGCACGCGGTCCAGCGCGCCTGCCACGGCGGCGATTTCGGTACTCGCACCGGCGGGTGCGAGCACCGGCATCGGCGCCTCGGGCCGACTGTCGTCCGTTCTCGACCAGGCCTCGATGACCTGAGGCAGCCGGCGCGTCGCCACGTCGTCGGCCTCGCCGGCCAGCGCGGCGAGCGGGCGCACGATGGCGCGCACCGAGGTGATCACCAGCACGATCATCGCCGCGATGGCGATTCCCGAGGCGACGAGGAAGAAGATCAACTTGGTCAACGCGGCGGCACGCAGGCTGTCCGCGCGGGCCTGCACGTCGTCGCCGACGGCCTGCTGCACGGTGCGCTGTTCGTCGAGGACGCTGGACATCTGGGTCCACCAGGTCATCGGGTCGACCTCACGGACCAGCGGTCCGTCGCTCGACGCGATCGCGATGGTCTCCGATTGGTCTGCCTTGGTGGCGTTCTCGCTCAACATCGCGGCGTCCAGCTTTGCTTGCTGGGCCTTGGTCGCGTAGCGGGAGAACGCGGTGAAGCCCGCGAGCTTGGTGGAGCGGATCTCCATGAACTGCACGTACTCGCCGCCGTTGAAGCGGCCCGCGGTGAAGACGCCGTTGAGGAAGCCTCGCTCCTTGTCGACCTCCTCCTTGGCCCCACCCAGCGCGTACAACGCCTGCAGGCCGCGCTGGATCTGCGGGTCGCGCGCCTGGTCGAGGCCGAGCGCGAGGCGGTTCAGCGCGGTGACGCCGTCGGTGTAGAACTGGAAGACGACCTGCCTGCTGACGCGGCGCGTGTCGATCTGCGTGCGGGTGTTGGCCAGCAGATTCAGCTGGCTGAGCGCCGCGCGCACCTGATCGGCGCCGGGGGCGTCCCCGGCCGCGGCGCTGGTGAGGGTGCCGAGTGCGCTGTCGACCTTGCCTCGCTGGTCGAGCAGCGGCTGCTGCAGGCGGTTGTCGCCGCCGAGCAGGCCGTTGCTCAAACCGAGTTCACGCTGGATCTGGTTGGTGAGGTCCTGCACGCTCAGCGCCAGCGACACGGCCTTCACCGTGTCGTTGGACTCTCGGTAGTCCGAGAGTTCGCGATAGACAGTGACTCCCAGCAACGCGAGCACCAAAATCAGTGCGAGCGCCAGAATTCGGGTCAGCTGACCGCCGATGGTTCTCGGCCGGATGACGGCCGTCATTCGACCGCTTGGCTTCCCAGCGGGAACCGCAATTGTGAGATCCGGTGTGTCCCCGGGCTTTGGTTGCCGTAGACGTGAACGCACCAACCTGCTACTCCTCCGAAAAGCCGGCCGTGACAGCTCCACGACGAGCGCACGGAAAGTCTCCGAGCAAAATCCCATATGCCCGGTCCGGCGTCAACTCGAGAACCCCAGATAGGGAACTTTGTTCATACTTTTCAACCCGTACTGCCAACCCGTTGCTACCAACTGTCCCGTTTGAGACAGAAAGGTGGTTCAAGGTTGAAGCAGAACTTAATGCCCACCGAAGTGAGGTAGGGCAGGTGGACGATCAGTCGGCATCCGGGCGCCGGCCCGAAATGCCCTCGGATAGTAGCCGAGTCGCGGCCTTGCGCGCACCTCGAGCGGCGGCCGCTCCCCCGCCGCCGCGGCACCGTGCGCGCTGGTGAGCCGCGGGTCGATCGGCAACCCACCAGCAATCGACAAGGAGCCGGTTACTCGCCGCCGAGAATCGCGAGTACCTTTTCGGAGGTGTAGAACGGCTCCAGCCGTTCCCGAATCAACTTGGCGAGCACGCCGTTTCGCTTGGCGCCCTCGATGACCGCGGGGCCGTAGCGCAGGATTTCGGCGGCAATGTCGTCGGCGGTCAAGCCGAGTTCCGGCAGCATGGCCGCCAGCGTGTAATCGCCGTACTTCGTGAAGAACACCTCGACACATTCGCCGACGAGCAGTCCGAAGTATTCCTTCTCCCTGGTGGTGACCGCGATTTCGTAGCAGATCAAGACCAGTTCGTTCAGATCCTTCTGCGACAGATAATCGCGCAGGCCGCTGACCGGTTCGTCGGCGTGCAGATCCCAGAATTCCATGGCGGCGTCGTGCACCGGTGCGTCACGCAACATTTCGCGGATCGCGTTGTTGGTCCGTTTGAGTGCGAAAACCGCGCCCTTGCCCGCCATGTCGCCGATGAAGGTGCTCTCGGTCGCCTTCTTCGCGGTCTTGGCCGCGGACTGCCCCATGGAGATCAACGAGGAGACGCCGGGGATCTTGCCGGCGATTTGCTTGTTCGCCTCCATGAAGTCGGAGATCAACTTGTCGACGAACTTCGAAGCGACGGTGGCGACCAGCGGGCTCTCGGTGAGCCGGTCCAGAATGCGTTCCTGGGCCTGATGCATGCCGAAGATCTTCTCCAGCAACGCTTCCACCGGTTCGCGGTCGACCACCTGGCCGAGGGTGTAGTCGTTGTTGGCGGCGATATTGTCGTAGATGGAATCGGCGAAAACCCCGACCATGTCCGCGATCACCGGGCTGCCGCCGATCAGATCGATGATGGTCGCGACGGTCTGCTTGGCCTGATCGACCTCGACGATGTCGCGGAAGATCAGGGTGTCCGCGACACCGAGCACCGACTCGACATCGCGAGCGACAACTTCGGCGAAGCGATCGCCGGTGACCTCGGCGAGCACGAATTCCACCTGTGCATCGAGTAGCCGTTCAGCAATCTCGCGCGGCTCCGTCATCGTGTTCCACCCATCACTGTCGTAGTACGGTGCGCCTGGCCAGGTTACGGCCCTTATGTTTCGGTATCGTTGCCGCGCAACGACTTCCGTATCTGGTCCAGGCGTTCACGCGCCGCCTGCTCGCGCGCGTCCCATTGCTCGTCGGCGCTGCGGCCCGCCGGGGTCTGCTGATCGAGTTCGCTCATCCCCTGCGCGGAGCCGAAGCGCTGCTCGACCTTATCGCGAACTGACCCCCAAGTAGGGACACCGGAGGGCGAATACCCGCCTGTCTCAGTCGGTGCCGGGATACCGGTCGGCGGTACCGGTACCGCGGGTACCGCAGAGGTGCCTCCGACCTGGCCGGATACATCGTGCAGCGGCGGCGCGTCATGCACCGACGTAGGCATCGTGGTAGGAGTCACATCGCCCACTGTTGTCTTATCACCGGCATCGAGGAGGCTGAGCAGCGCGGCGTGCACGACGGCGAAGCCGGGGCGTTCCGCGGTGGCCACCAGCAGTACACCGACCAATTCGCCGTCGGACAGCGCCGCCAAACGGGCCGCGATCTCGCTGTTTTCAGTCATATCACCAGGCTACGCAGGCGGCTACTCACGCTCGGACGATCGCACCGGCCCAGTCACGCACCAGCTGGAACCAGGCCGTGCCGCCGACGATGATCAGATCGTTGTGGCCCGCGCCGGGAAAAACCTTCAGGCGTTTCGGTTCGCGGGCGGCGGCGTAAAGGCGTTCCGCGTGCCGCAGCGGCAGGAGTTCGTCCTGGTCGCCGTGCATGATCAGCACGGGGGCGCGCAGGGAGCGGATCCGCTTTTCACTCGGATACGCGTCGGGGACCAAGGGGCCAGGCAGGAACGGGTACACGGATCGGGCGGCATCGCGCAGGCCGGAGAAGGTCGACATCAGCATCAGTCCCGCGGGCGGATGCGCGAGGGCGAGTTCGACCATCACCCCGCCGCCAAGCGACTTCCCCAGGTAGAGAACATGATTCGGATCGACACCGGGTTGTTCGAGCAGCACCCGCCGCGCCGCCCGCGCGTCGAGGTAGGTGCCGTGCTCGGTGGGCCGCCCGGTGCTCTGCCCGTATCCGCGATAGTCGAACGCGAGCACGTCGAACCCGGCCTCGACGAGCAAAGCGAACAGCGCGATCCGATCGCCGATATTCCCCGCGTTGCCGTGCGCGAACAGGATGTGCCCGATCGACTTCGGCGCGGGCAGCCACCAGCCGTGCAGCGTTTCCCCGTCGGCGGTGCTGATCGACAGGTCGGTATACGTCATGCCGAGCATGGCGGGTGTCTGCAGGATCTGCCGATCCGGCAGATAGGTCAACGCGTTCAGTATCGGACTGGCCGGGTGTCGCATGATGTCGTTCTTACCCCTCCCCGACCGGTTTTGGTCACTCGACCCGCATGACTTTCGAGTGCTGGCCCGAGCCTGTCCTACCGATCTGCACGACCGTCCCGCTCCGCGACTCGCCGGAAATCGAGCCGCTTCGGGCGCCGCCGGAACGGGTATACAAGGCGGGGATTGTCAACCAACGAAAGGGAACATCTTCTATGCGGACAACGATTCTCGCGACCGTGACGCTCGTAGCGGCGCTCGCCGGCTTCACCGCCGCGGCTGTGCCCGCAAGCGCCGTCAGCGATGCGGACACGTGCGCGTCCGTCAGCGCGACGGCCAACGAACTGACCGCCGGGATCAACGCGTCCAAGGCGAGCGGCGCCGGATCCGCGGCAGAGGTGAAGGCGGCATTCGGCACCGCGGCCGGAAAGTTGGACACCGCAGCGGCCAACGCCGACGAGGGCGCGGTGAAGACCGCGATCTCGGGCGCCGTGCCCTACATGAACAAGGCGGCAACCGCGTCGGACAATCAACTCGGCGCCGTGCTCCAGGACCAAGAGCTGCAGAACGCCATGTCGGCCCTCGACCAGGCGTGCCGCGCCAGCTAGCGAACCCGCTCTGTCTCAGGCCCGGAAGCTTCCACTTCCGGGCCTGATCGCATACAGGTGATTCGTACGCGGCGGCTAGCCGCGCAGGACCGCACCGACGGCGTCGGCGGCGGCTGTTACCGCGGCGTCGCGGGCGGCGCTGGCTTCGTCCTCGGTGAGGGTGCGGTCGGTGGCGCGGAAGCGGAGGGCATAGGTGAGGGACTTGCGGCCCGCACCTGCTTGGGTGCCCTCGTAGACGTCGAACAGGGCGATGTCCTCGAGGAGTTCGCCGCCGCCGGTGCGCATGGCCGATTCCACGGCGGCCGCGGGGGTCGCCTTCTCGACGCTGACCGAGACGTCCTGCAGCACCGCCGGGAACGGGGAAATCGTTGGGGCGGGCCGGGATTCGAGCAGCGGCAGGGCGTCGAGGTCGAGTTCGACGGCGCAGGTGCGCGGCGGCAAGCCGGACCGTTCCAGTACCGCAGGATGCAGTTCGCCCGCGTAGCCGACAACGTTGCCGTCCACCACCAGCTCGGCGCAGCGACCCGGATGCCACGGCAGGTAGGCGGCGGGGCGGCGCTCCAGGGTGACGCCCGCCGCGTCGGCGACCGCGTCGGCGATGGCGAACGCGTCGGCGGCCTCGGCCTGACGGCCCTGACCCCACGGCCCGCGCGGTTCGCGACGGCCGGTGAGGACGGCCGCGACGTGCACGGGCTGGGCGGGCAGCGAGTCGAGCAGGTCGGCGATCTGGTCGTCGGTGGGACGGCGGTCGACCGGCAGCGCCTCGACCGGGTGCACGTTGTCACCGGGCAGCACCACCTGGGCGATGCCGAAGATGGTGAGGTCGCGGGCGCCGCGAGAGATGTTGCGGGTGGCCACTTCCAGCAGGCCGGGCAGCAGCGTGGTGGCCAGCTCGGCGCGCTCGACATCGAGTGGGTTCAGCACCCGGGTGGACGCCCGGCGCGGGTCGTCGGCGTCCAGACCCCAGGTGTCGAAAACACCGGCGGGCATGAACAACGGCGCGGGCACCTCGACGGTACCGGCGAAGGCCAGCGCCCGCCCGACCGCGCGGCGACGGCGCTGGGTGGCGGTGAGACCACGCCCGGCGGGCGCGGCGGGCAGCACAGACGGGATCTGCTCGAGGCCCTCCAGCCGCAGCACCTCTTCGACCAGGTCGGCGGGTTGCACCAGGTCGGGTCGCCAGCTCGGCGGCGTGACCTCGAGCTGACCGTGCCCGGTGGTCTCGTCGACGGCGACCTCGACGGTGCAGCCGATCTGGGCCAGGCGGCGCGCGGAGGTGCCGGTCGGGTAGACGACACCGGCGACGCGGTCGGCCCGGTCGATGTCCATCCGGATCGGCGGCGCGGACGGCACCGGGACGCGCACGTCGGTGAGCGCGGATTCAATAGTGCCACCGGCGATTTCGGCGAGCAGGGTGGCGGCGCGGTCGAGTGCGGCCACGTTGATCTCCGGGTCGACCACCCGCTCGTAGCGCTTGCCCGCCTCGGAGACCAGCTTGTGCCTGCGCGAGGTGCGGTAGGTCAGCAGCGGATTCCAGGTGGCGGCTTCCAGCAGGATGTCGGTCGTTTCGGCGCCGACCTCGGTGGACGCGCCGCCCATCACACCGGCCAGCGAGACCACGCCGGAATCGTCGGCGATCACCACGTCTTCGGCGTCCAGCGTGCGCTCGACCTCGTCGAGGGTGCGCAGCGTCTCACCCTTGTTGGCGGTGCGCACCACCAGGCCGCCGTTCAACTTGGCCGCGTCCCAGGCGTGCAGCGGCTGGCCGAGTTCGAGCATGACGTAGTTGGTTACGTCGACGGCAGGCGAGATCGGGCGCACGCCGGACAGCAGCAGCCTGCGCTGTAACCACCAGGGGCTCACCGCGTTCGGGTCGATACCGGTGACCCGGCGCGCCGCGAAGCGGGTGCACTTGGAGTCGGGTTCGAGAGTGATCGACCAGGCGTCCTGCTCATCGTCCGGCAGGATGCGCACGGCGGGATCGGCGTAGTCGAGGTCGAAGCCGCAGGCGAGTTCGCGGGCCAGTCCGCGCACCGAGAAGCAGTAGCCGCGGTCGGGGGTGATGTTGAGCTCGATGACCGTATCGTCGAGGCCCAGTAGCTCGTTCGCGTCCGCGCCCGGCTCGGCGGTGCCCGGCTCGAGCACCAGAATGCCCGCATGATCCTTGCCGATACCGAGTTCGGCGACCGAGCAGATCATCCCGTTGGAGACATGCCCGTAGGTCTTGCGCGAGGAGATCGCGAACCCGCCGGGCAGCACACCACCGGGCAGCACGACGACAACCAGGTCGCCGACGGCGAAGTTGGTTGCGCCACAGACGATTTCCTGAAGTTCAGGGTTGCCGACATCGACCTTGCAGAAGCGGATCGGCTTCTTGAACTCGGTCAGCTCGGTGATCTCGGCGACGCGGCCGACGACCAGCGGCTTATCGATGTCACCGGCGATCCGCTCGAGCTTGTCGACTTCTTCGACCTCCAAGCCGACACGGACGAACCCCGCGTCGAGCTCTTCCGGCGTCACCGACCAGTCGGGGTTGGTGCGCTGGATGATGTCGGTCAGCCAGGACTGCGCTACTCGCACTTGACGTTTCGCTCTCTCGATCGAAGGGTGAGGTCAGGACCGGATGCCGAAGGGCAGCGTGAAACGCACATCACCCTCGACGATGTCGCGCATGTCCGGGATGCCGTTGCGGAACTGCAGCGTCCGCTCGAGGCCCATGCCGAACGCGAAGCCGCTGTACACCTCGGGATCGATCCCGCTGGCGATCAACACCTTCGGGTTCACCATGCCGCAGCCGCCCCACTCGACCCAGCCCGCGCCGCCCCGCTTGTCCGGGAACCAGACGTCGACCTCGGCGGAGGGTTCGGTGAACGGAAAGTAGTTGGGGCGCATCCTGGTTCGGGTGTCCAGGCCGAACAGCGCCCGCGCGAACGCGTCCAGGGTGCCGCGCAGGTGTGCCATGGTCAGGCCCTTGTCCACGGCCAGCCCCTCCACCTGGGAGAAGATCGGGGTGTGCGTGGCATCGAGCTCGTCGGTGCGGAAGGTGCGGCCGGGGCACACCACGTAGATCGGCAGCTCGCGGGCCAGCAGCGAGCGCACCTGCACCGGGGAGGTGTGGGTGCGCAGCACCTGGCGGGAGCCCTCCGGCGCGATGTGGAAGGTGTCCTGCATGGTGCGCGCCGGGTGGTCGGGCAGGAAGTTGAGCGCGTCGAAGTTGAAGTGCTCGGTCTCCACCTCGGGACCCTCGGCGACCTCCCAGCCCATCCCGACGAACACATCGGCGACCTGCTCGGAGATGACGGTGATCGGATGCCTGGCGCCGAACGGCTGCCTGCGCGCGGGCAGCGTCACGTCGATCGCCTCGGCCACCAGCACCGCCGCGTCCCGCTCGGCGAGCAGCGCCGCGCGCCGCGTCTCGAACGCCTCGGACACCCGGGCCCGCGCGACATTGACGCGTTTACCGGCGTCTGCCTTCTCCGTCTTCGGGATGCTGCCAAGCGCACGCTGCGCCAGCGCCAGCGGCGCCTTGCCACCGAGGTGCTCGGTTTTCGCGACCGCGAGCGCATCCAGGTCGGCCGCAGCGGCAAACGCCTTCTCGGCGGCCGTCGCGGCCGCGGCCAGTGCCTCCTCGGTCAGCGTCGCGTTTTGCTCGACTGCGTCGTTGTCGTCGGCCACGATGGTTCGACTCTCCCCTGGGGATCGGTTCGCGGGCACGGCTGGTTCCCTACCCACATTGCTGCTGGTGGAATCCTATTGGATGCGCCATATCCGATTCATTCGGATTCCCCGGTCCGCAGTGGGACACCGATTGCGCTGCGGGTCAGCGGTGACATCGCGGCGACGGCCAGGCCAGTCATGGGTTGATCCCCGAGCGCGGGAGAACACCCACGAACCACCTTCTACCACCTCTGCGGCTGAGCGTGCCCGCTGCACTCACGGCATGATGCCAGCCGCCTCCGCAGAGTCGGCTGGCATCGATGCGCACTCCCCCGGACGAGTCAGACTTGGGTGATCTTGGCGGGCAGCAGCAGCGAGATGACCGCACCGACCGCGACGATGGCGGCGCCGACCCAGATCGCGGGCACCAGGCCGTCGACGTAGGCCTGCGGGCTGAGATATGAACCGTGCGAGGCGAATACGGACGCGAGCACGGCGATGCCCATGGCTATGCCCACTTCACGCAGGGTGTTGTTGGTGCCCGAGGCCATGGCCTGGTCTTCGGGCGCGGCGCTGGCCATGATGACCGTTGCACTGGGCGCGAAGGTGAGGCCCATCCCGATGCCGCCCAGCAGGAATGGCCCGACGAAGGCACCGAAGCCGACATCGACCGTGGTGATCGCCGCCATCCAGCCGAGCGCGATGGTCAGCAGGATCTGACCGGCGGCCAGCAGGGTACGGGCGCCGACCCGGTCGACGAGCATGCCCGCGATCGGGGCTACCACCATCGGCGCCATCGTCCACGGCATAGTGCGGACGCCCGCTTCCAGCGGGCCGTAACCCTGCACCACCTGGAAGTACTGGGCGAGCAGGAAGATCGAGCCGAAAACGCCCATGGAGAAGGTGAAGCTCATGACGTTACTCACCCGGTAGGCGCGGGAACGGAACAGGCGCAGCGGCAGCATCGGATCGGGCGTCCTGAGTTCCCACGCGATCAACCCGGTCAGCAGCACAGCGCCGGCGATGAAGCTGCCGAGCACGGTGGCCGAGGTCCAGCCGGCGTCGGCGCCGTGGATGACGCCCCAGACCACCGCGAGCACACCGCTCGCCGACAACGCCAGGCCGAGCAGATCGAGTCGCCTGGTCGCGCCGTAGGACTCGCGCAGCACTCGAGCCGCGAACGGCACGACCACGACGCCGATGGGCACATTCAGCCAGAAGATCCACTGCCAGCTCAGCCCCTCGACTACGGCGCCACCGACGAGCGGACCGACCGCGACGCCGAGTCCGAAGATGCCGCCCCAGATTCCGATGGCGGCGCTACGCATCCGTTCCGGCACCGCCGCCGACAGCAGGGTCAGCGACAGCGGCGCGACCGCGGCCCCACCGAAGCCCTGCACGACTCTCGCGGCGATCAGCATCCACGGCTCAGTCGCCAGCGCGCATGCCGCCGAGGCCACGGTGAACAACGCGATACCCGTCAGGAACACCGTGCGGCGGCCGAGCCGGTCGCCGATCGCGGAGACGGTGAGCAGCAGCGAGGCGAAGGCCAGTGTGTAGGCGTTGATGAACCACTGCAGGTCGGACAGGGACGCGCCCAGTTCGGTGCGGATCACCGGCAACGCGTTGGTCACCACGAGGTTGTCCAGGGTGACCATGAACATCGGGATGCCGACGGCGGCGAGCACCGCGGCGAGCGCGCGACCGCTCATCGATGTGGTGGGCTCGACGGTCGCCGACGAGGCGTCGGGTTGGAGGGTCTCGGTCATATCCAGCCTTAGTTGTAATTGACTGATAACTAACGAATCGAAGAGTATGCATCGACTGATAACATGTCAATACCAACGGGGCGGACGAACGGAGTGCAGCACGATGTCGAGTTCGACCAGGGTCCGGATGACCGCTTCCGAGCGCGGCGAGCAGGTGTTGCAAGCCGCCGTCTCAGCGTTCGCCGAATCCGGCTTCGCGGCCACCCGCACCGATGAGATCGCCAGGCGCGCAGGCGTTTCGCAGCCCTACGTGATCCGGCTCTTCGGCACCAAGCAGCACTTGTTCATCAGCGCGCTGCACCGGGTGTGCGATCGGATCGAAGAGGTATTCCGCGCGGCCCGCGAGGAGGCGGCGCCCGACGCGACGCCGGAGGACGCACTACATTCCCTCGGCCATGGCTTCAGCATCTTCCTGGCCGACAAGGAAATGCTGCAACTGTTCCTGCACGGCTTCGCGGCAAGCGGGGAGGCGGCGATCGGCAATGAGGTCCGCGCCCGTTTCGGCAAGATCTACCAGCTGGTCCGCGAGCTCACCGGCGCCGAGGTCCACGAGGCCCGCGAGTTCATGGCCACCGGCATGCTGCTCACCGTCCTGAGCGCGATCCAAGTAGCAGGCCCCGGCGCCGTAACAACCCCCTGGGCGCTCGAACTACTGAACGACTTCACCCAACTCGACGACTGAGCTCACCTGATCGGCCGCCGCCACAAACGCACACCTCGTGACACACGCACGCGTGTTAGGGCGGCGAGTCGGCGTGCGGGGAATCAGAAGATGTGCGGCGGGCTTACTTTGCGTAGCGCACGCGGGAATTCGCGTATAGGCAGATGGCGGCCGCGGTGGCCAGGTTCAGGCTTTCGGCGCGGCCGCGGATCGGGATGCGGACGCGGTGGTCGGCGCGTTGCGTCACGGCGGGATCCAGTCCGTGCGCTTCGTTGCCGAACAGCCAGGCGACCGGTCCGGTGAAGAGCCCGTCGGCATCATCGAGGTCGACTTCGCCGTTCGCGGCGGTCGCCAGGATCGTGATGCCTTCCGCCGCAAGGGCATCCAGGGTTTCGCCGACGTCACGGTGCCGCGCGATCGGGACGTGGAACAGGCTGCCCGCGCTGGCGCGCACACATTTGCCATTGTGCGGGTCGACCGAGTCACCGGCCAGCACTACCCCATCGGCACCAACGGAATCGGCGACTCGGATGAGGGTTCCGGCATTACCGGGTTCGGCCATCTCGACCGGTACCGCGAGCATCCGAGGCGCTTTCGCGAGCACGTCGGCCAACGGCACATCGATCAGTTCGCACACCGCGACAAGCCCTGGCGCGGTGACGGTTTCGCCGAGCTGCTGAGCGGCACGATCGCTGACCAGCGTGGTGCGCACGCCCATACCCGCGGCACTTGCCACCAGTTCATGCTCGCGGGCCGCGGCACCGGCGGAGTAGAACAGCTCCTGCACCCGGCCCGTATCCAACGCGGCGGCAACCGAATTGGCGCCTTCCGCGAGGAAGCGCCCGGCCTTACGTCGCTGCGCACCGCGCTGCAGCTTGACAGCGGAAACGACCCGTGGATTGCGCTCCGAGAGCGCGTCCACGGGTCGTTCCGAAAGATATTCGCTTGTCACCCGGTGACTTACGCGGCAGGCGCGTTGACGTCCTGCGGCAGGGCGGCCTTGGCGATCGCGACGAGACCGGCGAACGCGTCGGCGTCGGAGACGGCGAGCTCGGCGAGGATCTTGCGATCCACCTCGACACCCGCGGCCTTCAGGCCCTGGATGAAGCGGTTGTAGGTGATGTCGTTCAGACGCGCCGCGGCGTTGATGCGGGCGATCCACAGCTTGCGGAAGTCACCCTTGCGCGCCCGGCGGTCCCGGTAGGCGTAGGTGAGCGAGTGCAGCTGCTGTTCCTTGGCCTTGCGGTACAGGCGCGAACGCTGCCCGCGGTAGCCCTTGGAGGCCTCGAGGATGGAACGACGCTTCTTCTGAGCGTTGACGGCCCTTTTGACGCGTGCCATGGGTCAGTCCTTTGTCGATCTAGGGGGCGCATGCTGGCACCCGGAGTTTGTCAGTTGGTCGGCGTCCGGAATCCGGAACGCGGTTTGCTTACGGGCTCTTTCGAGCGACCGGCAAGCAATCGCTACTGGTCTCTCAGAGACCGAGCAGCCTCTTCACGCGCGGAACGTCGACGGACGCGACGGCCTCCGTGCCATCCAGACGACGAGTCCGGCGGGTCGACTTGTGCTCGAGCAGGTGGCGACGGTTCGCCTGCTGGCGAAGCAGCTTGCCTCGGCCCGACACCTTGAATCGCTTCGAGGCGCCGCTGTGGCTCTTCATCTTCGGCATGGATTCCTCTAATCTGTCTCGTCCCGGCGGCCCTTACGGACCGCCGGCTCTTATCGGTATTACTGCGGCGGGTCGGCCTGCTCGGCCGGAGCCGCGGCGGGCGTGCTGTCTGCGGCGACGGCCTCAGCGGGCGCGGGGCTCGGCTGCGCAGCGGGCTGCTGCGGCCGCGGAGCTGCGGACTCCTGCTGTGCCTTCACTCGCGTCTTCGCACCCTTGTGGGGCGCGAGGACCATGGTCATGTTGCGACCGTCCTGCTTGGCCGAGGTTTCGACGAACCCCAGGTCCGCCACGTCCGCGGCGAGACGCTGCAGCAGTCGGTAGCCCAGTTCGGGCCTGGACTGCTCACGTCCACGGAACATGATGGTGACCTTGACCTTCGACCCGGCCTCGAGGAAGCGCATGACATGGCCCCTCTTGGTCGCGTAGTCGTGGTCGTCGATCTTCGGGCGGAGCTTCTGCTCCTTGATCACGGTCTGCACTTGGTTCTTCCGAGACTCGCGCGCCTTCTGCGCCGTCTCGTACTTGAACTTGCCGTAGTCCATGATCTTGCAGACCGGCGGACGTGCATCCGGAGCGACCTCGACGAGATCGAGATCTGCCTCCATGGCGACGCGTAGTGCATCTTCAACACGCACGATCCCAACCTGCTCGCCGCTGGGTCCGATGAGCCGGACCTCGGGAACACGGATGCGATCGTTGATGCGGGTCTCAGTGCTGATGGGGCCTCCTAGGTCAAGCGGTGTCGTCAGGACGACCGCGCGCAATAACTGCAACCCCTTTTCAACACAAAAGCCCCGGAGCGGTATTCCGCTGCGGGGCCCGAGTCGACCGGTCAGCGCACGCCAAAACCTCGCGTGCGATCTTGCGCGCGGTTCTCTCACAAGAGAACCCCGGCACAAGAAACCCGCCTCCGAGAAGGCGGGTGACCGGACCGTTTGACCTGACGATCGCTCGTCGGCAACGGTGGGAGTCGGGCTCCACTTATCAGCCCCAGGCTCGAAATCTTGGAAGAAGACACAACCAGGGGCGGTCGTCAGCGGAAAGTCTAACATTGCGTTCGGCTATCGCCGAATCGGCCCGGCGTCCGCGCGTCGAGCTCGGCCGATGCCGGTGGCCGGCGGTCGCGTCGCTAGCCTGATGAGCATGACAGAAGAGCTCGACGACTCCGTGCGCGAACTGGCCGATATACCCGCGGTCGAGGTGATCAGCCGGGCCGCGGTGATGCTGATGAGTTCGGCGGCGGAGAAGCTCGGGCTCGCGGACGAGGATCCGGAGACCAGCACGCGGCGGGATCTCGACGAGGCGCGACGGGTGATCACGGCGCTGGCCGGGCTGGTCACGGCGTCGGTGGAGTACCTCGGGCCGCACGCCGGGCCGATTCGCGAGGGATTGCAGTCGCTGCAGCGCGCGTTCCGGGAGGCCTCGGCGCATCCGGATGAGCCGGGCAAGGGGCCCGGTGAGAAGTACACCGGCCCGGTCTACTGATCCTTCGCAACACTTTGCGGCAGCGCTGGCCTGGTCTTTGCCGAGTCCGCGCTGCCGTTAATTTTTCCCGGCGGGAAATTTTGCCCACCGGGCACGTTTTTCGGTAGGCTGTCGTCATGCCGGAGAAAGAAGTGCTCGGACTGCGCGAACGCAAGAAGCTCGACACCCGCATGGCGTTGAGTACCGCCGCAGTGGAACTGGCGTTCGAGCGCGGCATGGAGAACGTCACCCGCGAGGACATCGCGGCTCGCGCTGGGGTTTCGGTGCGCACGTTCAACAACTACTTCACCGGCAAGCACGACGCGATCGCCTACCGGCAGTCCGTGCGCATTCGGCGCAGCCTCGCGATATTGCGGGAGCGCCCCGCGGACGAACCGCTCTGGACGGCGCTGACCGCCGCGATGCTTGAGCCGCTCGAGGACGACGGAGCACAGTTCGCGTTGCCCAGTCCGGCGCAACTGGCCGAGATCCGGAAGCTGTTCACCGTGGCGGAGCTGCGGCACGCCGTTTCCAAAGAGATCTCCGACGATTGGCTCGAGCTGATCGCCGAACGCACCGGCACCGACCCGCTGCGCGATATCTATCCGCGCCTGGTCGCAGGCTCCATCGCAGCCATCGTCGAAGCGACGTTTGTCGTGTACTCCCACGCGGACCCGCCGGTGCACATCACCACCGTGCTCCGGCGCGCCCTCGACGAGGTGGCCGCGGGGCTTCCCGAACCGCCGCGCTGACACCGCACTAAAACCCATCATCGAACAAGGGGTGTCTTTGTCATGCCTGAAAACTCTGTCGACGTAGTCATTTCCGGTGCCGGACCGAATGGGCTGATGCTCGCCGGCGAACTCGCATTGGCCGGAGTGCACGCCATCGTGCTGGACGAACTACCCGCGCCCAGCGCTGAGCCGAAGGCGAACGGCCTTATCGGCCAGGTGATTCGGCTGCTCGACATGCGCGGGCTCTACCACGAGTTCGGCGGCCCGCCCGGTGCGCCGCAGCCGCTGCCCTTCTACTTCTTCAGCGGGCTGCCGCTGTCGTTCGCCGAGCTGGCGGACAATCCGATGGCCGCGTTGGGCCTTCCGCAGCCCAAACTCGTTCGGCTACTGGAGAAGTGGACGGCTGGGCTGGGCGTCGATATCAGGTGGGGACATCGACTCATCGGCTTGACTCAGCAAGACGATCGCGTCGACGTCACCGTGGCGGGACCTGACGGCGACTACCACCTCGGTGCTCGATACCTGATCGGCGCAGACGGCGGTAAGAGTTTCGTCCGCAAACAAGTCGGCATCGAATTCCCCGGCTACACCGCGACCGACAGCATCGCGCGGATGGGGCATGTCTGGCTGCCGGACGAGTTGCGGACCGGCGACGGCGGCATCGAAGTTCCCGGGTTCGGACGACTTCCGTTCGGGCACAACCGACTAGAACGCGGCGGTTTCGTCTTCGCCGAGTTGGAGCCGGGTCGTCCGCTCATCGCGAGCGTGGAGTTCGGCGGCGCACCGGTGCCCGAAGAAACCCCGATGACCATCGAGGAACTGCGCGCGAGCGTGCGGCGGGTGCTCGGCGTCGACCTGCCGATGGAGGCGCCGCACGGACCCGGCCCACATGCGTTGCGCCGCATCGACAATCAGAACACGCGACAGGCCGAGCGGTACCGCGAAGGCAATGTCTTCCTCGTCGGCGATGCCGCGCACGTGCATTCCGGGATGGGCGGGCCCGGCCTCAACCTCGGCCTGCAAGACGCGGCCAACCTCGGATGGAAGCTGGCCGCGACGATAAATGGCTGGGCCCCAACAGGATTGCTGGACACCTACCATGCCGAACGCCACCCGGTCGGCGTCCGCGTAATGATGAGTTCCCTCGCCCAAACCGCGCTCTTCGCCCCCGGCCCCGAGGTCACCGCGATGCGCACACTGCTCGGCGAACTGCTGGAACAGCCCGAAAATACCGCCTACATCGCCCGCCTGATGTCCGGCTCCGACACCCGCTACGAAACCGGCGACCCCCACCCCCTCTCCGGCCGAATGGTCCCCGACCTCACCCTCGAAACCCCCGACGGGACACAGCGAGTCGCTGAACTACTGCGCAAGGCGCGCCCCGTTCTACTCACCCTCACCGACAACCCGGCCATCACCGAAGTCGCAGCAGGGTGGCGCGACCGAGTCGACACCATCCCCGCAACCAGCGCCAAAGCCCCCGCCGACGCACTACTGATCAGACCAGACGGCTACGTCGCATGGGCATCCAACGCACCCGAACAGTCCGCCCCGGATCGCCTGCACACAGCCCTGACCCGCTGGTTCGGCCCACCCCTGACCTGACGCCCCGGGGTGCTGCCAACGCGCCGCGCACGGTTCGGCCCGCCGCGCACGGTTCACCAGCGAATTCGCGCTCAGCCGGTCAATCCGTGTGCGGCATTGCACGTGCCAGATCGCGTGACGACTCACGCAGCGCTTGCACCAACCAGGCTGCCGCGCACGGTTTTGTCCGCCGCACAGGAACTGCGCCGCTGCGTAGGGATTTGCCTGCTAGTTCGTGCGCAGCTGGACAATTCATGCGCTGCCGGGCGCGGTCACTGACGGACAGCAGCAGACAGGGCTGGCGCTCGGCATCGAGGAGGAACTCCGATACCGCGCCAGCCTACTCAACGACGCGAGTCCGACTCTCATAACGCTACAACGACCTTCGTGCACGAATTAGCTTGCCGCACACAGACTTGCCAGCCGGTTTGTGCACAGCTGGACTATTCATGCGCGGGGGTGGGTCAGTGCGGGTGGGGTTGGGGGTCGGCGAGGAGGAACTTCGATACTTCGTCGGACTGTCCGAGGATCGCGTGGCCGACGCCGGGGAGCACGTGCACTGTTGCGTCGGGGACGTGGCGGCGGACTCGGTCGGCGGTGGCCGCGGAGTCGAGCATGACGTCGCGGGCGCCGACGATTACCAGCATCGGCATGGTCAGGTGGCGGAGGGCGTCGTCGGAGAATATGGGGAGACGCTCGGTGCGCGGCTTGTACTGGGTGAAGGTGAGCACTATGTCGTCGAGCACCTGTTCGGTCAGTGGCGTGTCCAGGCCGGTCACGATGCGGGCGGTCTGCCGAACGCCGCGGCGACCGAAGAGGCGGAGGAACAAAGCTTTTGGCAGCCAGCCCATTGTCTGCGCGCCGATACCGCTGGGGCAAAGCAGGGCAAGACGAGTTATCCGACCCGGCCTGCGGACTGCGTAGTCCAGCGCCACCCAACCACCAAGGGAGGCCGCGACGACCGAAACGGTTTCTAGCCCAAGGTATTCCAGCACATCATCGAGCCACAGCGCGAGCCGATCGGAGTCGAGGGGCGGGCGGGACGGGGCACTGGCGCCCGCCTCGCCGATGATATCGATCGCGTAGGTGCGGAAATGCTGTGCCCAGGAGGCGATCTCGCCGCGCCACATGGCGGTGTTGGCGCCCGATCCGTGCAACAACAGCAGCGGCTGCGCGTCCTGCGGGCCGGAGACCACGACGAAGGTCTCCCCCTCCCGAGTCGGCACCCGCAGGTGCTCAGCCGGAACAGGCCATTCCCGCAGCAACTCCTCGTAGCGCCGCCGGACCTTGTCCGCGCCACGCTCGGACTTGTAGATCGTGGTCATGACGCAAGTACCCCTTCCATGTATTCGAACAGTCGAGCCGTATCGGCAAGGCCGCCAAGGACAATCACTTTCAAGCGGGCCCGCTCCGCGTCGTACATCGTGTCGATCCGCAGCGGTTCGTCTTCGGTCGACCGCGTGTTGGCCGCACCCATCAGCAGTGTGGTCAGGCGGTCGGCCAGCTCGGCACCGACCGCCTCGACCTGAACGATGCTCGACACCTCCGTGTGCCGCTGCCGCCCCGCAGTTTCACGCGCCGTCGCAGGCACCGGCAGCCCGGTGAACGCCTCGAGATCCGCCTCCGCGATCCGATACTGCTTCCCGATCCGGACCGCCTTCAGCCGCCCGTCCCGCACGTAATTGCGAATCGTGCGGACGTGCAGGCCGAGGCGCTCGGCGACCTGTTCCACTGAGTAGAGGCGATCTGTCACAGAAAATACTCTAACCTTCCCTATTGCACATCTCAATAGGGTAATTTACGGAACTATAGACACCGCCACAGCCGTTGGCGGCACATCAGGCCGACGGCATTGCGAGCGGCCGGAGATGCCTGGCGAAGAATCGGGCCGCACTGTCGGCCTCGAATCGGGGGACGTAGGCGTGCCCTCCCGCGTTGGCGTGCAGTGTTTTCTCCTTCGAGGCGAAGGCGTCGAACAGTGCGAGGCCGGACTGGCGGTCTACGTGTTCGTCGTCCCATTGGAGGAGGAATTCGATTGGGACGGTGATCTTTGCCGCCGCTTCGGCCAAGGATTCCTGCCCGAGGCAACCGAAGATCGCGGCGGTGATCCTGGGTTCTACCGCGGTCAGCGGAATGCCGATCCCGGTGCCCTGCATGATCCCCCAGAAGCCGACCGGGCCTTCGGTGCCGATCTCCGGCAGTTCCTGCAGCGCGTCCAGGGTTGCCTGCCATTCCGGCGCGGCGCGCGCGGCCAGGTCCATGTGGACTCCCACGACAACCGGGCCGAGCGGCTCGCCCGCCGCCTGCGCCTGCCGGAGGAGGGTGACGTGTCGCTCGTCAGCCGCGGTTCGGGGTCGGTCGCCATGGCCGGGTGCGTCGATGGCGGCCGCGTGGAAACCGCATTCGGTCACGAATCGGTGTGCGCGGCCGACGATTCCGGGCGCTCGCTTGTGTTGACCACCGCTGTGTGCCAGCAGGACGAGGGGTGCGCGAGTAGCGGCCGAAGCCGGTGAGTAGAGCACGCCGGGAACCTCGCCCACCGTGAAGTCGCGTTCGATGACACCGTTCGACGATGTCTGCGCAGTGAAACGCATAGGTGTTGCCTTTCGGGATTGCCTTGATGTTCGGGCACTCCCGGCGACACCTACATCAATCGCCAACCGTGCAGCAGCGAGGGAGCACCCACATGGATACAGCGTTCACGGGTCTCACCTCCTGGCGCGATGTCACGGTCCCCCGCACGCTACCAACCCGCGTCCCGTCCCGCCTAACGACTTCCCGCTACCGTGTCACGCGCGGAATCCGCTGCATGAAGATGTCCACGGGGGTCTCGCTGACAACGGTGAACCCGTGCCGCTCGTACAGCCGCTTGGCTGGACTGCCCTGCAGAACGTCCACTCGGACGACGATCCCCGCGCGATCGCAGGATTCGAGCATTCTGCTCAGCACAGCCGAGCCGATCCCCTGGCCCTGCAGTCGCGGATCCAGGTAAAAGTGCTCGAGCCAGTGCCCGTCATCAGCCGGTCGCAGTGCGATGCAGCCCGCGAAGACGCCTGCCACCTCGATCACCGACGTGTGCTCGGCCATGAACCCGTCGCGCAGCCGCTGGCGCACCCGGTGTTCGTCGTACCGACCGAGGCGCTCGAGATCTGGCCGCAGCGTCACGGCGCGTAACTCCGCGATCGGCTCGACGTCGGCGAGCTCTGCCCGGCGGGTCTCCCAGTCTGCCATGGCGAGACAGTAACGAACTGAGCTGCGGCCAGTCGCTCCGATTTCCGCGCCAAGTTTTGCGAACGAAAGTTGCCAACCTTCCGATAGAGGCCAAATATGTTGTGCCGCAGACATAATTGGCGCTCTATCGCGAGTACGGCGGTGCGATCAGTCCACAGTCCGTGGCGGGTTCACTGTGGCGGTGTCGATGTGGCAGCGGCGACCGTCGGTAGTTGTCGGCGGGGTGATGGTTCCGCCGTTTCCGGTGTAGGTGAGTTCGGGGGTGAGGCAGCTTTGCCTGGCTTCGTCGCGGAAGGTGATGGTGGTGTCGGAGAAGACGAGCCGGTTGGCGAGTCGCGCGTTATCCCATGGCTCGATCGCGAACAAGGCCATGTTCTGGGCTTGGGCGCGCATGTTGATCGAGTAGCGCACCGAACCCGACCGTCCCGTAATGGTTTGCGTCCACACGCCGGTCGCTTGATCCAGGGCGATATCCATGTCGAGCGCCTCGCCTACCTTCACCGACATCGCACGCCCCGAGTGACAGTCGGCGTATTGCGGGTCTCTGGAGTAAACATTGACGTACTGACCAGAGATCCACCAGGTGGAGTAGGTCGGCGGCTGTTGCACCGGCGCGCAAGCATCACCCCAGGTAAGCACCGGTTGCAGAACGCCGAGGCCGATCGGATAGTAGTTTCGCCCGCCGTCACGAGGCTCGAGACCTGGCCACAGGAACATGGTTCCCACCCGTGCCGGCTTCGCCGGAACCGTGAAATGCGTCTGCATCCGAACGATTTCGTTGGCAGCCGGAATCTTGAAATAGATCCGCGACTGCTGATCCGGCTGCAACGGTACCGGCTGCGTCCGAGGCGCCATCGATCCCGGCGGCGACGGAGCAGTCGGCGGTTCCGCAAGCGAACTAGGCACAGCAACGAAACCCGCTGCCACGATTGCGATTACAACTGTAATGAGGTGACGAGCCAAAGCTCCACGTTTAAGGTTCACACTTGCAAATAGAATCACACACCATTGCCGATACGAGCCCCATCGACTGGGGAAAACCAAAAGCGCAGGCCCACCCTTCCCCAATTGCCCCCCGCCGGAAGCAATTACCGAAACACCACACCTCCGCCCACCCGAAACTCCTTCGCACACTTAGTTGATGCTTCGAATACCCACCAGGTAGAGCGAAGCCCACACCGTTTCCCGAAGCCGCACACCGCGTATAGAAAGTGTGCAGCTTATACAGACGGTGTGCACACGACACAACGAGTGTGTGCATTTCGACGAACCAGACCGCCCCGCAAAATCCGCACTCTTTCTCGGGAGCAGCACCGGCTTTAGGGCCCTATTCCGGGTGCGGATCCCAAGAGAGAGTGCGGATTCCGAGCTAAGGGCTCAGCGCAGGGCTGCGGCCTTGCGGGCTAAGCGCTTTGTGGCGGTTTTCGCGGCGGCTTGCGCCTCGGTGGGCTTGTCGGCGGCCTTCTTCGCCGGAGCCTTCTTGGCGGGAGCCTTCGCTACCTTCTTCGCGGGCGACTTCTTCGCAGCCTGTGGCGCACCCGCTTGTTCCAGGGCTTCGCGCAGGAACTGGCCGGTATAGCTTTCCGCTACGGCGACAATGTCTTCCGGCGTTCCCTGCGCCACGACCATGCCGCCGCCGGAGCCGCCTTCGGGACCCATGTCGATGACCCAGTCGGCGGTTTTGATGACGTCGAGGTTGTGTTCGATGACGATCACCGTGTTGCCCTTGTCTACGAGGCCGTTGATGACCTTCAGGAGCTTGCGGATGTCTTCGAAATGCAGGCCGGTGGTCGGCTCGTCGAGGATGTAGACGGTGCGGCCGGTGGAGCGTTTCTGGAGTTCGGCGGAGAGCTTGACGCGCTGGGCTTCGCCACCGGACAGGGTGGGTGCGCTCTGGCCGAGGCGGACGTAGCCGAGGCCGACGTCGACGAGGGTCTTCAGGTAACGGTGGATCGAGCTGATCGGCTCGAAGAACTCGGCACCCTCCTCGATGGACATGTCGAGGACCTCGGCAATGGTCTTGCCCTTGTAGTGCACCTCGAGGGTTTCCCGGTTGTACCGGGCGCCGTGGCAGACCTCGCACGGGACGTACACGTCGGGCAGGAAGTTCATCTCGATCTTCAGGGTGCCGTCACCGGAGCACGCCTCGCAACGACCGCCCTTGACGTTGAAGGAGAATCGGCCGGGCTGGTAGCCGCGCACCTTAGCCTCGGTGGTCGACGCGAACAGGGTGCGGATCTTGTCGAACACACCGGTGTAGGTCGCCGGGTTGGAACGCGGGGTGCGGCCGATCGGCGACTGATCCACCTGGACCAGCTTGTCCAGGTCGTCGAGTCCCTTGATCCTGGTGTGCCTGCCCGGCACCTGCCGCGCGCCGTTGAGCTTGTTCGCAAGCACGGTCGCCAGGATGTCGTTGACCAGCGTCGACTTGCCGGAACCGGAGACGCCGGTGACCGCGGTGAGCACGCCGAGCGGGAAGTCGACGTCGATGCCGCGCAGGTTGTGCTCGGTCGCGCCGACCACGGTGAGCAGGCGCTTCTTGTTCACCGGCCGGCGGAGCAGCGGCAGCTCGATCCGCTCCCGGCCGGAAAGGTAAGCGCCGGTGAGTGATTCGGGCTCGGTGAGCAGCTCCTGGTACGGGCCGCTGTGCACCACCCGGCCACCGTGCTCGCCGGCCAGCGGGCCGATGTCGACCACCCAGTCCGAGGCGCGGATAGTGTCCTCGTCGTGTTCGACGACGATCAGCGTGTTGCCGAGATTGCGCAGCCGGGTGAGGGTTTCGATGAGCCGCCGGTTGTCCCGCTGATGCAGGCCGATGGACGGTTCGTCGAGCACATAGAGCACACCGACCAGTCCGGAACCGATCTGGGTGGCGAGCCGGATGCGCTGCGCCTCACCGCCGGACAAGGTGGCCGCGGCCCGCCCGAGCGACAGATATTCCAGGCCGACGTCGAGCAGGAAGCCGAGCCGCGCCTGCACCTCCTTGAGCACCTGCCCGGCGATCGCGGCCTCGCGCTCCCCCAGCGTGAGCGAGTTCAGGAACTTGGAGCATTCCCCGATGGACAGGTCGCTGACCTCGGCGATGGACTTGTTGTCGCCGCCCGCGTTGATGGTGACCGCGAGAATCTCCGGACGCAGCCGGGCACCGTCGCAGACCGGGCACGGCACGTCGCGCATGTACCCGTCGTAGTGCTCCTTCATCTGCTCGGACTCGGTGCTCTCCATGCGCCGCTGCAGGAACGGCATCACGCCCTCGAAATCGGCGTAGTACGAACGCTTCCGGCCGTACCGGTTGGTGTAGGAGACGTGCACCTGGTCGGAGCTGCCCTCCAGCACGGCCTTGCGGGCCTTGAGCGGCAGGTCTTCCCACGGGGTCTTCATCGAGAAGCCGACGGCCTCGGCGAGCCCGGACAGCAGCCTGGTGAAGTACTCCGCGGTCTGGCCACGCGACCACGGCGCGATGGCACCGTCCTGCAGGCTGAGCGCCGGGTCGGGCACCACCAGGTCCGGGTCGACCTCTTTGCGAATGCCGAGTCCGGAGCAGTCCGGGCAGGCGCCGTAGGGCGAGTTGAACGAGAACGACCGGGGTTCCAGATCTTCGATGTCGAGTGGGTGCCCGTTCGGGCAGGCCAGCCGCTCGGAGAAGCGGCGCTCCCGGTCGTGCGCGTGCTCGTCGCGGTCGACGAAGTCCAGCACCACGATGCCGTCGGCCAGCCGCAGCGCGGTCTCGATCGAATCGGTGAGGCGCTGTTTGGAATTCGTCTTGACCGACAGGCGGTCGACGACCACCTCGACGTCGTGCTTCTCCTGCTTCTTCAGCTTCGGCGGATCGGTGAGCGGGTGCACCACGCCGTCGACCCGGACCCGGGAGTAGCCCTGCGAATTCAATTGATCGAAGAGATCGACGAACTCGCCCTTGCGGGTGCGCACCACCGGCGCGAGCACCTGGAACTTGATGCCCTCCTCCATGGCGAGCACCTGATCGACGATCTGCTGCGGCGTCTGCTTCTGGATCAGCTCGCCACACACCGGGCAGTGCGGGGTGCCCGCCCGCGCGTACAGCAGGCGCAGGTAGTCGTACACCTCGGTGATGGTGCCGACGGTCGAGCGCGGGTTGCGGTTGGTCGACTTCTGATCGATCGACACCGCGGGCGAGAGACCCTCGATGAAATCGACGTCGGGCTTGTCCATCTGCCCGAGGAACTGCCGCGCGTACGCCGACAGCGACTCCACGTACCGCCGCTGTCCCTCGGCGAAGATCGTGTCGAAGGCCAGGCTCGACTTGCCGGAGCCGGACAATCCGGTGAACACGATGAGACTGTCGCGGGGCAGGTCGAGGTCGATCCCCTTCAGGTTGTGTTCCCGAGCTCCGCGCACAGTGAGGCGTTCCGCCACCAGGTGAGTCCCTTCTCGATCGTGTTCGGGTGAACCGACAAACGGGTCCAGACGTATCCGGCCGTCATGCTAAACACACCCACCGACAAGTTTGGCTCGTCCGGGGGCGTACCAGCTACAACAGCGCTCGCATCGGCGATATTGCGGTGCGTTCGGCTAGCGGTCGGCGCTAGGTCCGGCGCAGGTCACCGGACAAACCGCGGACCTGCCAGCCCTCCGCGTCGACGGTGACCGACAGCACGTCCGAGCCGACGCGCAACCCGCCGACCCGCAACGGCAGGTAGCGAGCGGGGACCACCGGCGCGACCGACAGCACCCCCTCCGGAACGCTGGGTTCCAGTCTCAACAGCGTACGCAAAAACAGCAGCGGCGCGGCGGCGGCCCAGGCCTGCGGCGAACACGACGTCGGATAGGGCACGGGAATGTCGAATTCGGCGCGGTCGAAACCGCAGAACAGCTCGGGCAGCCGGTAGCCGAACCGGGTCGAGGCGTCGAGCACGGCGGTGACCACCTGGTTCGCGTGCTCGGTGAACCCGTAGCGCATCAGGCCCGCGGCGCAGATCGCGTTGTCGTGCGGCCAGACCGAGCCGTTGTGATAGCTGACCGGGTTGTATGCGCCCATTGACGTGGCCAGCGTGCGGATCCCCCAGCCGCTGAACATCTCCGGCGAGAGCAGGTGGTCGGCGACCCGCTTTGCCTTGTCGTCGTCGATGATCCCGGTCCACAGGCAGTGCCCGATATTGGAGGTGAGCGCGTCGATCGGCCGCTTGTCCCGGTCGAGACCGATCGCGAACCAGCCGCGATCGGGCAGCCAGAATGCCTCGTTGAACGCGGTTTTCAACTGCGCGGCCTTGGCTCGCCAGCGTTCGGCGGCCGGATGGTCGCCGGTACCAGCGGCAAGCGTGGCGCGGGCGAGATACGCCGCGTAGGTATAGCCCTGCACCTCGGCCAGCGCGATCGGCGCCTCGGGCAGCGTGCCGTCGGCGAAGTTGACCCCGTCCCAGGAGTCCTTCCAGCCCTGATTGGCCAGGCCGTGCTCGGCGGCGCACTGGTATTCGACGAAGCCGTCGCCGTCCAGGTCGCCGTAGCGTTCGATCCACTCCAGCGCGCGGTCCGCGTGCGGCAGCAGCTCGTCGCGGATCCGCGCGTCCAGGCCCCAGCGGTACAGCTCGCCGAGCAGCATCACGAACAACGGGGTGGCGTCGGCGGTGCCGTAATACGCGGTGCCGCCGCCGAGCAGCAGCGTCGCCGCGCGCCCGAACCGCACCTCGTGCGGAATCCGGCCCGGCTGTTCTTCGGTCGCCGCATGCACTTTCGACCCTTGCAAGTCGGCCAGGCTCTGCAGCGTGCCGACCGCCAACCTGCGGTCGAGCGGCAACACCATCCAGGAGGTGAGCAGCGAGTCGCGGCCGAACAGCGCCATGAACCAGGGTGCGCCGGCGGCTACTACCGCGCGCTCCGGATGGTCCGGATCGAAGATGCGCAACGCGCCGAGATCGGTGAGGGTGCGTTGCAGTACCGACGCGAGGGTTTCGTCCTCGGTGTGCACGGTCGGTGAGTTCGCGTACCACTCGCGCAGTCGTTGCGCGGGCCCGCTGCGGTTCACCGGCGTTCCGCACGGGTAGCGCGGCGGCGTGGGGTCGGCGTCGAGCGCGGGCAGGTACTCGATGCACGCGGACCATTCACCGCGTCCGGGAAGGTTTATCTCCCAGCACAATTCGCGACCCGACGCGCTTGCTCCGGTACCACTGACGGTCACCGCCACGCCGAGCTCGGCGCGACTGATCTGGATCGCACCGTCCATCGCGCGCGCCGCGGTGACCACCTCGTGGTCATGGCCGATGCGCCCCTCCTTGACCTCGAAGAGGTCGGCGAAATCGGCGTCCAGTTCCAGCCGGACGGCGCATGCCAGCGGCACGCCGGACAGGTTGCGCACCATCAGATCCTCACGCATGCCGTCACCGACGTGCCTGCCGATGATCACCAGCGCGGTGCTGTCGGCGGTGCCAGCCCGCGGCGCGTTGCGGGCCAGCAGCGTCGCGCTGTACGGCTGGTCGTAACGCACGGTGAGGGCCTCCGGCTCGATGCCGTCGACGGTGAGCCGCCAGTGCGACAGCACTCTGGTGTCGCGCACGAACAAGCCCGCCGCGCGGTTCGCCCTGATCGCGCCGCTGACCTCGCTGATGCAGAAGGTCGAGCCCTCGACCAGGGTGACCCCGGCGTTGATCGTCGTTGGCGCTGCCGTATCCGAGCCGTCGCCCCATGGATGGGTCACGACGCCGCCCCATGGGCGCTCGGCAAACTCACGCCACCGTGGTGGGCACCATGACCCGGGTCGTCCGCTCCGCCAGGATGCGGCGATACAGCCGCTCGTGATCGCGCGCCATCCGCAGCCTGTCGAACCGCTGCTCCGCCGCCGCGCGGCAATCCCGGCGATCGATGGTGTGCACCTGGCCGATGGCGTCCACCATCTCTTCGACACCGCGACACAGGAATCCGGTCTTGCCGTGCTCGACGATCTCCGGGGCCGCGCCGTTGGGGAACGCGAGAACCGGTGTGCCGCAAGCCAATGCCTCGGCCATCACGAGCCCGAACGGCTCGGGCCACTCGATCGGATTGAGCAACGCGTCGGCGTGGCGCACCAGTTCGACCCGGCGCGCGGTGGGTTCCTCACGCGGCTCGGGATCGTCGGGGCCCATCAGTGGACGCACCCGCTCAGTGTAGTAGCGCTGCTCCTCCGGTTCGCGCATCTTGGTGATCATGATCAGCTTGCGCCGCGCCAGCCTGGCGATCTGCACCGCGCGGTGCACGCCCTTCGTCTCGTTCATCCGGCCGACGAACACCAGGTAACCGCCGCCGCCGGGGCCGAATCGATGCGCGGTGAGGTCGATGCCATGATGGATCACCTCGGCGATCGGCACGCTGCCCGCCATCCGGCGTTGCGCCTCGGAGATCGCGACGATGCTGGCGTGGCGCGCCATCGAACGGAACAGCTCCTGGCGCATCGACGAGAAGGGCCCGTGGTTGGTGACCACCACCGGCGGCCCGTTCTGGATCGCGCCGACGAACGGACCGAGCGAGGTGTGGTCGTGAATGATGTCGACGTCGGCCAGCGTTTCGTAGGCGGCGAGCACGTGCATCAACTCGGCCTCACCGACGCCGATCTGCACGGTCGGATGCTCGTACAGCGAATATCGGTGTACCGGACAGGTGGAATCGCCCACCGTGAACAGGTGCACGTCGTGGCCGAGCAGGTCGAGGCCGACCGAGAGATTGCCGACCACCGCTTCGGTGCCGCCGTAGGCGGGCGGTGGTACCGGGACCCATGGCGGGACTATCTGGCCGATCCTCATGGGCGCCTACGTTCTTCGACGCCGTGCCCTTCCACTGCTGGTCCCCAGTGTGCGCCGCAGCCTGCGCAGCGCTGGAGGACATCGGGTGGTTCGTCGAAGAGGTCGGAGCCGCAGCCCGGACAGGCACGCGGCGATCCGAAGATCGCGCTGAAATCTAATGTCGCTGAATATGTCATCGCTCGAGTTCCCACGTACATATGAGCCTTATGGCTCCGCTGCCCACGGCCCCTCTGGTTGACTTCATTGCAAGCTTACCCGGAACGTCGTTATCTACTCGTGGCTTTCGGGAGGCTGCTTTCGTCCGGTAGACGACGACAGGGAGACCGACGTGCTCGAGGTATTTCTCGTCGACGATCACGAAATCGTCCGGCGCGGTCTGATCGATCTGCTGGAGGGCGATCCCGAGCTGACGGTGATCGGCGAGGCGGGTGACGTCGCGCAGGCGATGGCCCGGATTCCGATGCTGCGCCCCGATGTCGCGGTGCTCGATGTCCGGCTGCCCGACGGCAACGGTATCGAGCTGTGCCGCGACCTGCTCGCCGAGGTGGACGGGCTGCGCTGCCTGATTCTCACCTCGTATACCGACGAGCAGGCGATGCTCGACGCGATCCTGGCCGGGGCAAGCGGATACGTCGTGAAGAACATCAAGGGCATGGAGCTGGCCGCCGCGATCAAGGCGGTCGGCGCGGGGCGTTCGCTGCTGGACAACCGGGCGGCCGCCGCGTTGCGGGCCCGGCTGCGCGATGGCGTGCCCGACGACGACGGCCCGCTGGCCGGGCTCACCGAGCAGGAGCGCAAGCTGCTCGCGCTGCTCGGCGAGGGACTCACCAACCGGCAGATCGCGGCACGAATGTTCTTGGCGGAGAAGACGGTCAAGAACTACGTGTCGAGGCTGCTTGCCAAGCTCGGCATGGAGCGGCGTACCCAGGCCGCGGTGCTGGCCAGCAAGCTCGGCGAACGCTGACCACGACATGACGGACGCCGCGGCGCACCTCGTGTTCGACGCGTTGCGCACGATCGTGGACACCGCGACCCGCATCGCCGTCGACAACGCGCGGCTCTACGAGTGGGGCCGTACCCGGCAGGCGTGGATCGCGGCGAATCGGGATATCGCCACCGAGTTCCTCGCGGGCACCGCGCCGGATCGGGTGCTCGCGCAGGTGGTGGAGCACGCGCGCACGTTGACCAGGTCGGAGCAGGCGATCCTCGCCGTCGTCGAGCCCGGCGTCCCGCCCGAGGAGGCCACGGAACTGGTTGTGGCGCAATGGTCGAGGGCGGACGCGCCGGTCGATGGACAGCACGTGCGGCTCATCGACACCGTCGCGGGCAAGGCGTTCGCCGAGCGCGCCACCATGCATCTGGCCGACGCGCGGGGCATCGACCTCGGCGCACCGCTCGAGCCCGCCGGACCCGCGTTGATCCTGCCGTTGCAGACCGCCGGAGTGGTGCTCGGCGTGCTGATCGTCGTGCGCGCGCCCGACGCCGAGCCGTACTCCGACGAACTCGGCGCGCTCGCCGCGGCCTTCACCGACCAGGCCGCGCTGGCCATGCAGCTGGCCGAGGCGCAGCGCAGAGCACGCGAACTCGACGTGCTCGCCGACCGCGACCGGATCGCGCGCGACCTGCACGATCACGTCATCCAGCGGGTCTTCGCGGTCGGTCTCGGCCTGCAGGGCATGGCCGCGCGGGTGGACGACCCGCAAGTCCAGCAACGGCTTTCGGACGAGATCGATCGACTGCAGGAGATCGTGCAGGAGATCAGAACGACGATTTTCGATCTGCACGGCGGCGCGGGCGCCTCGCTGCGGCGACGCCTCGAGGACGCGGTCCGGCAGCAGACCGCGGCGTCTCCGATCCGGGCGCGGCTGCACGTCGACGGCCCACTGTCGGTGGTCGGGCCCGCGCTGGCCGATCACGCGGAAGCCGTTGTGCGCGAATCGGTCAGCAATGCGGTGCGGCACTCGGGCGGGGACGCGGTGACGATCGAGATCACCGTCGCCGACGAGTTGACCATCCTGGTGCGGGACAACGGATCAGGCGTGCCGGACGACGTAATCGCCAGCGGCCTGGCCAATCTCGCACAGCGGGCGACCGAGTCGGACGGCCGGTGCAGCATCGAGCGCGCCGCCTCCGGTGGGACGCGGGTGCACTGGTCGGTCCCGCTGAGCTGAGTGCGGTTACGCCGGTTCGACCATGCTGAGATCGCCGTCGTAGCGGCGGTACAGCAGTCGGCCGCGACCGGTGGCCGGGTCGGTGAAGAGCAGGAACGGCAGGCCGTGGTGGCACAGGATGCGCGCGGCCCGCTCCTCATCGAGGACCGGCGCCGGTTCCGAATCCACGGTCAGCGGTAGCAGATTTACCGTCGGCGGACCGCTCACCGCCGCGTGCTGGCGGAACAGCCGGACGCCGAGCGGATCACCCCAGGCCACCACGGCCTCGGTACCGGACTCGCGGTCGGTGAACAGGTAGGCGTCGTAATCCATCGCGTCCATCACCGCCGTCGCCTCGGCGGGGCTACCGGTGAGCAGTTCGCACTTCTTGCGGCGCACGATCGGGCGGGGCTCGGTGACCTCGGCCAGCGGCGGGCGGGCGGGGTCGGGCCAATCCCGGGACTGGGTGGTGGCGAGCCGGGCCAGCTGCCGGTCCAGCCGTTCGGCGGCGAAGGTCACCGCGAACCCGCCCGGACCGGTCACCTGCACCCGGGTGGCGATCGCGCGACACCGAATGTTGGCCTGTACCACCGTTACTTCGCCCGCATCGGCAGGCGCGGTGACGCGCACCCTGGTCGCCGCGTCGAGGTGGTGGCGGCGCAGCACCCGGCCGATCGCCCGGACCGCCCTCGTTACGTCGACATCCGGCACCGCACCGAAGGTAGTGACGGCTAGATCGAGATCGCTTGCGGTGAGCCAGTGTTGTGGTGACGAAGAATGCAACAGCCCCGACGACTTCATATGACACGCCCTGCCCTCGATATCCTGATCCCGTAGCCCCATGTCACCATCGCAACGCCGTGGCGAACAGGGCCGAAAGACCCCGAAGGGCGAACTAGACTGGGACAGGGCGCAGTTCGCGCGCCCACCACAAGGGGAAGCCGATATGACCCACGATCACGGCACCGACCCCTATTCCGTGCGTGACACCCTGTCGCAACTGCGCCTGCGCGAACTACTCAGCGAGGTCAAGGAACGCGTCGAACTCATTCTCGATTCGCGCGACCGAATGGACGGTTTGGTCGAGGCGATGCTGGCCGTGACCTCCGGCCTCGACCTGGACGATACCCTGCGCACCATCGTGCGCACCGCGATCAGCCTGGTCGACGCCCGCTACGGCGCGCTCGCGGTGCGCGGCCATGACCAGCAGGTGGTGCAGTTCATCGACGAGGGGTTCGATGACGAAACCCGCAGTGCCATCGGACGATTGCCGCAGGGCCACGGCGTGCTCGGCGTGGTGTTCCATCAGTCGAAACCGCTCCGGCTCGATGAACTCACCAATCATCCTGCCTCCGTTGGGCTTCCACCGCACCACCCGCCGATGCATACCTTCCTCGGGGTCCCCGTGCGGATCCGCGGTGAGGTGTTCGGCAGCCTCTATCTGACCGAGAAGGCAGGCGGGCAGCCGTTCACCGACGATGACGATGTACTGGTGCAGGCGCTGGCGGCCGCGGCGGGCATCGCGGTGGACAACGCCAGGCTCTACGAATCGGCGCGCACCAGGCAGGCCTGGATCGCGGCGACCCGCGACATCGCCACCGAACTGCTCGCGGGCAACCAGTCCGCCGGTGTGCTCGCGCACGTGGTCGAGCACGCGCGCACGCTGACCGGCTCGCACCAGTCGTTTCTGACCGGCCCCGACGAAGACGGCGAGCCCGCCGCGCTCGCGATCACCACCTGGTGCGGGCCTGGCGAGGGCTATGAGGGCAAGGCGGTGCGCGCCGAAGGATCCGTGCTCGGCGAGGCGTTCACCCGCCGCACCCCGCTACGTTTCGACGACGCCGGCGCGGTCGATCTCGGCCTCGCGCTCCCCGGCGCGGGGCCGCTGCTGATCCTGCCGCTGTGCACCCCGGACAGCACGCTCGGCGTGCTCACCACGGTGCGCCCGATCGGCGCCGCCCCGTACTCCGACGAGCTGGTCGAGCTGACCGCCGCGTTCACCGACCAGGCGGCGCTGGCCGTGCAGCTGGCCGACGCGCAGCAGCGGATGCGCGATATCGACATCCTGGCCGATCGCGACCGAATCGCCAGGGACCTGCACGACCACGTCATCCAGCGCCTGTTCGCGGTCGGCATCACGCTGCAGGGCGCGGTCACCAAAGCCACCGTTCCCGAAGTGCGACAACGCCTTTCCACCGTGGTCAACGATTTGCAAGAGGTGGTGCAGGAGATCAGGACCTCGATCTTCGACCTGCACGGCGGCAACGGCAACCCACTGCAGCAGCGGATCGAGCACGCGATCCGCCAGCAGACCGCGGAAACCACACTGCGGTCGACGTTTTCGGTGTCGGGACCGCTGTCGGTGCTGGAGGCCGAGCTGGCCGATCACGCCGAAGCCGTAGTGCGCGAGGCGGTCAGCAACGCGGTCCGGCATTCCGGGGCGGATACGGTCGCGGTGGAGATCAGCGTCGACGACGACCTGACGATCGTGGTGACCGACAACGGCTGGGGCATCCCGAATCACGTGGTGCGCAGCGGACTACGGAATTTGGAGCAGCGTGCGGAGAAGGCGGACGGGCACTTCGTCATCGGCGCGGCGGGGAAGGTGACGGAAGCGGATGCGGCCCTGCCTGGCACCCGGCTGTGCTGGTCGGTGCCGCTGCCATGAGGACGGATTATCGATCCGCCCTGCCTGCCGGAACCGCGACAGAGTCTGCCCGGCCCGGCTGAGCCTCCCGGCGGTAGGCGGTGATGGCACCGACCCCGGCGAACGTCATATGATCTTGCTGCTGCCGTCCGGTCACCGCCGGTTCAGCAGCGCTCTTGCACCGATTCCCCAGCCGAACCCGGTCGGCCGGACATTTCCTGAGCACCGGTTCTGTAATGATCACCAGACAGTCCCCGATTAAGCGCCTGAACTGTGATCGAGGCAATAGCGTCGACGCTGTGGTCTTGTGCACGTCGATACGAGAATAATCCCATGCTCCACTGGCCAGATCGGGTCGACGATTGGGGGTTCGAGTGGGTGAGGACAAGGTCGCGGCCGCCGAGCAGCTGGCCGAACGCTACCGTTCCCTGGTCGAGCACACGCCCGACGCTATCTGCGTGCACGAGCGCGGCATCGTCGTCTACGTCAATCCCGCCACGGTGCGCTTGCTGGCCGCCGACAGCGTCGACGACGTGATCGGCAAACCCATCACCCAGTTCATCCATCCCAGTTCCGTCCCGGGAATGCTGGACCGGATCAGCCACCTGACCACCCAGGGCGCCGCCGCCGACTCGGCCGAGATAACGCTGGTCCGTGCGGACGGCATGCTGATGCCCGTCGAGATCGTGTCGGTGCTCACGCCCTGGCACGACCACCTCGCCTATCAGGTGGTCATCCACGACCTCACCGCTCAGCGACACGCCGAAGCCGCCCAGCGGCTGGCCGAACACCACTTCACCACCGTCGTCTCGCAACTGGAGGAGGGCGTGGTCGTGATCGATCCGGACGGCCGCATCGAGTCGGCCAACCCGGCGGCCATGCGCGTCTTCGGCAGCGATGAGTCCGACGACGCGCTCATCGGCAAGACGATCCAGTCGCTGCCGCTGACCCTGCTGGACGCGAACGCGCAGCCGCTGGCGCCCACCCGGCACCCCATCGCCCGCACGCTCGCCACCGGCGAAACCATCACCGGCTTCGTCTTCGGCGTCGACCGGCCCGACGGACACCGGCGCTGGCTGTCGGGCAGCAGCCGCCTGCTCAATCCCGGCGATCCACGCTCGTCCGCGGTGTCCTCGTTCGCCGACATCACCGAATTCCGGGCCAGCAGGCGGCAACTGGAGTACCAGGCCACGCACGACTCGCTGACCGGGCTGGCGAATCGTTCGCTGATCCTGTCCCAGCTGGCCGGCGCGCTGGCCACCAGCGAGAACCTGCCGGTGTCCACGGTGCTGTTCATCGACCTGGACGGGTTCAAGGCGATCAACGACACGCTCGGGCACGCGATCGGCGACACGGTGCTGCAGATCGTCGCGCAACGGTTGCAGCGCGCGTTGCGCGGCGACGATATCGTCGGCAGGCTCGGCGGCGACGAATTCCTGGTGCTGTTGTCCGGCGGCACCCGGCGGGTGGATATCGACGCGCTGGTGGCCAGGCTGCGTTCGACCATGGCCGAGCCGATCATCGCGCGCGGGCACCGGATCGAGGTGAATGCCTCGATCGGAGTTACCGCGCTCACAGTCGGTGACCGGCGTACTCCCGAGGCCGTGCTGCACGACGCGGACCTGGCGATGTACCGGGCCAAGCCGTCCGGACACCGTGAGGGCTCGGTCAGCTTGGGACGCAGGCCGAACAACACACACGCGTCCTGACCGGTCCGATCGATGATTCTCGAAGAATTTCGCGGGTCACCGGAATACCCGCGGTGCGCGAAACTGTTGCACCACTTTCCGGTGGTCGGCTACAGCACACCAGTAACCGTCGCGCAGAACGACGCGTGGTGGGCGGCGCGACACCGGGTACACCTGCGGATACGGCGACTACGCCGCAACCGCAGTAGACTCGACAACCTTGTTTTCCGAACGTTCGCATGCCTATTGCCCTGCGTGTGTAGCGTTCGCTCGGCTCATCGCGGTGAAGGAGTTCAGTTTGCCCGACCTCACTCAGGACCGTGCCGCACGTGACGGCGCGCCCGAGCTGACCCGCGAGACCGAACAGGAACAGAAATACCTGTCGGTGCTGTACGACCGGCTCGACGAGATGCGCGACTACGCGCGCAACCGATTGCGCACCGTGCTGCTGGAATCCGGCGGCACCCCGCAGGCCCGCAGCGAACGCGAGTCGTTCAGCCAGCTCTATAACGAGGACCTCGCGAAATACGATGCGGCCGAACACGGCCTGTGTTTCGGCCGGATCGACCTCGGCGACGAATATCGCTACATCGGCAGGCTCGGCATTCTCGACGAGAAGGACGACTACGAGACGCTGCTGCTCGATTGGCGCGCCCCGCTGGCCCGCCCGTTCTACCTGGCCACCACCGCGGCACCGGACGGCGTGACCCGGCGCAGGCACATTCGCTCGCGCAACCGCACGGTCACCGCGATCAACGACGAGTACCTCGACCTGAATGCCGCCCGGCAGGCCGGCGCGGCCGACGGCGACGCCGGGGTTGGCGCCGAGAGCGCGCTGCTCGCCGCGCTCAATGCCGCCCGCACCGGCCACATGAACGACATCGTCGAGACGATCCAGCACGAGCAGGACGCGATCATCCGCTCGGAGCACAAGAGCGTGCTTGTGGTGCAGGGCGGCCCGGGTACCGGCAAGACGGCCGTCGCGCTGCACCGCGCCGCGTACCTGCTCTACACCTACCGCCAGCAGCTGGCCAAGAGCGGCGTGCTGATCATCGGGCCGAACGCCACCTTCCTCGACTACATCGGCCAGGTGCTCCCCTCGCTCGGCGAGACCGGCGTGCTGCTGTCCACCATCGGTGACCTCTACCCCGGAGTGAAGGCCACTCGCGAGGACTCGTTGCGGGCGGGCGAGATCAAGGGCTCCCTCGACATCCTGGAGGTGCTCAAGCAGGCCGTGCGCGACCGTCAAGAGGTGCCGAGCGAACCGGTCCGGCTCAGCTTCGACGGCTATCAGGTGACCCTGGATCGCAAGATCGCCACCAGGGCGCGCGGCCGGGCCCGTTCCTCGCGGCGCCCGCACAATCTGGCCAAGCCGATTTTCACCAGCGCGGTCATCGACGCGCTCACCGAACAGCTCGCCGAGACCATGGGCGCTGATCTATCCGGTGGTCCAAGCTTGCTCAGCCGCACCGATATTGCCGAGATCCGCGACGAGATGCGGGCCGATCAGGAGATCCAGCAGGCCATCGGCAAGCTGTGGCCGTTGCTGTCCCCGCAGGACGTGCTCGCCGACCTGCTGGCCGACCCAAAGCGGCTCGACCGCGTCGCCAGTGCCCTGTCCGCGCAGGATCGGGCGGAGCTGGTGCGTCCGGACAACGGTGAGTTCAGCGCGGCCGACGCTCCGCTGCTCGACGAGCTGGCCGAGCTGCTCGGCGTGGACGATACCGAGGAACGCGAACGCTCCCGGCGCCGCTGGCGGGCCCAGCTCGCCGAGGCACAGGACGCGCTGGACATCCTGACCGGTTCGGCGCCACAGGATCTCGAAGACGAGCTCGACCCCGAAATCCTGATGGCCTACGACCTGATCGACGCGAGCCAGCTCGCCGAACGCCAGGACGTGCGCGCCAGGCAGACCACCGCCGAGCGCGCGGCGGGCGACCGCACCTGGACCTATGGCCACGTCATCGTGGACGAGGCGCAGGAGCTGTCGGAGATGGCGTGGCGAATGGTGATGCGGCGCATTCCGAATCGCTGGATCACCGTGGTCGGCGATGTCGCGCAGACCGGTGACCCGGCGGGCGCGTCGTCGTGGCAGCGGGTGCTGGAACCGTATGTGGCCAAGCGGTGGAAGCTCACCGAACTGACCGTGAACTACCGGACGCCTGCCGAGATCATGGACGTGGCCGCCGACGTGCTCGCCGCGATCGATCCCGAGGCGTCCGCGCCGCGCTCGGTGCGCGAGAGCGGGAACCCACCGCGCGGATATCGGGTCACCGCGGGCGAGGTGCGCGACCGGGTCGCGAAGTTGGTCGCCGAGGAGACCGGGCCCGGCACCACCGCGGTGATCGCACCGCACACCCTGGTCGAGGAGTTGGCCGAGCTGGCTGACGCATCGGTGCGGGTGCTGACCGTGCACGACGTGAAAGGTTTGGAGTTCGACGCGGTGTATCTGGTCGAGCCACAAGCGATCCTGGACGAATCCCCGCGCGGCCTCAACGATCTCTACGTGGCGCTGACCCGCGCCACCCAACGCCTCGGCGTGGTCCACAGCGAGGACCTGCCCGAGGTGTTGCAGTCCCTGACCTGAACCCCGCACCCGACCGAAGGTCCCCTCAGTCGGGCACACAGACCAAAGGCGCCCTACAGTCTCGACTGAAGGGCGCCTTTGGTTGGTCTGCCGGGGTGAAGGTGCCCTTCGGTCGAAAAACGGAAAAGGGCCTTCGGGTGGGTTATTAGCGGACGGTGTGCACGATCAGGACGTCCGAGCGGGACTTGCGGGCGACGTCCGACGGTACGGAGCCGAGGAGGCGGCCCGTCAGGGTGTTCAGGCCGCGGTTGCCGACTACAAGAAGGTCGGCGTCCACATCCTTGAGCAGGGTGAGCAGGGACTCGACGGGCTCGCCGACCACGGCGCGCTCGACAATGTCCTGCGCGCCCGCGGCGACAGCCTTGTCCCGCGCGGTGCGCAGGATCTCGTTGGTGGGGGCGGACCCGCGCACCTGGTAGGCCTCGTCCTTGAGCACATCCGCGGCGGCGGCCACGTCGCGATCGTCGGTCGGGTAGTAAGCACACGCGATGACCAGGGTCGCGGCGGACACCCCAGCCAGCGCGGCGGCCTTCTCGACGGCGACGTACGACGAGTCCGAGCCATCAGTACCGACAACAATGGTCCGGTAGGCGGTCATTCTCTCCTCCAACTGTGTCAGGGTGCCTACGCCCGAGGTGCATCACCAAGACGTGCCCCGGCGCAGCGACTTGCGTCGACCCTAGCGGCAAACAGACCGGAAATAACAGAAATCGCAGCACATCACATTGCCGGTGTCCTGGCATTGGCGCCACCCGTTCGCCAGGAAATGCGGGAAGGGCATCGGCAAGCTGGGCAGACACAATTGTCCGGCCGGGAAACTGTGATGAAGCACAACCGCGACGAACGATCTTGTGCCCCTGGGATATTCGTCACATACCAGGCAGGATCGGACAGACATCAGCCCGTCGCGGCGCGCAAATCACACGCCGGGACGGGCCGCTGGAGCCTGGGACTACCGTGCCATTACGGCCACTGTTGGTAGTTCGCCCAGAATAAGCCGAGAATCGCTCCGATGATGTCCATGCCTTCCTCTCCCTGCAGTAAAAAGGACGCGCAATATTAGCGCGGCAAGCGGGGTCAGAGGTCGAAAAGCGGTCCGGTGATGGTCAATCCGAGGTCGTCGACATGGGCGAAGAACGCGAACAGCATCAACGCGGCGCCGGCCAGCGCCAGGTTCTTGTTGAAGTTGATCATTTCGCCCTGTTTGACCTGCGGATCCGTTTCCTTCCAGAACTGATGCATCAGCACCGCGGTCACCACAAGCAGCGCCGCGAGCAGAAGCGAGCCGAGATCGGCCCACACGCCGAGCAGCACCATCAGCCCGCCGAGGCCGAACAGCGCGCCCGAACCCAGCACCGACAGCTTCGCCATCGGCACACCCTTGCTCGCCGAATAGCCCGCCATCGCTTCGGTCTGCATGAAGTGCCCGACCGCCGAGCTCAGGAACAACACCGAGAACAACACCCGCCCGATCAACACCACGACATCCATGTCCAGCTCCCTCAATTGGCTGACAGTAGGTAGTGCAACATTCAACTAAGCATCCCCAGCGGTATTTTCCAGGGCCCGTGGTCGAATGGTCGAAAACGGTCGGCCCAGCAACTACGACCTGGTCGGCATGACCTTTGCCGTGACCTCGTTGCGCGAGCGTAGCGAATTCTTGGCGTATTCCAGTGGAGCCATTCCGACTTCCGCGGTGAACTCCCGCGAGAAGTGCGCCTGATCGAAGTATCCCAGTTCCGCGGCCAGTGTGGCGAGATCTTCGGTACGTCCGCGGGCGAGTAGTTCGGCGCCGTCCTGCAGGCGGTACCGGCGCAGCACCCATTTCGGGCCTGCGCCGACGTAGCGGCGGAACATGCGCTGCAAGGTGCGCGTCGGCACGTCGAATCGGTCGGTGATCTGATCGACCCTGGTCAGCTCCTGGTCGTTGGCCATCGCGTCGATGACGCGCAGCACCAGGTGGTAGGTCGGATCGTCGGCGGCGGCGGGCGCGGCGAAGAAGTCTTCGACGATAGCGCGGCGTTGCTCGTCGGTGGGTACGGCGAGGACGCGGTCGACCAGGTCATGCGCGCCGGGCATGACGTCGGCGAGTTCGACGGAGATGTCGCGGAACGAACCGACATCGAGTCCGGTGAACGCGCCGAAGCCGCCCGCGCGGAAGCGCAGGCCGAAGACCTCACCCTCGCCGCTGAGTTCCCTGACGAATTTGGTTGTACACACGCCGTTGACGAAACCGCCTGTGCGCGTTGCGGATCGCTCGAAGGTGACGTTCACGCTCGGGTACGAGAGCACCTCGGCCCGGTACGGCGGCCTGCCGCGCAGGTCCCAGCGCACCGACCAATACCACTCGACGAACCGGTCCACGGCGGGACCTGCGGGCAACCGGGCCAGCGAGCGGTACTTGGCCTGTTCGTCGGGGTGCAGAATGCCGGTGGTGTCGGCCGGTGCCGCCGGATTGCGCGGCAGCGGCCCGGAATCAGTGCCGTCGGACATGGTTTCGCTCCCGTCCGGCCCCGTGTCGCGTTCTTACAAGACCGACAGCGCGCGGCCGACCAGGATCAATGTCATGACAAACACCGTGAATCCCATTGCCGAGGGCTACCACTCCATCACCTGTTTCCTCGCGGTCGGCGACGGCAACAAGGCCATCGACTTCTACTCCGCCGTCTTCGGCGCCGAGGTGATCAGCCGCAACGACCTCCCCGACGGTCAGCCCGCCCACGCCGAACTGAAGATCGGCGACTCCACCCTGCAACTGGGCATGCCGATACCGGACAACAACGTGCTCGCCCCGAACGGCGAATGGGTGCACACCTCGATCTTGCACTACTGCCCCGACGTAGACGACGTCGTCAAACGCGCCATCGACAACGGCGCCCGCAGCGCCGAAGAACCCCAAACCTTCGTCACCGGAGACCGTTTCGCCGTAGTCATCGACCCCTTCGGCCACCGCTGGGCGGTAATGACCAAGGTCGAGAACGTCTCCCGCGAGGAAGCCGACCGCCGAGTAAACGAATGGATGGCCACCCAGAGCTGACCCACCCCACCCCCGGAAATCCGCACCCTTTGCCGCGCCGGACTCGGCGTGTCCCACGGCAAGTCGGGGTGCGGATTCCAAGAGAGGGTGCGAAACCACAGCACTCCCACGGCTCCCACCACCGCACCCGCCCGCCGCCCCCACGCTGGACCACACTCCCGCACCCCGTTTCGCGCCAGACACGGTGCGTCGCAAGACAAGTCGGGGTGCGAATCCCGAAAACCGGTGCGGGAATACAACACGCCCGCGGCTCGCCCCACAAGCCAAGCTGCACGCCGGGTGCACGCTAGACCCCACTCCCGCACCCTTTACCGCGCCGGACACGGCGTGTCCCACGGCAAGTCGGGGTGCAGATCCCGAGACAGGGTGCGGGAACACAGAAAGCCTGCTCGTTCCCTTCCCGCCTGTCCCGGGCGACCGCACCCGCTTTTGCTCAACTCAGTCCGGCCGCGTCCATGCCGCGCAGTTCCTTCTTGAGGTCGGCTATCTCGTCGCGCAGGCGGCCTGCGAGTTCGAATTGGAGTTCGCGGGCTGCGTTCATCATTTGGGCGGTGAGTTCTTTGACCAGGTCGGCGAGTTCGGCGCGGGGCATCGACTTGATGTCGCGGCCCTCGTAGACGCCGGCGCTGACCGCGCGGCCGGGTTCGCCCTGGGCGCGGCGGCCGCGGCTGGAGTTGCGGCCGGAGCCGCCGACTTCGACCTCGGTCTCGTCGGCCTCTTTGTATACCTGGTCGAGGATGTCGGCGATCTTCTTACGCAACGGTTTCGGGTCGATGCCCATCTCGGTGTTGTAGGCGACCTGCTTGGCCCGGCGGCGATCGGTCTCGTCGATCGCGTGCCGCATCGAGTCGGTGATCTTGTCGGCGTACATGTGCACCTCGCCGGACACGTTGCGCGCCGCGCGGCCGATGGTCTGGATCAGGCTGGTGCTGCTGCGCAGGAAGCCTTCCTTGTCCGCGTCGAGGATCGCGACCAGCGACACCTCGGGCAGGTCGAGACCCTCACGCAACAGGTTGATGCCGACCAGCACGTCGTACTCGCCGAGGCGCAACTGCCGCAGCAGTTCCACACGACGCAACGTGTCGATCTCCGAGTGCAGGTACCGCACCCGCACGCCCAACCCGAGCAGATAGTCGGTGAGGTCCTCGGACATCTTCTTGGTGAGCGTGGTGACCAGCACCCGCTCGTCCTTCTCGGTGCGCTGCCGGATCTCGTGCACCAAGTCGTCGATCTGGCCCTTGGTCGGCTTCACCACCACCTTCGGATCGACCAGCCCGGTCGGGCGGATGACCTGCTCGACGACCTCGCCGCCGACCTGGCCCAGTTCGTACGGACCGGGGGTGGCCGACAGGTACACCGCCTGGCCGATCCGGTCGGCGAACTCCTCCCAGGTGAGCGGCCGGTTATCTACCGCGGACGGCAGCCGGAAGCCGAACTCGACCAGGTTGCGCTTGCGCGACATGTCGCCCTCGTACATGCCGCCGATCTGCGGCACCGTCACGTGCGACTCGTCGATGACGAGCAGAAAGTCGTCGGGGAAGTAGTCGAGCAACGTCGCGGGCGCCGACCCGGCCGGGCGTCCGTCGATGTGCCGCGAGTAGTTCTCGATGCCGGAGCAGAAGCCGACCTGCCGGATCATCTCCAGGTCGTACTGGGTTCGCATGCGCAGCCGCTGGGCCTCGAGCAGCTTGCCCTGCCGTTCCAGCTCGGCCAGCCGCACTTCCAATTCGGCCTCGATGTCGCGCACCGCGCGCTCCATCCGGTCCGGGCCCGCCACGTAGTGGGTGGCCGGGAAGATGCGCAGCATGTCGACCTGGCGGACCACGTCGCCGGTGAGCGGGTGCAGGTAGTACAGCGCCTCGATCTCGTCACCGAAGAACTCGATGCGGACCGCGAGCTCCTCGTAGGACGGGATGATCTCGACGGTGTCGCCGCGCACCCGGAACGAGCCGCGGGTGAACGCCATGTCGTTGCGGGTGTACTGCACGTCGACGAGCAGCCGCAGCAGCGCGTCGCGGTCGACCTCGCCGCCGACCTCGAGCTGCACGGACCGGTCGAGGTAGGACTGCGGGGTGCCGAGGCCGTAGATGCAGGACACCGACGCGACCACCACGACGTCGCGCCGGGACAGCAGGCTCGACGTCGCCGAGTGCCGCAGCCGCTCGACGTCGTCGTTGATCGAGCTGTCCTTCTCGATGTAGGTGTCGGTCTGCGCGATGTACGCCTCGGGCTGGTAGTAGTCGTAGTACGAGACGAAGTACTCGACGGCGTTGTTCGGCAGCATCTCCCGCAGCTCGTTGGCCAGCTGCGCGGCGAGGGTCTTGTTCGGCGCCATCACCAGCGTCGGGCGCTGTAGCCGCTCGATGAGCCAGGCTGTGGTGGCCGACTTGCCGGTGCCGGTCGCGCCGAGCAGGACGACGTCGCGCTCCCCCGCCTTGATCCGGCGTTCCAGCTCCTCGATGGCGGCGGGCTGATCACCGGCGGGCACGTGCTCGCTGACCACCTGGAAGCGCGCGTCGCTGCGCTCGATCTCGCCGACAGGCCGGTGCTCGGAGTGGGCGAGCGGTGTCTCGCCCGCGACCCTCTCCTCGTAGCCTTCCGTCGGAATCTCGGTTGCGAATGCCATGCTCACCAGCCTAAGCCCAGCCACCGACAGGTTTCCTCGCTCGTGCGGGCGGTGGCGCCACGACACGCGGACCCGGGCGATGGCGTTCACCGAGTCCCGGTAGTAAAACCCGCGTCGACTATCCCCAATTCCCAGGTGCGATAAACCTGCGACGGGTAAGTTTTACCGGACCAATACCGTGCTTTACCGGGGCAATACCGTTTCACTCCCAGGCGTCGTTATGTGTCCGAAATGTCCCTTGCACCAACACATTTCGTATCCAAAAACATATCGCGTCAATCCGCCCGATCACCTTTTACCGGGTGTACTCTGACGTGGTTGTTCGGACAACATAGTTCGGATGTGGCGAAGGACTAGAGCCATGAGAGGTCTGATTCCATTGCTCAATACCGTGCCGACCACCGGCTTCGCAGGCAGTATCGCTCGACACATCCGTGCCGCGGTACCCGGTCTCCATCACAACGTCGCCGTCCCGCCGAACACCGCGTTACCGCCCGGCCATCCGCCGCACCGACCGCACGTCGAGTTCTTCAACCTAGCGGAGCACACCAGCACCGACAGCAAGGGCTTCGTCCGCCAGGTCGAGCGCTACCACCACGAACCGTGGGGCGTATATATGGCGCGCATCGTGCCCGTCCCGCACCACCACTACCTGGAGTCCTGGCTGCTGCCCGAGCTCTCGCTGCGGGTGACCTGCGCCCGGCGCAACCCGGCGCACCACATCGACCACGACTTCCACCTCGATATCGGCGAGTTCACCCAGGTCGCGCCGAAGCGCTGGAAGGCCGTCGACCACTACCTCGACATCGAGGTACATCGGGGCCACCGCGTCGAACTGCTCGGCGTAGACGACCTGCTGGCCGCCCACGCGGCCGGATTGGTGGACACAGCGCAGGCGCACCGGGCCTTCGAGTGCGCGACGGCCGCACTGGACGGGCTCGCCGCCAACGACCACTGCGTCGAGGATTGGCTCGCCACCCAGGGCATCACGCTCACCTGGATGTAACCGGCACGCCACTCGACTCCGACGTCGCGGCGGTAGATTCTGAATGCATGACGCAGGCACCTTCTGTTGACGTGCACCGGCCCAAGGTCGAGTACTTCGACCTCACGGACCTGACGAACACGGATCCGAAGGGATTCGTGCGGCCGGTCGAGCAGTACCACGTGGAGCCGTGGGGCCTGTACATGGCGCGAACCTCCGACCATGAACAGTTCCACTACATCGAATCGTGGCTACTGCCCGACTTGGCGCTGCGCGCCTCGATCTTCCACTACCACCCGGAGCATCAGCGGGATCAGGACTTCTACCTCGACCTCGGCGAATTCGGTCAGGTAGCGCCCGACCGGTGGAAGTCGGTGGACCACTACCTGGACATCATCGTGCGCACCGGCCGCAACACCGAGTTGCTCGATGTCGACGAGCTGCTCGCCGCGCACGCGGCCGGCCTGCTCACCGCAGTCCAGGCGCAGGCGGCCATCGAGACCGCCACCGATGCCATCGACGGCATCGCCGCGAACGACTACCGCCTCGAAAGTTGGCTCGAGACCCGGGGTATCACGCTCACCTGGAAGTCGGGAAGCGATGAATCGCCGCACACGACAACCGATCTCAGAGGTACCTGGGTAGCACCGGCCAACCAGCTCGGCGCATCGCCGCCGACACTGCCCCGCACGTGAATCCGGCCTGAATTCACGCAGCGGCGGACGAGCCGCTAGCGATCCCGCCAGGCCAGCATGCGCGGGTAGGCGGCGGCGAACCATGGCTCCTTGACGTCGCTGTACGCGGTCATCGCGTCCGCGCCGACCAACCCTGCCGCCTTCGCCTCCGCCGCGCGCTTCACCTCGAGGTATTCGGCGCGCGCGTCGGCGTCGGCGCGCAGCCAGTCCCGAAATAGCAGCGCGTACTCCTGCCCCGGCGAACCTGCCACGCGCACATGGACATTGGCGAGCCGACCGGGGTCGGCGTTCTGGTGGTAGCGCTTGGCCCACAACGCGGCGTCCGTCCCCGCCGGATCCTGCGGTGTCGGTCGCGGGCAGTCCTCGGTAACCTCCGGACGAACCGGAAAACCCGCCGCGCCCAATGCATCTCGCAGTCCATCGGCTACAGCCAGATCAGCAACAGTGATCTGCAGATCGATCACATCCTTGGCCGGAAGATCCGGCACCGCAGTCGATCCGATGTGATCGATCCGCGACGCGGACGCACCACACGCCACCCATAACCGCGCGATGAGCCGCTGCGCTTGCACGGCCCACTCCGGGTTCGCGGGCACCACCCGGATCTCGTTCCGGCGTGCGGCTGTCCCGGTGCGCAGGTTGTGCTCGAACGGCACCAACCGCTCCTGCCACAACTGCCGGACCACGCCCTCGATAGCCCCCGGCGCCCCGCTGTTGTCGAGCAACACATCGGCAACCGCACGCCGCTGCTCATCGGTGGCCTGCGCGGCTATACGCGCACGGGCATCGGCTTCGGCGACGCCACGGAATTCGACGAGCCTGCGCAATCGAGTTTCCGCATCGACATCGACGACAATGACCAGATTCATCAATGGCGCGAGACCATTTTCGACCAGCAATGGAATATCTTGCACGACAATGGCGTCGCGCGGTGCCGCGGAAATCAGTTCGGCGGTGCGTTTACCAACCAGCGGATGCGTTATCGAATTCAACGTCGCGCGCGATTCGTCGTCGGCGAATGCCTTGGCCGCCAAAGCCGGTCGGTCCAGGCTGCCGTCGGCCGCTAGAATCTCGCCGCCGAATGCCGCGACGAGCGCCGCGAGGCCCTCGGTACCTGGCGCGACGACCTCCCTGGCGATCAGGTCGGAGTCGATAATCACCGCGCCGAGGTCGGCGAGAATCCGCGCCACCGTCGACTTGCCCGCTCCCATGCCTCCGGTGAGGCCGATCCGCAACATTCGACCAGTCTCGCATCCTCTGGTCGCCGGCCACCCGCCCGCCCACACCGCCGGACAGTGCCGCAAGGAGCGACGTTCGACTACGGCGGCACAATCGGCCTGATTACCCATCCGGGCCCCGGTTTCCACCTGCCGCCGCCGTAATTGCCCGATCCGTGACGAGGCCGAGACCATCTCGCAACAATTCCGCCCGCACCGGGTTCATCGGCGACAACTTTCCGACACGCCGGGGCAATTACTTGCGCAAAATACTCTGCGTGGCACTTTCGTTCGGCTAATCTTCGCCGTGGCGATCGGAGCGCCAGCACCAGCAAGCAAAGGAACACCATTGGGCACCAGAATGAACCAGACGGCTCGCCACCGCCTGGGTATGGCGGGCGGCGTGCACTGCATCCACATCCCCGCCGTCGCGGCCGCGTTGGCCGAACACCGCCGCACCTGGTTCAGCGCACTGCTCAGCCCGGCTCGACATAGCTTCGCGGCTATGCGAAAACGCTCCGTCGTCCCCTCCGTCCGGTGGGTGCCCGCCACCGCAAGCTGACCCGAGACTTCGAGAACTGGTTCGAGAAGTGGCCCAGCCCCCGCCAGGGCTGGGCCACTCTCATGCCCGAATCAACCCGCTCGGCTTGCGCCGGGTCCCGGGTTGCTGTGTCGGCATCGAATTCGGCGGAACCGGATACGGAATCCCGGTTGTCGCCGTACCCAACGCGATATTCGGGCCGCATTGGGCGACCGCGGCATCCATTTTCGGTTTCAGATCGGGCAGCACCGGTTTCGCGATATTCGGGGCCGAGCCGAAATCGAAGGTGGAGGTCATATCGCCGGTGACGCCGCGTCGCCACGCGGTCACATTCGGCACCTCCACTCCGAACCTGGTTTCCAGCAGTCGCAGCTGTGAGGTGTGGTCGAAGGTCTCCGAGGCGACGAGCCCGCCCCGGGTATACGGCGAAATCACCAGCGCGGGAACGCGATAGCCCAAACCTATCGGACCGGCGATGCCCTTCGCGGCGGACACGCGGTCCAGCGGCACGGTAAGGAACTCGCCAGGGGTGCCCGGCGGCGGGGTCGGCGGCGTGACGTGGTCGAAGAAGCCGCCGTTCTCGTCGTAACTGATGATGAGCGCGGTTTTCTCCCACACCTTCGGGTTCGAGGTGAGGATGTCGAGCAGCTGCACGATGCCGAACGCGCCGAATGCCGCTGGCAGCGCGGGATGTTCGCAGTTCAGCAGCGACGGGATGACCCAGGACACCGCGGGCAGGGTGTCATTGGCGACGTCGGCCTGAAAGTCGTTGGGGTACACCGGCGCCATGCCGCGGCGGGCTAATTCCGAGTTCGCGTCGGCGGATTGAGTGAAGCAGCCGAGCATGCCGTCGAGGATCACCGAGGAGAGCGGGCCGACGTCGCGGTTGTTGTAGACCTTCCAGCTGACGCCCGCTTCGGACAGGTTCTCCGGGTAGGTGCGCCAGCTGTAGACGTGCTGCGGAATCAATTTCGGGGTTTCCACCAGCGGGCCGCCCGCGAGGCCGTCCGGGTCGATGGTGCCGCTGATCCAGTACAGCCGGTTCGGGTCGGTGGGGCCGAGCACCGAGCAGTGGTAGTTGTCGCACAGCGTGAAGGCATCGGCGAGCGCGGTGTGGATCGGAATGTCTTCGGGCAGGTAGTAACCCATCGCCGCGGGCGCGTTGGCCGCTCCGACACTGGCGACCGACATCGGCATCCACTGGTCGTTGCGACCGCCGTTCCAGGATCGGTGCATGCCCTCCCAGGAGTGGTCCGGGTCGTTGATGCATTCACCGTCGAGCGTGGCGCCGCAGGTGGTGTCCAGGCGGAAGGGATTCACGTAGCCGTCGGGGCCGGGGCCCGCGCCGGGCGTCCAGCCGTACTGTCGCCAGGCCGTCGACGGGTCGTCGAAGCCGCGCACGCCGGACAGAGTGCCGAAATAATGGTCGAAGGAACGGTTTTCCTGCATCAGCAACACGAAGTGCTCGATATCGCCGAGGCCGCCCATCCCCGCGGGGTCGGCGGCGTAGGCCCGCTCGATGATCGGGTTGGCCCACGAGGCCAACGCGCCCACCGCACCGGCCGCCGCCGCCTTCGCTAGGAATTGTCTGCGATTGAGCCCACTGAATGGCCCCGCTGCGCACATGTCTTCGGCCGACCTTTCCGCCAGTGCTGTCGAGCAGAGTTTCGCGATCCGCGCCGACCATACCCGACGTGCTGCGACGCCGCAGAGAAAGATCGTTTAGCCGAGCCGCGAAGTGAGCAGAACCACGGTGTGGGTTGGCGATTCCTGGATGGTTGCCCGATGGCTGCCTCAAACATCATACCGTTCTGCGCGTTTCACCCGTTTTGCCCGCTTTCACCGCACGGCGGAGACGGATTCCCGCGTGGGCGTGGCCAAGTCGGCGGCGCCGCGCCGAAACCTGCGCCACACCAGGAACGCGGTGGCACCGAAGCCGAGGCACAGGCCGAGCCAGATGCCGGGCGCGCGCCACCCCAGACCGAAACCGAAGACGGCCATGGCGGGTACCCCGATCGCGAAGTAACCGATCAGCGTGCTCTGCATCCCCGCCTTGGTATTTCCGATGCCACGCAGCAACCCGATGGAAAGGTTTTGCGAGCCTTTGCAGTACTGCTGGACGATGGCGAACCACAGCAGGGTCGAGGCAGCGGCGACGACCGCGGTGTCGTCGTGGTGCGCGCCGAGGAACGGCGCGAGCACCGCGCCGGGGAACAGGATGTAGCCGAGGCCGACCACGGTCATGAAGGCGAAGCCGAGGGTGAAGGTGCGGCGGGCGATGTCCGCCACCGCGGGTCGGTCACCCTGCCCGATCGTCCGACTCACCAGGATCGAAGAGCCTTGGGAGAGGCCGATATTGACCTGGTAGACGATGTAGGCCAGTTGGTTGACGATATTGCTCGCGGCCAGCGCCACCGGCCCGAAGCCGCCCATCAGCACTGCGGCGATGGAGGTGATCGCCGCCTCCGCACCGTAGGTCAACGAGATCGGCGTACCCATCCTGACAATTCGCGTGATGGTTGCTCGGTCCGCCTGCCACGCCCGCAGGGACAGCAGGCCGCCGAGCAAGGGGTCGCGTTGGACGGTGCGTAAATAGAGACCGAAGGTCCATAGCTGAACGAGGCTGGTGGACAGTCCGATTCCGGCAAGGCCGAGTTTCGGGACGCCGAGCCAGCCGAAGATGAACAGCGCGTTCAGTACTGCGTTGACGCCGATCGACAACAGCGTCACACGCAACAGCGAACCCGCCCGGCGCAGGCCGACGGCGAACTGCCGCAACACGTTCAACAACAACATCGGGATCAGGCCCGGTGCGAGCGTCCACATGATCGGGCGCGCCAGTTCCAGGACAGCGGGATCCTGACCTAGCCAACGCAGCGCGTAGCCGAGCGCGATCAGGATCAGCGCGCCCGCCGTCGCGGTCAGGGTGGCCACGCATGCCGCGGCACGGACGAACCCGCGGATCTCCGCGCGTGCCTGCGCATCGATATCGCCACGGCCGGTGCGCTTTTCGCTACCGCCGACCGCCTCGGCGATCATGTTCCCGACGCCGGTGATCATGCCGACGCACATGGTGCGCAGCTGGTTGTAGAGCAGCAGCGCGAGACCGCCCGCGGCCACGGACGCGACACCGAGCAGTCCCATCATCGCCAGATCGACGGTGGTCAGCGCCACCTGGGCGAGCTGAATGCCGGCGATCGGAGCGGCCAGCGCGATGATGGCTCGATACGGTCGAAAGTTCATCGGACCTAAGCTCCCGTCCGCTCGACGTTGCCTGCCGCCAGCCGGACCGATTCGTCGTATGCCCGGCAGAGCCTGATGATTCGCTGCTGCGCAGCACGGTCGTAGAGGCCGCGCTCGTGCAGCCAGCCATCGTCGTACACGGTGTCGAGGTACTTCTCCCCCGCGTCGCACACCAGCACGATCACCGTGCTGCCCGCGGGCACCTGCACGAGGCGGCGCAGCGCCACCTGGATTGCGGCGCCGCCGGTCCCGCCGACCAGGATGCCGGTGCGCCGGGCGACCACCCGCGCGGTGGCGAACGCGTCGATGTCGCGGACACGGCAGTCCTCGTCGATGGCGTCGTACTTCACATTGCCGCCGACCGGGAATCCGGCGGGACTGCCCGCGCCGGTCTGCCAGTAGCCCGCACCCGCGCCGCCGAAGATGATGGAGCCGGTGGGCTCGACACCGAGTGCGTGCACTCGGGAGCCCAGCCTGCGGAGCTCTTCGACTGTGCCGCAGAGTGATCCGCCCGTGCCGACCGCACCGACGAGGTAGTCGACGTCGGTGTTCAGGTCGGCGAGGAGTTCACGGGCGAGGCCACGGTAGCCCGCGTTGTTGTGCGGATTGTTGTGCTGGTCCGGACGATAGGCACCGGCGCGTGCGGCGATCTCGGCGGCGATCCGCCTGCGTTCGACGGTGCTCGGTCCGCCGCTGGCGGCCCTGTCCACCGAAACCAGCTGGGCGCCCATCGCTTTCATGGCGCGCAGCTTGTCTTTGGCGGCGTGGTCGTCGACCACGGCGGTGAAGGTGTAGCCGCGTTCCAGGGCCATCAGCGCGAGTCCGGTGCCGGTGTTGCCGGAGGTCGGTTCGACGATGTGCCCGCCGGGGCGTAATTCGCCGCTGCGTTCGGCCTGCAGCACCATCTCGCGGGCCATCCGGACCTTCGCGGAACCCGTGGGGTTGAACTGCTCCAGCTTCAGCAGCAGGCGGGTGCCGGTGCCGGTGCGAATGAGTTCGAGCAGCGGAGTGGAGCCGATGAGTTCGGAGGCGGCGCGGACGATGTTCTCGCCGCGTCGAGGCAACTGGGTGGGTCGCGGTAGCACCGCGTGTGTGTCTACTTGTCCAAGCGCCACCGGAGCCGGCCCTCCTCGGCGGTGATGACTACCTTCGGCGGTAGTCGGAGCTGATGGAATTCGCTCTCGTTCTTGTCCATCTGGTAACCCGCCGTATTCGGGTACAGCAGCAGGTCTCCGGGTGCGGGGCGTTGCGGTAGCGGAACTTTGCGCCAGGTGAGCATGTCGTATTCCATGCAGCTCGCACCGCCGACGCAGGTGGCGATCGGTTCGGCGGCCGGATCGGGGTTGCGGGGCACCAGGATCGGGTCCGGTAGGAACTCACTGCCCTTCCACTGTTCGGACACGCTCATGCTGAGTCCGTGCACGGTGGTGATGCCGTAGTCGAAGTTCTGTTTGTAGCCGAGGACTGGGAATACGGTAAACCCCGCATCGATGAGTAAAGCGCGGCCTGGCTCGATATACAGCTGGATATCGTTGTCACGCAGGTGATTCCCTAACGCATGCCCCTCGAACTCGGTCGCGAGGATGGCAGCCAACATGTCGGCACCGGTCGGGCCCTGCGCATACGGATAGAACTTCTCGGGCCGTTTTCCGGCGTGGAACCAGTCGTCGCGCCGGTGGGCGAGAAAGGCGTTCCAGTCATCGTCGCCGAGATAGCGGCAGGCGAAACCGCCACCTATCGAGAGTGTGGTTATCGGTAGGCCTTGCGCTTTTGTCTTGGCGCACAACCGGATCAACTCGTAGGCAAGCTCGGCGCGTGGTGCGACCGCATAGCCATCCAGGTGGAACGAGAACCCGATCAACTCGACCCGGGACCGTAGTCGCGCACACATCGCGATAGCGGTGTCGAGATCGGTTGCCGATAAACCGAATCGGCTGTGCGGTGCGTTCGGTGGCAACGTCCGCAACAGGATCCGCACCGGTCCCGCATTCCGTGCAATCCACGCGACCCGCTCCAGTTCGTCGAGTGCATCGATCGCGACCACACAGTCGTGCCTGGCGGCAAGCCGAAGCAGCCCATCGGTTTTCGCCGCACCGGTCACCCCGATATCGCGACCGCGAATGCCATGCGCCAGCGCGTGCACCAGTTCGGGCTCACTCGCGACATCCACGGCACCGTCTAGATCGGCGATCGCGGGCAGCCAGCAGCCTGCCTTGTTGGCTTTCTTGCCGTAGTAGACCTGACCGCGCACACCGTATCCGGCAAGCGTTTTCTGGAAGGACCGGAGGTTGGCGGCGAACTGTTCCGGGTAGACGACGTGGAACGGGCCGCCGACCGCGTGCTGAATATCGAAGAGCAGCTGCCGATCCGCGCGTACCCGGCGCTGCCATTCCTGTTCCACCGCGGGGAGCGCGGGCAACTCGACCGGCGAGGCGTTCAGGACCACAGTTCCACCCGCCGTCCGCGTCCCGCCGCCACCGCGCGGGTGGCCAGCGCATGGGCGACCGGGATGTCGGTGATGATCATGCCGCTGGCGAACGCGAACACCCGATCGTCGTCGCTGGATCGCCCTGATGCCTTACCGGCCACGACGTCCGGCAGTTCGGCATCGATGACTGGCGGACCGTCCGGCCCCGCCAGGCGGCTGCCCGTGACGCCGAGTTGTCCTGCGCTGGTGGCAATCGCGTAGTCGGCCGCGCGCAGGGCACCGCTCTCGACGCCCTTGCTGGCCACCGAGATCAGCAGTCCACCCGGCCGGAGCCATTCGGTGCGCACCTTGGGATGCGCGGCCCGGCCGGAGGCGACGACAACGACGTCGGACTCGGCGACCGCCGACGGCACATCCTCGACGAGCTCGATCTGCCGATCGGGAAACCAGCGGTGCAATGCGGCAACGCTTTCGGCGATGCCATCGGGATGCGTGCCGAACAGCCGCAGCTTCTCCAGCCCCGGCAGTGCGGTCAGCAAGTACGGCAACGTGTTACGGCCCTGGATACCGGTGCCGATCATGAGCGCGGTGGTCGCGCCCTGGCGGGCACAGTGTTTCGCGATTATCGCCGTGGTGGCCGGTGTGCGGGCTGCCCCGACGCGCTGGCAGTCCATGAACGCGAACGGAAGACCGGTGGTGTCGTCGTACAGGCTGATGGTGGTGTAGTATTTGTCCGCGCTCGCGCTGCCCTGCCGGTAGGACGTCTTGAAACCGAGATGCTCGAGCGAACTGTCGTAGCCGAGCATCGAATACGACACCGCGTCGCGTTCGGTCTTCGGGATCGGCATCATCAGCTTCACCGGGCAGCGGGAATCGCCCTGCGCGAACGCCAGATAGCCGTCCTCGACCAGATCGATCACCTCGGCGGGTGGTAGGTCGATATCGGCCAGATCGGTGCGGGTAAGGATATGCAGTGCGTGACTCATAGAACTCCGATGTCGTTGTGCGAATCGTGAGAAGGGTTGTCGCCCAAGTGCACGATCCGATCCGTGCAGACGGCGAGCAGGGGCAGGTCGTGACTGATGAACAGCACCCCGACGCCGGTGGCGGCCAAGCCGGTCACGGTCCGGGCGACGGTGGCCGTGGTGGCCGGGTCGAGCATCGAGGTCATCTCGTCGCAGAGCAGGTAGTCCGGCTTGGACGCGAGGACCCTGGCCACCGCCGCCCGCTGCAACTGGCCCTCGGAGACCTGCGCGGGATAGCGATCGAGCAGATCCGTCGTCATGCCGACGGACCCGGCGACGGTGTCCCAATCCACCGGTCCGCGAGCGAGTTCGGCGATGGATTGCCGCAGCTTCAGCCGCGGGTCGCAGGAGCGGCGCGGTGACTGGAACAGCATCGCGATCCGGCCGGTCCGGCGGCGGGGCAGTCGCGCGCCGTCCACCGTGACGCGCCCGCTGTCCGGTCTGCGCAGCCCCGAGAGCACATGCGCGAGAGTGGTTTTGCCGGTGCCCGAGGGGCCCGCCAAGCCGACCACCTCGCCGTGACCGATTTCGATGGACACATCGGTGAGCACGCGGCGTCCACCCAGCAGGACCGAAATGTGCTCCGCGGCAAGTGATCGTTGAGTCATGGCAGGCCATATCGGTAGTCGGCGGGCAGATTCACCAGCTCCGGCGTGCGGAACGGCAGTGGCAATAACCCGTTCTCCGGCAGCGCGGCGACCAGGTCCTGCGTGTACCGCGCCCCCGGGCTGCCGAGAACTGTTTCAGCGCTACCGGACTCGACGATCCGGGACGCGTGCAGCACCGAGACATCGGTGCAGATCCCGGACGCACGCAACGCCGTGAGATCGTGCGTGACCAGCAGCACGCTGCCGCCGTCCGCGGCGAAGTCGCCGAGCAGCCGCAGGATCGCCGCCGCCCGCTCGGCGTCGAGCGCCGAGGTCGGTTCGTCGGCGATGACGAGCGCGGGATCCCCGGCCAACGCGAAGGCCACCGCCGCGCGCTGCGCCATGCCGCCGGAGAGTTCGTGCGGATACTGCTGCAGTGCGGTCACTTCCAAGCCGACTCGGGTGACGAGGCCGACCGGGTCATGCGCGGTGCCGAGGTATCGGATCGTCTCGACCAGCTGCGGGCCGATCCGCCGGACCGGCGTGAAGTAAGTCGCCGCCGACGGCGGTATCCACGCCACGGTATGTCCACGCGACCGCCAGATCTCCTGGGTGGTCAGCGTCCGATCGTCGAGCTCCAGCGATACCTCGCCGGTCATCCGTGCGCGTTTCGGCAGCAGCCCGGTGACGGTCGCGGCCAACATCGACTTGCCGGAACCGGATTCACCGATCAACCCGTGCACCGTCCCGCGCCGCACCACCAGATCCGCCGCTGTCACGGCGTGCACCGAACGACCGGGCGTCAGCGGAATACGCACGGTGACCTGGCGCAGACTGAGCGTCATAGCGGAACCGCCTGCTGGACTGTCGGTTCGGCGGATGACCAGACGCGAGCGGACGCGATCATGCGGCAACCTCCTGTAGCGCTTGCACTTTCCGCTGCCAGTGCCTGCCGAGCAGCGACACCGCGAGGGTGACGAGCACGAGCACACCCGCGGGAAAGAGCAGCAACCACCAGTCGCCCAACAGGATCGATGCCTGCGCATCGGACAGCAGGGTGCCCAGTGACGCACGGTGCGGCGGCAGCCCGACACCGAGGAACGACAGTGTCGACTCGTGCCAGATCGCGTGCGGAATCAGCAGCACCACGCCGATCAGTGCCTGCCCCAGCGCGACCGGAACGAAATGCCGCCGGACAATCCGCCACCTCGGCAGGCCACGCAGCTGGGCCGCCTGCACGAATTCGGCGTGCCGCAACACGAGTACCTCGCCGCGCACCACCCGGGCGATCGACGTCCAATGGGTGAGCACCAGCGCGAGCACGATGGCGAGCACCGATCCGCGATACATGGCCACGATCAGCAACGTGAGCAGCAGACTCGGCAGCGAATTGATCGCGTCGACCAGCCGCATGGCGAGCCGATCCCACCAGCCGCCGAACGCACCCGCGCTCACCCCGACCAGCACACCGACGACAGCCGAACCCACCGCCGTGGTCGCCGCGATCAGCAGCGAGATCCGCATGCCCTGCGCCACCCGCCCGAACACGTCACGCCCGGCATTGTCGGTGCCGAACGGGAATTCGAGGCTCGGCGGCCGCCTGCTGATCGAGAAGTCCACCAGCGCGTCGTCCACCGGCCGCAGCAGCGGCACCAGCGCCGCATACAACACCGCGGCCGCCAGCACACCGACCGCGAGCAACAACGTCGGCCGCGCCCTACCCATCGGCGTCGATCCGCGGATCGATGAGCACCGCGGCCGCGTCGGCGGCCAGGTTGCCGAGCAGCACCACCGCGGTGATCAGCACCGTGAGGATGGCCAGCAGCGGAAAGTCCACGCTGCGTGCGGCTGTCACGGTCGCCGACCCCAATCCCGGCCAGCTGAAGATGGTTTCGACCACGGTGGCGCCGACCACGAGCTCAGGCAGGCGAGCACCGCAGAGCGCTAGGAACGGCACGATCGCGAGGGGCAGCACGTGTCGAAAGGCGATGACCCGCCACGGCAATCCACGCGCCTTGGCGCCTTTGACCGCGTCGCTGTCGAGGGTGCGCGCCACCGTCTCACGCAGGCCGAGCACCAGCCACGGCAATTGCGTCACGCCGAGCAGCACGGCAGGCAACACGAGATGCCTGGCCGTCGAACCGGTGGTCACGTTGCCGCCGGGATCGGTCAATCCGGCGGCGGGAAACCAGCGCAGCGTCAACGCGAAGAGCAGGACCGCGCCCAGCGCCAGCACGAATGGCGGAACCGCCTGCAGCACAACCGCGCCCGCGCTGATCGTCCGATCGACGAAGCCGCCACGCCGCAGCCCGGCCCACGCGCCGAGGATCGCCGCGAGCACCAGGGCCACCACGCCGCCGAACGCACCGAGCAGCAAACTCCACGGCAGCCGCTCGGCAAGCACCTGCGTGACCGGCTGGCGATAGGACCGTGATTCACCGAGCTCACCGCGCACCAGGCCACCGGCCCACGACCACCAGGCATCAAACCAATTGCGCGGTAACCCGATTCGCTCCCGCAATGCCGTCCGCTGCACCTCGGTGAATCCGTCACCGTGCGCGCCGAGGTACCCATCGAGCGGATCGAACGGGCTCGCCGCGGCGAGCGCGAACACCGCGAGTGAGACCAGTCCGGCGAGCGGAACGGCCACGGCGAGACGGCGGGCGATCAGCTTGCCCGCTCTGCCACCCATCAGCGGGTCCAGCGGGCGAGCCCGTACCACGGCCCCCACGCGACACCATGCGAATGCGGTTCCAGCGCGGTCGGGGTGATCCGCCAGCCGTTGTCGCGCAGCACATAGACGTGGTTCGTGGTGACCAGCGCAAGCATTGCCGGATCACGGTGGTATTCGGCCTGGACCTGCCGGTAGAGCTCCGTCCGTCGCCGCGGATTCGCCTCGCCGCGTGCGGCATCCAGCAGCTGGTCGATCTTGGGGTTCACGTAGTCCGAGGCGTTGTCCCACTTGGATCCGGCGCCCGGCGCGGCGTAGCGGGAGTGCAGTTTGGTGTAGAGCTGGCTGTCCACCGTGTACGGCTGACCACCGCCACCGAGCAGGAACGCGGTGCGCGCCAGGTAGTCCGGCGTCATCCGCTGCTTGTCCACGGCCACCGGGGTGATCTCGATGCCCACCTTCTTCGCGTCGGATACCACCGCCATCGTCAGGTCCCGCCGCAGCACTTCCGTGGGGTAGTAGGCGATGTCGAAGGCGGCCCGGTGCCCGTCGCGCGCACGGACGCCGTCCGCGCCGACGAGCCATCCCGCCGCGTCGAGAATTCGCGTGGCCTCGGTCCGGTCGTAGCCGAAATCCTGTGCTGGATCGTAGGTCTCGCCGTATACCTGACCGACCAGCGTGGACATGGCGGCGCCGTGGCCACCGAGAATGTGGTCGACCATGCTCTGCCGGTCGACGGCAACGTTCAGTGCCTTCCGGATCGCCGGATCGCCCGCGACTGGGTTGCCCGACGGCAAAGTGATTGCGCGCCAATCATTCGCCACCGCCGGGACGACCCGGTAGCCGTCCTTGGCCGCGGCCTGCGCCAACTCCGGCGGCAATACCGTCCCGTCGGCGCCGTCGCGCAGCTGGCTCGCCCTGGCGTTGTCGTCATCGGTGCGCCGAATGACGAACTTGCGCACCCGCGCTCGTTCGCCCCAGTAGTCGTCTCGCGCGGTGAGTATCACCTGATCCGGCCGGGATTCGGTGAGGACGTACGGCCCGGTCCCGATCGGATGCCGATTGAGCTCGGCCCGGTCGGCAGGCCCCGGCCGCGCGAACGCCTCCGCCGGCGCGATCGCCAGGAACAGTCGGTGGTCGAAATCGGCGTAGGCGCCGGTCAATTGGAACTCGACGGTGTTCGGCCCCGTCTGCCTGGTGCTGCGCAGGAAGTCGTAGTCCGCGGCGATCGGGGCGGCGAAGACGGGATCGATCAGCGAGTTATAGGTCGCGACCACGTCTTCCGGGCCGAAGGTGCTGCCGTCCGAAAAGGTCACGCCGGTCCGGGTATTCACCCGCCACCGCGACAAATCCCCATCCACGGGCTCCGGCGGGCCCGCCGCGAGCACCGGCACCGCTGCCGGTATCCGCTCAGTTACTCCCTCTTCGACCCGATACAGGCTCTCGAAGATCTTCGACTCCCCGTTTTTCCCCTGCCCGAGTAGCGGACTGAAGTCGCCGAGCTCCTCGGTATCGATTACCACGAACTGCTCGGGATCCCCCGATGTCTGCCCGGGCGCCGCACACCCCGTCAACCCGACTACGAATGCCGTTGCGGCAGCGCACATCCCGATCCGAAACAAAGCCATGTCAGCATCGTAGACTACTGGTAATGATTTTCATTAGCATTATCAGTGAAATCGGACACATACCCCGAGCCGGGCACGACATACCCACCGACGAGGCGGATACCGCACTCACGGCTAACCTCGAGCTAATCTCCTGGCTGTGTCGATCAGAGAGGCGATATCGCGCTTGGTGCCGAAGGGGAAGCTGCTGCTGTGGCTCGCCGCCATCGCCGTGTCCCTGATGCTCGCCGCAGGCACCGTGTATTCCTGGACACACGCGGGCAGCAGGCACCTACCGGTCGCGGAGGTCGGCACCACGGTGGCGAGTTACGCCGAGGCGGAAGCGGCTGTGACGCCGCATCTTCCACGGGATCAGGTGGTGCCCCGGCTGTCTACCGGCGTGCTGGTGAACTCGCTGCAGTTCGTCAACGCGCACAACATCAAGGCCACCGGGCACGTCTGGCAACACGTACCCGCCGACTTCCCGTCCGATATCGAACTCGGCGTCCAGCTACTCGAGGCCGAGGATCCGCACTGCCCGAAAAAGGTCTTCGAATACCCGCTCGGCGAATGGCGGGTGATCGTCTGGTCGTTTTCCACGATCATCCGGCAGCAGTTCAACTACGAGGACTACCCGCTGGATCACCAGGACATCTGGCTGCGCATGCGCCCGGTCGACATGATTCATCAGGTCCAGCTGGTGCCCTCGTTCGAATCGTTTCCGCCATGGGACGCGCACGCGTTAAACGGCCTCGATCCCGGCCTGGTCTTCGGCGACTGGGAACCCGATTACACGGTGTGGAGCCTGAATCATCAGGACTACAGCATGCTCGCGCACCCCGGTCTGGCCAATACCGACGAGTTGTATTTCAATGTCGGCGTCAGCCGCGGCTTGCTCGGCCCGATGCTCGGGCGGATAGTTCCGGTGCTGTTGCTCGCCGTGCTGATGTTCCTGTCGCTGTTCGTGATCACCACCGACCCCGACCGGCGGCCGATCTCGGGCTTCACCGCCTTCGCGATCATCACCTTCTCCGTATCCACCGTGCTCGTCGTCGCGGTGAACGACAACGCGGCCCGGTCGGAGATCGGCGCCTCGGGCATCTCCTATATCGAGTACTGGTATTTCACGCTGTATGTGATGACGCTGCTCGTCGCGCTCAACGCCACCATGCTTTTGCACGGCGCCTTCGGCAAGGCCATCTCCTGGCGCGACAACCTGCTGCCGAAGATCCTGTTCTGGCCGCTGTTCACCGGCATCATGTTCGCGGCGACGGTGGGCTACCTCGGGTTGTGAGTCACCCCGTTACCGGACGACCAGCAACCACACAGGCAACAACAGCAGCGCCAGCAGCGAGGTCTTGGCGACGACCGACGCGGCAAGATCCACGTCTGTGTCGTAACGCTGGGCGAAGATGAACAGGTTCTGCGGCGCGGGCATGGCGGCGATCAGCACCAGGTACGTCAGCCAGGTGCCGTGAATACCGAAGAGGTACTTGCAGATCAGCAGAGCGAGCAGCGGGAACGCCAGGCACTTGAACGCGATCAGCGCGTATTCGTCGCGCAGCGTGCCGCGTAATCGCAAGCCCGTTCCGCCCAGGTGCAGGCCGAGCGTGAACAGCGCGACCGGCGCGGCGGCGTTGCCAGCGAAGGTCAGCGCGTCCAGCAGCCAGCGCGGCACCGGCACCCCCGCTACGTTCGCGCCGATCCCCAGGTAGCAGGCCACCACGATCGGCGTCGCCAGTGCCGCAACCACTCCGCGCAACACCGCACCGCTCGCGGGGCTGTCCGGATCCTCTTGTCCGGCACCGAATTCCATCACCGCGATGACAACGACGGTGAGCACACAGACCTGCAGCAGGATGATCGGGAAGATCGGCGCCGCGTCGCCGAAGAGCAGCACGAACACTGGGATCGCGAAGTAGGCCGTATTGACCTGCACGCCGGCCATGATCCGCAGCGCGACGCCCCTGGCGTCGGCCCCGGCCACCCGCCGCGACCAGAACCCGACGGCCACCATGCCAAGCAGCGCGGTCACCAGATACGCGGTGATAGCTCGCGGATCGAACAGCTTGCTCAGATCGCTCGAATAGAGCGAGCCGACCAGGTAGCACGGAATCGCGAAGAGAAAGGCGAACTCGGAGAACGCCTTCGACACCTCGGCCCCGATGATCTTGCGCCGCGCGAAGACCACCCCCGCTCCGAACACCAGCGCCACCGGGGCCAGTTTCCCGGCGGTGGTAACGAGATCGCTCACCGGCTACAACCCGAGCGAACGGACCAGGTCAAGCATCTCTCTGCGACTCTTCACTCGGCTACTGAAACCTGTCGTACCCCTCTGCCACAATAGATAGCAGGTCGGACGTCGATCGAGTTGTTGCCCAACGTAACTGGCAACTCGACCGAGGAGGCACAATGCCTGACGTCCCAGCTTCGATGCCCGACCCGCGTAGCCCGATGTCCATCGACGTCGACCAGCTGGTTGAGCTGGCGGCTGAGATCGAACGGCATCGGCACCTGCTGCGCTCCGCCGCCGAGGGATATCGGTGGCGGGTCGCACAGCGGGTGGAATACCTCGACCCGCCGGATCGAGACATGCGACTCGCGCATGCCGAACGGCTGATCGAGGCCTTGATGATCGATCCGGTTCGACACAACGATCTGGACCTCGACGCCTACCGAGCGGTGCGCGATGGCGCGCCGATCGAGTTCGACGCGGAGCGCAGAACCTACGTCCTGCACAGGCCGGGACGCGACCCACTGCCCATCCGACCGGGCCTGCCGGAACATCGCCTCGGCGTGATCGCCCGGCTCGCCGGACTCGGCCTCCGATTGGAGCAAATCCAGGTCGTCGCCCTGACAACCGTGCAAGCCGTCGCCCCGCCGCAGCCACCGGCCACCACGCCACAGGTGAACCGCGGCACGACCAAATCCTCACGCCGTCTCGGCCAGACCAGCCAACAGGAGCGAAAGCACCACGCCGAGAACTGACTTCGGCACGCACCGCTACCACTGAGGCTGGCAGGACACCCGATCTGCGATAACCCGTCGCTCCGACGGCGTCACGCCAGCGCCAGGGGTGGGCCTCCCGACGACCGCACCACCGGGCAACCGACCTCTGCGCGTACCGCTCCGTCACACCAACCCCGCAACCATCACCGCAGACGCACACCTTTTGACATCCGCACGTGTGTCAGTGCGGCAAGGCGCTGGCGGATTCATGCGGTCATTGCAACACCGGGTGGATTGGTCGGGTTCGATAGTAGTTCGTCGAGTGCTTCGGCTGGTTTTTTCCAGCCCAGTGTC
>NZ_JBITEM010000018.1:0-189708 GCF_044455225.1 Nocardia sp. NPDC051321 | reverse complement strand
GTTGAGATGGAGACCGCCCACTACTGTCAACACCCAGCCCAGCAACCCGCTGAGCTGTCACACCCGTAAGTCTCCGGACTCACCGGGGGGATTCAGGGACCTGCCACTCTGGCGCGGCCTAAAGGCAGCACCGACTGGCTCTGTCCGTCATCTGTGACGGCGGTTGTCCACGAATCGTGACGGCGCCGTCGGCGCCGAAGACGTCGTCCTATACCTCGCGCTCATCAAGGACGACGACGATATCCGCAGGACCCCCTGAACGATGCGCGACGTCGCGGAACTCAGCCACCCCGGCCGTCCAGATCGCCCACACCACGCGACGTGGTTACAGACTACGGGATCCCGGCCACCATCAATTTGAGACCGCACGGCACTTTCACGACGTCGACACGCGACACAGACGTGCGCGCCTGACATTCCTGCGGCAACTGATGCTCCATTGCCGCCCGCGCCTCACATTGCTGCAATATCGTTGCCGAAACGATCGGCCACAAAGTAGGGGTGCTCCTCGTGAGATCTGATGCGTCCGAGATAGTCGCTATGTACTTGGAAAATCTCAAGAGACACCGGTCAGGGATCACTCCGTACTCTGACCCCGATACTTTTGTCGAGCCGTGCATCCGTGCACCTCAAGGCCAAGTTGTCTCGGACTCGCTGGACACGTTGCTGACTGAACGTCGTATGCTGCTCCTAGGTGACCCTGCGGCCGACAAGACCACGCTCATCAGGGCTGCGGTTAATCAGCTCGTTGAGGCGCGCCGGGTTTCCGACCAAGCAGTTTGTCCAATTCTGATTCACGCACCAACTCTGACAAGCCTTCCGGAAGCCCAATCACCATCCTTGTGGCGATGGCTTGCGATGGCTGCGGCTATTCCTGCAGGCGGTGGTGAAAGGTTAGCCGATATCCTTTGCTCAATGCTTGAGAACGGCTCAGCGCATCTTTTCATTGACGGGATTGACGAGATTTCCTCAACCATCGACAGGTATCGTATCATTGACGCGATATCCACTGCTATCGATCAATCCATAGGTGTGAGAATCTGCGTTTCCACACGCCCTATTGACCCAGCGTCCGACCGCTTGAAGGCCCGATTTCCAGCATGGCTTATTTTGCCATTCAACTTATACCAAGCTAGCCGACTGCTCTCGATGCTAACGGGCGACGATGCAGGCACAGTTAGCGATCACTTAGCAGATATTGACTATCTCGCCTCCCTCTCGACTAGTCCACTGATATTGCACCTGCTGGCCTTCTACTCTGACGAGCGCGGACTTGAGCTGCCGTCGAATAAATTCCAACTCTACGAAGACCTCACCGACGCTATCTTGGCTCGCGAACGACACAAAATCGACTTTCCAATAGTCGCGGAACTGACACATCGCGGGTATGAGACCATTGCCCTTTCGATGGCGACGGCGACGGCTGCCAGCTTCTCGTTATCGCCAGCCTCGATCCTCGATGCGCTAGTCAACAGCCCCCATGTGGATTTGACAGTTGAGGAAGCTAAATTTCTCACACAATTCGCCATCAACCGCAGCACAATCCTCATCCAGACCGCACAGGATGAAGTGACCTTCAGTCACAAGTCAATACAGGATTTCTACATCGGCCGCCGACTGGCACGTAACATCGAGATAATTAACACTCTACCACCTATCGACGTCACTGAGGCGCTTACATTTGCCTGCGGCCTCGCATCACAGCCGATGCCAATTGTCGTGGTGGCATATTTGCGTTATGGCGCAGCCTTCGCAGCCAAGTGTTGTGGCGACCTACAACAATATCGACATGAGGCGCAAGAGGCCGTAGCAACGCAGATCCTTGCCGATCTTGGCACCGAGTTCCATCGCCCGCTGCTCCAACTCCTTGGCGTCGCACCGGAATCCTCTAATAATATCGTCGACGCAGAAGATCCGAATGACGAAGCTGTCCCCGAACAGGAGTTGTTCAACCAGCTTCGCAAACTATGGGACGAGATGCCACGGACGGGTTCCAGCGCACATGCTCGCGGCCACGGCCTGGAGCAGTTTGCCGTTACCCTTCTCGGTTCATATTTCGCCGTAGTTGACGTACGGCGCCGCCACCAAGTCGGCGAGATTGACGTAATATGCGAAATTGTTAACTCCGATCCATTTTGGGCGAACTATGGCAGCGATGTCTGGATTGAATGCAAAAACACCGAACAAAAAGCCAACATTGAACAGGTAAACACATTCGTCGGGAAGTTGGTAGGAAGCCGGTGGAGACTCGGATTCTTCATATCTACATCAGGCTTCACCAAGGACGCAATGAACAGGTTGAAGAACGTAGGCAGCAACCCTTCCATCCCTCTAGTTGTACCAATATCTGGAAATGACATCGACGACCTACTGCTGAACCGGACTGAGCTTCAGAGATTCTTCAAAACAAGGATTCGGAGCATTGCCTGAGCATGAATGACAAGACATTGCTCACTCAGGTTAAGTTCAGTGGCGGATCCTGCGGAGGTACATCGTCACGATTCACGTGCTCTGGACCAATGTGCGTGAGGGTTCCGGGCAGTCGGCTGTTGGCGCGCGGAGAGTCATAGGATGCGGTCGCAAATCCAGTCCGTGTCATCAGCTTTCGAGATCTTGGGGTCGTCGGCCAGCCGTGAGATTAGGTGTCGCAGTTGCTCGGCGGCGGAGGGGCGCCCGGGGTGTAGGTTCTGCACGTCGTCGATGAGAACCAAGGTCCAAGGTCCGCCATGCTGACGGTGGTGTAGTTCTGCTACGAGGTCCATCTCGGCGGGAGACGCGATCAACGCCCCCACGATCAAACGCACATCGGCACTGGGTCGCTGTATCCGCAATACCAACGAGCCGTCCCACTCGTCTTCTGGACCTCGCCCGTGATCGGCGATGATGGAGGCGCTCTTGAGCGTCCCGTCCTCGTCTTGCGCACCGCGGGGACTGACGTTCACTTCGACGTTGTCGTCGAGATCGATGTCGCCGAGAGCGGCCCGCAACTCAGCCAGCAGGAGACGAAGAAACGCCTCTGCAACTTCGGTGTGCTGCCGGATAACAAACTTGAGGTCGTCGTAGCCGAGCAGTCGAGCTTCACCGCTTGGAAGTGGACGGGGCTGCTGGCCTGGATGTTGGCGAAGCCACGATCGCAGTTCGTCGGCGAATTCGGCTGCGGTCGGGCGTTGGCTGGGCATGTCAGAGGTAGCTTCTTGGACTAACAGATCCAGTTCGCGTGCCGGTGGCCCTCCGAAGTGCTTGAGGGAGTACTTCAAGTCCCTGATCTGCCCAGGCGGCGGATAGTCGGTTGTGATCTTTCCGTCCGACCACTCCTGGCGCGGCGCGGCCATGACCCACAATGTCCTCGCCAGAGAGTAGACATCTGCGGCGTGCCAGTTAGTAACGGTGGCGGCCCGCAGAGCCTCGGGGGCGAGAAACCCTTGGGGACCGACTCGTTCGCGGGCCGCGGTGAGGCCTGCGGCGTTTACCCATGCCGCGATACCGAAATCTCCGAATACCGGCTGGTTGTCGAACCAGAATAGGTTGTCCGGCTTGATATCTCGGTGGGCAACCGGGGCCGGTCCGTTCTGCATTTCGGCTAGCACCTCAGCCAGTTGGGCGAAGGTCGCTACCGTCACATCGAAATCCGCAGACGCAAGGTAGTCGGCCAGCGAGTCGGCGAGTGGCATCACGAACCAGCGAGGCTGGTTTGAGTGGTCGCGGTCGATCAAGGGCAGAACGCCAGATACTCCCGTCAGGGATTCTATGCCTTCAACTTCGTTGCGAAACCTCTCCCGTGTGTTGTTGTAGTTGTTACGAGGGGCCTTCAAAACCCCGGCGGTGTCATCGTCAGCGGTTACATGCCAGACGTGTGACTTGATAGACCTGGTCAGAGTCCATCTTTCCCCATAACATTGCCCAACTTCCAGCTTCTTCATACGAGGCATGCCTGTAATTCGGTGCCGAACTCTATATGGGTGGGTGTCGTGGCAGCGAACATGCTGTGCGACTCGTTTGAGTGATTACGGCTTGGGGTGAAGGTCGTGGAGCGTGTCAAGCATGAACGCCGCCCACGCGATAGCTACGCGGACGGCGAGTCGGCCGTGGCGGAGATCGAGCCCGACAGGGACTTCATCGTGACCGTGAGCATCACCCGCCTTGTTGCGGTAGAAGGCGAGTGATTACGCCAGTCCACTGGTTTGTTTCATTACCCGGGCAAGCGCCCGGTCATGATCGGCGACGGCCTGGGAATCTATTCCCAGGGCCATCATCGCCTGAGTTACGAGGCCGGGCAGGTCAGAATTCAGGTCGCGGGGCTGATTGAGGTCGGTGAGAATGGCTTTGGCGGTGGCCTCGATGAGGTTCTTCGCTTTGCCGATGGCCGCGCCTGGGTCCGTCGGCAGAGCCGCCTCGATCCGGCGCAATTCCAGCCTGATTGCGGCGGTGTCGGCGATGGTCGCAGTCGCCGTGTTGCCGAGATCGGCAACCGTGATGCCGATATCCCCGACAGCCACATCATCGAGGCGGCGCTGCAACTGCTCGATTGCGGGGTCTGCCCGGTCTTGATAGAAGCTACGGCGGCCGACGTAATTGAGATGCTTTGCTGCCGCGAGGCCTTGGTCAAGAGACAGCCAGTGGAAGGGGTGACGGATGCCGAGCGGCCTCAGCATCCGAGCGAGGTTGCGCTGGTCTCGCTGATATTGCCGACGCTCTGCCGAGGTGGATGTATTCATCCGAGTCGCTGCGGCTTGGAGCAGTGTGTTGAGCAGGTCGACCAGGTCCATTGCCCCTTGCAATACATCCCGGCGGTCGCTGGTGTCGTCGAACTCCTCAAGGGCCTCGTCATCGTCGTCGTACTCCACGTCGTCGAGTCTGGCAGTCACGCCGCAGCCCGGTGCCGTTTTCTTCACCTGGCCAGATACATTCGTGGGCAGCAGCCCGGACCATGACGCTGCTCCCGGGGATTTCTGCCACTGGCCGCATGCGCCTCGCCTTCACGGTAGGTTTGGCTGACCATGCCTGCTGATGGATCGTCGGCTGCGTTCGGTTTCAGCTACCAGTACCTCGTGTCCGCAGTGCACGTCCTGAGGATGCTGCGCGCGGATACCTCACTGACCGACCGCATCGTATTGTCGATCGAACCCATCGCGCTCACCGCCGCGGGCGAGGTCGACGACATCGTCGACTTCTCGATCTCTGTCGACGGAGCGGAGATCGACCAGGTGCAGGTGAAGGTCTCCACCAGCCCCGAGTCTTACCCTCTGCAACCTGCCGACGCGCGCCAGGTCTTCACCCGGTTGCTCGCCACGACTGGTTCCGGCACACCGACCTTGCTCACCAACCGGCCGCTTTCGCCGGGACTGCAACGTGAAGTCACTGCACTGCCCGGCGAAAGGCCGGCATCGGGTCAGTCCTACCGGTGGAACAACGCACCCTCCGAACATGGCTCCGCGGAGGCCCGGATCGTTGTCGACCTGCGCCCGGTGGGTGAGGTCGAGGCAGAGTTGGAGGAGTTGATCCGTGGATTGCGTCGCGACCGGGCCCTGAGCCAGGGCGTGACCTCGTGTCGGCTGCTCGTGCCGATCGTGCGGCAACGAATCTTCGACGCCGCCAGCGGCCAGCGAACAGGCACGCTGTCGGCGACGGATCTGGTCGCCCTGCTCTCCATCCCGGATCCGCAGATCGCCCACCTGGCCGGAGGTTTCGATTGGGGCGTGCCGATCGCGCATGTACCGAGCCTGGCTTCGACGGTTCCCCGGCTCGAGATTCTGGACCGCCTCACCGCCGCGATCGATCTCGACCCGGCGGCCCGGTCGCCGGAGATCGCGACGATGGTGGGCTCGACCGGCACCGGCAAGTCCACCATCGCCTCGGACTACTGCCACATCAACTACAACCGTTACGAGTTCATCTGCTGGATCGACAGCCGCGACGAAGCTTTCGCGGAAGCACAGATCCGCGAAGCGCTGCGCATCTTAACGGGCACCATAGTCAAGCCCGGTGCGGATGTGGCGGGGCCGTTCTGTACTGCGCTCGCGCGTCACCGCGGCCCGTGGTTGCTCGTCTTCGACGGGGCGATAAGCCGAGCGGTCATCGAGAAGTACGTGCCGTCCGCGGGCCATGGCAGTGTCATCGTCACCACGACCAGCAGTGTCGGATGGTGGACCAGCGCGCACCATATCGATGTCGAATCGTTTACGGCCGCCGAAGCGATCCAATGCTTCGCCAGCTACGCCGGTATCGCAAAGCACGACATCCCCGTTGTCGCCATGACCATCGGCACAGTCGTCGACCGGCTGGGCAGGATCCCGCTGGCAGTCAGTATGGCCGGGGTGTACTTCCGCAACACGGCCGGCGAACTCGACGAGCTGGCCACCGACTACTTCACCACTCTCGACGCCCTTCAAGACACACTGTCGGTGCCGCCTGGCTACGACCGGACCTTGTTCGCCGCGGTCCAGCACGCCATCAACCACCTCGGTGCCGGCGTCGCCTCGCCTTATCATCGCCAGGCCAAGGGCGCGCTGCACGGGGGGGCGTTCCTAGCCCCGGAGCTGATCCCACTGGATGTGGTCATCCCGGCGACCACATCCACCGACGAGATCGACCTCGCGAACCGACCCGCGGTCACCGCGGTCGCCAAGCCGGTGACGCGCGCGGTGATCAGTCTGCTGCGGACACAGACGATCGCGAACCGCGTGGTGCACAGAGACGAACACGACCGCCTGACTCCGGCCAGCAACACGATCTCGATACACCCGCTCGTGCACGAAATCATCCGCAGCTCCTACCTGCAGGCCCTGCCGCCGGGCGGGTTCCAAGAAATAGCTCTCGGCCTGATGCACTATTTGATTTCTTGGATCGGCGAGATGCGTGACCAGGAGGAGTTCTTCGCACTCGAACAGCTGCGGGTGCACGCTGAAGCGCTGCTGGCGCTGATTGCCGAACAGAGCTCGCTGTCCCGGGCGCCCGCGCCCCTCGAAAGAATCTTCACCACCGCCCGCGCGCTGCTGATGCTCGAACTCGGCGCCTGCTTGGCTCAGGCCGCCCGCTATGACAAATCCACTCGTATCGAAACCGAGGCGACCACTCTGCTCGACGGGCTGAACGAACCCTTCGCCAACAAGCTGGCAGCGATAACTCTGAGCGACCAGGCGATCGATTCAGCGCTGGCCCTGGCGCCGCCGGAGCGGCTGGCCGCACCGGCGCAGCTGGCGCTTCCGCTACTCACCGCACTCGCAGAAGACGACAAGCCCCGCCTTCGTGAATTCGCCTTCGAACGCGCAGGCGAACTCGCGCAAATGCTCTCGCGCACACCGCGCTACCGCAACGATGCCCCTCTGCGCGAGCTCGTGACAGCGTTCCGGGCGATCGCGATGACCAACCCTGGAGTCGACTCCAGTGCCTACATGTTGATCGAACGGATCCACCGAGCGCTCGACCGCGGCGACTACCGCCACGTGCTCGATGAGCTGCTACCGCGCTTCCGAGCGCTCGACCCGCCGCGCTATGTTCGACTCACCCTAGACACGCTCGAAGTGTTCGCCCAGCTGGGAGCAGGGCGCCTCCGAGAAGCGGTGACCGGCATGGACCCCCTGCTCGGCATCGAACTCGTCGGAACCCATCTGATCCAGCCCCTCCGCGACGGGCTCGGAAAGATCCTGCAAGCGATCAGCTCATCCGCGCAGTTGCCCGGAGCCCCGGCCGAGTTGGAGCGGTATCACCAGCGGATATCGAGCCGGCTGGCAGAACTCGACCGCGATCTGGCCGCCCTGCGAAAGTAGGACTGATCCGACGGTGCCGCTACGGTGAGCCTCGCCCGCTGAGCTGGATCAGCCGTCGAGAAAGGCGAATAGACCAAGATGGCCTGCCACCTCAGGTTGCGTCGGCAATCTCGTCAAGAGCGGCGCACGCGACCTCAACGAACATGGTCTGCACCGCAAGAGCTCTGCCCGGTTGCATCTACGACGCTGGCGCATTCTGCAGCATTCGGTGCCGCAACTGCATGCGCCCGCGCGAAATCACGGAGTTGGAAGTCCGGCCGTCATGAGGGCGGTCCGGAAGCAAAATCTCAGCCTGAGCTGGGATTTAAGTGGGCCCTCAGTTCACGGCACTTTGACCAGCTGGATACCAGACACCTAACGCCACTCGAACCCCGAACCACAACCATCGCCGCAGGTCAGCCATGCAATCAACCACTCTGGAATAATCGATTAAAAAAACCGCAGGTCTCTGACCTGCGGTTTAAAACGAGTGGAGGATATGTCACGTTATTCGAACCCACGGCCCTGCACTCGGAGCCACAATGGTCCGCCCGCGAAGCCCCTGACCAGCACAAACCCTCGGTGCCGACCGAGCGACCGAAAGTTCACTTGCTCCACCACAACCGGATAGCTCCACTAACGTTCAGGCTTTCTGCTGCAGCAGAGTCAGGGCACGCCACGCGGCGGGCACGAGTCGCACACGACCATCGGGCGGCAGCACGACTAATGACGACAGCAAAGCCGCGAAGGACGCCTGTCGAATCGGTTCGCGACGAACACAGAACCTTCCGTGCTGCCGGCATCCCCAGATCGGCCACCGACCTAGGGCAGACGCACCCCAGCGCGAGAACCTGGGACCGTATAGATGCTCTGGCCCCGTGACTCCAATTGCTTAGATCGGCAGTAGCTGTTGTCCGACCGCCGATCTCGTGCACACCTCGTGTGCTGCCCCCCTGAAGTCTCCTATCAGCTTTCAAAGATCAGGCGGGAGTCCTTGTGCTCGACGGTCACTTGCCCGTTGTTCGCTTCCTTCGGATGCACGAATGCGTAGACGCCGAGGCACATAACCAATCCCTCGTCGCGATCCGACTTGAGCACGTAGCACCGATAAACCGTGCGCGGAGGCTTCCGCAGGCCGCTGAACTGCGTCATCTCCTCGATCTGCGCCGACCCCGCAATATCAATGGTCAGCGGCTCGTAATTCGTGACCAGTTTCATCCCGACAACACCCTGAAAGGTGACTTCGATGTAATCAGATGCAGAATTCGGAAGGCTGCGTAGCACAAGCTGTGAATGACCACTGGCATATCGCCACAATATGAATGGGCGGTCGAAGGTGACGGGCAGGCCCACGGAGGGCTGCAGCGCGCCCTCATCAGCGTTGGAAGGGATTTTCGACTTCATTTTCTTTCCCGTCTTCGTAACCAAAGAAGAAATGCGTGCGACTCCACGCGTCTGGATGGTCCCGAATGTAGTTCAGCTCCCACGCAGTCACATGCTCACCCATGACGGGATCGCCTAGATCTCTGCCCGTGTCGGCGTGCGCCCTCGCAGCGGCACCGGTCCCGATTCCATCCAAGTTGAAATATATCTGCGTATGCCCGTCGTCTACAAACGCTTTGAACTCCTTGACCCAATCTTTACCACCGGAGGGCCATTCCCTGTAGTACCGCGCCTTGTGCCGCTCGGCAAATTCCAGGAGCGCATAGTGGCTGGTGCCGAAGGAGGACAACCCGAGCGCGATCTTTCCGGCGGATTTTTGGTTGCTTTCCGGTCCGTGATGATTGCGGTCCGTCCACCATTCGATGATGCCTTCTACACCCTCGACGGCCTGCTCGCCAGCCTCTATGGCGCATTCAGGGCATGTGCCGGAGAAGTCGAACTTGTTGATGGGATCGCCGCTGACGTAATCGTAGTCGTTGGCTGATCCACCCGCTACAGGGTCGACTTGCAGGAATCTGCCGAGAATCGGCAGGTAGGTGCGTGCACCCATCTCGATCGCTTGCACTCCGGCGAGGTGTTCGACGGGGAGTTCGTGCTGGCCCAGCCATCCGAAATCCATTCCGCCCGCGGCGGTCGAAGGGATCGGGGTGTCACCGAATGCGCCGGTGGACGGGTCTATGTTCTGCCCGTACGGGTCGTACAGATAGACACGATCGGAGCGTGTGGCGGTGCCGTCCGCGGTGAACAGCACATCACCGTGGATGTTCGGGTAGGCCCAATTGGTCTGCCCGGAAGCTGACGGGGCCGACTGCTGCATACTCGGTGACGGCGCGGTAGCGCGTGCCGAGGGAAGATTGGACGCCGGTGCGATAGACGGCGCCGGTGCACCAGAAGTCGTTGTGATTGCAGGTGTATTGGTTTTCGTCGGTGCAGGAGCTATCGGCGATGTGGTTGCTCTGGACGATGTAGTTGTGGTGGGTTCGGACGTTGCGGTGACGGGTAGCTCGTCTCTAGACGCGACAGGTGCGGCTGCCGGTGTCCGGCTGAGCGAGGTGGAACTCGGGTGCCCGATTGTCGTCGGATTCGACGAGGTTGTTGGCTGCGGTGCTGAGGTCGAGGCGGATGCCGATATGGCCGGCGCGCGCGGGCGGGCGGTCACCGATCCGGGACCAGGCGTGGGTGATACCGCCGTCTTGGTCGGACCTACGCTTGTCGTCGGCGCGCTCCGCGATGCGGTGGTTGGTGGTGATTGCACTGTGGTCGCCGTTGGCGCAACAGCTGAGGTGGGAGCGGTACTGATCGAGGATGGCGCAACAGTTGAGGTGCTAGTCAACGGCTCTGGTGACGTGGTTGTCGCGGCGCGTGCGGTGGGGAATCCTTGTGCTGGTTGGGCATAGGTCTTGGTAAGCAGCACTCCGCCCGGGAGTCCGAGAATCCGCTGCACCATCGCACCTGCGGCATCGAGGATCACGTCCGGTTTGCCGGTGCCGGTGCTGTACCCGTAGCGGGCGGTCCCGTTCTGCTCTGGTTTCCCCGCCCGGGTGACGGTGCGGGTAATCAGCCGGTTCGCAGTGTCATAGCTGTACGAGATCAGGGTTCCGGCAGCATTTTTCGTGGAAGTGTGTCGGTTGGTAGCGTCGTAGCCGAGTTCGTCGCCCCCGACTTTGACCGCGTCGCCATGCGAGTCGTAGGCGAGTGAAAGGTTCGTTGCGCCGGTCGTGGAGAGCAGCCGGTCGGCGTTGTCATAACAGTACGAGGTGACCGCGGGTGCCCCACCGTCGAGAATATCGGTGAACGAGGTGCGATTGGTGTTCATGCCTGCCGACTGCGCCGGCCCACATCCGTTCGCGCCGTCGAATCCGTAGGTCAGCCGATGGTGCGGCATGGTCGCGGCGATCAGCCGACCAACCGTGTCATAGGTATAGGCGTAGGAAGCAACGGGTTTCCCGTCTGCGGTGACCACATCATCGGTGATCCTGTTACCGCGCGACCGAGTCACGGTGTCGGCAACGATGGATTGCGGCGTTTTCCACGTCAACGCGGTCGGCACACCGGCGACATTGCGGTCCAGGGAGTCGAGCCGAGATCCGTTGCCGTATGCCACGTTGGCCAGCTCTCCGGCGCTGGTGTAGCTGGGTGTGGCTATCGTGGCACCGTCGAGCGAAACCGATGTGAGGTGTGAGGCGTCGTCCCAGGTGTAGATAGTTTCGCTGTTCGTGCTTTTGACCGTGACGGTGTTCTTGATCAAACGCCCGGCCTGATCGTAGGTGCTGGCGGAGACCGTTCCGGAGGTGTCGGTGTAGCGGACGGTTTCACCGGCCAAGCCAACGACGGTGGTGATCGATCCGGATTCGTCGGTCACCTTCTGGGTGAGCGGATCTCGACCCGCGGCGTAGTCGTAGGTGACGGTGCGGGCGGGTTTGCTGCCGAACTCGGGGAATGTCTTCTTCACCACTCGGCCACGGGTGTCATAGCTGGTGCAGGCCCAGCCTTCGCCGCCAGCTCGGGTGGCGACGACCCGTCCTGCGTTGTCATACACCGATTCCCCGATGATGCTGGGGCCGTCGGCCGGTTTGGCACTGGTGACGGATTTGGCCATCCCAGCCTGATTGGCTGCTGACGCGTTCGCGTCGCAGGGGTTCGTGCGGGTCTCGTGGTCTCCGTAGTAGACGGTTGTGTTCCGTTTGTCGACGGAGCCGAGGTCGCCGGCCGGCAACGCGCCAGCCAGATGACGCAGGTAGCCGTCGCCGGGTTTTTCGAAACTTTTTCTCGCAGTAAGGTTCAGCCCGCCGGGGTCGGCTGTGGCCGACACAGCGAGTCCGAAGACCGGGTCGATCCCGGCCGTCGAATCCACGAAGCTCGTCGCGCCGTGGCCCGACGGGGCACGTTCGGCGCTGCCTCCGGAGGTGTCGTCGGTAAGTGAGCCGGTCGCTAGCCCGTAGCGGGGGGCCAGATACTGACCGGGGACCGTGACCGGCGTGGACACACCCGGGGGCGTCCACGTGAAATTCAGCGCCCCCGACGTGCCAGAGTGGTTGTAATAGTCGACGCGGACTCGGTGCCGGCTCCCCGCTGTCGCGTTGGTGTATTTGCCAGGGACCGCGATGGAACTCTTGTCGTTCCACGAGTCCACCAGCAACACATCGTCGATCCACAACCGGACTCCGTCGACCACGGTGAACCCAATTCCATACTCGCCCGCGGCCGGGAATTGGATCTCGCCGGTGAATCGGCCCGACCAGCCAACTGTGTTCGCGACCGGCGGGGCGTTCGCCCAGGACCCGGTCAAGGCCCCGTCGGCGCTGCCGACACCGGTGGCCCAAACTTTCGGCGGCCCCGACAGCAAGGGGTTGTCATAGAAGGTTGCCTGCAGCCCTGCCAGGCCCTGGTCGTAATCGGTGTGGCTGTGCGGGATCGACGCTGCGCACGCTGCTGTGGGCGTCTGCCCGGCGAAACACGACGCAGGTGCCGGACCGTATCTATCGATCGGGCGATCTGCATGATCATAGACAGTCGTGGACCGTCGCCCCGCCGCATCGACGGTGGCGAGTGGCAGGTCTTTCTTCGGGTTCCACTCCGCGCGCGTAGTGACACCCATGCCATCCGTCGTGATCAGCGCACGGCCTGCGTCGTCCCAGGTGACCTTGCGGGCGAACCCGATCTGCGGGGTCACCCCCGCTACGAGCACAACCGCCTGTTTGTGTGGGAAGTCGTAGCCGTAGGAGTGTTGCTGGCGGATCGGTAGCTGCAACGACTCCGCTGTCGGGAGCGCCACTTTCGCCACCCGGAACTTCTTTTCCCGCTCCGAATCCGGGTCACCGGGGATGTCGGGGCTGAGGGTGTAGCCGATATCGGTCACAGCTTCGGAGTGCAGCGAGAACGGGGGTTGAGCCGCGACCCAGTCGTTGCCGAGGGGGTTGCGCATCTTCGAGATCGGACCGTGGGGGCCGTCGCGGTCTTCTTCTGGGTCTTGGGTCTCACAGATATCCGGTTTGCCGGGCGTGGGGTTGGGGTGGCAGACCTTCTTCTCCAAGATCCGCAGGTAGGCGAAGTCGGAACGCTCCCCACCCGGGTTCTCGATCCGTTGCAACGTCAGCCGGTCATACCAGAGGCGGGTTTCGGTGCCGTCCCAATAGCGGATCCGGCACAACTTGCCCTGCGGTGCTTTCGTCGCGCCCGTCGGTTTGGCGGCGCCGCCATAACAGCTGTCGCTGTCATCAGTGTTGTAGAACAAGGTGTGCGCACGATCGGAGACCGGATCTTTAATCTGCATCAACCGCGGCGGGGTACCGGAGTAAAAGTATTGCAGCGCAGCGGGTTCCTTACTGTCAAGCACCGATGACACTGCGGCCAGAGTGCCATCGGTGTTGAACAGCGACACCACACCGTTCTCGGTCACCGAGATCCGGCCGTCCGCATCGAACGCCAGCACCCCGGCCTCGTCTGGCGGCGGTGTGTAGCCGCCGGCCGTCCGGCCCCAGGAATGCGCACCGCCCGCGGTGTCGGTCAACACCACCGCCCCATCCAGGAGCTCCGCGCGGGTGTATCTGCTGGCGTGCGCGGTGAGCAGCCAGCCCGGCGGCAGCGGTGAAACATCCTGCGGGAACAGCGAATCGGTCTTGATCAGCTCTGGCCGGGCCGGGTTGGTCCGCACCCACAACTGCATCAACGCCGGATCCAGGCTCCGGTGCGACAACTCCACCTTCACCGGCACACGCTGGTTCTGTTTCAACGAGACCTTGTCGGTCCAGCCCTCCATTCCAAGTTTGATCTGATCGGCGTTCAAGCGGTCGGGGTGGTCATAGATCAGCTTGCCGCCGACCCAGATCTTGGCGCCATCGATGTGCGCCCCGGTGAACTGGAAGTCCCCAGCGTAGTCGGCTTGGAAATAGCCTTCCCACCGGATCACGTACCAGTCCGGCGCCAACGCCGGTGGGCGAGTTCGCGATTCCCACGCCCCCGGGACCACCGACCCGTTCGGGTTCTGCAACAGGTTCGACCAGTTCAGATTCACCTGCGACTCCGAGCGCACCAAGACCGGTGCGTCATCGGGGGTTCCGTTGTGGCGGGAATCGTTGAAATACGACGCCCGCATCCCGTGGCCTTCACCGGTCTGGGAGTTGTACACGAACTTCACCCCGGCTCTGCCACCGACCGCGGAGAACCCGGGGCCCCCGACCTCGGTGTGGGCGTTGCCATTGAACAGGTTCACCTGCACCGGTCCCTGCTGATCGGCCGGCGCCGGGCCCGGGTCACCGATCCGCTGATTCACCATGAAGTGCCCGACCCACCGTGCCGGTGTTGTGGTCACTCCGCCTTTGATCGCGGTGTCGACCGTCCAGGTGTAGCGGCCGCCGTCATGCAGCACGTACTTCGGGATCGTCCACGACGGAGAATCCAGGCAACCTGAATCGATCACACTGCCCGACCGGCCATCCTGACCGGTAGAGACCTTGAAGCAGTACTGCGTCGCATCCCCGGACGGACTCGATACCGGAGTGGCCTGCAACGTCGGAGTGAGAGTCGAGACCACCGCATCATCGACCGGGCCGACCATCGCCGATTCCGGTGGCGCACTGCCGTAATCGACGATCAACCGCACCAGCAGTTGCTTATAGGACAGTTCACTGGTTTCACTGCCGGTCAGCATGAACCAGGCGTTGTTGTCGTTCGCTGCCACCCGACCGGCAATGAAATCGGTCAACGCCTTGGACTGCATCGTCCCGCCATCCCCGAGCGGCCCCGATGCCAACACATCGCCGGTCGCGCCGAAGCCGAGCGGGCTACCCGCTCGGGACACCGTGGACGTGAACGACTTCGATGTCCCGTCGGTGCCGGCGCGCTGGAAGTCCAGCCGTGCCCCAATCACTGGCTTTCCCGCGACCGGCGTGAAGTCGAACCGGAAGGCTGAGCGCCACAGCATGTCCTGGTTATTCGGTCGGGAATTACCCACCGCGATGCCGCATGTCGTCTCGCAACCCGCGCTGCCGTCGGATCGAAAGGCGATCGTCGACGGCTGTGTGCCGAATCCGTAGGTGTAGGTCGGGTCGACCGTGACAGGGAACCGTCGCCCCACATCGGTCAACCACTTCTTGTCCACCGAAATCGTCAACAGCCACGAATCACCCAGGGCTGCAAGGGTGTACGTACCACCCGCCCGCGCCGACGGCTTATCGTCGCGACCAGAGGAATCCCACACCGACACCGGCGGCAACCCCGCCACCACAGCTCCGGATCGGTCCGCTAACACGACGGTGTCGCCCTGCACCCTCGGCGTCAGCTCACCGGTGTTCATCCGGAACACCCACCGCCCGTCGCCGGCCGCGGCCGGCGACTTCACGATCAACGACTCTTTTACTTCGTGCTGCGACACCACGTACGTCAGGTCTGTGCCCGGCAACGCCTCCGCGTAAGACACGGTCGAATCCGTCACCGTACGGTGAGACTTGTTCGCACCCTGGAGCGCAACCGTGACCGCGGTGTTGTTCCGGTTGATCCGCACAAGCGACGAGTCATCACCGGATTCGGCGAAACCCACACTGCCACCGGCAGTTACCGCCGTCGCCCTATTCGAACCCTTATCCTCGACCACCCGAATATCGCCAGGAACCCAACCGCCCCGCGCATCAGGCACACTCACCGGAACCTGGGACAACACCATCGACCGCGTGCGATCGCCATTGGCGTACTCGACCGAACGCTCCGAGCGACCCGACTCCTTCGACGTCTTCGGATCGAACCCCGTATGCGGCCCGCTGGTGCCGACCAGCGGTCCGAAATCACCCGCAGGTGCGAGTGGGGCGTCGAGCGTGGGCCCACTCGTCGGCGAAAGCATCGGCACCTCAAGCGTTTTCGACCCCGGCCCGACGTGCGAAACGATCGTCTGTGTCAGCGTTGCCACCAACACCATAGCCACTACGACCGCACCCACTCGCCACCACCGGGAACGCGTCAGCAGACCACCTTGATGCCGAGAGGGAATGTCTCCCAATGGGATTCGATGCAGTATCCACAGGTGCCCTTGCCGCTCGAGGCGCAACCGTCGCCGCAGCCAGCGAGACCCCTTCGCAACACCGATTGACCACGCGTTTTTCTTCATCGAGAACCCCCCGTGTTCCAATCCCTATGTGCCACTCATCGGACACATAGAAGCCCTGCCATGGCTGTCGCCCGCACAGACTCTGTGACAGGTCGTGCTCGAGATCTGCCAGCTGACCGGCCCTATCGAAATGTTGCCTCGAAATGACCTTGGGACGGTACTCCCCAAAGCTCCCCAGATCGTCGACACCGGAAATTGCGCGAAAGCAGAACAGTCTTGCGGCACAGGGTATTACAATGTTCAATACTCGCGATGCTGCTCAGCGGCGTCACGGTTCCCTCCTCGGGACCCTCCCCACGACCGCTCGACTCCACGCCCGGAAACAACGCCGATTGCTGTGAAACACGACCGCACTCGGACCATGGAGTCGGTCAGGGCATGTTTGGCAACTCGGCCTGAGGACTGCCGGTCAGGCAGTACGGAGTTCGGCTAGATGGGACCGCAGCAGGCGATGGGTCGGCGGGCAACCTGCGCCCGCCTTCGGCCAGCACGCGCGTAGAGCGCTGACATCCGCGCGGCGTTGTCGCGACAGTCGCCGAACCCGTTGGCGGTCGTGCGCTGTTGCCGGCGGGTCACGGTTGATCGGAGCAACAGATCAGATCCGCAGGCAACCCACCGCCGCGGATCGTCCCGCCGGTACGCCGCTCGCTGGCTAGCAGGCCTATTCCTTCCAGTTCACCACCCACAGCACCCACCGACAAGAAGCAAGCAGAGGCCCTGAGTTCACGCCACTTTGACCAGCTGGATGCCAGACACCTAATGCCACTCGAACCTCAACCTGCAACCATCGACGCAGGTCAGCCATGCAATCAACCACTTCGGAATAATCGATTAAAAAAGCCGCGGGTCCCTGACCTGCGGCTTTCAAACGAGTGGAGCTAAGGGGACTCGAACCCCTGACCCCCACACTGCCAGTGTGGTGCGCTACCAGCTGCGCCATAGCCCCGAGTGGGTTGCTTTCAGGTTTCCCTGACTGCCTGAACGAAGTTACACCACGGGTGTGGCGGCGGCCAAATCGCGTTGAATCGGGGGTGGCGGTGTGGGGCCGGCGGTCGTAGACTCGAACGCATGTTCGAAGGAAGCGATCTCTCGGTGCTGGACTTTCAGGCCATGAGCGATGAGGGGCTTATCGATGCCCTTCGGACTGCGCATGGGGCGTCGGCGGCGGCGCAGGCGGCGGAGGTGTTCGCGGTACGGGAGTTGTATCGGCGGCATCGGGCGGTGAGTGCGGAGCCGGGGCCGGGTGGGGTGCGGGCCGGTGAGTTCGCGGCGACGGAGGCTGCGGTGGCGTTGCAGGTCGATGAGGGATCTGCGGCGGCGATGATCGATGTCGGGTTGGCGCTGGAGGATTGGTTGCCGCGCACCCGGGCGGAGTTCGCGGCGGGGCGGATCGACCTGGCGAAGGTGCGGGTGATCGTCGACAACACTCGTGCGGTGGCCAGGGAGGTGCTTGGCGAGTTGGAGCCGAGGTTGCTGGAGACGGCTGAGCGGACCACGGCGGTAAGGCTGCGGCAGGCGGCGCGGCGGTGGGCGGCGCGGCTGGATCCCGTTGGGGCGCAACGGCGGCGGGAACGGCGGGAGGATGACCGGGACGTCCGGATTCGGGCGGTGCAGGACAGCATGGCGGTGTTCGACGGGCTGCTGCCCGCGCCGGGCGCGCAGACGGTGGCTATGCGGCTGCGGGAGATGAGTTTGGCCGTGTGTGCGGCGGACCCGAGGACGATGCCGCAGCGGCGGGCCGACGCGTTGGTAGCGTTGGCGGACGGGTCGGGGCGGTTGCGGTGCGCGTGTGGGCGTGGTGCGCGATGCCCGAAGGGCGAAGTGGCGGGTGATGCGCCGCGGCGGCCGTTGATCCAGATCGGGATTCCGGCGGACACGTTGCTCGGCATCCGGGACGCGCCCGCGTTTCTAGCCGGGTACGGGCCGATCGATGCGGCGCTGGCTCGGATACTCGCGGAACACGCTCGGTTTCAAGTGATTCCGGAACGGCCGGACGACGCAGTCACGCGAGCTCCGCGGCCGGAGCGGGAGGTGCGGGCATTGGACGGGATGTGCCGATTCCCGGGGTGCACGATACCGGCCGCCGAATCCGAACTGGATCAGTCGGGCGACGCGACGGTGCTGTGCGCACGCCACCAACGCTTGAAAACGTTGGCAGACAACAAGAAAGTGCCGTGGGAAACCTGGCAGGCCGACGCGGATCGGTTGCAGTGGACCACGCCTAGCGGCGAGATACACACCACTTCCCGCGAAGGCGCCCGATATCTGTTCCCGCACAAGGACATCGACGTACCGATCAGCACGAACGACGCCGCCCCGGCAATACCGGTGATCGACCTGCCCGACGACATCACCTACCCCTACCGCGGCCACGTCCTAGTCCACCGGCAACTGTGCCGAGTCACTCCGGAGGACGAAATCCCCGATGACGCAACAACTCCCGCGATCAACACCGCGTACTGAACCAGCGGGGCCGACGAGATGCGCGAATCCAACCCGGCCCCCACCGACCAACTGAAACTCGACGCGCGGCGGTCCCGGCCGACTGGGGAAGCAGGACCGCGCCGTCGAAACGGGCCGAGCCGCCGACTGGTGGAGTCGGCGGCTCGGCCCCACGAAACGGCCAGGGATCCGCGGCCCCGCCATCGAATGACGCACCGAATGCTCGACGGTCCGGCTGACTGGGGAAGCCGGATATCCCGCCGAGCGGGCCGAGTCCGCGACACGTTCGTCGGCTCGGCCCCCGAACCAACCGAATGCTCGGCGCCCGCGGTCCCGGGGAACTCCTGGAGTCGGATCGCCCACGTCGAGCGGGCCGGGCCGCGACAGGGTGGTGTGTCGGGCCCGGCCCACCCGAGCTCAGGACTTGACGGCGATCCCGCCGACGATGATCTCCTCGACGAGGGTCAGCTTGTCGCGCACGATCTTGTCAGGACGCCAGTACGACAGCGGCACCAAGCCGGGCTCGACCAATTCGCAGCCGCGGAACAGGCGCAGGATCTCCTCGCGGGTGCGGAATCGTCCGGTGCCGAGGAAGTCGAGGAACGACTTCTCCAGCGCGCGGGATTCGTCGCCGGTATCGAGGAAGTGGGTGATGAACAGGTGACTGCCCGCCGGCACGGCATCCAGGTACCCGTCGACCACGCCCTCTGGATCCTCGTCGTCGTGCAGGTGATGCAGCATGCCGACGAGCATGATGGCGACCGGCCGCGAGAAATCGATCATCTTCTGCACGTCTGGATGGGCGAGCACGGCGGCGGGATCGCGCAGATCGGCGGTGATGACGCGCGTCTGGCCGTTCTCGCCGAGCAGCGCCCGCCCGTGCGCCAGCACGATCGGGTCCTTGTCGACATAGACGACCTTGGAATCCGGCTGCAGCTTTTGCGCGACCTGATGGGTATTTTCCATCGTGGGGAGTCCGGCGCCCAAATCGAGGTACTGCGTCAGTCCCGCTTCGCCTGCCAGATAGCGAACTCCGCGACCGAGCACCGCCCGATTCAGTTTGGCCAGCTCATCGACCTCGGGCATGGTTTCGCGCAGGTGGTCGAGCACGTGTTCGTCGGACGGGTAATAGTCCTTGCCCCCGAGTAGCGCATCGTAAACTCTCGAGATACTCGGCTTCGATACGTCGAACTCGACTGGGGCCGATTCGGAACTCGTCATCGTTCATCCCTTTACGCGCGATACTCGGGCACTTGACCGCTTTTGAAAAGCGTAGCCAGGCTTGTCGATGTCGCGCGGCGCATTTGCTCGATCTGTGTCAAGTCGACATCAGGAGGTGAGCGCGACGACCCAGTCCTCGTTGTTCACGTCGATCTTCGTCTTGCCGTCGAAGACGGCGGGCGTTGCCGCGGAGCCGCCGAGGGCCGCGCCGAGCGCATCGGTGGTGGCGGTCGCGCTGGTGCGGGCCGTGTCGACCTTGGCGCCGGTGGAGATGCACCGCAGCACCGATTCCGGAGCGCCCGCGACCCGGGCCTGGGCGGCGAGCTCGTCATTGCTGAGGTCGGCGCCGCCCTCGCTCGGGCGCTTGGTGGTGAACAGTTCGGTGTGCAACTTCGCGTACACCGGGCCCGAACCGCCCTCTGCGACACACTGATTGGCGGCCACCGCGCGCGACGAGTAGTCCTTGCTGCGCGAGCGGTTGTCGAGGAAGTTCACCAGCCGGTAGCGCACCGTGAGCGTGCCCTCGTCGATCTTCTGCGCGATCTCCTGACCGTAGATGCGCTCCATGTTGCCGCAGCCGGGGCAGATCGGGTCCTCGAAGATGTCGATCGTCTTCGGCGCGCCGGGCCTGCCGAGCAGAATCGAACCGTCCGGCTCCAACGTCACGTGCACACCGGGATCGTGCGCGGCCCCGTACCCGTCGTTGCGCACACTCGCCCCGTCGTGCCCGCCACGGACCACCACGACGACGATCACCGCGATCAACGCGAGGGCAACGGCGCCCAACGCGTACGTGGTCTTGCTGGACATGGGCCGCGGGGTGTAGTTCGAACGCGATTCGCTCACCCCAACACTCTGCCGCAACCGAACCACACCCCCGCCGCCAACCCCCACCCGTTGCGAGACTCCGCACACCTGGTCCAGCCATCACATAGCCGTCGACCGGTCGAGCCCTATGCGAAGGGGTAAGCAGCTGTGTGAAGGCCGCCCCCTCCCCTGTCGTGCAGCGGACTCGGCGAGCTGAGCGTGAATGCGCGGCAGTTACCGCGCGACCGAATCGCGGGCATTCGGTTCGGTGTCGACATCTGCCACCCCGGCATCGCGTCGCTTAGGACCGCCGGTGCCCGACGCCCCAACATCGCCCCGACTCGAACCGCCAACTTCCGGCACCTCAACATCGCCCCGAGCCACGCTGCCGACCCCGGGCGCGGCACGTTCGGCGGTAATGGGCTCGGCGATCGGCGGCACCGGACTGTCGGCAATCGGCGCACCTGCCGCGTCGTTTACCGCGTGATCGACTTCGGGATCGTGCCCCGTCAACTGATAGTCAGCGCCGTCCGCACCACAGATGTGGTCGCATTCCTCCTCCGGCTTCCGCACCGGTTCTTCCCGCTTGCGCAACGGCTCCGGCACCATCGCCCACACGACCGCAGCGACGGCGAGCAGCGCGCCGGTGACCGCGAGCGCGAGACCGTATGACGCCTGCTGCGCCAGGGCGCCCACCGCGACCGGGCCGAGCACGGTGCCGAGGTCGGCCGCCATCTGGAAACCGGCCAGCACCGGGCCGCCGCGGGCGTTCGGGCCGATGATGTCGGCGACCGCGGCCTGCTGGGTCGGGGTGAACATGCCCGCGCCGAGGCCGGCCACGAACGAGGTGGCCAGCAACCATGGCAGCGTGTCGGCGACGCCGAGACCGGCGGTGCCGAGCGCACAGATCAGCGATCCGGCGATCAGGAAGGGTTTGCGTCCCCAGCGATCGGAGTACCGACCGGCCAGGAACAGCACCGCGATATTGCCCGCCGCGAACACGGTCAACGCCACCCCTGCCATGCCAGGCGTCTGGTGCAGCACCTCGACGACGAGCAGCGGAACCAGCGCCATGCGCACGCCGAAGATCGCGGCACCGTTGGCGAAGTTGGACCACAGCACCGCCCGATACTCGGGCCGGGCCCACCCCTCCCGGAACGACATCATCCGCAGGCCGCCAACGGGTTCCGGCGCGGCAAGCTGCGAATTGCGCAGCGCCAGATAGACCGCGACGGTTACCACGAGCAACGCCGCCGCGTAGATCACGAACGGCATCCGCAGGCCGAATCCGGACAGCGCCCCACCGACCAGCGGTCCACTGACCGATCCGATCAGGAAGCCGGTCGACCACAGCCCGGACACCCGGCCGCGCGCGGCGGGCGGCGACATCCGGATCACCAACGCCAGCGACGACACGGTGAACATGGTCGACCCGATCCCGCCGAGCGACCGCAAAACCATCAGCTGCCAATAGCTTTGGGCAAACGCGCTGGCTCCGGTCGACACCGCGACGATCAACAGACCGCCGAGATATACCGACCGCTCCCCCAGCCGCTGCACCAGCCGCCCGCTGACCGGCGCGAACAGCAACCGCATCAGCGCGAACGCACTCACGATCGCCGAGGCCGCCGCGACGCCGACGCCGAAGCTGCGGGCGAACTGCGGCAGCACCGGCGCGACCAGCCCGAACCCGATCGCGATGACGAACGCGCCACCGACAAGCACCCAGATCTCGAAAGGCAGCGGCTCCGCCCGGCCGTTCGACCGTGCCGTGCCGACTGCCTGCGATCTACTCACCGCCTAGCGCCTGTCCCACCACTTCCTCCGCGGCCGCCTGCACCTGCGCGAGGTGCTCGGGACCGTGGAACGACTCCGCGTAGATCTTGTATTTGTCCTCGGTGCCGGACGGCCGGGCGGCGAACCACGCGTTCTCGGTGGTCACCTTGAGCCCGCCGAGCGGCGCGCCGTTGCCCTTCGCCCTGGTGAGCACCGACGTGATGGGCTCACCGGCGATCTCCTTGGTGGTGATCATGTCCGGAGTCAACTTCGCAAGTAGCGCTTTCTGTTCCGTCGTCGCGGCCGCGTCGATCCGCGCGTAGGCGGGACTGCCGTAGCGGCGTTCGAGTTCGACGTAGCGCGCCGACGGGCTCTGGCCGGTGACCGCGGCGATCTCGGCGGCGAGCAGCGCGAGCAGGATGCCGTCCTTGTCGGTGGTCCACACGGTGCCGTCCATCCGCAGGAACGACGCGCCCGCGCTCTCCTCGCCGCCGAAAGCGAGGCTGCCGCTGAACAATCCGGGCACGAAGAACTTGAAGCCGACGGGCACCTCGTGCACGTCGCGGCCGAGCACGCTGACCACCCGATCGATCATCGACGAGGTGACCACCGTCTTGCCGATCTTGGTGAGCGCGTCCCAGCCCATCCGGTTCGCGACGAGGTATTCGATGGCCACCGCGAGGAAGTGGTTCGGGTTCATCAGCCCGCCGTCGGGGGTGACGATGCCGTGCCGGTCGGCGTCCGCGTCGTTGCCGGTGGACAGGTCGTAGTCGTCCTTGATCGCGATCAGCGATGCCATCGCGTAGCGCGAGGACGGGTCCATCCGGATCTTGCCGTCGCTGTCGAGGGTCATGAACCGCCAGGTGGGGTCGACGAACGGGTTGACGACCTCCAACTCGAGGTCGTAGCGCTGGCCGATCTCTTCCCAGTAGTCGACGCTCGCGCCACCCATCGGGTCGGCGCCGAGCCGGATGCCCGCGCCGCGAATCGCGTCCAGGTTCAACACATTCGGCAGGTCGGCGATGTAGTGGTCGAGGTAGTCGTAGCGCTGGACGTTGGTCTCCAGCGCGTGCTGCAGCGTGGTCCGCTTGATCCCGGACAGCCCGCTGCGCAGCAGTTCGTTGGCGCGCGCGGCGATGGCGTCGGTGGCGGTGTTGTCGGCCGGACCGCCGTGCGGCGGGTTGTATTTGAAGCCGCCGTCGCGCGGCGGATTGTGCGACGGGGTGATCACGATGCCGTCGGCCTGATTACGGGTGCCGCCCCGATTGTGGCGCAGCACAGCGTGACTCAGCGCCGGCGTCGGCGTGTACCGGTCGCGGGCGTCGATCATCGCGGTCACGTCGTTGGCGGCGAGCACCTCGAGCGCGGTCACCATGGCGGGCTCGGACAGCGCGTGGGTGTCCCTGGCCAGATATACCGGACCGGTAATCCCGCGCGTCGCACGGTATTCCACGATCGACTGGGTGATCGCGAGGATGTGCGCCTCGTTGAACGCGGTGTCCAAACTGGAGCCGCGATGTCCCGACGTGCCGAAAACCACCTGCTGTGCCGGAACCTCCGGATCCGGAATCCGGCTGTAGTACGCCGTAACCAGATGTGCGATGTCTTCCAGGTCGGTGGGACGCGCGAGTCGCCCTGCTCGATCATGGGCCATGCTCGGGTCTCCCTTCCGTATCGGCTGCGCCCTGCTCGTCATCAGGATCATGGCCACAACCACTGTGTCGTGGACGCGGCGACGAAGACCGCGATCAGGCGGGCCGCGACCGTCACCGGCCGGATCGTCTCGTAGCCGAACCCGCTGAACCTGGTCAGCGCGCCGCGAGAAACCGTACCGGCGGCGGCTGACAGCCGAGTGCCCGCACTTGCGCCGATCAATCCACCGAGCAGCGCCGAACCGACAATGTTAACGGTCGGCGTGCCAACCGGCAGCAGAGCACCGAAACGTACTGGTACGACACGATCTACGCGATGGTGTACAGGCGCGTCGAGCGGCAGGATCATCGGGCGGCTCCCTGCCACAGCTCCAGTGGCGAGAGCGCGACGTTGAGGGTGGTGAACAGTTCGGTGTTCTGCTCGACGAACGCGCGCAACCGGATGGGTTCGTCGACCAGCATCAGCACCAGCGGCTGATGGTCGGCCATGTCCAGGACGCGCGTGGCGTGGATACGGGAGGCCGCACCGTAGCCTTCGATGCCGCGCCACACGCTGGCCCCGGCCAGGCCGGTGTCGCGGGCGCGCCGGATGATCTCCTGGTAAAGGGGCGTGTGCCGCCATTTGTCGTCCTCGTCGAGCAGCACCGTCAGTCGCGCCGCGGGTTGCCACCGTCCTGCTTCTCCCACTGCCTGGCCCCCTTCCGTCGTGCCGTTGCTGTTGACCGCCGAGCGATTTCCGTTATCCCCCCTGCGACGCCACCACCGCTCCCGCGAAAAAGCCGAGCGCGTGGACCGCGGCGCCCGATTCGAGCAGTCTACGAACCTCGCCGAGGCAGGTAGAAAAAGTGGTGAAGCCGTCGAGCACTCCGATACCGGGAACGGGCCGCAGCAGTCTCTGGGCTACCCACATCCCGATGCTCGGAACCATCAGAATCCCGATAGCAAAGCATCCCATGACATTTACCGCGAGCGTCGACCAGGGGACCCGCCCGCGCCGCACGCCGCGGCCGTCGCGGACCGCACGCCGATTCCGCCGCCGCGCGAGATCGCAACGAGCGCCGACGGTTCGATCGACGGGCCATCCTCCACCTGCCAACCTTCCGCGCCGAACGCCACCTGCGCAATGTTATCGGTTGGACCGGTCGGTCCGTTCAGGCGGACCCACTAAGGAAGACACTACGAACAGCGTTGTTCATTGACATCTGGCCGAGTTCCGCGTACGAATGGCCTGAAGGTTTGGCCGAAGTTGCCTCCATCCCCCACTTACTCAGGTCGGAGCAACGATGGCGGCACAACGGGCACAACCGAATGCGCACCCGGAGACGGCGGAACCTTGCCGACCGGTGCATCAGCAAACCTCAGGCAGACGGCAGCTAGCCGTCGGCCGGACTCTGCGTCGACTCTCGATCGTGGCACTCGCGACGGCCTCGGCCGGCCTCGGACACCTGGCTCCCGCGGTGGCCGCGCCGATCTATCCGGTGCCCGACGCCGACGGTTTCTACAGCGCGCCACCGGATGTCGCGAACTTCCAGCCGGGCGACGTGATGCGCAGCAGGCCGGTACCCGCGAACGGTTTCCCTGGCGCGACGGCCTGGCAGTTGCTGTATCGGTCGACCAATTCGGCCGACGCGCCGATCGGCGCGGTCACCACGCTGCTGCTGCCGCCGGGCGGCGGGATGAACCGTCCGGTCGTGTCGTATCAGCCGTTCGTCAACTCGCTCGGCATGCGGTGCGCACCCTCGCACAGCCTCTTCGACGGCACCATGCAGGAGGCGCCCGCGCTGAATATGCTGCTGGCCAGGGGCTGGGCGGTCGCGGTTCCCGATCATCTCGGACCGACCAGCGCCTACGGTGCCGCGCGCCTCGGCGGCAGGCTGACCCTCGACGGCATCCGCGCCGTAAAGCGTTTCGGCCCAGCCGATCTCGGCGGTAGCCCGATCGGCATGGCGGGCTACTCCGGTGGCGGCATGGCCACCGGTTTCGCCGCCGCGCTCGCGCCGGAATACGCACCGGAATTGCCGATCGTCGGCGCGGCACAGGGCGGTGTCCCGATGAACATCGGCAAGCTGGCCCAGGACGTCGGGTTGCAGCGCAGCCCGCTGTTCGGCCTCGGCTTCGCCGCCGCCATCGGACTGGAGCGGGAGTACCCGGCCGAGCTGCAGATGGACCGGATCCTGAACCCGGCCGGTTTCGCACTGCGCGACCAGATCGCCAACGCCTGCACCACCGACATCATCAACGCTGGCGCGAACAAGAGCTTCAGCGATGTCTTCTACGGTGCGATGGACGCCGATCCGACGGTGGTCCGGATCCTGCACGAGAACAGCATCGAGATCTATCCCGGCGTCCCGCGCATCCCGATCTACGAATGGCACGGCGCCAACGACCAGGTGTCCCCGCAGCTGGTCCGTGATGTCCTCGGCCGCTACTGCAGCCAGGGCGTCCGAGTCCAGTTCGACCTGATCCCCGGCGCCGACCACGGCACCGCGATCGCGCCCGGCGCGATCAACGCGTTCAACTACCTCGGCGACCGCTTCGCCGGTGCCCCTGCACCTAGTAACTGCTGAGTCCAACGCACAGCACAGCGCCCGCGTTCATCGTTGAACGCGGGCGCTGTGTGGTTCGAGCAGAACGTCACATTCGAAACCCTAGCGACCACCACAGCGCGAGTTCTGCGAGCGCCGTTCGTGGCCCGTCTCGTGTCCGAGCTGTCGAAGCGCATGCGCCGCAGGCGCGAGTCTCGACAGCTCGGACACGAGACATCCGGGGGCCACGAACACGCCGCGGCCACGCGGCCAACAATTCAGTGCGCGAGCACCGGCTCACCTTCGGACGGCACCGGCACGGTGTTCGGCATCAGCACCGCGGTGATCAAGGCACCGGCGACGAAGATCGCGGTCGCCCACCAGAAGCTGGTGGTGTAGCTCTCCACCGCGGACTGCGCGACGGTCAGCGGATCCGGCGTGCGGGTCGACAGGTAGTCGGTGGCGGCCGAGGCGGCGATGGTGCTGAGCAGCGCCGTGCCGATCGAGCCACCGACCTGCTGGCTGGTGTTGATCATCGCCGAGGCCACACCGGCGTCCTCGTGGTGCACCCCGGAGGTCGCGCCCTGGAACGCGGTCGACATCGCACCACCGAGGCCGAGGCCGAGCAGGATCAGCGCGGGCAGGATGTGCGAGGAGTACCCCGTCTCCAGGCCGATCTGGGTCAGCCAGGCCATACCGGCCGCGGCGATCAGGAAGCCGCCCGACATGACGACCTTCGGGCCGAGCTTCGGCAGCACGAACGAGGGCACGGTGGTGGACGAGACGACCATGGCCGCCACCATCGGCAGGAACGCCAGGCCGGTCTTGATCGGCGAGTAGCCCATGCTCAGCTGCATGTAGTAAGTGAGGAACAGGAAGATCGCGAACATCCCGATGCCCATCACGAACACGGTCAGGAACGATCCACCACGGGTGCGGTCCAGCACGATGCGCAGCGGCAGCAGCGGGTGCTTGACCTTGGTCTCCAGCCAGGCGAACACCGCGATCAGCACCGCGCCGCCGATGAGGAAGCTGAGCGTGACCGGGTTGGTCCAGCTGGTCGACTCGGCGTGCGAGAAGCCGTAAACAATGCCGAACAGCGCCGCGGTCACCACGATGGTGCCGGGGATGTCGAGCTTGGGCCGGTTCGTGGTCACATGCTTGGCCAGCAGCAGCACCGCGCCGATCAGCGCGACGGCGGCGAAGGCCAGGTTGACGAACATCACCCAGCGCCAGTTCGCCCACTCGGTGAGCATGCCGCCGAGCAGCAGGCCGATCGCACCGCCGGCACCCGCGACGGCACCGAAGATGCCGAATGCCTTGGCCCGTTCACCCGGTTCGGTGAATGTCACGGTAAGCAGCGACAAGGCGGCCGGAGCCAGCAGCGCGCCGAACACACCCTGGCCGACGCGGGCCGCGACCAGCATCTCGAAGCTGGTGGCCGCGCCGCCGACCGCGGAGGCGCCCGCGAAGCCGATCAGGCCGATGATGAAGGTATTGCGGCGGCCGAAGAGGTCACTGAGCCTGCCGCCGAGCAGCAGCAAGCTGCCGAATGCGAGCGCGTAACCGGTGACCACCCACTGTCGATCGCCATCGCTGAAGCCGAGGTCGCGCTGGGCGGCGGGCAGGGCGATGTTCACGACGGTCGCGTCGAGCACGACCATGAGCTGTGCGACGCCGAGGACGGCGAGCACCCACCAACGCAGGGCGTGCGAGCCGCGACGGCCCTGATCCGTTTCAGCGGGGGCGGGTGCCCCACGGTCGAACGTGGTAGTCATGTGTCCCCTTTGTCTCAAGTATTGATGCGGAGTCGACGCCTCCGGTTACTGTAAGAAGCTACCACCATAACGGAGAGAACGCCTCCGCTTAATCCCGATACTTGATAGGATGTGGGTGTGAATCACGCCACGGCCCTCTCTCCACCCCGGCGCCTGCGTGCCGATGCCGCCCGAAACCAACAGCGGATCATCGCCGCTGCTCGCGAACTCTTCGCCGACCACGGACTCGAGATCACCCTCGATGACGTCGCCGAACGCGCGGGCGTCGGCGTCGGCACCGTCTACCGCCGGTTCGCCAACAAGAAGGAACTGATCACCGAGGTCTTCGAGCAGAGCATCAGCGAATTCGCCGAGGCGGCCGACGCCGCCTTCCGGCACGCGGATCCCTGGTTCGGCCTCGTCGAGTTCTTCGAGTACGCCTGCAGGCACATGGCGAAGAATCGTGGCTTCAGCGAGGTGATGCTCGAACTGGAAGACGACATCGACCGCTTCGTGGTCGTCCGCGACCGGATCAAGCCGACCGTCACCGGCATCGTCGATCGGGCCCGCGAGGCAGGCGTGCTCGCCCCCGGCATCGAGCCCTCCGACTTCTTCGCGCTGATCCACATGGTCGACGGCATCGCCGAGTTCGCCAGGCCGGTCAATCCCGACGTCTGGCAGCGCTACATGGCAATCGTGCTCAACGGCGTGCGGGCCGAGGGCACCCCGCCGCAGCAGTTGCTGGTGCCGCCGCTCAACGACACCGAGGTCGAGCAGGCAAAAGGCGCGTGCCAGGGACGTAGAAGGTAACAACTGCGTTATTGGTCGGCCATATCACACGCCGATCCCCTACAGTTGGTCACATGACCAACTCGTGGGTGAACTGGGCTGGCGATCAGCAGTGCGCGCCGGCCACCATCGCCTCCCCCCGCACCGCCGATGAGGTCGCCGAGATCCTCGGCCGGGCCGGCGATGCCGGACAGATCGTGCGCGTCGCGGGCGCGGGACATTCCTTCACCGACACCGTCCTGACCGACGGCGTATTGCTGAACCTGGCGAACCTCAACCGCGTCCTCGACGTCGACACCGATACCGGACGCGTTCGAGTCGAGGCGGGCATCACCCTCAACGCCGCGAGCAACGCGTTGCACGAGCACGGCCTCGCTTTCCCCAACCTGGGCGACATCGACGTGCAGACGGTGGCGGGCGCCACCGCCACGGCCACCCACGGCACCGGATCCACTCTGCAAAATCTTTCGGCCGCACTGCATTCCATCGAATTGCTGCTCGCCGACGGCAGCCGGGTCGAGTTGAACGCGCAGACCGATCCGGAGGGCTGGCGGGCGGCCAGGGTCAGCGTCGGCGCGCTCGGCGTGATCACCGCCGTGACGCTGCAGTTGGTGCCCTCGTTCGTGCTCGAGGGCATCGAGCGCCCGCTCGCCGTGGACGACATCCTCGCCGACCTGGATTCCTACATCGACGACAACCAGCACTTCGAGTTCTACATGTTCGGGCACAGCCCCCTGGCGATGACCAAGCGCAACAATCCCGTCGAGTTGCCCGAGCAGCCGCGCGGCAAGGCCGTCGACTGGTTCACCGACATCCTGATGTCGAACTACACCTTCGACGCGCTGTGCAAGCTCGGCCGCTGGCAGCCGCGGCTGGTGCCGTTCATCCAGCGCGGCGCCGCCTACGCGGGCAGTTACCGCCGCCAGGTCGACCGCTCCTACCGGGTCTTCGCGTCCCCGCGCCTGCTCCGCTTCACCGAGATGGAATACGCGATCCCACGCGAGCATTCCGCGACGGCGATCCGCGAAATCAAGGACCTCTCCACGAAATTCCATACGGCGATGCCGATCGAGGTTCGCTGGGTCGCCCCCGACGACGCGTTCCTGTCCCCCGCCACCGGCCGCGACACCTGCTACATCGCCGTGCACCAGTACCGGGGCATGGCGTACGAGCCGTACTTCCGCGCCTGCGAGGCCGTGTTCGACAAGTACAACGGCCGCCCGCACTGGGGCAAACGCCACTTCCAGACCGCGGACACCTTGCGCGAGCGCTACCCCGACTGGGACCGCTTCGCCGAGGTGCGGCGCCGGTTCGATCCGAAGGGTCGTTTCAGCAACGCCTACCTGAACCGGGTTCTCGGGCCGGTCGACTGAACACACGCACGCTTCTTGATGTCCCGCACCAAGATTCGCATGCGATTCTCGGTGCCGGAAATCGAGAACCGCGCGTTGGGGCGGTTACGCGCGGGCGGCGAGGATCTCGGCGACCAGGCGTGGCACCGCGGTGCCGATGGGTTCGCGGACGATCTCCGTGGCCATCGAGTCGTACGGTGTCGCTTCGTTGTTCACGATGACCAGGTCCGCGCCGTTCTCGACGGCGATGGCACACATCGAGGCCGCGGGCTCGACCTGCAGCGAACTGCCGATCGCCAGGAAGACGGCACTGGTTTGCGCGGCGAGCGCGGCCTTCATCATGGTGCGCCGATCCATCTGCTGACCGAACATAATGGTCGCCGACTTCAGCACCCCGCCACACTGCGGGCACGGCGGGTCCGCCTCGCCTGCCGCGACACGGTCGAGCACCGCGGCCATCGTTGTCTGGTAATCACATTCGACACAGACCACCTCGAACATGTTGCCGTGGATCTCGATCACCCGATCCGCCGGGAAACCGGCCCGCTGATGCAGCCGATCGATGTTCTGCGTAATGATCGTGACCGCGCGACCGGCCTGCGCCAGCTCGGCGAGCGCGAGGTGCGCGGCGTTGGGTCGCGCCGCCCAGGCCGGGTTGTCGCGCCGCGCCAGCCACGCGCGTTGGCGCAGTTCGGGATCGGCGAGGTAGTTGTCGTAGGTTGAAAGCAGTTCGGCGATCGGGCCTTTCGTCCATACCCCGCGCGGGCCGCGGAAGTCCGGAATGCCGGAGTCGGTGGAGATACCCGCCCCGGTGAGCACCCCGATGCGGCCGTCGCGGCAGCGCCACTCGCTCGTCATAGCACCAAAGCCTAGGGCGCGCGGCAATGCGGAACCACCGTGCCCGATTCGGCCTACCCAAGGCGATGAGAGAATGTTACGCTAATCCTCTCATCGCTTTACGGGTGTTGATCAAAGGAGATCACGATGACCGCGTCCGCCGCCCTCGAATCCACCAGCGCGCACACGCCCGCGCGGCGCCGCCCGTTCGAGCCGGGCACCCGCCTGTGGGATGAGACCGGACTGATCACCTTCTCGCTGACCGCCGGTTCGGCCTTCCTCCTGCAGACCATGGAGCCGAGCATCTCCGCGGTGGTCGACGAGCATTCCACCTTCCGCACCGACCCGATGGGCCGCGCCGTGCGCAGCATCGCGTCGGTGATGATGTGGATCTACGGCGGCGAGGAAGCCCTCGCCGAGGCCGATCGACTGCGCACCATGCATGCCTCGCTCAACACCACCGACGCGCACGGCGTCCGGCACAAGGCGCTGGCTTCCGGGCCGTGGGCCTGGGTGCTGCACACCGGAACGTTCGCCTTCGCCGAGAACGCGAAGTACTTCGCCCGCAACCCGCTCTCCCCCACCGAGAAGGAGGCGGTCTACCAGGAAATGGTCCAGTTGATGCACAACTTCTCGGTGGCGCCGAAGGAGATTCCGGCGAGCTATCCCGAGTTCGAGGCGTTCTTCGCCGACATGGTGGCGAATCAGCTGGAGGCCACCGGTACCGCACGCGACTACCTGCGGGTCATCCGGTCCGTCGCGCCGCCGAAGCAGTTGCCGCGCGTGTTCGCGCCCCTCTGGCGCCGGGCCGTCGCGCCGGTCGGACGGATGCAGTACTTCGTGACGGTGGGCACGACACCCGAGGTCGCCCGGGAAAAGCTCGGCCTGACCTGGAGCGAGTCCGATGAGCGCAAGCTGCGGGCGCTCGGTTGGGTGCTCGCGCGTGCGGTTCCGCTGCTGCCGGAACGGGTTCGGTACTTCCCGATCGCCTATGAGGCACGCCGTCTCGAGCGTGATCGCGCGCGGCTGCGCAAGATGATCGACTTCCGTCCGATCTGAGCACTTCAGATGACGGCGCTGTGGCCACAACCGGCCACAGCGCCGTTTTTATTGTGCAGCAATAGTTTTCAATACCGTCCAGTCGCATGCTGACTGCTTCTGACGTAACTCATTGTGCATCAACAACTCTCAACATGCGCACAGCACCCGTGCCGATGCCGTCACCCCACACTTATGAAACCGACCAGTTCGAAAAGGGTGTCCTGTCGATCCCGTCAGGAATCGCACCACGGTAGTCGACGCCCTTCCTGGCAACCGCTGCGCAGCAATGACTTTCGATATCCAGCACCCCCACCGCAACCGAATGACACCAGGTGTCAATGCGGACGAGGACCTGTCCGCAGTAACGATCTTCGCCACGCTGGTATACGTATCCCATACGCTTCGACAGCGTTTCGGCCCCAACACGCCGGATAACCCTTATCTGGCAGCACAGACAATCCCTGCTTCAGATCCGCTCACCGAAAGGCGCTTCTATGCCGCACAAGCCCAGCGTGCTGTTCATCTGCGTGCACAACGCGGGCAGATCGCAGATGGCCGCCGGGTTCCTCAACGCGCTCGCCGGCGACCGGATCGAGGTCAGGACCGCGGGCAGCGCGCCTGCCGCCGCGCTCAACCCGATCGCCGTCGCCGCCATGGCCGAGGTCGGCATCGACATCTCTGGTCAGACTCCCAAAGCGTTGACGATGGACGCGGTTGGTATCTCCGATGTGGTGGTGACCATGGGCTGCGGCGACGCCTGTCCGTTCTTCCCCGGCATCAGCTACCGCGACTGGCCGCTGCCCGATCCGTCCGAGCAAACCATCGACGTGGTCCGCACCATCCGGGACCGCATCCAGATCCTGGTCGAGAACCTCATCGCCGAACTCGTCCCAGCCCTGGCCCGCTGAGAGCTGTCCGATTCGTTCAAGACCGGCCGTGGCGTGGCTGGCTACGGTGCTGACATGACTCCACAACTCGACCTCGCCGGCATCGTCGTCACCGATATGAGCGCCTCGGTCGCCTTCTACCGCCGCCTCGGCCTCGACTTCCCCGCGGGCTCCGAGCACGAGCCGCACGCCGAAGCCACCCTGCCCAACGGTTTCCGGCTGGCACTCGACACCGAGGCCACCGTCAAGTCCTTCCACACCGGCTGGCAACCCCCGACCGGCACGGGCCGCATCGGACTCGCCTTTCGCTGCGCCGACCCCGCCGAGGTCGACGCCGTCTACACCGATCTCATCGACGCGGGTTACCACGGCGAGCTGAAGCCATGGGACGCCTTCTGGGGTCAGCGCTATGCCGTCGTCCAAGACCCGGACGGCAACGGCGTCGACCTCTACGCCGCACTGCCGACCGTCGACTGATCAGCTCACCGCCGGCAGCAGGTCGATTTCGTCCGGCACCGCGGCAGCTGACCGAGTCAGCACCTGCCCCAACGGCATTCCGGTGAGATCACGCACCTCCCGCGCCAAGTGCGCCTGGTCCGCGAACCCGGTCGCCGCCGCGGTGTCGGCGAACGACACTCCACTGCGCGCCGCCGCCAGCGCGCGTTGCATGCGCAACACCCGCGCCAGGGTTTTGGGTCCATAGCCGAAGGCCGCCAGTGCACGCCGATGCAGCAGTCGCGCATTCAGCCCGGCCGCCTCGGCGGTCGCGGCCACCGACCAGCCCGCGTCCAACGCCGCCACCACCCGGCGCAACACCGGATCGGGTGGCTCCACCTCCCCAGCCCGCCGCAGCGCGATGCGCTCCAGCGCCAGCACCGGATCGTCGGCCGCCGCGAGCTGCTCAGTCAGTCGCCGCACCGTTCCCGACGCCCACACGTCGGCCAGCTCGATCCGCTGATCCCGTAATTCCGCCGCGGGCACACCGAGCAACGCGGGCGCCGTCCCGGGAAAGAACCGAATACCGGCATACCGCGTCCCGACCATCGCCGCAGGCCGATAGGCCCGGGTATCCGGCCCGGCGATCACCAGCCGCCCACCAACCCACAACAGATCAATACATCCGTCCGGCAGCACCGGCGAGCCGGCGTCCGCCCCCGTTATCGTCCGCGTCCACACAACGGCCTGCCCGAACCTGGACGGCCGCTCCCGATACCCCAGACCATCCCAGGCGTCGTCCACACCTCCGACGCTACCGCCACCCCCCGACATCGAGCAGCGATGAGTTTCGGCGTGCACCATCGTCTTACGTAGGACCGATCTCGCCGAGGGAAGGAAGCACCATGCGGATCCTGGCTCGTCTGTGCACGAGTGCCGACGGATACATCACCACCCCGAACGGCTGGCCGCCGCAGGTGGTTGATCCCGTCCACGCGCCGGGCAGTCACGGCATCGCGGAGTTCCTCGGCAGCTGCGAGGCGGCGCTGATGGGCCGCACCACCTTCGAGCCTGCGCTGACCAACGACCGGTGGCCGTGGCCGGATCTGCAAGTGTTCGTGCTCGGTTCGCATCGTCCGGCTGGCACCCCCGACCATGTCACCGTCGACAGCGATCCGGTGCGCTTGCTCGAGCAGCTGCGCGCGGCCAACCGCGGCGGCGACGTCCACCTCATCGGCGGGCCGCGGACCATCGAGACCTTTCGCGCGCTCGGCGCGCTGGACAAGCTCGAATTGGTGGTGCTGCCGTTCTTGCTCGGCGGGGGCATGCGGCTGACCGATTCGCTGGATCCGAATATCGGGCTGACCTTCGAGAGTTCCCGCGCGTTGCCGGGCGGCTCGGTCGAAATCGTCTACGCGGTGGACCCGCGACGCGAGTTCGCCCGGGCCAACGATCCGAACTGGGCGCCCGCCTCGCAGCGGAGCTGACGCAGGCTCAGCGCGGAGCTGGGCTCGGGAACACGCCGCGCGGCACGACCCGGACGAACGCGTCGGGGTGCGCGGCGGCGATTTTAGAGTCGGGGTCGGTGCAGCCGACCGTGACATCGCCGACCGGGGCGGCGGAAAATGTCCACACCGTCATCCAATCCTTGCCATTCACCGATTCGGTCTTTTTCGCATCCGAGGACCGGAGATCTTCGTTCCGGCCGGAACTGTCGACCACCGTGCAGCGCAGCTCATTTGCGGCAGGCCCCCACTCCGCGGGCATCCGGATATCCATCACGGCGTCGGCCGGAACGGCGACTTTTTTGGTCTCGCCGAGCGCGATCCGCACGCCGCCACCGGTTTCGCTGTCGTCACCCGCCGTGGTGGTGGCCCCTGTCGAACTGGAAGTTCCCGGATTACTCGACGCGGACGATTCCTTGCTCGCCGACTTGTCGTCGGAGCACCCTGACACCACCACCGCGACCAGCGCCGGACCCACCAGCCAAATCAATTTCACAGATCAAACCCTCTCGTCGCGCCCACTTACCCGGCGATTGGTACGGATCAGCGATCGAACTGCGGGGGTGCCCATCGTGACCACGTGCCCGCCGCCGACAGACAGAGCATGACAACTTCGGAGTCGAATGGAGACTACACGCGCCCGAAATCGCCGAATTATTCAGTAATTTGCCGGGGTAATGTTGGCTCGTTCGTTGTCGCCATTACTCCACGGAGACTCGTCTGATGACTGCACCTGTCACGTTCCACACGGTCGACATTCCACTGCCCGACGGCACCGCCGACGCCTACTTCGCCCATCCCGACGACGGCGCCGCACATCCGGGCCTGCTGTTCTTTCCGGACGCGCTCGGCCTGCGACCCTGGCTGCGCGAGATGGTGGAAACCATTGCCGCGCACGGGTTCGCCGTACTCGCGCCCAACTTCTTCTACCGTTCCGGCCACGCCCCGGTGATACCCCTGCCGGATTTCCGCGAGCCAGATGCGATGAGCACGTTCTTCGCGGCGCTCGCCCCGGTGCGGGAGGCGCTCACCCCCGACAAGGCCATGCAGGACGCGCACGGCTACCTCGCGTGGCTGTCCGCCAACGATCTGGTGGCACCCGGCGCGCTCGCGACGACGGGTTACTGCATGGGCGGCAGGCTCGCATTGCGCACCGCCGCCACCTTCGGTGACCAGGTGGCCGCCGCGGCCAGCTTCCACGGCGGCTTTCTGGCGGCCGACGACCGGCCGGACAGCCCGCACCACACCGCGGGCGACATCACCGCGGAACTGTTCATCGCGCACGCCGATCACGACTCGTCCATGCCACCCGAGGACATCACCCGCCTCGAGCAGGCCCTGGACAAGGCGGGCGTGCGCTACACCTCGGTCGTCTATCCCGACGCCGCGCACGGTTTCACCATGCGGGACATGCCCGCGTACAGCGAGGACGCGTACGCGCGTCACCTGCGCGATCTCCTGGCCCTGCTGAATCGCACCTTAGACCCGGAATAAAGGCCATATCATCCGATGTTTTGGCTGGAGTCGGCATCGACTCCAGCCGCCAGGCCGGACTGTGCCGCGACGCGACCAACCGGCCGGTTTTCGGGGGCCGTTGCCGCTGGAACCGCCGGTTCCGCATAGTGTTGTGAGTAGGCGATCATCGGGAGGACCACATGGCAAAGCTGGTGTGGATGGGGGAACGCGACAACGGGGCGGAGTCCAAGCGTGAGTGACGAACGGGGCACGGCAGCGGCGGCGCAGCGCTACTCGGCATTGACCGGGTATCGGCAAGCCGCACTCACCACCACCCCTTCTACCCGTCCGGTCTTCATCGGCGTCGCGCTGATCGTCAGCGTCTTCCTGGTGTACGCGGCCCACCCCGCGGCGAAGGACGGCGCCGACCACGCGTGGTTCGTCGGCATCGCGGTGGCGGGTGTATTCGTGGCCCGCGGGCTGCACCTGCGGCGGCCGATCACCTTGGCGCACTTCGCGGTCGCCGTCCTGGTGCTGGCGATCGCCAGTCTCGCCTACCGCGCGGAGCACCCCGGCATCGGTTTCGTGCTGCTCGCCTCCAGCGGGTTCATCATGGTGCTGCCGCAGTCGAGCAAGCCGCAGCCCGAACAGCTGTATCGCGTCGCCGAATTGGTCGGCCGGACCGAGCTGGACCCGCTGGCCCCGTTCGCGCTGCACTCCTCGAAAACCTACTTCTTCAACGCGAATTCGACCGCCGGGATCGGCTACCGCACCCGCTTCGGCATCGCCGTGGTGGCGGGCGATCCGATCGGCGACCGGGCCGCCTTCCCCGCCTTGCTCACCGAGTTCTCCGAATTCGCGATCAACCAGGGCTGGCGGGTCGCGGTGCTCGGCGCCAGCCCGGACCTGGCCGCGATGTGGCAACGCCGCGCGCTGGATCACCGTGGGCTGCACGCCGTCCCGATCGGCCGCGACGTGGTGATCGACGTGGACAACTTCGCCATGGTCGGCAGGCACTACCGCAACCTTCGCCAAGCCGTCAGCCGCACCCGCAATTTCGGCGTCAGCACCGAGATCGTGGACGAGTCCGCGCTCACCGACGCCCAACGCGACGGACTGCTCGCCATCGTCGACTCGTGGGGCAGGGGCAGGCAGACCCGAGGGTTCTCGATGATCCTCGATCACCTGCTGGACGGGCGAAACCCGAACATGCTGGTGGTCATGGCCAAGGACGAAGACGGCACGCTGTCCGGCTTCCAGCGCTACGGCGTGTCCAATCGTGGCCGCGAACTCACCCTCGACGTGCCGTGGCGGCGCAAGGACGCGCCGAACGGCCTGGACGAGCGGATGATCATCGACCTGGTCGACTACGCCCGCGAGCACGACATCCATCGAATCTCGTTGGCCTTCGCACCCTTTCCGGAGCTCTTCGCCGACAAGGAGAAGTCGCGCACCGCGAAGTTGATCTATGTGGCGGTGCACCTTGGTGATCCGCTGATCCGGCTGGAATCGCTGTATCGGTTCCTGCGCAAGTTCCACGCGCTGACCGATCAGCGGTACGTGCTGATCCGCTGGCGCGAGGTCATCATCGCGGCCGCCGCACTGCTTACCCTGGAGTTCGCACCGCACCGCCGCGAACACTGAGGAAGCCGATGGAACTGACCCACAGCGATATCAAAGCCGCCGTCGAGCGAGTGGCGGGCCAGGTCCGGCCGGTCGCCGTCGCGCCCGCCGACGACCGGAATCGGTGGCTCGCGCTGGAGTTCCTGCAGCACACCGGCAGCTTCAAAGCGCGTGGCGCGCTGAACTTTCTGCTCACCCATCGAGAGAACGGCACGCTGCCGGACGCGGGCGTCACCATCGCCTCCGGTGGCAATGCCGGGCTGGCCTGCGCCTGGGCCGCGCGCAATGAGGGTGTGCGTGCCACCGTGTTCCTACCCGCCACCGCGCCGAAGGTGAAGGTGGACCGGCTGCGTTCCTATGGCGCCGAGGTCACGCTGATCGGCACGCAATACGCCGACGCGCTCACGGCCAGTCGCGAATTCGCGGCAACGACAGGCGCTTTGCTGTCACACGCCTATGACAACCCGCTGATCGCCGCGGGCGCGGGCACGCTGATGGAGGAGATCCATCAGCGCATCCCCGACCTGGACACCGTGGTGGTCGCCGTCGGTGGTGGCGGGCTGTTCGCCGGAGTGGCTACCGCCGCAGCGCATTACGGCGTCCGGACCATCGCGGTGGAACCCGCCCGCTGCCGTGCCCTCAACGCGTCGATCGAGGCCGGTCGGCTGGTCGACGTGGACATCGATTCGATCGCCGCGGACTCCCTCGGCGCGCGCCGCGCCACCGAGCTGGCCCTGCACGCCGCGCAGCACTACGACGTCACCTCGGTGCTCGTCGACGACGCCGACATCATCGCGGCCCGCCGCACCCTCTGGGAAGACCGCCGTCTCGTCGTCGAATACGGTGCCGCCACAGCGCTTGCCGCACTCGGCGGCGGCGACAACCCGCCGCCATTCCGGCCCGAGCCCGACGAGAAGGTGTGCGTCGTGGTGTGCGGTGCGAATACCGACCCCGCCGATTTGACGACGTAGCGCGCGATCGCGCCTGCCGGATTCCCGGCGAACACTATCGAGCGGCGTTAGGCTCGTACCGTCTTCGATCCCGACGGAAGCATTTCCATGGCGCTCGCATCCCGCATGGTTCCCCTCGGCACACCGGCACCGGACTTCACGCTGCCCGATCTAGATCAGCGGACACATTCGCGCGCGGAGTTCGCGGACGGTCCCGGCCTGCTCGTCGTCTTCGCGTCCAACCATTGCCCGTACGTCAAGCATCTCGAATCGGCGCTGGGTGAGGTCGTCGATTCGCTGCCCATACCGACGGTGGCGATCTGCGCCAACGACGCCGCCGCCTACCCCGACGACGCCCCGATCCGGCTGCGCGACCAGGCCATTCGCGCGGGTTGGACGTTTCCCTACCTCGTCGACGAGGCACAGGAAGTCGGCCACGCGTTCCAGGCCGTGTGCACCCCGGACTTCTTTCTCTACGACGCGGCCCTCACCCTCGCCTACCGGGGCGCCTTCGACGAATCCACGCCTGGCAACGGAAAACCGTTGACCGGCAACGAATTGCGTGCCGCCATCGAAACCGTGCTGGACGGCAAGCCGGTGCCGGAACCACATCGGCCGAGCATGGGCTGCTCGATCAAATGGCGGGCCGACTGACCATTCTCGCGCGACAAGCGGCGCCGAGTGGGCGAAAATGGCGCGAGACGGCGTCGACCGTCCAACGAAAGGGGTGGGACGTTGGCAACCATCGTCCTCGTACACGGGATCGCCCAGGAGCAGGCCGCGGCCGACACGCTGGAAGCGCAATGGCTGCCGGGGCTCGCGGGCGGGGTGCGCAATCACGGCGACAACGATCTCGCTGATCGTCTGTGGCGCAACGGTTTACCGGGTGACATCTCGACCAGAATGGCGTTCTACGGCAATCAATTTCTGGCCAAGGGCGCCCAGGGCGGCGCGGTCGGCGATCTCGACGACGAGCAGCTCGAGCTGATGGAGCAACTCGCCGAGCAGTGGCTGGCGACGGCCGCCGAGCACGCGGGCGACCAACGCGACCGGGCGACCGCGCAGCGCCTGGCCGCCGTGCCGCCGCCGGACGCCCGGCCGCAGGGTGTCCAAGCCGCACTGCGCCCCGCACTCAACGCGCTGGTCCGGCTGCGCTGGTTCGCCCCGTTCGGCGTCGGGCTCGCCGAGAAGTTCGTGGTGCGGGCCCTTTCTCAGGTGACTCGCTACTTCACCGATCAGGCCGTCCGGGAGTACGCCCAGCAGCAGGTGCTCGCGCTCGTCGGCCCCGAGACCAAGCTCGTCGTCGCCCACTCCCTCGGCTCGGTGGTGGCCTATGAGGCATTGCATCGCGTCGACCAGGAGGTGGCCCTGCTGACCATGGGCTCGCCGCTCGGCCTGCGCACCGTCATCTACGAACGGCTCCGCCCGCAACCGTCCACCGTCCCCAAATCCGTTACCAGCTGGCACAACCTGGTGGATCGCGACGACCTCGTCGCCGCCCACCTCGACCTCGCCCCGTTCTTCCCGCCGTTCCCCGGTGCCGACGTCGCACCGATCACCGAGGAACCACTGGACAACGGCGCGAGTCCGCATGATTCCACCAACTACCTGACCAAGGCGATCACCGGCGGCATCGTCGCCAAAGCCCTTATTTCCTAACGGTTCTCAGCAACAGCCTGCGCTCTCTCAGACCCCGCGTCCGGGGTGCGATCACGCCACAGCAGGTAGACTGCCAGCGCCGAGCCCGCTGCGGTCAGCACCGCGCCGACGAGCGGAATCGAGCGCAGGCCCGATCCGTCACCGGTCACGCCGCCGCCCAGCCAGCCCGCGCACGCCGCCGCCAATTGGAACCCGGACGCGTTGACCGCGACGGCCAGCGTCGGCGCGTCGGCGGCCGCCATGACAACCCGGGTCTGCATCCCCGGAATGATCGCGAACGCCAGTGCGCCGATCACGAAAGTGAGTACCGCAGCACAGATTTGATCGCTACCGACCAGCCAGAACAGCAATAACGCACCGACCAGGGCCGCAAGCAGACCCGCCACCGAAGGCAGCAACGCCCGGTCGGCCAGCCAGCCGCCGGCCTGGTTGCCGACGACCGCGCCGACGCCGTATACCAACAGCAGCACCGGCACCGTGCTTGCGGCGAAACCGCTGATATCGGTGAGCAGTGGCGTGATGAACGTGAAAACGGTGACCACGCCGATATTGCCGAGCGCCGTCAGCGCGATCGCCCACCACACCGCGCGGTCACCGAAGACGCGCAACTCACCGAGCACCGATCCGCTCGCTCCGGGCTGACCAGGCATGAACCGGAGCACCAACGGCAGCGCGGCTGCCGCAGACAACGCGACGGCAACGAAAGTCGCACGCCAACCCCAACTTTGACCGATAACGGCCCCGATCGGCGTCCCGAGCACGATGCCCAGATTCATCCCCAGCGCCACCCGCGCGACAGCGGCGGCTTCCTTACCCGGCTCGGCCGTGGACACCGCGGTAGCGATCGCCACCGCGAAGAACGTGGCGACGACCAATCCCGCCGCGCCCCGCATCACCAGCAGCACAGCGTAATTCGGCGCGATCGCCGATCCCGCGTTCGCCAGCACCGAGAACAACACCAGCCCGGCGACGAGCGGCTTGCGCGCCACCCGCGCCGTCAACACGGTGACCACCGGCCCACCGACGATCATGCCGATCGCGTACGCGGTCACCAGCATTCCCGCCGCCGCCACCGAAACCGATAGCCCGTCAGCGACTTCCGGCAATATCCCGGCGATCACGAACTCCCCGGTGGTGAGGCTGAAGACCACCAACATCAACGAAAAGACAGCAGGCCGCATCACAGCATCCTCAGATAGTTCTAACTCAAATGATGTGAACTAGAACTATCACAGTTCGAACCAGTAGCGCTAGACTCGGCGGAATGACGCGCCAGCCCCCGACGAACGTGGACACCGAACTCGACCGGGACGTCTGCAAGCTGGTGCACCGGTTCACCCACCGGCTCGACGTGCACGTCCGCCGCGTCGCCGAACAGCTCGAACTCACCCCGTCACAGGTCATCGCCTTGCGCGAACTGTCCGAGCCGATCACCGCGCGAGAGCTGGCCTCCCGGATGTCCTGTGAGCCGTCGAACGCGACCTTCGTCCTCGACCGGCTCGAACAGCAGGACCTGATCCGCCGCGAACCCCACCCGACCGACCGTCGCGCCAAACAAATCGTGCTGACCCCCACCGGCAAGCGCCGCCGCGCCACCGCGGTGGAGCTCCTCGGTGCCGAATCCCCGCTCACCTCGCTCACCGCCACGCAACAGCAAGCCCTACGCGACCTACTGCACGCCATGGCCGCCGAAGACCAGGACTGACAACCACTTGATATAAACATACGTACGCACGTATTGTTTTCTACATGACCGTGGCATTCCCCAGCACCGAAGAAACCGATCCGTACTGCCTGCCACCCCTGGCGGCCGCGGCACTGCTCTACAGCGCCCCCTGGCAACGATTCGCCGTGATCGGCGACAGCCTCTCCGCGGGCACCGGCGACCCGAGCCCGGGTTACGCGACCCTCGGCTGGGCCGACCGCGTCGCCGACGTCCTGCGCCGCGTGCGTCCCGATCTCGCGTATCTCAACACCGCGGTAGACGGGGCGACCACGCTGGAAACGCTACGGCGGCAAGCGGATCGGATGCTGGAGTTCGCCCCCGACCTACTGCACCTGCCGTCCGGCGCGAACGATATCGTCCGCCGCACACCGGATTTCGGCGAGATCGAACAGCTCCTGCGCGATATGTACCGCATGGCGGCGAGCACCGGCGCGAAGCTCACCGCCTTCACCCTGGGCAAAGCCTATGTGGTGCCGGTCTTTCCGGACTGGCGTGATCGCGTCCGCAGGGTCAACGACATCACCCGCGCGCTGGCCGCGGAATTCGACGCCACCGTCATCGACATGTGGGATCACCCGCTCAACGATCGCCCGAACCTGTTGAGCGCGGACGGTATTCACTTCACCACCTCGGGCCAGGCGGTGCTGGCCGCCGAAGTGGTCAAACAGCTCGCGCACCTGCTCGACGCCCCCGCCATGCGGGCCGTCCACGACGACCCGCATCTCATCGATCGCTAGTCCTTGGGCAGCGCGGCCTTCGCCTCCTCGTAGCCGCCGGTCGGCGCCGACTCGTCCTTGGTGTAGACGAGGTGCAGCACGCCGGTGGTGAAGGTCTCCGAGGAGAGCAGCCGCAGCGGCAGCGTCGCGTCATTCTCGTCGAACAACCGCAGGCCCTTGCCGACCGCGATCGGGTGCACCAGCAGGTGCAGCTCGTCCAGCAACCCGGCCCGCAGCAGCTGGCGCACGATGGAGACCGAGCCGCTCATGCCGATATCGCCGCCCGGCTCGTTCTTCAGCGCGGTCACCGCCTCGACCAGATCACCCTTCAGCACCTCGGAATTGCGCCAGGGCAGGTCGAGATCCTGATGCGAGACGACGATCTTCCGAGCATCGCCCATCGACTTGGCCATGCCCGCGTCCTCGCCGCCCGCGGTTTCCCGCTCCGGCCAGGCCGCCGCGAAGCCTTCGTAGGTCACCCGCCCGAACAGCAGCGTCTCGGCGGACCCGAGCTGCGCGCCCACCGCCGCACCCATTTCCTCGTTGAAGTACGGGAAGTGCCAGTCCTGCGGGTCCGCCACGACGCCGTCGAGCGCAACGAACATGCCTGCGGTGATTTTCCTCATCATCCACTCCTTGGTCAGTTGAACCTGTGTTGCCTGATCTGACGGAGCGGCGATCGGAAACTCATCGGCCCGGCGGGGTCAGACCCGTTCAGCCTCCACTACCCAGATCGGCAGCAACATCGAACCCTCCGCGTCGAACTCGAGCTGCGCACCGCTGCGATCCATCACCGCCTTGAACTCTGGTGACGGCTTGATCGCGGTCAGCCTGCCCGGGCGCAACTCGGTGAGGTCCCAGTCCGGCGCTCGGAAGGTGGCACGAAGTTCCTCCTCGCCGATCGAGTACGGAGCGTACGTGTCGCTGTAATCGGCCTGGGAGAAACAGAATTGGATCAACCGCGCGCCGGGCCGCATCACTCGGTGCAGCGCGGCAACGTGTGCCTTGCGCTGCTCGGGATCCAGACAGTGCGCGAGGGCACTGCTGACGACGGTGTCGAAGCGTCCGTCGTACCCGCTGAGCACGGTCGCGTCCGCCACCGCGAACGACGCGGTGATGCCGCCCTCGGCCGCCTTGGCCCGCGCCTTCTCGATCGCTGTCGGCGCGAAATCCAGGCCGGTCACCTGGTAGCCGAGTCCGGCCAGGTAGATCGTGGTATCCCCGGGGCCGCAACCGATATCGAGCACGTCGCCGGTGATTCGCCCGGCCTGCTCGAACTCGACGAGCAGCGGCTGCGGCCTGCCGATCTCCCACGGCAGCCGGTCCATAGTGAGGCCCTCGACGATGGTGCGGCTTCGATAGGCCTCTTCGAAATCGATGGAAGACGGGTCGATCTCGGGTGTTCCGTCATAGTCGGTCATAGCTGAACCTGTCCCTCGCCTTGATGGTGGATCGGGAATTCGACGGATGAATTCTAACCACAAACGGAGTAAGTGTCTCCGGTTTGACGTGACACACTTTCGCCGCGGTTCAGTCCCCCATGCCGGTCCCGTGGAACGCCGCACGATAGCTGTGCGGGCTGGTGCCGACCACCCGCTTGAAACGATCCCGGAAGGCGGTCGGCGAGCCGAAACCGACCTGCCCCGCGATCCGGTCCACCGGATGGGCGGTGGATTCGAGCAGATACTGGGCCTGGCGAATCCGGGCCCGCAGCAACCACTGCAGCGGCGTTGTCCCGGTCTGTTCCCGGAAGCGCCGGTTGAGCGTGCGGGTGCTCATCCCGGCGTGCGCGGCGATCTCATCGAGGGTCAGATCCTTCGCGAAATTGTCCTGCAGCCAACGCGTTACGGGTTCCAGGACGGAGCCGCGCGGGGTTGGCGGCTGGTCGTGCACGATGAATTGCGCCTGTCCCCCTTCGCGTTCCAGCGGAACGACGGACAGGCGGGCCGCGTCGGCGGCGACCGCGGATCCGTGGTCACGGCGAATCATGTGCAGGCACAGGTCGATTCCCGCGGCCGCGCCCGCCGAGGTGAGCAGCTGGCCGTTGTCGACATAGAGCACATCCGGGTCGACCTCGAGCGCGGGATAGCGCGCGGCGAACTCGGTGGCCGCGACCCAGTGCGTTGTCACGCGAAGTCCGTCCAGCAGTCCGGTGGCGGCGAGCACGAACGCGCCGACACAGATCGAGGCGATGCGGGTGCCCCGGCCCGCCGCCTGCCGCAGCGCGTCGAGGACTTCGCCGGGAACCGGCAGCGTGGGATCGGCGCAGCCGGGCACGATGATCGTGTCCGCGGCGGCCAAGGCCGTCAGATCGAACGGCGGTCGCAGCGTGAAGGCCCCCGCGTCCACCGTCGGCGTGACGCCACAGACCTGCACCCGGTAGGCGGCTCGGCCGTCGGGCAGTCTGGCCGCGCCGAACACATCGATCGGCGTCGTGAGGTCCGAGGGAATCACCTTGTCCAGCGCGAGCACAGCCACGACATGCATGGCACTAGAGTAGGTGACCACCCGATTCGAGCCAATGCCTGTGACCTGCGTCATCTGAATAATCCCGACGTCGGGACGGTTGGCGAAAATCAACTGGTGCGTGGCAGTTTTGCCTGTTCTCCATCGGCCGATTGACCGCTAACCTCGCCGCTGTGACGAAGTTTCTGCTGTCGGTCCATGTGCTGGCCGTGATCCTCGCCGTCGGGCCGGTTACGGTCGCGGCGAGCATGTTCGCGCCGACCACGCGCCGAGCCCTGGCCGCGCCCGGTAGCGAATCCGCCGTGCTCGCCACACTGCACCGCATCTGCCGGGTCTATGCCTATCTCGGCATCCTGATCCCCGTCTTCGGCGCGCTCACCGCGCTCAGCCTCGGCGTGCTCACCAACACCTGGCTGATCGCCTCGATCGGCCTGACCGCGGCCGCCGCCGGCGTACTCGCGCTGATGATCCTGCCCGGCCAGCACAAGATTCTCGCCGACCTGCCCGGAGCTACGCCGACGCTGATCCGCCGACTCGGCATGGACACAGGCATTTTCAACCTGCTGTGGGTCATCGTCACCGTGCTGATGATCGTCCGGCCAGGCTCTACCACCGGGGCCTGATCCCTACTCCGGCGCCGCCATGTGCCTGATCGTCTCGCCGCCCTTGGCGTGGTGCAGGCGACCGAATTTGCTGTCGAGCAGGTGCGCCATGCTGTCCGCCGCGCCGCGCACCGCCTCCTCGAGCGTCTCGCCGCGATGGGTGGCCGCTACCGGATGCTGTCCGGTCGGCCGGGCCTCCAGCACGCACTGCTTGTCTTCCGGCCCGCCCTTCTCGCCGTTCTGGTCGGTCAGGTGGGCCTCGACCCGCGTCAGCTGTTCGCTGAAACGGTCGAGCACCGAAGCGATCTCGGCCTCCGCCCACCGGTTCAGGTCTTCGCCGCCGTGGATGCCGCTTCCGGTATTGATCTGGATCTGCACAGCTTTCTCCATTCCGTTAGGTAGCAAACTCGACGAAACCGACACTACCTGCGCGGACCAAGTGGCCGATGTCATACGAAACGGCCCGGTCCTGGTGGACCGGGCCGTTGCCGCCGCGACTCAGGCGCGTTGACCGCGCTTGCGAGCCAGGATGGAAAGCACCATCAGCGGCCCGACCACCGCGATCATCAGCACCGGCGACAGCCACGCCATGGTGTGGATCGGCAGCTGGTAGGCAAGCACGATCCGGAGCGTGGCCTCGGCCACCAGGCCCGCGCCCCAGAGCACGGACATCGTGGTGAACGCCCTGCGCTTGTCGGGATTGGTGCGGTAGGCCGCTTCGAAAGCGGCCAGCTTGGCCGGGCCGCCCGCGGCGATCGCCTTGCGCGCCACCAAGTAGATCAACGGCTTGCCGATCATGGCGCTGATCAGAAACGCGAGACCGATCAGCACCGTCGCCGCGGAATCCTTGGCGATCATCAGCCGAGGGTCACCACTGATCAACGAGGCGAGGAGCCCGAAGACGAAGCCGCCCAGAATGATTGCCGACATCACCTCGAGGCGCCGGGACCGGATGGCCTGCCCGATCACCATCGCGGCCGAGAGCAGGGTTCCGGCGAGCAGTCCGGCGAAGTCGCTGTAACCGAGCCGGTGCATGACGAAGTAGGCGCCTACCGGGATGGCGATATCGCGGGCGATCGACGCCACCCAGGCGTACTGCTTGACCGGCGACTCGACCGGCTGGTCGACCTTCTCGGTGTGGGATGCGGTGCTGGTCATCGGTTGCTCCTCGTCGGCGTATTCGTCCGTGCGCTACGAGAATTGACGCTACGGATGGCGGCGAGCCAGCGAATCTGTCAACCATCACGACTGCGGCATGACAGTTGTCATGCCCGGCTACCTGGCCAGGTAGCCCTTGTCGACGGGTATCTGGGCGCCGGTGATGACGCCCGACGCATCCCCGGCCAGCCAGACCACGACCTCGGATATCTCCTCGGGTTCCACCAGTCCGTCGGTCTTCAGCAGATTCGGCTGGAAGCTGTAGACGAAGGTGGGGTGCTGTTCGAACATCGAGTACATCGACGTGTCGTTGCCGAGCGGAGTGTTGGTGCCGTACGGCAGCACCGTGTTCGCCCGGATGCCGTATTCGCCGAGCTCGATGGCCAGCGATTTGGTCAGGCCGACGACGCCGAATTTGCTTGCGGCGTAATGGCCGCAGCCCGGCGGTGCCTTGACACCCGCGGACGAACTGACGGTGATGATCGATCCGCCGTTGCCCGCCTCGATCATCGCGGGCACCGTCGCCTTGACGGTGTTCCACACCCCGACCAGGTTGACATCGATGGCCTCCTGGAACTGCTCGGGCGAAATCTCCCACAGCCGGCCCCAGCTGCACACCCCGGCATTGGCGACCACGATGTCGAGGCGGCCGAAGGCGGCGATGACCTCGGCCACCGTGTCCTGCTGCCCGGCCAGGTCGCGCACGTCGACCTGCCTGGCCAGAATCTTGCGTCCCTCGCCCTCGACCAGGCGGGCGGTCTCGGCCAGGTCCTCGGGCTCGGCCATCGGATAACCGCTGAACCGCGCGGACTGCGCGCAGAAGTCGATGGCGACGATGTCGGCGCCGGCCCTGGCCAGCCGGACCGCGTGCGAACGCCCTTGCCCGCGTGCGGCTCCGGTCACCAGCGCTACTTTTCCGGCGAGTGCGGTCATAGTGTTCCCTCGATTCTCGATGGATCCTTGTGTGACGTGAAGGCGTAGTCGTCGATGGGCGAGAATCGGCTGAACCACAGTGCGCCACTGATGGTTTGCGGCCGGTAGTACAGCGCGTCACCCTGCGAATTGACGAAATAGGTGCGTAGACCGGGGTTGCAGTCGACGGTGTAGATGCTGATGGCTTTGCCGTGTCTGCGCATCTTGCGGACCCAGCGGCCGAACGCTTCGGTACGGACCTGTGCGACAGCGGCTTTCCGTCGGTTGGTCTCGGTGATGATCCGGACGGCGTGCCGCGCGGTGAGGTCGACGAAGGTGTGCCAAGCCGCGCCGACGAACCCCTGCGGTGCGACCAGTGACCAGCGGTTGGGCAAACCGGGGTGCGCCGAGCCGCCGTAGCTACGCAGCCCGTTGCCGCGATATTCTTCCGCTAAGTCGAAGCCGTTGGGACCCAGCGTCTTTCCGGTCTGATAGGTCTCCGGATCGGTGAACAGTTCGTAGCCCGTTGCCAGGACGATGAGGTCGTACCGACGTTCCGTGCCGTCCGCGGTCCGGATGCCGTCGGCGGTGATCCGCTCGATCGGATTCGCGACCAGCGACGCCGAGTCCGACTCGAGCGCGGCGAAGAAGCCGCTCGACAGCACGGGACGCTTGGCGAGGATGCCGTATCGCGGCACCATCGCCTTCCGGTCGGCAGCGCTGCTCACCTTGCGCCGCAACAGGATTCGGTAGAGGCCGCGCCAGATCTTGTCGTACTGAAGCATGGCTGTGGCGAGCAGTGTGCGCGGGAGCAAGGGAAGTACGTTGCAGATCAGCTGTAACGGAAGTTCCATGATCGCCAGTACGGATCCGTTTATGGTCGCGGCGACACCAGGAAGCGCCAGTATCCGTTGCAGGCGTGGTGAAAACGCGAAGTCGGGTTTGGGCAGTATCCACGATGGCGTTCGCTGGTAGACGTCCACCTGCTCGGCCGCGTCGACGACCGCCGTGACGATCTGCACCGAACTCGATCCGGTACCGATCACCGCCACTCGCTTACCGGCACAGGAGTACCCGGTATCCCACGAGTTCGGCCGCAGTACCGTCCCCCCGAATTTGTCGGTGCCAGGGATCGTGTCGGCAGGTTTCGTGTCGAAGTACCCGCCGACGGCGTTGATCACGAACCGTGCCCGGACCGGCGCGTCCCCGGCGATGTCGAGCACCCAGACCTGATTCTCGTCGTCCCACACTTCGCGTTCGACCGTGTGGTTGCCGCGAAAGTACTTGTACAGGCCGAGATCTGTGGCGACCTGCTGGTTGTACCGCTGGATCTCGCCGCCCTCCGGGAACAGCCGCGACCAATCGGCCTTGCGAGCGAAGGGGAATTGATAGAAGAGGGTTGGTATGTCGACGGCCAGGCCGGGATACACATTGTCGCGCCAGCTGCCGCCGAAGTCGTCCGCACGGTCCAGGATCACGAAATCGGTTATGCCGGAACGTAATAGGTGATGCGCCGCGGTGATGCCGCCCGGCCCGGCACCGATGATCGCGACCTCGAAGTGTGCACTTGTCATCTGTTTCCACTCTCTAAGTGACCCGGGGCGCGAGACCGTGCAGCAGGAAGTCGCTGGTGCGGGCCCGCACGTCGTCCGCACTGGCGAAACCGGCCACCGCGAACGGCAAGATCTCCAGACTGAGTAGCACGCGCACGATCCAGTCACCGGCATGCAACGGGTGCAGCCCTGGATCGACTTCGCCGCGGTGCTGCGCCTCGGCGACCAGCGTCGCCCAGAAGGTGGCCCAGCTGTGGCACAGGGTGTCGCCGTAATGCTCCAGCAGCGTGACGATGATGCTTTCGGTGCGCAGCGCGGGCGAAAAGGGTTGCGGTGTCTTGATATGGTCGTAGATCATCGCCGCCGCCGCGCCGATCTGATCGCGCAGCGTCGGCAACGGCCGCACCCCCGCCGCCAGTCCCTCGATGAAGGCGTTGCACAGATACGCCAGCCCCGCGTTGATCGCGGTTTCCTTATCGCCGAAGCCGTTGTACACCGTCCCGCGGGACACACCGGCGATCTTGGCGACCTCGGTCAGCCGAAACCCGTTGACCCCGAAGCGCCGAACGCATTCCGCCGCGCCTTGAACCAGCTCGATGGAGGCTTCGCCCCAAGGTGCGCTCTGCGCCGCACTGCTCATGTTGAACATATTGCGTCAATCTGTTCAAAGCGTCAAGGAGTGGGTCAGCGCCGCCGTGCTCCGAGCAGCCGCACGACTCTCGATGTGGCGCACCGAAAATCGTATGCGAGGTCAGGTGCGTGAGTCAGGAGGCGTGCGGCTGAACGCTCAATCCCACAGTGCCGCAACGACAGTCTGATAGTCGGTCGATGCGAGCGTCGGGCGGCCGGTCGCCAGCAACCAGCGCTCGACCGCGCGATCACCGTCGGTGCGATAGGTACGTTGGTCGCCGCGCGCGATCTCGATGATGCCGCGCCGCACGCGCAGGGTCTCCTCATCCGATAGCCGCGCGACGAAACCCCGGTACACATCGTCGTTTTCGACGTCGCCCGCCGTCGCCCGCGGTGCCGCGGCGATCAGACCGTGTAGCTGCGCCTCGTCCCCCGGCGCCAACTGCCACTTCGGATTGGGCTTGTCGGAATGGATGTCGAGCTCGACCTTGATCATGACCGTCCCCCTGACGACAGCACGCCGCTAGCGGAAGCGGCAATTGCGGCCCCGAGCGGAGTCTGCGACAAAGTGGCCTCCTCACGGGCGCCTGAATGGTGGAGATGGTAGCCCCGGTTCGGCCCGCCCACCACTCTTGTCTTCGCGCTTACCATGGGGCGTGCGCAAGGGTGTCAGGACAACGGGATTTCTCCGCGAGATGCGGCTCGCGTCGAACGACGTCGACATGGCCGAATATCCGTTTTGCCTGCCTGCCGTGACGCGTCTCACCCAGTTGGACGGCCTGGCGCTCGCGCCGGGTGTGACCTTTTTCGTTGGCGAGAACGGCAGCGGGAAGTCGACCTTGGTCGAGGCGCTGGCGGTGGCCGTCGGGATGAATCCGGAGGGCGGCAGCCAGAACTATCGCTTCACCACCCGGTCGACCGAGTCGGTCCTCGGCGACCATCTGGTGGTGAAGTGGGGCATAAACAAGCCGCGCAGCCGGTTCTTCCTGCGCGCCGAGTCCTACTACAACGTCGCCACCCAAACCGAGCGGCTCGGGCCGGATCAGTTGGCGGTCTTCGGTGGCGTGTCACCGCACGAACGCTCCCACGGCGAGTCGTTCGTCGACCTGATGCGGCTTCGCTTCTTCCCGAACGGCCTGTATCTGCTGGACGAACCGGAGGCGGCATTGTCGCCCCGTGGCTGCATGACCGTGCTCGCGCTGTTGTCGGACCTGACCGCACAGGGCTGCCAATTCGTGATCGCCACCCACTCCCCGATCCTGCTCGCGCTGCCAGGCGCGACGATCTACGAGATCGCCGAGGACGGCGCCATCGACGAGGTCGGCTACGACCAGGCGCTACCGGTCCGCCTGACCAGGGACTTCCTCGCCGAACCGGACCGCTACCTGCGACACCTGGTCGACGAGGAGTAGCGGACCCAGCTCAGCCGCCGAAGACATTGCACCCGTACCCCAGGTGCACGCCGGTACCGACCCGAACATCCACACTCGCGACAACGCTGTCGTCGGGCGCCTGCACAGCACTGATCGTGTGCAACCCTTGCGTCGCGGGCACCCAATCCACCAGCGCGACACCACCGGACGGTTTCACCAAGGCGAACGGAATCCCGTTGTCATAGAACACCACCGGCTGTACCACATCGGTCACCTTCGCTTGCGCCTGATAGGTACAACCCGTCCCATAGTTGGTCGCCGACCCGAAATTGATCCCCGGCGTCATGCGTACCTGCGTCGCCGTCGCGCCCGCCCCCGGCGTGGCACAGACCACCGCGGCCCCGACCATTCCCGCAACAACCCCGATTCGCATCCAGATGGTTCGATCCGTCATGAATTTGGTCCTCAGTCCTGGGCACCGGAGCACCGCGCACCGGCGAGATACCTTGCATCCTCACTCGCCCGGCGGATCGGTGTGACATAAACAGCCGAATGTTTCAGATCAATGCGCGGATATCGTCGGTGATACCGGGCAGCGGAGCTGTCTCGCCGATGGAGGCGAACCAGTCCCACAGCTCGAGTGCGTGATAGAGCCGATAAAGCGCCGATCGCTCGGACCAGTCGTCAGGCAGCGAGCCGTAGCCCTGGACAAACGCAGCTCGCTTTGCCGGGTCGCCGTGCATCGCGTAATAGTCGGTCTTGGCGAAATCCAGCAGCGGGTCCGCGGCGACGGCATTCTCCACGTCGATGAAACCGGTCACCGTCCACCTGCCCGCGCTTTGCTGGACGAGGATATTTCCTTCGTGGAAGTCGTTGTGGCACAACACCGGTGCTCCGCAGCGACGAAACACCTCGGTTCGATTCGCGACGTGGGCGCTGACGGCGGCGTGCAGTACGGAATCACCGCCGAGCTCCGCGAACTCGGCGAGTTTCTTGGCGAACTGGCGCGTCATGTAGGCGGTGTTGTCCGGCTCTGGATCGAGTATTTCGGTCACCAGATAGCCGTAGGCGGGCTGTCCGATGAGATGAATCCTCGCCAGGGTCGCGCCCAACTGCCGGTAGACGTGGGCGACCTGCCCCTCATCGAGATCGCCGATGATGTGCGACAACGGCTGACCTGGCAGCATCGTCATGACGGTGAACGCGCGACCGAGCGGCCCGATGTCCGGCTCGACTCGCAGGATTTCCGGAATCGAACCGACCCCGTGCGCGCGTAACAACCGATACACGTGGACCTCTTTGGCCTGCTTCCAGCGCCACTGATCGGCATAAACCTTGACGATCACCGACACGGCCGGCTCCGCGCAGCGCACTTCATAGACGGAGCTCAACTGCCCACCGGTTCGCGACCGCACGTCGGTCACAGTTGCTTCCGGCCATACCGGGCAAAGGATTTCGGCGGCTTGCTCTTGGTTCAGAGAGCGATCGATCACGCCCCTGACGGTAGGTACCAAGACAAGCCGAGTCGATTGATTTTCACCCAGGCCGGAACGGACTGTCCATCTCCGGACCGCACCGCGCGAGAGGGCCGATTAGGCGCTACTACAGGCGAAACGTGGGTATACGCTCGATTGACCTGCGCGGGGCGTCCCGTGGACAACGAACGCATTGGGGATTGACGATGACCGATTCCAGCCCGTCCGCTCCGATCACCGTGTACTGGCGTTGGGGTTGCCCCTTCTGCCTGCGGCTCGGCGCCCGCCTGCGGCTTGCGCGTATCCCCTTCCGCAGGATCGACATTCGCGATCCGAAGGCGGCGGCGGAGGTGCGGGCGATCACCGGCGGGGACGAGGTCACGCCGACTGTGCTGGCGAATGGGCACAAACTGGTGAATCCGAGTATCAATGAGATTCGTGCCGCGCTCGCGGGACCTAATACGCAGAGTTAGCAGTCGGCAATCAATTCGAGCTCCAATAAGGCATTCGTTGCCATGACAGTTCTGGATGGGTGTAATTTTCAGTCATTTCAGAGCATTGGACGTACCATTGCGAACTGGCCTGAGCTGGCATTTTGCCGCGCTTCACCGGATGCGCTAACCTTTCCGCGATCCATCTGATTCCGCTGGTCAGGCATGTGGCCGCCGCACATAGCCTGCCCTCGCAGCCGTGATATCGGTCCGCGATCGGGCCCCGGATAATGCGATGGACGCTGTACACAATGTCTCATGAGTACGCCAAGAGTCTGCTTCACAGTTTCAGATGGCAGCACTGCCAAGAATCCATGACGCGCAGGTGGCTCTCGGCTCGGCTACCGGCGTCGCCGAACAGCAATGGGAGGTAGCGTTTCTATGCGCACATCAAAGATCCTGGCCGGCAGCGCGCTGGCGATCGCCGCGGCGATGCAGATCGGTATGGGCGGTGTGGCGTCGGCCGCCGAAGGTGAGACCCTCGCCGTCGCCGCCGCGGCCGTCGATGGCGACGGCAACCTGAAGGTCGACGTCCTCTACACCTGCGCCACGGACGCGAAGCACAAGATGCTCAGCATTTCCGCCGAAGAAATGGATAAGGACGGCAAAGCCGTCGCCGAAGGCACGGGCACCGGAAAGCTCGTCATTACCGAGTACGACCCGGAGACGAAGAAAAACACGGAGGCGCCGGGCTGCAACGGCGAGGAGCAACGGTTGACGGTCACCATCGAACCGGATGACGAGGCAAAGAAGTTCGTGAAGGGCGGAATGGGCACCGTGACAGTGTCATTCAGCGACGATGTCCAGTTCAACGCGAAGCAGAGCGGCGTGAAGTTCATCAGCCGGCCATGATGTCCAGTTCAACGCGAAGCCGAGCGGCCTGAAGTTCGGGTAGGACAATGACGACTAGTCGGCCGCGGTCCGAGAGTCACATGAACGACGACCCCTTGGTCAACCCGAGGGATTCGTCGCCACCGGTGATGATCGGCTGGCAGTTACCGACGCCGGTCGCACCGGTGGAGTCGGTTACCCGGACCACGGTGTCGCGGATCTGATGTAGACGGCGGGCGGATTCGTAGGTGGAGCAGTCCTCGATCCGCTCGCCGTCCACGTGCAGACCCGGTCCGAGCCACGAACCGTGGTGTCGCCCTTCGAATCCGAAGTAGAGCCCGGCACCGAGATGAAACCCGGTGTCCGACAGGGCTTCCACCTTCAGCACTCGTTCGGCACCGTCCGCCGTCCTCGCATGGATCTCACCACCGCGCAGCCGCCGGTTGTCCGGGTCGAAGGACAGGTCGGGCACCAAGTCCTGCCACTTCTCGAACCGGCCGTCGGCGTGCTCGACCCCACCCATCACCGTTTTGCTGAGAAACCCGTCCATCTGCACGATTTGGTAGTGCAGGTGCAGTCCGTACCGTGACCCGTCCGCCCGCGTCATCAGGATCGGCGCCCAGATCATCCGGAACGACACCTCCGGCGGCAAATCCATCGACTCCACATCACCGAGCGGCACCCCGACGTCATACCGCACACCCCACGAGTGATCCCTGGTCGACACCCAGTCCTCGAACGTGGTCCGCACCCCATCGATGCTGACCCATCCTGAGGCAGTACCGATCTGGTGATAGCGCACCAGATCCGACATCACCCGGTATCCGCGCCGCATATGCGTGCGATCCTCGAGCTGCGCGGGCAATGCCGCCTCGAAGGTCCACTCGAAAGACACCGGCTGGCAGTCGTTTTCCGCCACGCTTCACCCCCCGTCGACCACCCATCCCACCCACCGGGCACCGCAACGACTTGACGCACATCGCATCCACTTGACGTGTGCTGCAGCCTGCGTCAAGAACATACGACGTATGTCGAGTCGGACCTAGAGCCGATGGGCGGCGTGGTCAGCGGCGACGGAGACGAGGGCGAGGGCGGGGGATCTGGCCGTCGGTGGGGGCTGCTTCCTGGCGTTCGCTGGCGAGGGCGAGCATCGCTAGGCCGGTGTCGCGGATCAACATGTCGAGGTCTTCGACGAGGGTGGTGATGGTGTCGCGGACCTGGGGTTGGGCGACCGGGTCGAGGGAGTCGAGGACGTGGTGGAGTTGGAGTCCGACGTCGAACAGGTGGCGGACCAGCCGGTCGCTGGCGTCGGCGAATTCCGCACTGCTGCCTGGCTTTTCGAGGGGAACGTCGATTGAGTGGTGCGACAGGCGGACGCGGGTGGAGTTGCCCGTGTAGCCGAGCCGCGCGGAATATGGCATGTAGTCCTCCTCGATCGATACATGGCTCGACGCCACACTCGAGCCACCCTTCGGGACTCCAGGGAATGTCTAATTTTACGGATACTCGTGCAATTTTCGCCATCGCCTGTCCATGCCCCGAAACGATCCGCGACAGGTGGGACAATGGAGTCATGCCCGCATACCGCGCAAGCGAGACGCGTGAGCTGTCGATAGAGGACTCCCTGGACCTGCTCCACACCGTCCGATTCGGCCGTATCGCGTTCTCGCGGCATGCTTTACCCGCGATCCGCCCTGTCCGGCACACGGTCGTCGACGGCTGCATCGTGATCGCCGCGGACCCGGCCATGATTCGCACCCTGCACAGACAGGTCGTCGCCTACGAGGTCGACACCATAGATCACCAGACCAACCTCGGCCGCTGCGTGATCATCACCGGCGTCGCCGCCACGGTCACCGACCAGCAGGAGCTCGCCAACTACCAGACCCACCTGCACCCGGAGACCGTGCTGGACGGTCAGCTGATCGTGATCGACCCGGACATCATCACCGGCATCGAATACATCGACAGCAACGGCGTCTGACCGCCGGGCCGAGTCCGCTTGTCTGCCGTGGGCGAACATCGGCCGGATCGGATCCGCGAGGTGCCAGACTCGTCGATATGGCAGCAGCAGAGGATGGCGTGGTAGTCGATCTCGATGCGCACCGTCGGAGCGAGCCGCGCCGGAGCAGGGTCGCACCCGAGCCACGCCGCGACCCGGTCGATGCGGCATCGCCGCTGCTGCGTGCCGTCTACGGGGAAGTGTTGCGCGACGAGCGCCAGGATCAGGACCGCACGCTGGCCGATGTCGCGACCGAGGTCGGCATGTCCAAGCAGTACCTGTCCGAGATCGAGCGGGGACGCAAGGAAGCGTCCTCGGAGATGCTGCATTCGATCTGCGGTGCGCTCGGGTTGTCGATCGAGTCACTGCTTTTTCGCGGCGCTCGGAGACTGGGCGCGCTGCGGCATCTCGGCCGCCCGGTCTCCGAGGCGCGCGTCGAACTGCTCGCGGCCTGACCTCAGCGGTCGCGGGTGAAGATCAGCTCGTCGGCCAGGCCGTACTCGACGGCCTCCTGCGCGGTGAACACCCGATCGCGGGCGGTGTCCTTGCGTAACTGATCGACGCTTTGGCCGGTGTGCTTGCTGAGGATGGCCTCGGTCTGCGAGCGGATCCGCATCACCTCCGCCGCCTGCAAGGCCAGGTCCGAGATGGTGCCCTGGCCCTGCGCCGACGGCTGATGCAGCAGCACGCGGGAATGATTGAGGACGTACCGTCGCCCCGCCGTACCCGCCGACAACAGCACCGCCGCGGCCGACACCGCCTGACCCATCGCGATGGTTTCCACCGGTGTCCGCAGGAACTGCATGGTGTCGTAGATGGCCAGCATCGCCGTGTTCGAGCCGCCAGGTGAGTTGATGTAGAGGCTGATCTCGCGATCCGGCGACTCCGACTCCAGATGCAGCAGTTGCGCCATCACCACATTCGCGACGCCGTCGTCGATCTCGGTGCCCAGGAAGATGATTCGGTCGTTGAGCAACCGGCTGAAGACGTCGAAGGAGCGTTCGCCGCTCGGGGTGCGCTCGATCACGTGCGGAATCGTGTACTGAGACATGGTCACAACCCCGCTCGGTGCGCGTTGGTGAATGGCGCGATCTGGGCGAAGTTGGCGGCGATCTCGTCGACGATGCCGTATTCGCGCGCCTGATCCGGCGTGAACCAGCGGTCACGGTCGCTGTCGGAGCGGATCTCCTCCAGCGAATGCCCGGTCTCCGCGGCCAGGATCTGCTCCGACTGCAGCTTCATGTACTCCAGGTTCTCCGCCTGGATCGCGATGTCCATCGCGGTGCCGCCGATGCCAGCGGAGGGCTGATGCATCATGATCCTGCTGTGCGCCAAGCTGATTCGCTTGCCCTTGGTGCCCGAGGCGAGCAACACCTGCCCCATGCTCGCGGCGAACCCGACGGCCACGGTCGCCACGTCGTTCGGGATCAGCTTCATCGTGTCGTAGATGGCGAGCCCGGCGAGCACCGAGCCGCCCGGCGAATTGATGTAGAGGACGATGTCGCGCTTGTCGTCCTCGCTGGCCAGCAGCACCAATTCGCTGCACGCCCGCTCGGCCATCGCGTCGTCGACCTCACCGGTCAGTTGGATCGTCCGATGGCGGAACAATCTGTCGGCTAGTTGTCCCCGGTAGTCCAGGTGCGATGTTTCGATCATGCTTCAGGTCTATCCCCGCAGGACCCCCAGATGCCGCTGTGTCTGCCGACAGCAGACCGCGTTGTGCGCGAGCAACCCTCGACAGCCGATCTCCCTAACGCACACCCAGCACGAGCGGGAACTCCGGCTTACCGCCGAGCAGGAACGCACCGGCGGTCTGGATCATCTGGTCGTGCGCCATGAGATGGGTTGTCATAGTGCTCATGTCGCGCAACCACACGTCGAGCGGGCTCGGCTTGTAGACGGATTCGGTGCCGACCAGCTCGCACAGGCGGGCGACGATACGGCGGCAGGCGCGGTACGAATGGGTGCGGGTCAGCAGGGTCTGAATCCGGATGTCCGGCGGAATGTCGGCGAAACGGTTCTCGTCCAACGCATCCCATAGCGTGCGCAAGCTGTCCACGACGGCACCGCGGGCGACGATGTATTCCATCTCGCACTCACCCAGAATGTATTGCGCCCGATAGTTATCCGCCCACCGCTGCCCGGTGCCCGCGATCACCTTGTCCTGCGCGAGATCCCGGACGTAATCCAGTGCCGCCCGTGTCGCGCCGAGTGGAATGCCAGGCATCACCCGGGCCAGGGTCTCCGGTTCGGCGAGTTTGCCGGTGCCGCTTCGCGGTTCGTAGAAGTCGAAGCAATGATGCTCGGGGATGAAGAGGTCGTTGGTCGCGTAGTCGTTGCTGCCGCTACCGCGCAGGCCGGTGCTGTCCCAGGTATCGAAGACCTGGACCTGATCGCGGCGCATGCAGAACATCCTCGCGATCGGCGCGCCGTCGGCCATGGCGAGTTCGTCGCCGTCGAAGATCATCGCACCGGCGACAACGAGGTCGGCATGGTTGATGGCACTGCCCAGTTTCCAGCGCCCGGTCAGCCGGTAGCCGCCGTCGGTCCGCACCGCCCGCCCCGAGGGCGCGATCAGTCCGGCGGTGATCAGGTCCCGCGTCGGCATCAGCTCGGCGAGCGCCCGCTTGTCGAGGAATCCCGCGTAGACGCCGGTCGCCGCCCCGATCATCGCGCACCAGCCGGTGGCGGTGTCGCCGTAGGCCAGTGCCTCGAACACCTCCATCTGCTGCAATGAGGTCAGTCCAGGGCCGCCGAGCTCGGCGCTGAATCCCATCGCGTAGATGCCCATGGACCGCAGCCGCTCGACGATATCGGCAGGAAGCTGCCGGGCCGCCTCGATCTCCTGCCGTCGCTTCGCCACCTCCGGCGCGAAGGCGCGCGCCGCAGCGAGTAGTTCTGTCGCCGGGGATGCTTGTCCGGTCACCATTGCCCCAATCAGGTCCAGCCACAATCGAATTGACGTCACTGCCTGCTACAGCAGGGTAGCCCGGTTATCGATCTCCGACGCCGGAAACCGTGCGGCATAGGTCCACCCGCGCGGCAATTACGCCTGTGATCGAGTATGTCCGGCCTGCGCGACCCCCGCCAGCATCCGGATCGCTGACCGAACCGACGGTCTAGTCGAACGACGGCGCGTGCGCTTCCCGCAGAATCGGATCGCCGATCGCGACCATGCTGCCGAGCAACGCCAGCGCCCGCTCGGACTCGGAGCCGGGTTCCGCGTGATAGGCGACGAGCAACTGCCCGGGCGCACCGTTCACGGAGAACGTCTCGTAAGCCAAGGCCAGCTCGCCGACCATCGGATTGCGAAAACGTTTCTTGCCCGCGGTCTTTCCCCTGATGTCGTGGCGCGCCCACAGCCTGCGGAAGTCATCGCTCTTCAGCGACAGCTCGCCGACCAGTTCGGTCAGCCGCGGATCGTCGAGATCGCCCGCCGACGCCCGCAGGCTCGCCACCGTCTCCGCGGCGTGGATGGCCCAGTCCGGATAGACATTTCGCGCCTCCGGATCGAGAAACATCATCCGGACCTGATTGATGCCTGGCACCGAACACGCGTTGACCGCGACGGCCAGCGGATTCGCGGCGAGCACGTCCAGATGTCTGCCGAGCACCAGCGCTGGCGTGTTCGGCCACGCCTCCATCAGGGCAAGCAGGCCGAGACTCACCCGTTCGGGACGCTGTGGAGCGCGCCTGCGCCGCACCACCGGACGGGCCAGCTCGCGCAAATGCGCGACACCTTCCTCGTCGAGCGCGAACACCCGCGCCAGCGCGACAACCACCTGCTCGGAGGGATGCTTGTCGCGACCTTGCTCGAGCCGCACGTAATAATCCGCGCTCATCCCGGCAAGCATCGCGACTTCCTCGCGGCGCAGCCCCGCCACCCGGCGCTGGCCGCCACCGGACATCCCGAAATCCTCCGGGCGCACCAGCTCGCGCCGGGCGCGGAGAAACTCGCCCAGTCGGTTGTCGGAGTTCATACCTCGAGCGTATGCGAGGGGTGCGCAGGCTGGGTGGCCCCACCGCTACCAGGAACTCCGTACCCTGGCACGAGGCCGTGACCAGCGCGAATGTTGTGGTCATGACAAACAACCTCACCGGCCGCGTCGCGGTCGTCACCGGAGCGTCCAGTGGAATCGGCGCCGCCACCGCCCAGCGGCTCGCGGCGGACGGCGCGAAGGTCGCGCTGCTCGGGCGGCGCAAGGATCGGCTCGAAGAGCTGGCCGCCCAGATCGGCGGCGAGGTGCTCGCCGTCACGGCCGACGTGGCGATGCAGCAGTCGGTGCTCGACGCGGCAGCCACGGTGCGGGCCGCGTTCGGACCGATCAACCTCGTGGTCGCCAATGCGGGCGTCATGCTCGGCGCACCGTTCGAGTCGGCGCAAACCTACGAGTGGGACCAGATGGTCGGCACCAATATCAATGGATTGCTCTACACCGGAAAGGCTTTCATCGATGACCTGCTCGCCGCGGCAAGCAACGGCGAACGCGCCGACCTGGTGCACATCGGTTCGGTCGGCGGACACCTCGCGTTCCCCAACTACGGCGTCTACTGCGCGACCAAGGCCGCCGTCGCGCACCTGACCCGCAACCTGCGCGCCGAATACGGGTCACGCGGTGTTCGGGTACGGACCATCGAACCCGGTTTCGTCGGCACCGAACTCGGCGCGGGCATGCGCGACGAGGATCAGAAGACCGTCCTGGTCGGATGGCGCGGCGAGTACGAAATCCTGGTCGCCGAAGACATCGCGGACGCCGTCGCCTACTCGGTCGCGGCGCCGAAGCGAGTGAACATCGCCGAAATGATCGTGGTACCAACCCCACAGGGCTGAGCGCAACGAAAGGCCCGCCGGCGCAACGTCAGCGGGCCTTTCGGGATCGGTTACTTCTCGATGCCCTCGAAGGCGAACAGCCCGTTCCAGGCCAGCTCGGCCTTCTTCACCTTGTCCGAACGGCCCGCCGCGGCGGCGTAATCGAACATCGGGATGTCGACCATGTCCTTGAAGAGCAAGGCCTGTGCCTGGCTGATGAGCTTGTACGACTCGTCCAGGTTGGGCGCCGCAAGCGCGGCGTTCAGCAGCTTGTCGAAGTCCAGATTCTTGTACTTGACGTCGTTGCCGTCGGAGAAACTGTAGTACTGCGAGCTCAGGAACTGCAGCATGGTCGGGTAGTCACCCTGCCAGCCGTAGCGGAACGCGGTGCCGATGGTGCCGGCGTTGATCGAGTCACGGATGTTCTTGAACGTCGGGTACGGCGTGCCGACGGCCTCGATACCGAGGGTGTTTTTGATGCTGTTCGCCGTGGCCTCGACCCAGCCCTGGTGGCCGCCGTCGGAGTTGTAGGCGATCTCATAGCGCCCCGACCACGGGGCGATGGCGTTGGCCTGGGCCCACACCTTCTTAGCCTCTTCCGGGTTGTACTTCAGCACCTCGTTGCCCGGCACGTTCGGGTTGAACCCGGGCAGCGTACGCGCGGTGAAGTCGAGCGAGGGCACCCGGGTGCCGTGGAAGATGTTCTCGCAGATCTGCTCTCGGTTGATCGCCATCGAGAGCGCCTTGCGGCGCAGCACGCCTTCCTCGCCGCCGAAGTGGGGAGCGGTGGACTGGATGCCGACGGCCGCCTTGTACGCGATCGGCTTGTTGATCGCGCGATCGCCGAGATCCTTCTTGTAGGTGCCCATCGCGCTGTCGGGAATGACATCGAGGGTGTCGAGGTTGCCCGCCTGCAGATCGGCGTATGCCGTGTCGAAGGACTGGTACATCACGAAGCGCAAGCCCTTGTTCTTGGGCGCGCGACCGCCCTTGTAGTCCGGGTTGGGCACCAGGTCGATCTTGACGTTGTGCTCCCACGCGCCGTTGCGCGCGAACTTGTAGGGGCCGTTTCCGATTGGGTTCTCCCCGAACGCCTTGATGTCCTTGAACGCGGCCTCGGGCAGCGGGTAGAACGGCGTGTAGCCGAGTTCGGTCTCGAAGTCGATCGAGGGCTGCGTCAGCGCCACGGTGAAGGTGTGATCATCGAGCACCTTGAGCCCCGACATCGTCTTTGCCTTCGCGTCTTTCGCCGACACCTCGTCGAACCCGACGATCGGGGCGAACACGTAACTCTGCAGCTGAGCATTGGTGCCGAGGGCGCCGTAGTTCCACGCGTCGACGAACGACTTCGCCGTCACCGCGCTGCCGTCGGAGAACTTCCAGTCCGGCTTGATGGTGATCTTGTAATTCTGCCGGTCGGTGGTCTCGATCTTCTGCGCCAGCTCGTCGTGCGCCCCGCCGTTGGCGTCGTAGTACTTCAAGCCCGCGAACAGCCGGTCGACCACCCGCCCGCCCATGTTCTCGTTGGTGTTGGTGGGCACCAACGGGTTCTGTGGCTCACCGGCATTGGTCGTGACGAGGTCGGCGTCGCCGCTGTCATCGCCCGACGAGCATGCGGTCAGCCCCAGGCTTGTGGCCATGAGTGCTGCCGCGAGCAGCGCACCAGCTCTTGTGAATCTCACGCGTTCTCCCGATTTCGAACAGGTCGCCGGGAACTACCGAGACGCGAACGATCTCACCGCGTCCCAACCCGATCACCTTGGAATGTCCTCGGACAGTAACCATTCCGAGACCACTTGTCATGGGATCCACCGACGAATGAAGCATCGCGCAGCGATTCGATGAGGGGTGGTGGCCGGGTGGCGGGTGGGCCGGGGCCCGGGGGCGGGTCGCCGCGCGCGACAACCGGTCAGGCGCGACTCTCCAGCGACTCCTTGACCTTCGCGATGGCGAAGCCCCACGCCTGGTCGAAGGTCGGCTTCGGGGGGATCGAGATCTCGTCGGGATTGGTGACGACATCGAGCAGCACCGGCCTGCGTTGCGCGAAAGCGTCCGCGACCGCCTTGTCCAGGTCTTCCGGGTCGGTCACTCGGCGCGATTCCAGGCCCATCGCGGCCGCGACGGCGGCCAGATCCGGATTGTCGAGCACGGTGCCGAACTCGGGCAGGCCACCCTCCTCCTGCTCGAGCTTGACCATGCCGAGGCGTCCATTATTGAACACCACCAGCGTGACCGGGAGATCGTAGGTGACCGCCGTGCGCAGATCGCCGAGCAGCATCATCAGCCCACCGTCGCCACAGAACGCGACGACCTGGCGTTCGCGGTCGAGGATCTGCGCGCCTAGAGCCTGCGGCATGGCGTTGGCCATCGACCCGAAGTTGTAGGAGCCGATCAACCGCCGGGAGCCGCGCAGGCTGAGGAATCGGGACAGCCACACCGTGGACATGCCGGTGTCCGAGGTGAAGATCGCGTCGTCGGCGGCGTGCGTGTTCACCGCCGCGGCCACCGCCTCCGGGCGGATCAGCTGGTCCGGGTTGTCCAGGTGCTTGCGGATGCGGCCGAGCAGTTTGCGGTCGTGCTTGGGTTCGGCCAGGCGCTGCTGGAGTTCGGACCAGCGGTGGTATTCCGATTGCGCCTTCTTCAGGTGCTTGTCAGAGGCCTTGGTGTCCAGCTTCAGCAGGAGTTCACGCAGCGAGGGGCCGGTGTGGCCGACCAGCGCGACGTCCACCGGCGTGCGGCGGCCGATGTGGTCGAGCCGCGCGTCGAGCTGGATGACGGTCTTGCCGGTTGGATACCAGTCGCGGTACGGGAAGTCGGTGCCAACCATGAACAGCACGTCGCAGTCCTCGAGCGCGGAATTGGCGGCCGGGTTCCCGATCAATCCGGTTTGGCCGACCGCGTACGGGTTGTCGTGCTCGAGACCTTCCTTCGCCTTGATGGTGAGCACCATTGGCGCAGAGAGCTGTTCGGCGAGCCGCAACACCTCCTCGCGCGCTTCCCTGGCCCCGATGCCGACGAGCAAGGTGACCTTGGCCGCCTTGTTGAGGGTCTCCGCGGCCTGCACGATCTCCGTCACGCCGGGCACAATTGTGCGGTCACGCGCGACGAACCGGGGGCGTACGTCGGTGTCCAGCTTCAGGCCGCCGATGTCACCCGGAATGGTCAGCACGGACACGCCTTGGCGGGACACTGCCGCGTTCACGGCCTGTTCGAGCAGCCGCGGCATTTGCGCGGCGCTGGTGACCGTCGCCGTGAACTCGGAGACGTCGCGGAAGACCGCGTCGTTGTCGACCTCCTGGAAGTACTCGCTGCCCATCTCGGAGGTGGGCACCTGACCGCAGATGGCCAGTACCGGCGCGTGTGATTTCTTGGCGTCGTAGAGACCGCCCAGCAGATGGATCGAACCGGGGCCGACGGTGCCCGCGCACACTCCGATGGTGCCGGTGAGCTGGGCTTGCGCACCGGCGGCATAGGCAGCCACCTCTTCGTGTCGCACGCCGATCCATTCGATCCGATCCTCGCGACGGATCGCGTCGGTGATCGGGTTGAGCGCGTCGCCGACGACACCCCAGATATGGGTGACGCCTTGGTCGGCCAGCGCCGTGACGATCATTTCCGCAACCGTGGTCATAGTCGACTCCTCCGCGTCATAGTCGGTGCTGCTGGGCGGCCGCTGTCATCGAGAAACTCGTCGACCGGTGACCAGACCCACCAGGAACAACAGAATCACCGCGCCGGCGATGCAGGTGAAGAAGCTGAACCACAGCCCGCCACCCTCGACATCGACGCCGAACAGCTTGAGCAAGAATCCGCCGAGCAGGCCGCCGACGACACCTACGACAATATTCAACAGGATGCCCTGCTGGGCGTCCGTCTTCATGATCTTGCTGGCGATCCATCCGGCCAGACCGCCGATGATGATCCATCCGATAATCCCGAGACCCAGCATGATGTCCTCCTGTTGGTCGTTGGCACGCCGGAAAATGCGCGCTTGGCCGGTCATACCCCCGGACGAGCGGTCCACACAGGGCGGCGAGTTTCACCACATCGAGACGCGCCGACCGTTTGCTCGGGACGCCGCCGGGTAGCCGGATGCCATGACCGACTCCCGTCCCCGCGACAGAGTCCGTACCCCGCACGCCGGCCGGTCCGAAGGTGCGGCCCTCGGCGCTGCCGTCACGCGGATTCTGGTTGTCGTCCCGGTACGCAACGAGCAGCGCCTGCTGCCCGCCTGCCTCGCGGCGTTGGCGCGGGCGGCGGGACGCGTCGATATTCCGGTCCGCGTCCAACTCGTGCTCGACGCGTGCACCGACGATTCCGCGCACGTGCCCACCGCGAACGTCGACGTGATGGCGGTCGACGAACGCAATGTCGGCGCCGCCCGCGCGCTGGGCTTCGCGCATGCGGGGGCGGCCTGTGCGGCCGAGACCTGGTTCGCGACAACCGATGCCGACTCCGAAGTCGATGAGCTGTGGTTGCGCATCCAGCTCGACTACGCGCACGCCGGAAGCGCTGTGGTTGCCGGAATCGTCGACGTGCGCAGCTGGGCGGACCACGCGGCCGAGACCCGGCGCAGCTATGAGCGGCAGTACCGCACGGACGGCGCACACCAGCACGTGCACGGCGCGAATCTCGGCTTCCGGGCCGATGCCTATTGGCGGGCCGGCGGCTTCCGGCACCTACGGACCGGCGAGGACGTCGACCTGGTGACCCGAATGGTGGCCAGCGGTGCACCGATCGCGTGGGCCGAGGACGTGCTCGTCACCACCTCGGCGCGCCGCGTGGGCCGGGCACCACACGGGTTCGCTGCTCATTTGCGGAGAATCGAGAGTACGTATCGCGCCGAGAGCAGGAGTGCCTGATGCCGCCGACCGAGGTCCTCGATAGCGCGCCGACCGCGATGGCGAGCGCGCTGCGACGGCTCGCGGATGCCGGTCGGCTCGAGCTGCCCTATCCCGGATCCGGCCGCACCATCGAACGCTGGCGCTCGCTCGCAGACCTCACGTTCGGCAACGTGGTGGTCGGGCGGATGGTGGAGGCGCATGCCGACGCCGAGGCGATTCTGGCCGAGCTCGACGGTGCTGCCGTGCAGCGCGGGCAGATCTGGGGAGTATGGGCCGCCGAGCCACCTAAGCCGGTGCTGCGAGCGCGATTCGGTGCGGGCGGCTGGACTCTGGAGGGGCGCAAGCCGTGGTGTTCGGGTGCGTCGATCTGCACCCACGCCCTGGTCACCGCGCGGGCCGGGGACGAGCGCAGGTTGTTCGCCGTCGATCTCGGCCAGGCGTCGGTCCGCGCGTTGCCGGGCACCTGGCACGCCGTGGGAATGCAGGAATCCGACTCCGGCGCAGTGGATTTCATGAACGCTGCGGCCGAGCCCGTCGGTGGCCCCGGTGCGTACCTGTCGCGGCCCGGCTTCTGGCACGGTGCCATCGGCGTGGCCGCCTGCTGGTACGGCGGCGCCTGTGCCGTCGCCCGCACCCTGCACGATCGTGCCACCGACGCGCACGCGCTGGCCCACCTCGGCGCGGTCATGAGCGGATTGCACGCCGCCGCACTGTGTTTGACCGATGCCGCAGGCCAGATCGACGCCGACCCCACCGACCGTTCCGGCATGGCGCGTATCCGCGCCAGGACGGTACGGGCGGTGGTCGAGGACGCGGCGACGGCGACCATAGAGCGGGTCGGGCGCGCCCTCGGGGCCGGCCCCCTGTGCGCGGACGCCGAGCACGCGCGACGCGTCGCCGACCTCACCGTCTACCTCCGCCAGAGTCATGCGGAGCGGGATCTGGCCGATCTCGGCCGTGACTACGCGGAAAAGGAGTTCTCATGGTTGCCGAACCGCTGATCGATGTCGCCGCCCGGGGCACTCCCGAGCGCACCTGGAGCCGGTGGCGTAGCCGTCGCCCGGAACTCTCCCTCACCGGATGGCGGCATTTGATCGTCGTCGCGCCGCACCCCGACGACGAGGTGCTCGCCGTCGGCGGCCTCGTCGCGCTGGCCCGCTCGCACGATCTGCCGGTCACCGTCGTCACGGTGACCGACGGCGAAGCGTCGCATCCCGGCTCACCCACCTGTTCGCCGACCGAACTCGCCGAGCTGCGGGTGGCGGAATCTCGCCGTGCCGCTACGGAATTGGGTGTCGCACCGCCCATCCGGCTGGGCATCGGTGACGGCCGGGTCGCCGCGGCCGAGGAGGCGGTCACCGAGGCGCTGTCCGGCATCCTCGGCGAGTGTGGCCACGCGGGCGCGTGGTGCGCGACGACCTGGCGGCGCGACGGGCACCCCGACCACGAGGCCGTCGGCCGGGCCGCCGCCGCGGCAGTCGCGGGCACCGCGACGCGGCTGCTGGAGTTCCCGGTCTGGATGTGGCACTGGGCCACTCCCGAACATCCGGTGGTCCCCGCCAGCCGGGCCAGAACACTGAGCCTGCCCGGGACGGCGGTCGACGCCAAGCTACGCGCCCTCTCGCAATTCCACAGTCAGATCCTGCCGATGTCGGCGGATCCCGCCGACCAGCCGATCCTGCCGCCGTACGTGCTGGACCGGTTCACCGGCAACACGGAAACGTTCTTCGTATGAGCGAGACCGGGTTGGCCGCAAACTATTTCGAGAACATGTACGCCAGCGATCCGGACCCGTGGGGCTTCACCACCCGCTGGTACGAGCAACGCAAGCGCGCACTGACGATGGCCGCGCTGCCGAAGCCGCGCTACCGCAGCGCCTTCGAGCCCGGCTGCTCGATCGGCACCCTCTCCGCGGAACTCACTGACCGATGCGATCGCCTGGTCTGCACCGACATCGCGGCGCAGGCCCTTGATTCGGCGGGCCGGCGCATCGACCGACTACCCGAATCAGCACGCGGCGCAGTCGAATTCCGCCGCTGGGCGCTCGGCGAACGATGGCCCGACGAACATTTCGACCTGATCATGCTCAGCGAAGTCGCCTACTATCTCGACTCCGTCAGCCTGCGCACCGCATTCGGCCACGCCGTCGAACACCTCGAACCCAACGGTACCCTGGTCTGCGTGCACTGGCGCCGGAAAGTCCCCGAATACCCGCTGTCCGGCGACCACGTCCACGCCATCGCCCGAACCACCCAGGGCTTGACGTCGCTGGCCGGCTATCACGACGAAGACATGCTGCTCGACGTCTTCACCTCGGGCGACCCGATCTCCGTCGCGAAGACCGAGCACATCGAGTGAGCTGGGTCGACGGCGAATTCGACCATCTGACCTGAGCTAGGCCATCGCGAAGCGGAGCAGCGCCTGCTTGTCGCCCTGCTTGATCTTGCCCTTGCGGTTCAGCACTTCCAGCTGCCATGCGGAGCCGGAGCGGAAGGCGCGGGCGACGGCATTGGCGTTGTCCGCGCCGAGCAGCGACGGCCAGATGTCGGCGACCTGCTGGCTGCTGCCGCCGCTCGCGTCGTAGACCTTGAAACTGATGTTGTTGGCTTTCTCGAACGAGCTGCCCTTCTTGAAGGCGGCGGCGACGAAAACGATGGCGTCGATGCCGCCCGGGATGTCCGAGAACGTCACCGAGACGGTCTCGTCGTCGCCCGCGGCGGCGCCGGTCTGCTCGTCGCCGCTGTGCAGCACCGAGCCGTTGCCCAGCGGGTCGAGCGAGTCGAGTCCGGCGAAGCGGACCGGCTCGGCGCCCTGCATGAGGATGGCGATCAGGTCCAGGTCGACGCCCTTCTTGCGACGTGCCCAGCCGAGTGCCCCGCCGCTGGTCCCCGCCGAAGGATCCCAGCTCACACCGACACTCAGTTTGGTGACGCCGGCGAGATCCGCGGCGCCGTCTTCTTTCTTGAGCGTGATCATGGGTTCAGATTAGCGGGCGTTTCGTAACTCCAAGCGCCAGAAAGATTCTCATGCGAACGATCGACGAGCAGCACCCCCGATGCGCGAAACCTATTGATAGCTAATAGCTCTCTATACTGGTCAAGCGCTGGAATTGGCCTTCGACAACAGCCGGTGCAGTTGCCGCTGCTCCCTGGCGGACAGTCGGCGCAGCGGCAGATGCTTGGTCATCGCGGCGACCAACTTCTCGCGCTGGGCAAAGCCCGCAGCGGTGAGGGCAACCACTTTCACCCGCTTGTCGTCCGGTCCGGGCAGTCGCTCGACGGTGCCGCGTTTCTCCAGCTTGTCGATGATGAAGGTGACCGTCGACGGGTCGCTGCAGGTGCGGCGGGCGAGCTCGGACATCGATGGCAGCGCGGCCGCCGGGGTGAGGTGCCAGAGCACGTTCGCAGACGGCACGGTGAGATCCAATTCACGCAGCACGCTCACGAGCGCGGCGTCGAGCTGGTCGGATACCGTGCGAAGCTCGGCGAGCAGGCGATAACCCAGGTCCGCTTCAGGCAGGTCCGCTGTCACGGACGACAGTGTAGCCAGCTACTTGCAGTCTCCTATGAAGTTACTTTGACACTCAAATCTTGACGCGGTGATTTCGGCTGTTTCGTCGCGCGTTCGGCGGCTGAATTTCGCGTGTAGTCTCGGCGTGCCGCGGCTGCGGGCCGTCAATCACCTTGGCCGACTGGCTATTTACAAAAGGGGCCATTGCGCGGTTCGGTGAGGCATGGCTGATCCGCTGAACGAACAGGACGTCGCGGCGCAGGCGCTGGCATTGGTACACCAGGCGGCGGGACCGTATCTGGATAGCCTGCCGGAGCGACTCGTGCACGATGCCACCCACGACCCACTCATCGACGACCTCGGCGGCCCACTGCCCGAGCACGGCAGCGGCGCGCTGGCGGCGATCGAGGAGTTGCTCGCGGTCGGTACCCGGGCGGCGGTGCACACCGCGGGGCCGCGTTTCTTCCATCTCGTTGTCGGTGGCGCGACCCCGGCGGCGCTGGCCGGTGACTGGGTAACCGCACTGCTGGACCAGAACTCGGGGCTGTGGGTCACTTCGCCGCTGGCGTCGCGCACCGAGACGGTCGTGCTCGGCTGGCTCAAGGACCTGTTCGGCCTGCCGCAGGAATACGGCGGTGTGCTCACCCCGAGTGCTACCTTCGCGAACCTGACCGGGCTGGCGGCGGCCCGCTACTGGTGGGCCGAAAAACACGGGGTGGATGTGGTCGCCGACGGCTTGGCGGGGCTGCCGCGGATGCCGGTGCTGACCAGTGGATATGTGCACGCCAGCACGCGCAAGGCGCTGCAGATTCTCGGCTGTGGCCGAGATACCTTGCGCACCTTCGTCCGCGACGATGCCGGGCGGATCGATCTGGCGGCGCTGGAGCGAGCGCTCGTCGAGCTCGACGGCGCGCCCGCGGTGCTCGTCGGCAACCTCGGGGAGGTGAATACCGGCGACTCCGATCCCATCAACGATCTCGCCGATCTGGCCGAGCACTACCGGGCGTGGCTGCACGTCGACGGCGCGTTCGGACTGTTCGCGGCGCTCTCGCCGCGCACGGCGCATCTTGCCCGCGGCGTCGAGCGAGCCGACTCGATCACGGCCGACGGCCACAAGTGGCTGAATGTGCCTCAGGAGAGCGGGTTTTCGTTCATCAAAGACAACTCACTGCTAGGCAAGACATTCGGCGGCTGGGGCGCGGCCTACCTGCCGACACTCGACGACGACCAGATCAGTTACAACATGCACGGCCCCGAATCCTCCCGCCGTGCAAGGGCATTCCCGATCTGGGCCACGCTGCGAGCCTACGGCCGCGACGGTTACCGAGAAATGGTGGAACGCCATCTCGAGGTGGCCGCCCACCTCGGCCGAACCGTCGACGACGCAGCGGATTTCGAACTCCTGGCCCCGGTGCAGCTGTGCGTCGCCTGCTTCCGCTACCGCCCGCCGGGGGTGCCCGAATCCGAACTGGACGCCCTCAACGCCCGCCTCGGCGCGGCCATTCTCGACGACGGCCGCGTCTACGTCGGCACCACCACCTACCGAGGCATGACAGCTTTGCGACCGACCTTCGTGAACTGGCGCATCACCGAACCCGAAGCGGACCTGCTGATCCAGGTGATTCGAGAGATCGGACCTGGACTATGACTATCAGGACAGGAACCGCAGAGTCGAGTGCGCGCCGCTTCGGAGGGCCTCGGTGTGCGCGTCGACGTTGATGGCGTCGCTCAGGGTAGAGCCGGCATTCAATTTCGCGACGACCCCGGCCTCGGCCTCCTTGACGGCCGCAGCGGCATCGAGCAGCGCTTCGATTCGATCGGGCTCGACAACGATCATGCCTTCCTCGTCGGCAAGGATCAGGTCACCCGGAGCCACCGACACGCCACCGCAGCTCACCGGGACCTGGAGTGCACCGAGCTGGGATGTGGTCCCCGCCATGGGAGTGACGAATCGACTGTAGATCGGCAGTCCACAACCACGGACGTACCCGATGTCACGATACCCACCGTCGACGATGATCCCGCCGAGCCGCCGGACAACCGCGCCGCGGGCGAACATCTCTCCGGCAAAGGCGATTTCGCTCCCCCCGCCGTCTACGACGATCACCTCGCCGGGTGCCGCGGACTCGATCGCCCGCAACACACCGAAGAAGTCCCCCCGACACCGCACCGTGAACGCGGGCCCCGCCACCCGCACCTCAGCCGACCGCGCCCGAATCCCGCTGTCCATCACCCGAATCGACTTGTCGGCATCGCACAGCGCGGTCGTGTCGACAGAGCGAAACTTATCGACAAGCTGATCGGCCAGCATCGGCGCCGCCCCTTCAAGGCTCGGAGTGTGCAGTCCACCCGACCTTAACTTTCCCGACCTAACACCCGCTGCCGGACCCGCCCGGCGGCGATATTCTCGGTGCCAAGAGAATTCGGGTTTCCACCTACCTGGTCATCGCGTGCGATGCTGGATACCAGCCGAAGCGGATGGGAGACCGAGGAGGCCGGGTGGGGAATTCACGTGCGCAACGCATCGCCGATCGACTCGTGGTCGAGCAGCAACGGTTGGTGTCGGCGTTCGAAAAGTTCGACGAGACAGGACGATTCCGCGCCGCGCCCTGGGCGCGGTCGACGCTCGGCGGCGGATTGGCCTGCGTCTTGGAGGGTGGGCAGGTCTTCGAACGGGCCGGAGTGAACGTCTCGTTGATCAACGGGACGGGCCTTCCGGAAACCGCCGCTACCGGATCAGATATCGCTGGCAAACCGTTCACCGCCACCGGAATATCCCTCGTCCTGCACCCGGCCAACCCGTTCGCGCCGTCCTTTCACGCGAACTTCCGTTACTTCGAAATCGACTCCACCACATGGTGGTTCGGTGCGGTCTGCGACCTAACGCCGTCCTACGGATTCGATGAAGACGCCGTCCACTTCCACCGAACCCTGCAGAACTGGTGCGCTCGGCACGGCCCACACTGGTACCCGACCGGCAAGATCGCCTGCGACGAATACTTCCGCATCCCCCACCGCAGCGAAATGCGCGGCATCGGTGGAATCTTCCTGGACCGCCTCACCGGCGAATTCGAGCCATTACTCGCGTTGCTGACCGACGGCATCTCCACCATCCTGCCCGCCTACCTACCCATCCTGCGGCGCCGCTGCCCCATGCCCTACGGCGATCGAGAGCGAAATTGGCAGTTGCTCCGCAGAGGTCGCTACGTCGAATTCAACCTCGTCCACGACCGAGGAACCCGCTTCGGCCTACAAACTCAGGGCAATACCGAAGCGATCCTGATGTCCCTACCACCTATCGCCACCTGGCAGTTCGACACCACCCCCGCCCCGAACACCCCCGAAGCTGATACCGCCCGTTTCCTCCAACCCACCGACTGGGTCTCGGAACCCGACGCCCCGATCAGCTGAATCACCGCGAATTTCGGAGTCATCGGTCGTGCCCGGAGCGCGCTCCATTTACCGCACACATAAGCCGATCGGGGCATATTTTCCGCCGTCGCCGTATTTTTCGGCGGGACCAGGCCAACAATTAACGGACTGCCAATTGTTCTGGAAGCTGGGCGTTGACGTCGATTCCGCCCAGCGTTGAGGTGAGCCTCCACACCCGACCGTCAACTTGTATTTTTTGCCCTGAGTGTTGAAATTCCAACCCTGCCGACTACCTCGCCCCGACCGGTTTGCCCAGCCGCTGTTACCGCCCTGGACCTCCACCCATACGCCGACGACATTGCTGCCATCAACGCACGTCGCACTACCAGAGTTCGCCGCGTTTGCTTGACCAGGTATCGCCAGCGCGAGCCCTATTCCCATCGCTACTGTTGCGGACACCGCATATTTTGCCCTACCCACGAGCCGCCTTTCGATTGACTTATAAATGTCAAAAAGGACGGTATCCGGCAGCTATCCGGCCGACAATCCGCTGTTCGACTGACATCGTGGGCCGACAAAGAATCCCACTACGACTCACCGAGAGTTCCGAAGTATCGGTCGATCGGCGTACAGACCTGGAACGGTGCGCTGCGTACGGTCATATTGCGTGGCAAAAGCTATCGCCACCAGCACGTATGAAGGAGCACCCTGCCATGTCCAGTCAATCCCGCGATCCCAACCAAAGTGCCCGGACGATCGGCAAACTCGCCTTCTGGGTACCCCTCGGCGTCGTGCTCGGCATCCTGGCCGGCCTGCCCATCGGAGGCATCCTCGCCGCCATCTTCGGGCCCGACAGCCTCGTCCCGATGATCGTCGTATGCGCCATCATCGGCGGGCTCGGCGGTGTCAAGTACACGACCGACCACCTCGGCCGTTGAGCGACTGGGATATTTCGGGCCAGGGGCCTTGTCCGCGCTCGCTCACAGACGGGAAAAGACGGCGCGCAAAAGTGGGGGGCTTCCCGGTAGGAATTCGACCTTTATTGCGGGGTCGGCGGCGGCCGCGAGGGCGGTGATCGCTTGCGGGCGGTAGGCGCGGAGCATGCTGATGATGGCGTCGTGCAGGAATGGCAGGATGGTCAACGGACCCTTGCGCAGTGCACCCGGCGCCGCGATGAGGACGCCAAGCGCGGGGATCAGCGGGAGTACCGGCGTTGGTAGGCGGGCCAGGTCGATCACCAGGAATTTCGTGCTGATACGGGTGGCTTCGGCGATGGCGCGCGCCGCGAGTGCAGGGCGTAGATGGTGAAACGACATGGCGAAAACGACTAGGTCATAGCTGTTGTCGGGTGCGTCTATGGCGGTGGCGTCGACTACCTTCGTGGTCGCGCGTTGCTGCCCGCCGAGGGACTTCTCGATGTTGGCGACCGAGGTGGGGTCCAGGTCGGTAACGGTCACCGTAGCGGTGGGGTGCAATTCGAGGATCTTCGCCGACAGTTTCCCATGTCCCGCACCGAGTTCCAGAATTCGCGGGCTGTCGATGCCGACGACCGATGCCAGTGCCGTGCGGGCATTGTCCTCGTGCCAGTCCTGCCGGTCGAGCTCGCCGATGACCACCTGTTTGATGCGATCCGACACATCGTAGCGATCGATGTACTCCAGCACATCAGTCTGCATCCGCCGATCGAGCCATGAGGCATTCGGGCCGCCGCGCGGCATCGTCTCGATGTCGACGACATATGATTGCTGCTCACTCATGACGTACCAAAATCCCTCACTCGCCGGTGTTTTCACGGTACCGGCTACAGGTATCCTGGCCGAGCTAACGAGCGTTGCCCGCGATCGGAACTCCGGTACGTTCGGCCTGGGCAAGCGACGCAGGCGAGTCGGTGCTGTGCGCGGCGGTTTGCGGTATAGCGGGCGGCATTTCGGCCGTCGGCGGGGGTTGGTAGTCGGCGAGGATTGCGGTACCCCACACGTAGGGGTCTGCCTGGGCGCTGCCGAATGGCGACCAAGCCAGGCGGGTCTGGCCGGTCTTGTCGTCGGTGTCGGAGTCATAGACGAGGACGTTCATCGCGAACCTGGCGGGATCGACCGGTGCGGGCAGCGCGGTGAGCGGGATCTTCACCTCGACCGAGTAACCGCGGTACGGCTCGGTGACGAGCGCGGCCACCTGCATCCCCGGTGGCGTCGCGCCCTGATGATTGTCGGCGTCGCGCTCGGCCGCCGGGCCGTTTCGGGTGTACGGCAGGATGCCGGTCTTGAAAGTGGTTGAGGTGTCGTCGGAGTCGCCGCGAGGATCGATCGCGATCTCGACCGAGTCTGTGCGCCAATGCCTTTTGATGTCATCGGCCGACAGCTCAGCGCCCTTTCGGTCGTCGGTCACGTTGACCAACACGTACAGGTCGTCATCGTGCCTGGCCAGCTTCGCGGTCCCCGCGCAACTACCGCCGCCTTGCCAAACTGCAAGCGGCAGTTCAGGTCCCGGGTACTCCCCTGGCCCCTCTGAACCGTTCAAGACCGGCGCGGTCGCAATGGCCGGGATCGTAGTGGTCAGGTTCGGCGGATAGTCCGGCTGGACACGGTTGGCCAACCACGGCAACCCGATTCGGTCGGCCCAGTCAGCGAACTCGGCGTACAACGGTTTCAGTCCAGCTTGCCGGTGCACTGGCACCTCGACGTACCGGCCGTCCTCGGCCAGCACGGTGAACCAGTCGGAGTCGAGCTGCTGCGTATCCGTCGGTACCTCAGCGGGTTTCGCGGCGAAACCCTGTGTCAGATATAGCCGAGCCGCGTCACGCTCCACCTGCGCCCAGGTCGCATCGTGCCGGCGCGAGCGCACTCCGGACCACACGCCCATGACCGGCAACCCGGAGGCCGGATCGGTGCGCCGTTGCCCGGGTGCGTCCGGTCCGAGCAACGAGTCGAAGCCATAGTTCTGCGCAAGGAGCCTGGTGGGATGCCACGGCGCCAGCCCCTCATCGGTGATCTGCTCGGGGTATGCGTTCGGATCGCCCGCCAACCGAAACGCCTCGATCCCGAGACGTGCCGAAAGCTGATGTCCACCATGCTGATTGAACGGCCGAGGATCCATCACCACGATCGTGTGCGGAGTGGTCATGCGGACCAGCCGCACCAGCCTGGCCATGGTGTCCTCGCCCCAGATCCGCGCGGTCAGCGGCGCGGAGAGCGTGTACCAGAAGTCCGGCTTGTCGAGATAGTAGATGTTCTCGATCCCCGCGAGTGCGGTTGCTTTGCGTTCCTCGGTCTCCCGGATCAGACCCAATTCAGGCCCTTCCGCCAAACCCACCGCATTGCCGCCGCCCTCGCCACGCGTGACGGTGACGACGCCCGTTGTCCAACCCAGATCTTCGTGCCACTGGCCGAAGGTGGACAGGTTGCTTGCCTCATCGTCCGGATGCGCGCCGACGAACAACACGTCCGCATGAGCAGGATCCCCCGCCCCGCCCCTGCGCTTGTTGTCCGAGGAACAATTCGCGAGGACTAAGGTCGCGGCCAAGGCCGAGGCAAGGACAGCGCGCCGATTCAGTGTGGTCTCGAAGCCCGCGCCCGCCATCCCCTACCTCCAGTCGTTGCCCACCTTTTGTCGCACGTCGAATCACAACACATCGATCGTTGGATCCCGCACACCGGGAAGGGAGCCGCAGCGGCGGACCGCCAGCGATCAGATGGTTGAACAATGCGGCGGCATTGGACTCGAGGATCGTTTTTGCGGCACCAGGATCGATGAACGGGTCGTTGATGAAGTCGGTCGCGCGGACAAAACACGTCTCCGGCTTCATACGGGAAGTCGGTGCGGAGATCGGTGGGATATGGGCCAGCGCACGATCGAGGACCGTCGTGTTCAAGTACGACGCCAGCCATGTTCAGCTCGCCACTACGCGGTCTGTGCCGCACCAGAACGGCCACCGCGCGTAGTCAGGTGTCATACAAAGTATTGGGCCGAAACTTCACACGTCTGGCCCAAATGCGAAGATTCTTTACATATGCTTTCTAGTCGGCAGGCTCTGACCTGACCAGCAGTTCCAGGAAATCGCGGTTGATGAACAGCCGGTCGCGGCCGACCTTCATGTCTTGAAGCAGACCTGCTGTGACAAGGTCTTGCAGCCAAGCGGTCGCGGTCGGTCGTGAAACCTTGCAGCGCTCAACCACGGTTTTGATCCGACAGTAGGGCTGCTCGAACAGGATCGACTGCAACTCTGAGTTGGAACCACCTTTCGAGGCTTCACGGGCCCGCTGGTTGAACTCATCCTGCAGCGAGCGCATCGCATCGATCTTCCGCAGAGTCGCGCGTGACGTCCGCTCGATTCCGGTCAGGACGTACAGAATCCACTCTTCCCAGGAGCCCTCGGCAGTCACGCTACGCAGGAGCCGGTAGTAGTCCTGCTTGGTGTCGATGATGTATCGGGACAGGTACAGCACAGGCAGACGCAGCAATCCCGCCTCTACCAGCATGAGCACGTTGAGGATTCGGCCCGTCCGTCCATTGCCATCGCTGAACGGGTGGATCGCCTCGAACTGGTAATGCGCCACCGCCATACGAACAAGAGCATCCATCCCGTCGTCAGCGTGGATGAACCGCTCCCACTCGCTAAGCTTCTCAATGATCAGATCCTGGCCTTCAGGCGGGCTGTATGCGATATTTCCCGTAGCCGTGTTGCCGATCCGCGTTCCCGGCATCGCGCGGACCTTCATCTCCCGATTTTTGATGGTGCTGCACACCGCTGCGGCTGTTGCGGCGGTTAGGCCACGATCGAGAGTCGTCTGGAATCCGACCCGCAAGGCAGTTCTGTAACGCAATGTCTCCCGCGTCGCCGGGTCCGCACCCGCGTCATCCTCCAGGTGCCGGAACAGTGCGTCAGTAGTCGTCACAATATTCTCGATCTCGGAACTAGCCTGTGCTTCCAGCAAGGGGATCGTGTTGATCAGCACTGCGGGGTTCGGGATCGACACAACAGCTTGGTCAAGTTGGGCCAGTGCCGCGTTCGCACCGATCGCAGCCTTGAGCACAACTTTCGTCTCGAGTTCGTCCACCGTGGGCGGGAGCGGAAGTTCGTTGTACGGGACCTCGGGGCTCCAGTTCGACATGATACAAACCATCCCACAGATGTATTGACATGTAAAGAAATGGCCAAAAATATTACAGGTCATCCGGATAGGCAAAGTTACTTGCTTGGTTCTAGGAGCGAACAGCACGCGGAAGTCCTCGAATAACGCCGCCGCCCGCGGATACCGCTGCACACTTCGTGCCATGGCCGAGGAGTGCCGAGCTTGTCATGGATTAGGGCAACAAGAGTGTTCCGAATGTGGCTTCGCTGGGCGGCAGACCTGCAGCATTGCGGGGACACGGGACCAGGACGTGCACCGAGTGCCGTCGGTTCCGGAATCGACCCTTTGGATGATGAACGAACGTGCTTGATATGTCTCGGCAGCCAACAAGAGGATTGCGACACCCTGCCACGGCTTCGGCTCGGAAACATGTCCAGAGAGTGCGTGGGCCACTTTGATTGCACCAGTTGCGCGGCAGCGGATGGACATGATCGAACAAGAACGAAAGGCCCGGTCCCTGTGGACCGGGCCTTGGCGGTGGAGCTGCCGGGAATCGAACCCGGGTCCTCTGCCGCGTCTCCAGGGCTTCTCCGTGTGCAGTTCGCTGTGTCTCTACTTGGATCTCTGGGTCTCGCGAACAAGCTCAGATGACGATCCCAGTCGCTGTTTGATGTTCCGTTCTGGTCCGCGACCGGCCAGGACGGTAAGTCCCTCTAGCTGATGCCAGTACCCGGGTCGAGGGACGAACCCGGACTGACAGACTTGCTCTGCTACTTAGGCAGCGAGAGCGAAGTCGCGCTGATTGGAATCGGCGCTTAATTGGTTGCGATGACGCTTACGGTGGTCTCTCGCCTGCACCGACACGCTTCCCCTGAATCTACGTACAAAGTCGAAACCGTTCAGCCCCGTACGTCCCGGCACCTTGCCGGGCTGTTCATGTTAACACCGGCCAGAGCCCGGTTCTTCCCATTATTCGGCGGGTGTCCTCACGCTGCGGCGATTAGCCCGACCGCGACGAGGGCGAGCACCATGCCGACCTGTTGCTGACGACCGACGCGTTCGCCGAGCAGCACCATCGCGAGCAGGACAGTGGCCGCCGGATACAGCGAGCCGATCACGCTGACGAGGGAGAGCAGTGAGCCGTGGAAGGCGTGCAAAAGCGCGATGTTGGCGACCACGTCGAGCGCGCCGATGTAGCAGGCCAGCCGCAGCGGCTCGCCGCGCAAGCGCTTGAACTGTCTGGCCGACAACGCGGTCACCCACACCACCGCGGTGGCCGCCCCACGCTGGGCGAGCAACGGCCACAGCCCGGACGACGACGCGGTCTGGTGCAGGAAGACGAACATGAAGCCGAATGCGAGTCCGGATCCGATGGTCAACAGGGCGACCTTCTTGGTGAATCGCAATTCGCGCCCACCGGTGATCTCCTCGGTGACAGCGTCCGGCGATTCCCGGCTGACCAGCAGCACGGCGACCAACGCGAACGCGATACCGATGAAGGCGAGCAGCCCGGGTCGCTCCCCGATCACCAGCCCGACCAAGACGGGGACGCCCGCAACCAGCACCGCCGTCAGCGGTGAGACGACGGCCATCGGGCCGCTGGCGAGTGCGGCATAGAACCACCAGACCGCGACACCGCCGGCAAGGCCGGCCGCAAGACCCCACCCTATCGATGCGGCGTCGGGAGTCCCGTCGACGAACGGCAGGAGCAGCAGCACGAGTAGTACCGAAAGCGGGTAGGAGTAGATGACGACCCGCAGCGCGGTCACCTTTCGGGCCGCGACACCGCCGTAGAAGTCGCTCACGCCGTAGCCGAGGGCGGCTACCAGCGCCAATAGGATGGCAGTCAGCGCATGCCTTTGATCCGCCGCCCTAGCTCACGAGTGACCTCGCGCTCGGCGTCACGCTTCGCCAGATCCTGACGCTTGTCGTAGTCCTGCTTGCCCTTGGCGAGGGCCAGTTCGACCTTGACCTTGCCGTCGGAGAAGTACATGGACAGCGGCACCAGCGTCTGATTGCCCTCCCGCGACTTGCCGACCAGGCGGTCGATCTCGCGCTTGTGCAGCAACAGCTTCCGGATCCGGCGCGGCGAATGATTGGTCCAGGTGCCGTGGCTGAACTCCGGGATGTGCAGCCCACGCAGCCACACCTCGCCGTTGTCGACCGTCGCGAACGCGTCGACCAGCGAGGCCTTGCCCTCACGCAGGCTCTTGACCTCGGTGCCAACCAGCGCGATCCCGGCCTCGTAGACGTCCAGGATCGTGTAGTTGTGCCGCGCCCGGCGGTTGGTCGCGATGACCTTGCGCCCCTGTTCCTTCATAACGATCAACCTTAAGTGACGCGGCAACCGGATTATTCCCAGGTCGTGGCGCGGCACCCGCGGTACTAGCCACCGGGGCGCAGGGTGACCCAGAGGGTGAGCAGCGCGATGAAGGCGGCGACCAGCAATACCGTGGAAAATCGGGGTCTGCCGGGTCGCGGGGGCGGGCGATGCCGCAGCCATACACCCTCCACGGTCGGGTCGATCCCCCTGCGGGTGTTCGGCGGCGCGTCCGGAACCTCGGAGCTGGGGGAATTGCCCGACGCGTCGCCCCCGTCGTCCGGGCCGTCACCGGTAGCCATAGCGAGCACGGTAGCCCGCACGGCCGCGACACGCCGCAATTCCCGCGTGCCGCAACAGAGTTGGTATTCAGACGAGACGTCGGGCGAAGGCCTGGGTTGCTGCCCCGGTCGAAACGTCGACGGTGAACACGCGCAGGTCGACGGCGGTCGGGGTGAGATCCAACACCATGAAACCGAGCTCGTGATAGTTCTCGAACAGCGCGGGGTGGCGGCCACGTGGGGTGATCGCGGGTTCGGCGGAAACGGTCTTGGCGGCGGCGCCGGACACGATCTGACGAGTGCCTTTGGATTCGACGGTCGGCTCGAGCACCTGGAGCGAATGGTCGTGCCCGGACAGCAGGAACTGGCAGGCGCCCGCGACGTGTTCCTCGATGAAGCGCTTCACGTGGATGCCGTTGATCGGTTCGATAGGCAGGTTCTCGTAGCGGCCCGCGTCGCCGTGCGGGCCGTTGTTGAGGTACGGGTGATGGGTGCAGGCGATCTTCCAGGTGGGGTCGGATCCGGCGATCGACCGGTCGAGCCACGCGCGCTGCTCATTCATGAACGGCCCGTCGACCGCCCAGTACGGCGAAAGGATCGGCGGAATGTAGGCGGCGAGCGGATTGAGATCGAGGACGAAGAACTCGACAACGGGGTTCTGCTCCGGCACCCGCACCGAGTAGTACCGGCTCGGCATCCACCAGCGCGGCGAGTTCGCGTGGTACTCGACCTCATGGTTGCCGCGCACCAGCCAGCCGCCGTCACCGGGCAGTACGGAACTGGTGTCGTGGTTGCCGAGCACCATCAACCACGGGAAATCCAGTCCGGCATTGGGGTTTTCGAACTTGTCGGCGAATTGGCGGTCGGTGCCGCTGTTCGGGCCGAGCTCGTAGATGTTGTCACCGAGGCCGAGCGCGAGGTCGACGGGTTCGCCGCGCTGGAACTCGCGCATCGCATTGGCGACCGCCCACTGGGTGCGTGTTCCGGTGCCCGCGTCGCCGGTCACCAGCACGCGAAGGCGGCGTCCGGTCGGGAAGGGAAACTTGGTGACACCGGACGCGATCGGCACCGCCTGCGCGGGCGAGAGGCCGACCAGCGACGCGACGCCCGCCGCACCTGCCAGAAAGCCCCTGCGACCAAAACTGTTGTCAGGCATGCGATGTCCTCCGCAGTCCGGTGCCCCACCCGGCGACCATCTTCGCCCATGGGGCGAGCGATGGCGATGCCGGGTGGGGCACCGGATCAACTGGGGAGAACTACTTCGCGGGGGCGACCGGCTTCTTGTTCCGGTCCAGGCCGAGCGCGTCGGACATGGTGAAGAACAGGTCCGTCTGATCGGTCAGACCGACCACGTTGGCGGCGTGCGGGCCGTAGGCGGCGACGCGCAGCTGGGTGCCGGTGTGCTCCTGCGAACCGCCGGCTTCGGCGTTGCCGTAGGAGACGCCCATCTCAGCGCCGTCCTTGGTGACCACCTTGCTGGTCAGCGAGAGCGACTTGGTTTCCAGCGGCACGATCTGACTGCTGTGCGCGTGGTCGGCGGTGACGATCACCAGGGTGTTGCCGTCGTTCTTGGCGAATTCGAGCGCGGCCTGCACGGCCTCGTCGAGGTCGACGGTCTCACCGACCTGGCCACACGGGTTGGCGTTGTGGTCCTGCTTGTCGATCGAGGCGCCCTCGACCTGCAGGAAGAAGCCATCCTTGCGCGGCTCGAGCAGGTCGATCGCCTTGCGGGTCATGGTCGCCAGGTCGGGCTGGGCTGCGGCCCGCTCAGGGTTGGGCTTGCAGGTCTGGGCAGGCAGGTTGAGGCCGTTCTGCACCGCGTTGTCCCCGGTCCAGCGAACCGGCATGTTGCCGGAGCTGAACAGGCCGAGCACCGGCGCGTCCTGGTCCGCCTTGGCGACCGCGTCGAGACCGGTCTTGTCGGCGACGAGGTTGTAGCCGCGCGCCTTGGCCTGGTCACGCAGGGTCTGACCCTGCCACTGGCCGCCGGCCGCCTTCTGATCGAAGCTCTTCGAGCCGCCGCCGAGGGTGACATCGGCGCGCGTGTTGAGCAGTTGCTCGCTGATGGAGCCGAGGCCGCCCTTCTCCAGCGCGTTGGTCGGGCACTTCAGCGCCGTCTCCTCCGGGCCGTAACACTTGCGGTCGGTGACGTGCGCGGCGAGCACGGCCGGGGTGGCGTCCTGGATTTCGGCGGTGGTCACGTTGCCGGTGGCCTTGCCGTTGGCCTTGGCGATCTCCAGCAGGTTGGTCTGCGGGGCGCCCTTGACGTCGACGCCGATGGCGCCGTTGTAGGTCTTGGTTCCGGTCGACCACGCGCTGCCGCTGGCCGCGGAATCGGTGACGTAGTCCGGCTTGCCGGTGTTCTTGTCCAGCGAGTAGTGGGTGTACGAGCCGGTGAGCGGCAGCGCGTCGATCCCCTTGAAATAGCCGCCTGCCCCCTCGGCGACGTTGCGCGCCACGGTGATTTCGGAGTCGCCCATGCCGTCACCGATCAGCAGAATGACGTTCTTGGCCTGGCTGCCGTTGAGCGAGGCGCGCAGGGCGTCGGTCCGGTCGCCGGTGATGCGGCGCGCGCCACCGTTCTCGGTGACGGTGCCCTTGGCGTTGGGGGTGAGGAGATCGCCGTTGCCCTGCTTCGTGGAATCGGACGAACCGCAGGCGGCCAGGGTCCCGACGAGGATGGCGGCGCCAAGGATGGCGCCCGCACGGAACCGGCGGGGCATGGAACGCGACGAGACAGGGGGCATGAGCGAAAACTCCATTGTTCGTAGATACGTCGGTTGGTGGGAGCCTTGCGATCGCTTCTGAACAAAAAGGGCATAGCGGGCAACAGGGCGGTTACCGGACGATTTCCCATTAGCATGTCCGCATGAGTCGACTAACCGTGCGACAAGCGCATATCGCTGTCGCACAGCGACTTTCACCCGGAAGAGGGTGACCATGCAGCTTTCTGGGCGTTTGACCAGAAGGTGCAGAATGTCACTCTCCGGCCAGGACCTCCAACACTTGTTCGCCGTACTTGGCGAGCTTGTTCTCGCCGACACCGGTGACCTTGCCGAGTTCGGCCAGGCTGGTCGGCTTGCGCGCGACGATCTCGCGCAACGTGGCGTCATGGAAGACGACGTACGCGGGCACGCCCTGTTCTTTGGAGGTCGCGGCCCGCCATTCGCGCAGCCGCTCGAACACGGGCGCGTCCGCCGGTGCCATGTCGGCGGCCGGTGCTTTGCCCGACTTGGCCACACGCGCCGGTTTGGTCGGTCGTTCGCGTTCGCGGCGCAACAGCACCTGACGTCCTTCGAACAGCACCTCGTTGCTCGCGTCGGTGAGCGTCAGCACGCCGTAGTCGCCGTGCACCGCGAGCAGCCCGCCCGCGAGCAATTGACGCACCACGCCGCGCCATTCGATATCGCGCAGATCGGTGCCGATCCCGAAGACCTTCAGCTCGTGATGATCGTGCTGCAGCACCTTCGGATTCTTCTTGCCGAGCAGGATGTCGACGATGTGGCCGGCACCGAAGCTCTGGCCCCGTTCGCGTTTGAGCCGCAGCACCGTGGACAGCAGCTTCTGCGCGGGAACGGTGCCGTCCCAGGATTCGGCCGGGGTGAGGCAGGTGTCGCAGTTGCCGCACGACTGCTGGTCGTGCTGACCGAAGTAGTTGAGCAACTGCACCCGCCGACAGCTCACCGTCTCGCACAACCCGAGCATGGCGTCCAGGTGCAGCTGTAGTTGCCTGCGATGGGCGGCGTCGCCCTCCGAGGAATCGATCATCTTGCGTTGCTGCACAACGTCGTTGAGGCCGTACACCATCCACGCGGTGGAGGGTTGCCCGTCGCGGCCCGCCCGGCCGGTCTCCTGGTAGTAGCCCTCCACGGACTTCGGCAGGTCCAGGTGGGCGACGAAGCGCACGTCCGGCTTGTCGATGCCCATGCCGAAGGCGATGGTCGCGACCACCACCAGACCGTCCTCGCGGAGGAACCTGGTCTGGTTCTCCGCGCGGGTGCGGTTGTCCAGACCCGCGTGATACGGCACCGCGCTGACGCCGTTCTCGGTGAGGAACGCCGCGGTCTTCTCCACCGAATTGCGGGACAGGCAGTAGACGATGCCCGCGTCGCCCGCGTGCTCGGTGCGGATGAATTCCAGCAACTGGCGATCGGGCTTGTTCTTCGGCTCGATCCGGTACTGGATATTCGGCCGGTCGAAGCTGGCGACGAAGCGACGAGCCGCGCCGAGGTCGAGGCGCTGCACGATCTCGTCGCTGGTCTTGGCGGTCGCGGTCGCGGTCAGCGCGATGCGCGGCACATCGGGCCAGCGCTCGTGCAGCATGGACAGCGCCAGATAGTCGGGCCGGAAATCGTGGCCCCACTGCGAGACGCAGTGCGCCTCATCGATGGCGAACAGCCCCACCTTGCCGCGATCGAACAGCTGCGCCGTCGACTCCAGCCGCAGCCGCTCCGGCGCCAGGTACAGCAGGTCCAACTCCCCCGCCACGAACTGCGCCTCCACGGCGCGGCGCTCGTCCGGGAACTGGGTCGAATTCAGGAAACCCGCGCGCACGCCGAGCGCGCTGAGCGCGTCCACCTGGTTCTGCATCAAGGCGATCAGCGGCGAAATCACCACGCCGACCCCTGGCCGCACCAGCGCGGGGACCTGGTAGCACAGTGACTTTCCGCCGCCGGTCGGCATGAGCACCAGCGCGTCGCCACCCTCGACCACGTGCTCCACGATCTCGCGCTGATCACCACGGAAGCTGTCGTAACCGAAGACTCGACGTAGAACCTCTTGCGCCGCACCGGATCCGGCGCTCGCACCGGGATCGGTGTCGGTCGCCGTGGCCGCGAATGCATCGGTGGGAGTCACCCGGCCCATCCTACGAGCGCGCGCTCGCGGCGCTACCGGTACGTCGCCCGGATTTCCCAGCTCGGGTCTCGACTGGTCCACATGTGGATAAACAATCACCGGCTGAGCGACCCGGAAGCCCTGACCTGTGACTCCTGCCGATCGGCCGACATTCACCGCGCTGTCCATGTTTCGAGCTGCTGTTAGGTTGGCGCACATGGCAATAGGGATGGGGAGTGATCGAATTCGAGCGGCGCTGCTCACCGTGGCGGTCGCGGCGGGCATCGTCGCCGTGGCACCCACGGCGACCGCGGCGGACGCCTTGCCCGCGATGTGTGCGGCCGGCTGGGAGGCGACCACCCTGGTGGAGGGGGTGGGCAATCTGGAGAATCTCGACGCCGACGGGAACGGCGGGTTCTATGTCACCGGCATCGTCGACGGGTTTCTTGCGCATGTGGACAGCGCGGGTCGATTCGAGAAGCTGTTGACGGGACTGGACCATCCGGCTGGTGTGCGGGTCGCGGGCCCATTCGTCTACTTCTTGACCGGCGACGGGGTGACGGAGACTTCCGGCACGCTGCAGCGGTACGAGAAGACGACCGGCGCGGTGACGACCCTGCTAACCGGCCTGAACGGCCCCAACGGACTACTGCTGCTACCCGACGGTGATCTCCTGTTCACCACCATCGGCACCACCGGCACCCCGACCGGGATCGCCCGCTACCGACCGTCCACCGACGAGTACACCCGCACCTGGTCCGATCTGCCGCTGTCCAACGGCATCGCGTTGGCTCCTGACGGAAAATCCATCTACGCCGACAATTTGACCATGCGGATCTTCCGCATCCCCTTGGATGCCCCGGCGAATCAGGTTGTCGTCGCCGGGATCCCGAACCTGATCTCGGTACCGGACGACATGGAAGCCACCCGCGCGGACACCCTGTACGTCGCCGACCACGCGTTCGGCTCGATCAACAAGGTGAATATCTCGACCGGCGCGTCCTGCGCGATCATCACCGGCCTGATCAAGACCGGCCCGATGCGTAACCCACCGGACGGGACCACCTCGGTCCGCATCGCCCGCGACGGCGACAGCTGGGCTCTGTACATCACCAGCATGGACGGAACGCTGCGCCGACTACGGCCGCCGGCGGACATCGACCTCACGCCGGCCACGCCAACCCGGTAGAAACGAAGGAGCTTGCCCGGATTCCGAAGACGGATCGGCGGGCGTTCGTGGAAAGGAACCGAACATGCCGGAAGCGGCTCCGATGATCGTGGCCACGGCGGACGATGCCGAGGACATCGCCAAGCTGCGCGACCGGCTCGCGCAGTGGATGGTCGACAAAGACATCAAGGCGTGGGTGCCGGGCGAGTATCCCGCCGCGACGGTCGCCGAGGAGGCGGCGCGTGGCGAATGGTTCGTCTGGCGCGACGAAACCCGCGCACTGATCGGCGTGGTGCGCGTGATCTGGCACGACCCGGAATTCTGGGGAACCGACGATGCCGAGGCGGGTTACATCCACGGGCTGATGGTCGCCCCGGAATGGCGGGGAGGTGACCTCGGCGATCGGATCATCCAGTTCTGCGCCGATTACACCCTCGCCAACGGCATCACTCGGCAACGCCTCGACTTCTCCGCCAACAACTCGGTGCTCCGGAAGTACTACACCGCACGGGGTTTCACCGCGCTTCGCGAGGCACCACTCCCGCCCCGGTTCCACCTGCACGGCAAGCTCAACGTCGTACTGATGGAGAAGATGCTGGCCTGATGACCGGAACGGCCACCAGGTACCTCTACCTCGCCAGGCACGGCGAGGCGACACCGGACGAGAGCACGCTGAGCGAACGAGGTCGCAGCCAGGCCTGGCTGCTCGGTGAGCGGCTGCGGCACAGCCCGCTCGCACAGGTCCACCACGGTCCGCTGCCCAGGGTGGCGCAGACGGCGCAGCTGATCGTCGACCGCTTGGACGGGGTGCCGTTGCGCGCCGCGGCATCCGCGGGCGACTACCTGCCTTACCTGCCGCGGATGGACGAACTACCGGCGGAGTCCGCGGACGCCCTGCTCGGCTTCCTCGCCCAGTTCCCCGCCGAGCAGCGCGACCACGGACCTCGGCTGGCGCGGGCGGCCGTCGAGCAGTTCACCGGCCCGGTCGAGGGCGACGTACCGCGCCACGAGCTCGTCGTAACGCACGCCTTCCTCATCGGCTGGCTGGTGCGGGCCGCACTCGACGCGCCGAAGTGGCGCTGGATGGGATTCAGTCCCGCCAACGCCGCGCTCACCGTAATCCGTTACGCACCAGGCAGACCCGACTCCGTGCTGCTCTTCAACGACACCGGCCACCTCCCACCGGACCTACGGTGGACCGGCTTTCCGCCGGACCTGCACATCTGAGCAGGCTGTGCCTCGACCACACCGAGTGCGTGACCCGGCAGGCACAGCCTTAGCGCGCTACGACCCAAACCGAACTCGAACTCCGCGCCGACGCCCGTCAGCGACTCAGGGCTGCAAACGACTCAACGTCTCGTCATGCAGCAGACCGTTCGTCGCCACCGCGTCGCCGCCATGCGGCCCCGGCTGGCCCGCGAGCGATGTGAACCGCCCGCCCGCCTCACGAACCAGAATGTCGAGCGCGGCCAGATCCCACAGGGAGACTTCGGGTTCGGTCGCGATATCGAGCGCACCCTCCGCGAGCAGGCAATAGGTAAAGAAATCGCCGTAGCCACGCACGCGCCACACGTCGTCGGTGAGCGCGAGGAACTTCTCCCGCAACCCACGCGCACGCCACCCGGACAGACTGGAGAAACCCAGGCTCGCCGAGCTCAGCTCGCCAACGGCAGACACCGAAATCGATGTCGGCGCTTCGGCATCGAAGCTGCTCCAGGCGCCCGACCCTGCCGCCGCCCACCAGCGCCGAGACAATGCGGGCGCACTCACCACGCCGACCACCGGCACGCCGTCCACCAGGAGCGCGATCAACGTGGCCCAAATCGGCACGCCGCGCACGAAATTCTTGGTGCCGTCGATCGGATCGATAACCCACTGTCGCCCGGTGAACTCGGCGTCCCCGCCGAACTCCTCGCCGAGCACCGAATCGTCCGGTCGCTGTTCGGAAAGCACCTGCCGGATCGCCTTCTCCACCGCGAGATCGGCATCCGACACGGGCGTCAAGTCCGGCTTCGCGTCCACCTTCAGATCGAGCGCACCGAACCGGGCCCGAGTGATGCCGTCGGCGGCATCGGCCAACCGCAGCGCGAGTTCGAGGTCAGAAGAGTCCACAGCCACTCGCGCACCCTATCCGGTCACCCCAGCACCCGATCCGCGCGGCACGACTGCGCCCGACCCCACCGATCTCCCGCGGGTACAGCGGTGCGCAGGCCGGAATATCTGGATGGCGGAGGGCGACACCGTCTGATCGCCAGACCGCGACGCCGGATCCCGATGCCGCCGGACTACCTTCCGGCATCAGCACATCACCTCATCCCACCGCTGCAACCAAGCGCGCCGCGGCCAAAGCATCGGCCCACCACTGCAACTGGTCGAGCATCGCCAGCGCCGCCGCAGCGGGCTCGTCCGGCTCCTGAAGCCGACCTTCAGCGTTGAAGAGCAGGTAGTAGCGCGGAAACGACACGTAGTTACGGACGGTATGCGCATTGAGCTCATTGAAGATCTGCCGCAAATGTTCGATGGCGAGCAACCCGCCACTCGCGCCGCTATACCCGACGAAACCTATTGCCTTGGCATCCCATTGGGTGTAGTGCCAGTCGATGGCGGCCTTCAGCGCGGCCGGAATGCTGCGGTTGTAGTCGGGCGTGACGATCACGAACGCGTCCGCCGCCGCGAGCCGCGCGGTGAGATCGACCATGCCCGCCGGCCGCTCGGGATTCGGATCCATCGCCGGTGACACGGCGGGCAACGCCAGCGGCAGGTCCGCCTCCGCCAGGTCGATGACGTCCACCTCGAACGCGCCGTGCCCCCTGGCGTGCTCGGTGAACCATTCGGCCACCACCGGCCCGAAGCGTCCGTCTCGAACGCTGCCGATGATCACCGCGAGTTTCAATGCCGACATCTCAATTCCTCCCACACATTCGGCGACCGGTCTCGGCCGCAGGTCCCAATCTGCTGGCCGCCGCGACTCCGAGGAAGACCGCCGCAAGAGTGGTAGTGACAGGGACACCCTCCGGCCGCCGCCGCTTGTTACCTTCGATGGGTGAGTGACAACGAGCTGGGCCTATTCCTCCGGACCCGCCGCGAGGCGGTCACTCCGGCCCAGGTCGGCCTGGCCGCCGGAGCACGCCGCCGCACGCCCGGCCTGCGCCGCTCCGAACTCGCCACCCTCGCCGGCGTAAGCGTCGAATACATCACTCGACTCGAGCAAGGCCGCGATCGCCGTCCCTCACCGCAGGTTCTTTCCGCGCTCGCCGACGCACTCCGCCTCAGCACGAGCGAACGAGTGCACCTGCACGTCCTCACCAAATCCGCCGACGCGGGCTTCAACTGCATGGGCGGCGCCCAGCCGCGGCGCGAAGTGCGCCCCGCGGTCCGCGCCATCCTCGACCGCCTCGAACCCGCGCCCGCGGTGATCGTGAACCGGCTCACCGAGGTCCTCGCGCACACCGACGGCTATCGGCGTCTGATGGCACCGTTCGGCCTGCTCGACACCACTCCGGCGAACCTGGCCCGCTTCGTCTTCGCCGACCCGCGCGCCCGCGATGTCTATCCGGACTGGCAGCACCTCGCCGACCAGACCGTCGCCACCCTCAAACACGGTCCCTTCCGCAAGGATCCGCACATCGCCGCGCTCGCCGACGAACTCACCGTCACCGTCGGCCCGGAATTCACCGATCGCGTCGAGACCGTCCCCAGCCTCCCGGCCGCCACCGGCGTCACCCGATTCGTCCACCCCGACGCGGGCCAGCTGCGCTTGGCCTATGAGATCCTCGATCTCTCCGCCGACGACGATCAGCGCCTGATCGTCCACCTCCCCGCCGACGAATCCACCGCCACCGCACTCGACAAGCTCGCGGGCCGCCGCCCCGGCGCCCTGCGCGCGGTCTAGCTCCGAGCGCAGGCCGCAACCCATTCGAGCCGCACTGCTTCTCTGGTAGCTGCGCCATACCAGTAGGCTTGACCATCGTGCATCCTGACGTTTCCGCTGATCTCGCCGAACTCGACGCCACCCTCAAGACGGTCGAATCGGTCCTCGACATCGAGGAGCTGCGCCGACGCATCGACGAGCTCGAGCACCAAGCCGCAGATCCCGATTTGTGGAACGACCAGGATCACGCTCAGCAGGTGACCAGCGAGCTCTCGCACGCGCAGGGCGAACTGCGTCGCGTCGAGGAATTGCGGCAGCGACTCGACGATCTGCCGGTGCTGTACGAACTGGCCGAGGGCGAAGAGGGCGAGTCGAGAGAGACCGCGCTCGCCGACGCCGACGCCGAACGTGCCGCGCTGCACGGTGACGTGGAGGCCCTGGAGGTCCGCACGCTGCTGTCCGGCGAATACGACAAGCGCGACGCGCTGGTCAACATCCGCTCCGGCGCCGGTGGCGTGGACGCCGCCGACTGGGCCGAGATGCTGATGCGCATGTACATCCGCTGGGCCGACCGGCACAAGTACTCCGTCGAGGTCTACGACACCTCCTACGCCGAAGAAGCGGGCATCAAGAGCGCCACCTTCGCGGTGAAGTCGCCCTATGCCTACGGCACGCTGTCGGTGGAGATGGGCACGCACCGCCTGGTACGGATCAGCCCGTTCGACAATCAAGGCCGCCGCCAGACCTCGTTCGCCGAGGTCGAGGTGCTGCCGGTGGTCGAGACCACCGATCACATCGAGATCCCCGAGGGCGACATCCGGGTGGACGTGTACCGCTCCTCCGGCCCCGGCGGACAGAGCGTCAACACCACCGACTCGGCGGTGCGCCTGACACACATCCCCACCGGCATCGTCGTCACCTGTCAGAACGAGAAGTCCCAGCTACAGAACAAGATTTCGGCCATGCGCGTGCTGCAGGCCAAGCTGCTGGAACGCAAACGGCAGGAAGAACGCGCCGAGATGGACGCGCTCAAGACCAACGAGGGCGCGTCCTGGGGCAACCAGATGCGCTCCTACGTGCTGCACCCGTACCAGATGGTCAAGGATCTGCGGACGAACTACGAGGTCAACAATCCGTCGGCGGTGCTCGACGGCGATATCGACGGCTTCATCGAGTCGGGCATCCGCTGGCGCATGCGGGAACCGAGCTAGATCGTTGCGGGTAGTGCAATCGCCGCCGCACGCGGGCGCTCGCGGGGAATCGTAGGGCGTACGGCGGTAACCTGTCTGGCGTGCGTCCAGTTGGGAGTTCAGTCGAGGTGTTGACCATGTCACTCGCAACGACCTCGGAAACCACGAACTGGCTACGTTCCAACGGGCTCGAGATCGTGTTGTTGATTCTCGGCGCCATCCTGTTCAGCCGGTTCGCGACGTTTCTCCGGGATCGGATCACCCGCAAGATCGACGCCGAATTCCGTGGCGGCGACGCGCTGGTGCGCACCGAGGCGGCCAAGCACCGGCACGCGCTTGCCCAGGTGGTCACCTGGGTGGTGCTGACCATCGCCTACGTGCTGATCGGCATGGAGGTGCTGCGCCGGCTCGGCTTCGAGGTGACCGGCCTGGTCGCCCCCGCCGCGGTACTCGGTGCCGCGCTCGGTTTCGGCGCGCAGCGCATCGTGCAGGACATCCTGGCCGGGTTCTTCCTGATCACCGAACGGCAATACGGGTTTGGTGACGTAGTTCGCATCGCGGTGACTGGAGCCGCGGAGATGGCAGAGGGTACGGTCGAGGACGTCACGTTGCGGATCACCACACTGCGCAATTCCGACGGTGAAGTGATCACCGTGCCCAACGGCCAGATCGTGAAAGTGACGAATCTGTCGAAGGATTGGGCACGCGCCGCGATCGACGTTCCGGTGTCCGCGAGTGCGGATATCACCAGGGTCAACGAGATCCTGCACGAGGTCGGTACAAAGGCGTACGAAGATCCTCGACTCAAACCACTGCTACTCGACGAGCCCACCGTGATGGGCGTCGAGGATCTGACCGTTGACCAGATGAACATCCGAATGGTTGCCCGCACCTTGCCGGGCAAACAGTTCGAAGTCGGACGCGAACTGCGGGTGCGAGTAGCCGCAGCGTTGCGCCGGGAGGGTATCAGTGAGACCACGTAGAACCATCTCGCTCTTGAAGGAAGCGGTGCGACCCACCGCACTGCTCAAGGAATCGAGACCACGTCGATCCACCGCGATCCTGATCGCAACCTGGGTCGCCACGTTCGTGCTTTACCTGTTCGTCAAGCCCGATCAACCTTTCACACCCGGCTCCGAGCCCAACCTGAACACCGTTCCCGCAGCGGTGAATCCGGCGCTCGCGCCACGCTGAGCCAGACAAACGCCACGCTGAGCTCGGCGGACTCGCCGGGCCTCGGTGATCTTCCCCAGACTTCCCAAAGTCCTCGGGGCTGATCGGGTTGCGGTTCCGATTCACACGAACGCCAGCGTCTGCCCCGGCGCCGCGTCGAGCTTCCGACGCCGAAGCATCGCCAGCGTGGCGGGACTCACGTTGACGCGCTGACTGACGGTCTTGCGCACGTCTTGCCGATACGGCTTGCACCGAACTCCATGCGCCCCATAATCGACGATCGTTCCGGCTACAACCCCTGTGGTACCGTCGGCCCATGAGTGGGGGCAGGGGCGGCTCAGAGCTATCGGTCATTCCAGACGAGGTGACGGCGTTGGGCAAGTACGCCTACGACCTGGCCGACATCCTGCGGTCAGCGCTGAGATCGGCCGCACTGGAGGTCGCCACACTGACCTCCAGTGAATGGACAGGCTCGGCATCCGATAGTTACGCGACCGGTTGGAACGAAGTCCACGACGGCGGCGAGAAGATCATCGAAGCACTGTCGAGCATGGCGTCATCTCTCGGAGTTACCGCGCAGACCATCACCGCGCATGACAACCAATTCGCCAGCGAATACTCCAGCCTGGACCTTCCGTGAACGACGCCTTCAGTGTCGACCTCGACCAGCTCGACAAAATCGTGTCCCGCTTGGCCGGGCTTGCCGGATTCATCGCCGAACACCTAGATACCCTCGATCAGAAGGTGGCGCAGGTCCACGCTGGATCGTGGAGTGGCGCCACCGCCGACGCACATCGCGCCGCCCACAGCCAATGGACGACGGCCGCGCAGGAAGTCAATCAAGGCGTCGTCGATATGAGTACCGCCGCTCGCAACGCTCACACTCAGTACACAGCGGCCATCGCGGCCAACGTCACCATGTTCAAGCGGGGCTGAGCGGGGCTGATCGAATGGCATTGGTCGTTGACCCGATCGTCTACTACGACAGTGCCAAGAAACTGTCCGACCTGGCCGACGAACTCGACAAGGCTTGTAAGACCCTGACCGGGTCGCTGGCGGCGACAGGCTCGATGGCTGGAGCGACCGACAGTGCCTTGGCGTGGGCAAAAGGGTACGACGCACGCGCAATCAGCGCGACCGATACTGCCCACAGACTCGGCCAGTCCATGCGCTATTACGCTGGACTTCTCCAACTGGCCGGTTACAACCACTACGTTGCCAACTTCAACGCCCAGGTCAACCCCAACTGGAATGCCGCGCCGGAACGACCGGCCGATCCCGTGGTACCGACCTCGTCCAATTGGCAGTACCCGCCAGCGGCTGGAGGCAGCGGACAGGGCCTGGAAACGTGCATTCCGAATCTTCTGGAACAGATCGGCATTCCCGTTCCGGATGGGCATACTGACAGGCTCAAGGCCGCCGCTGAGGCATGGCACGCCTTTTCCAATTGTGCGGCCGTCACCGACGCGCAGCTCATCATCGGCTCGGCCATGGCGCACATCAACGACATCAACTCCCCTGAAATCCCAGACATCCGCGAAAGCCTGGATTCACTCAGCACTGTTGCCAGAAATCTCGCTCTGTCCACCTACTCCCTCGAAGCCGACTGCAACAACCACAGGGATGAACTCGAGAAGATCCGCAAAAAGATGAAGGATCTCTTGGATGAGCTGATCGAGTTTATCGAAGAGTCCATTGTCGTCAACATATTGGTAGACATTGTTTCCGCTGGCGTCGGGTTCTTGTTGGGAGCTGCCACGGCCGCCAAGTGGGCCGTGGAGATAGAGAGATGCGCCAAGGCAATTGCCAAGGTCATCCAAGAAAGCAAACTGGCACGAATCTTCGAGAAGGCCGCCAAGGCAGAGGATGAACTCGCCGCCGCCGCCGGCGATCTTAACAAAATCGATTCACTCGCGGTCAAGACGCTCGACAGCAAGGTTGTAGCAGCCGAAAGAAACGCTACCATTCAGTCGAGCGAAGCCACGGGACAGGGGGTGACTCGGCAGCAGGCCGATGAAATCATCCGGGAAGCCGAGCGAACTGGATCCGGCCTGAAGTCTGACAAGTACCACCGTTCAGCCACCTTCGCCGCCGAGGACATTGGAACCAAGGGTATCGTGTTCGATATAGTAGGTGGTGATGGGACTGCGCGAACACTCGTCCAGATGCCCGGTGAGCTCAATGGCGTGACGGGAAGATTTGAGTGGATCCTTCAGGACGGAAAAGTGACACACCAGATGTTCGTGAAGAACGGGACAATCAATGGAAAGCCGATCACGCCATGAGCGATAAGTTGATACAGTTCGAGATTCCAGCCTCGTTCATAGAAGCGAGAGCGAGACTGACCCCGCGTGAACTCCACTACGGATTCCGGAACGATTGGATATCCGATAAAGGCGTGGTCCAGCTTGCAATGGGAAATATCGTGAACGAGATCGAGCCCATGCAGACCGTTGAGTCGCTGTCCTTGCTCCTTTCCGATGAACTGTATAAAGTTCGCGACTTGATCGACGGCCTAGTATCCGACGAAATAGGAGTATGGGTATATCTCACGGTTGCTTGGGTTTGCGAGAATCCATCGGCATTCGACGATGACCCATTCAAGACGATTGAGATGCTGTACGCGGATTTCGACTATCCGACCGCAATGGAGCCATTCATACCGTTCATGCCTCCACCTGCGGATTCAACCCCTGGTATTGCAGGACTTGAACAGCGACTGCGCGAATATTTGACGGGATGCTGGGAGCAGTACCACGTTGCTCGCAGTCCGGAGTAATCCCTCCGTCAACGCTTAGGCATGCCCCCGCAGGCGGAAAATTCGTCCTGCTACATCTCATCTATCTCGCGGAGCAGGGTACCGCCCATAGAGTCGCGCACTGCGTCTGGAGCGCGCAGGCTCACCAATTCACGCAACCTTTCACACCCGGCTCCGAGCCCAGCCTCAACACCGTTCCCGCAGCGGTTAATCCGGCGGTCGCGCCACGCTGAGCTCGGCGGACTCGCCGGGCCTCGGTGATCGGCAACGCGGTGTACCCAGCGTTGCTGGCTACACTGGCTCCCCGTGATCACCATGCGGAACGTCACCAAGTCGTATAAGACCTCGACGCGACCCGCGCTGGACAACATCACCGTCGATGTCGACAAGGGCGAGTTCGTCTTCATCATCGGACCGTCCGGCTCGGGCAAGTCCACCTTCATGCGTCTGCTGTTGAAAGAGGAGAGCCCCACCGCGGGGCAGATACAGGTTGCCGACTTTCGAGTGGACCGGCTGCCCGGCCGTAAGGTGCCGAAGCTGCGCCAGCGGATGGGGTGCGTGTTCCAGGATTTCCGGCTGTTGCAGCAGAAGTCGGTGCACGATAATGTCGCGTTCGCGCTGGAGGTGATCGGCAAGCGGCGCCAGTTCATCGACCGCACCGTCCCCGAGGTGCTCGACATGGTCGGTCTCGGCGGCAAATCCGATCGACTACCGTCCGAGCTTTCCGGTGGCGAACAGCAGCGGGTGGCGATCGCCCGCGCCTTCGTCAACCGGCCGCTGGTGCTGCTCGCCGACGAACCGACCGGCAATCTGGATCCGGACACCAGCGGCGACATCATGATGCTGCTGGAGCGGATCAACCGGATCGGCACCACGGTGCTGATGGCCACCCATGACAACCACATCGTCGACGCCATGCGCAGGCGAGTGATCGAACTCGATCGCGGCCGCCTGGTGCGCGACGAGGCGACCGGTGTCTACGGGGTGGATCGCTGATGCGCGCGAGTTTTCTGTTCAGCGAGGTCTTCGCCGGTCTGCGGCGCAATGTCACGATGACCATCGCGATGATCCTGACCGTCGCGGTCTCGCTCACCATGCTCGGTGGCGGCCTGCTCGCGGTGCGGATCGCCGACAAGACCGAGCAGTACTTCCTGGATCGGCTGGAGGTGCGGCTGTATCTCACCGAGGACGTCTCCGCCAACGACCCGGACTGCTCCCGCGATCCATGCAAGACACTGATGGCGGACCTGAAGGCGACCAAGGACGTCGAGTCGGTCCAGTACCTCAGCCGCGACGACGCTGTCCGCGAGGCCAAGGAGAAGACGTTCAAGGACCAGCCCGAGCTGGCCAAGTACGTCAGCGAGACACCGCTGCCCGCGTCGCTGCGGGTGAAGATGAAGAACGCGGAACTGTATCCGCAGATCTACGAGAAGTTCTATCAGCGACCGGGCGTCGGCATGGTGCGCAACGACAAGGACATCGTGGACCGGCTGGTCAGCCTGTTCGACGGGCTCCGCAATGCCGCGTTCGGGCTAGCCGTGCTGCAGGCGCTTGCCGCGCTGCTGCTGATCGCGAACATGGTGCAGATCGCCGCGTTCACCCGGCGCACCGAGGTCGGCATCATGCGGTTGGTCGGCGCGACCCGCTGGTACACCCAGTTGCCGTTCCTGTTGGAGGCGGTGGTCGCGGCGCTGGCCGGTTCGCTCGTCGCGGTGGGCGGGCTGCTGCTCGCGCGGCCGTTGGTGATCGATCGGGCGCTCGGAGATCTGTTCGCCAGCAAGGTGTTTCCGCGCATCACCGGTGACGACATCGCGATGGTCGCGTTGGTGATCGCGCCGGTCGGCATCGTGTTCGCCGCGCTGACCGCGTATGGAACGTTGCGGTATTACGTGCGCGAATAGCGTTGAGCCACTAGGGAGAGCCGGTCCAGAGTTCTGGGCCGGCTCTCGTTGGTTATCGGCCTGAGTGGACACTTTCCGTGTCGCGGAGCGAGATTCAGGCTCGTGGCACCGAAGAATGTCCGGCAAGACCGGTCAGCTCGCTGGCATTGCGTCCCTGAGCGAAGCGCGCTTCACGGCGAGCAGCTCCCGCTGTCGCTCGAGTGCGGCGATCTTGTCGTCCAGGTCGCTGTGGCGGCTTTCGACAACGTCCAGCGACATGTCGCAGGCTTGAATCCGCTTGTTGACGTGGTCGATCGCGCAAGGCATCAAGCTGCGGATGTCCTCGGTCGACAGACCCGCGGCCAACATGTCCCTGATGTGGCCCACCTGTTCCGGCGCGTCCTCGGCGTATGATCGGTAGCCGAGCGCGTCGCGCTGCGGTTGCAGCAGGCCCTGTTCCTCGTAGTACCTGAGCAGGCGGGTGCTCACCGAGGTGCGGCGCGCCAGTTCTCCGATCAACATATGACCTCGCTCACCCTCGACTTGCCTTCACACTCATGTGAATTCCTAACTTGGCTGGCATGACAGCAATTCCCCTGCGGACCACGGTGCACGGCACCGGACCCGGCCTCGTCCTCGCACACGGGGCGAGCGGCACCATCGAGACCAACTTCGGCGCGCTGATCCCCGCACTCGCCGCGACGCATACCGTGGTCGCCTCCGACTATCCGGACAGCGATATCCCGCTCACCCTCGATGGTCTCGCCGACGCGCTCGTCGCAGCCGCGGTCGATGCCGGGGTCGAGACGTTCACCATCGTGGGTTACTCCCTCGGCAGCGCGGTGGCCGTGCGGGCCGCGGTGCGCCATCCGGACCGGGTGCGCGGACTGATCCTCGCCGCGGGATTTGCCAAGGCAGACAACCGCGCTCGCCTCGCCGTCCAGATCTGGCAGGACCTGCTCGACCGGGGTGACACCAGCACGTTCGCCCGTTTCGCCCTCGCGCAGGCCTTCAGCGCCGCATTCTTCAACGACCTGCCCGCCGACCAGGTCGACGAACTCGTGCGGGTCGGCGCGACAACCATTCCGGGTGGCACGCGCCAGCAGGCCGGCCTGGTCGAAATCGTCGACACGACTGGCGATTTGGGGCGCATCACCGTGCCGTCGCTGGTCGTCAATGCCACCGAGGACCTATTGATCGATCCGGCGAATTCACGCTTTCTTGCCGAGGCCATCCCTGGCGCGGAATACGCCGAGATCGCGGCGGGGCATGTGCTCATGGCCGAACAGCCCGATCAGTGGCGCAAAACCGTCGAACACTTCCTCACTCATCACCGCCTGTAGTTCAGTCACCGAACGGGAGATGGCGGCGAGTGGGTGCGGCGTCATGTCCCGTTCGACGCCCGATGCCGCCTCAGTCCGGTGTCTGGAGGTCAGCCCAGGTGTTTGGCGTGTGGCCACAGCTCGGACCAGGGGGCGCGGAGGTTTCGGCAGATGAACAGGGGTGCGCCCTGTTCGTCGTTGTCGATGCCGCGGGTGTTGTCGATGCGGCCCGCGGGTTCGACATCGGTAAAGGCGCGCACCAATTCGTCTCGATCGATGCCGACCGCGAGCACCTCGGTGGCGGTGTCGCTCGGTGGCCCCCACCACCAGTAGGAGTTGTGACCGGAGTGGGGTTTCGGCAGGTTGTAGGGTGCGCCGAACCGTTCGATGGCACCGGCCTCGCCGTAGTTGGCGGTGAGGATGGCGACGTCGCCGCCGAGTCGCGCACGTGCCTCCCCGACTTCGCGGGTGAACTCGGGCCAGCCGATCGTTTCGCCCGCGTCATAGTTGATCGCGAGGACCGGTGAGTCCTTCAGCATCGAAATCGGCAGGACCGGCAGGAACAGGACCGCCGACGAGATCATGTTCACCGTGACCACGAAACTCACTGCTGCCCAACGCATTCGTCGCTGCCCCAGCCATGCGGCGAAGGGAACCGCCCCCGCCGCGAGCAGGATCGGATACATCCCGCCCAGGTAGTACGCCTTCCCGCCGGTCGCCACGAACAGCACGAAAAGCACGCCGTACGCGACCGCGAAGGCGCGATACCGGCTGTCCCGAGCCAGTCGCCACAAGCCGAACGCCCACAACGGCACCAACAGCGGTCCGATCAGCCCGAACTGCAAGAGCACGAACATGATCGGCGAATCCGACGTCCCGGAGGAACCGCCCGCGATCGCCTGGCTCATCTCCCACTGCGGCCACCCGTTGCGCGCCTGCCACACCAGATACGGCAGCCAGAGCAGCACCGCGATGCCGATCGCCATCGGAAAGAACTTGGTGGCAAACAGCTTTCGTGGCCCGAACACCAGCATTGACACCAGCAACGCGAGCACCGGGAAGATCAGCAGCAGTTTGTTCTGCAGCCCGGCACCGATCACCACACCGATCACCAGCCACCACCGTGGACCGCTGAGCCACCACGCTTTTGGGCGTATCGACCCGGACTCCGCCAGCCGGTCGGCCTCGTCGGGTGCACCGCGGATCAGCTTCAGCACCATCAGTGACACCACCGACCACGCGGCCAGATCGAACACGGCGGTGCTCAACACGTGCCCGGTCCCCATGACCACGGCCGCACTCGCCACCGTGGCGGCAGCCAACGCCTGGGCGCCCCGCCCGCCACCGAACTCCCGCGCCATCAACCCGGCACACACCACGACCAGGGTGGCCGCGAGCACCGCGGGCAAGCGCAGTATGAATAACGAATCGGGATCGATCGCGGCCATCGCCTTGGCAATGAGCGGCGTTAGCGGTGGCTGATCCGGGTACCCCCACGAGAGGTGGCGGCCAGCCGCCAAAAAGTACAACTCGTCCCGGTGGTACCCATACCGCGGGGCACCGGCGAACAGGACAGCGGCAAACAGCACCGCGACGATGGGCACCCGCTCAGCCTGGCACAGATAAGCGGCGTATGCTGCACCTCGACGCGGTTCTTACTCTGGAGTAAGATAGTCTTACTCAGGAGTAAGATAGCCGGGGCCAAGACCTCACCCCACCCACCCGAGAAAACAGGTGATGATGAGCACTCGAGACAGCGCAACGAAGCGAAGTCCAGACACGTCCGCAGTCGGCCTCAGCCACCCCAAGCGGGACTGGATGGGCGCGGCCATGCGGGTGATGACGACCATTACCGGGTCGGAGCTCGCCGAGAAGTACAACCTGCGCAAGCCGATCGAGCGAGTCACCTACGAAGGCACCAAGACCGGTTTCCGCACGCTCGGCGCCGCCACCCGTGCCTTCGCCAAGGTCACCGGTAACGGCCAGCCCAAGCGGCTCGCGCCGAACGAGGCGAAGACGAAGGACTTCTTCGACCTCACCCCCAGCGACGAGCAGCAGATGATCGTCGAGACGGTGCGGGAGTTCTCCGAGGAGATCCTGCGCCCGGCCGCCTACGACGCCGATGCCGCCGCGAAGGCCCCACGCGACCTGCTCGAGCGCGCCGCCCAGCTCGGCATCACGCTGATCAACGTCCCCGAGGAGCTCGAGGGCGCCGCATCGGAGCGTGGCGCGGTCACCAATTCCCTTGTGGCCGAGGCGCTTGCGCACGGTGACATGGGCCTGGCGCTGCCGATCCTCGCGCCGAGCGGTGTCGCGGTCGCGCTGTCCCAGTGGGGCACCGACGCCCAGCAGAAGACCTACCTGCCCGCCTTCACCGGCGAGAACGTGCCGCAGGCCTCCGTGGTGATCAGCGAGCCGCGCGCGCTGTTCGACCCGTTCGCGTTGCAGACCAAGGCCGTTCGCTCGCCGAGCGGCTACCGGATCTCCGGGCTGAAGAGCCTGGTACCCGCCGCCGCGGATGCCGAGCTGTTCCTGATCGCCGCCGAACTCGACGGTCGCCCTGCGCTTTTCATCGTTCCGTCGGACACCCCGGGCCTGGTCGTCGAGGCCGACCCGAGCATGGGTCTGCGCGCCGCCGGTCTCGGTCGCCTGCTGCTCGACAATGTCGCGGTCGGCACCGAAGCCATCCTCGGCGACGGTGACGCCAAGCAGCGCGCCGAGGACTACGCCGACGCCGTTCGGCTGGCCCGCCTCGGCTGGGCCTCGCTCGCGGTCGGCACCGGACAGGCCGTGCTGGACTACGTGATTCCGTACGTGAACGAGCGGGAAGCGTTCGGTGAGCCGATTTCGCACCGCCAGGCGGTCGCCTTCATGGTCGCCAACATCGCGATCGAGCTCGACGGCCTGCGGCTGGTCACCCTGCGGGGTGCCTCGCGCGCGGAACAGGGTCTGTCCTTCGCCCGTGAGGCGTCGCTGGCCCGAAAGCTGGCCACGGACAAGGGAATGCAGATCGGTCTGGACGGCGTGCAGCTGCTCGGCGGCCACGGCTTCACAAAGGAACACCCGGTCGAGCGCTGGTACCGCGACCTGCGGGGCATCGGCGTCGCCGAAGGCGTCGTGCTCATCTAACCGGCTCGTTCCTTACCTTCCAGGAGACTTCCCATGATCAATCTCGAACTCCCCAAGAAGCTGCGGGCCAGCGCCAACCAGGCCCACCAGGTCGCGACCGAGATCTTCCGGCCGATCTCGCGCAAGTACGACCTCGCCGAGCACGAGTACCCGGTCGAGCTGGACACCATGGCCGCCATGGTGGAAGGCCTCGCCGACTCCGGCACCCAGAAGATCGGCGGCGCCGCGGGCGGCCGCGAGGACGACAGCGAGTCGGACGCGCACGCCACCGAGCTGCTCGGAAACAGCAACGGCGGCAATATGTCCGCGCTGCTGAACGCCCTGGAGACCTCCTGGGGTGACGTCGGCCTGATGCTGTCGATCCCCTACCAGGGTCTTGGCAACGCGGCCATCGCGGCCGTCGCCACCGACGAGCAGCTGAAGCGTTTCGGCAAGGTGTGGGCCTCGATGGCGATCACCGAGCCGTCCTTCGGCTCCGACTCCGCCGCCGTCACCACCACCGCCGTGCTGGACGGCGACGAGTGGGTGCTCAACGGCGAGAAGATCTTCGTGACCGCGGGCCAGCGGTCCACCCACATCGTGGTGTGGGCATCAGTGGACAGGAGCCTCGGCCGCGCGGCGATCAAGTCGTTCGTCGTGCCGCGTGATGCCCCAGGGCTTTCGGTGGCCCGGCTCGAGCACAAGCTCGGCATCAAGGCCTCTGACACCGCCGTGCTGCTGCTGCAGGACTGCCGGATTCCGAAGGACAACATCCTCGGTAGCCCGGAAGTCAACGTGGAGAAGGGTTTTGCCGGGGTCATGCAGACCTTCGACAACACCCGTCCGCTCGTTGCCGCGATGGCGGTCGGCGTCGCCCGTGCCGCCCTCGAGGAGCTGCGTGCCGTCCTGACCGACGCCGGTGTCGAGATCTCCTACGACACCCCGCCGAACAACCAGCACGCCGCGGCCGCCGAATTCCTGCGCATGGAAGCCGATTACGAGGCCGCCTACCTGCTGTCGCTGCGTGCCGCGTGGATGGCCGACAACAAGAAGCCGAACTCGCTCGAGGCCTCGATGTCCAAGGCCAAGGCAGGCCGCACCGGCACCGACGTCTCCCTCAAGGCCGTCGAACTGGCCGGCGCCATCGGCTACTCGCAGCGCACCCTGCTGGAGAAGTGGGGCCGCGACTCGAAGATTCTGGACATCTTCGAAGGCACCCAGCAGATCCAGCAGCTCATCGTGGCTCGCCGGGTACTCGGCAAGACCAGCGCCGAGCTGAAATAGCCTGCTAGACAACAGAAATCCGGTGCGAGTCTGGTTCGTGGCTCGCACCGGATTTCTGTTTGCACGGTAGTTCTGCACCCGGATTTCTCGATCTCAGGCCGTCACCAGGCCGTCATCGGTCGGTAGAGTCCATGCGCTCGACGCGTCGTCCACGGCCTGACGGGCACGCTCGTTGCTGGACGAGATCAGGTGCGTATACACCCGCAACGTAAACCCTGGGTCCTCGTGACCGAGGAAGTCCGCTAGCTCCTTGACCGACACACCACGCGCAAGCAGTTTCGATGCGTACAGGTGCCGGAGGCCGGAATGCATGCCGTCAGCCCGCGGCCGGTACTCGAGCTTTGCTGCGCCGAACGCGGGCTTCCAGACCACCTTGTTGAACAGGTCCCCGCTCATCGTGTGGCCCTTCTCGTCAGTGATCAACAAGGACACGGTGATCGGATCGCCATCCGGGCTCGCCCACGGCAACGTCACCGGTTGAGGCGGATACAGCTCTATATGGCGGTCGATGTCATCCAATACCTTTTGCGACAGCGGGACGTATCGGGTCTTCTCCCGCTTGGGTAACGCGAACATCAAGACGCCCTTGACGAACTTCACTTGACGCTGGATATGCACCGTCATGGCCTCGCGGTCGATGTCATCGGGCGAGAAGCCCAAAATCTCACCTTGACGCGGTCCGAGCCCGGCACCGATCGGAACGACGATCGCGAATCGCGGCTTCAATTCCTTCAAGCCCTGCCGCACTGCCGATATCCGATCATCCGGCCACACAACGACTTTCGGACTACGGGCGACTGGTCGGCGGACCGTCTTCGCCTGGCACGGGTTCTCCCGGATCAGCTTGTCGTCCACCGCAGAATCCAGCACGCCGGAGACGATTCCGAACAGCACGTACATGTAGTTGTCGGAGTACTTGCGCTCCTCGAGCTCGCTCACCCAATCGCGGATAGTCGCCGGTCCGATTCGCCCCAGCGGCAACTTGCCGAACGTCGGATAGATACGGGACTCCAGGCGGCTCCGCAACGTCTCCCTCGTCGCCGGGTCGGTCGACTGTGCCTTGTACCAGCTTTCCGCTTGCTGCCGAAAGGGTTTGGTCGCAGCGCGTGGGTCGATGTACTTACCTTCGCGCTTGTCGGATTCGACCTCGATCAAGAAGTCATCGGCGCGCTTCTTCTCCCGGTCCGGGAACGACTTCGACCGTTCGATGCCATCCGGGTCGATGTAGCGGACCCGATAGCGAAGCCCACGCCCGTACAGCTCGGTCTTTTCCATGACCGGTTTGCCGCGCCCATTGACCACGACTTTGTCGTTCTCGTCGCGCTGGGGTCGCCACCAGCGATCGTCTACGTGTCCCATCAGGCTGCCTCGTCCATGTCGGCCCAGGCCCGCAGCCGGGCAGGGTTGTAGCGCAAATGGCGGCCGACCTTGCGCACTGGCGGGCCTTCCCCGAGCCATTTCCACTGGTAGAGCGTCTTGACGGGCACGTTGAGGAAGTACGAGGCTTCCTCCACCGTCCATAGCCGATCGCTTGGTAGTTCCATGATCGAGTCCTCCCCTATGCCGCTTGCTGAGTTGCCGAAGTTTCTTGCGCACCTGGTGGATCGGCGGCAAGTTGCGCTCGCATCAGTTGCGCCCGCCAGGTGGTGCGTTTGGCGATCGCACCCAGGATCAGGTGTTCACGCAGGGGCCGGGACTTGTCGCCCGCCTCGACCGGGGTGACCTTCAGGTGTGAGGTGTCGGCTTGCTCGATTCCGGCGTCGGCGAGCAGTTGCCGAACAAACTCGACTCGGTCTTGTTTGTGGTCGATGAGGGTCTTGCCCGACCAACGCCGGGAGACCAGGACGCGGCGACCGGGCAGGCCGAGGGTGTCGCGGCGGTGTGCTTTGCCCCGGCAACGGCCCGGTACGGTTTTGTCGCTGGCGCCCTGGGGGACGATGCCGTATTCCAGCCACACCGCGCAGCGAGGCGAGCACGGCACCGTCTGAAGCTGGGCGTGGAGGCGGTCGTAATGCTCTGCGGCCCGATCTGACTGGGCTTCAACGATTTCGCTGATGGACTTGGTCAGGTATTTGGTGACGTAGCCGATGGTTCGGCCGGCCTTTTCCGGGATCACGCCCTTGATGCTTTTGCGGTCCATCTGGGCACCGAAGCGCACCACATGCGCAGGCTCGAGGTCGTCTATCTGGTCGAGGGTGTCGAGCGCGTCGTCCCAGTATTTGAGTGACTGCTTGGTGTCGGGGTCGATGAAGGTCGCGCGTTTGTGATCCCAGACCGGCTGGAAATCTCCGCCGTAGACGCGGTTCTCGGCGTTGAAATACGGCCACCACACCTGGTGGTAGGTCGCCGCGGTAACCAACTTCAGGATCTCGCGCGAGATCGCACCCCGGATCAGGATGTGCAGGTGCGGGGCACCCCGTTTCTGCGGTTCCACGGTGGCGAAGTACTGCACGTCGCGACCGACCGCCCGGCGCAGGTTCTGAATCCACCGGTCGACCAGCTTGGAGAAGAACACGATGTCACGCGCGGCACGAACGTAGTCGTAGCCGTCGATGTTCACCGGTGAACCGTCGGAGACCGGGTTGCCTTTCTCATCGACCCCGGCGCCGTCACGGTTGATCCGTCCGTAGGAATCCATGGTGAGGGTGACGAACATCGAGGGTTGGTGCTTACCGGCGAAGACCTTGCCCACCGTGGTCTTGGTGACCTTGCGGCGAGGCAGGTCCGGGACGTCCTGACGGCGACGAGTGGAGCGCCGACGCCGACCCTTGGTAGTGGCGTCCAGACCCGGGAGACGCCCACGTAGACCGGTTTCGCGCAGATCCTCATCCAGCCCCGCTACCACCGCACGCAGATGGGCAGCGAGGTCCTCGGCCGCGTCGGCAACAGCGGTCCGATATTGAGCCACGAGATCGGCTCTGTCAGTGAGCAATTCGACTTGTCTGTCGGTCGGGTCACTGGCGGGGTCGACTGGTTCGGTGCCGACGTGCCAGCCTTCGCGACACTGAGCGAACCGCAGCAGCCAGTGCGATTTCGCGCACGCAGGGCACACCGATTCGATCGTGGACTTGCACGGGGACCCTTCGTAGGTGACGGTTCCGGTCTTGGGGTCTTCGACCCGCATCGCGATCGGCCGTTTACACACCTGGTATTGCTCGGCAGCAGCTTGAGCGACCTCGTAGAGGTTGGGTAGGGCACGGCGTTGAGCCGCCGTTCCCCCCATCTTGGGTAGGTCGGTGGAGACGTTCATCAGGCAACGTCCTTCCGGAAGCCAGGGTCGATACGGGGCATGGCGACGGGTTCGGCGAGGGCATCGGTGTAGCGGAATCCCAGCTCGATCACGCCGGGGCCGACGACAGTGGCGCGGCATTCCAGGGCCTCGAAGGTGTGGGCCAGGCGCTCGACGCGGTTTTCGTAGTCGGCGGGGCATTGACCATCGAGCATCTTCACCCTCACCCAGTCCATGCCGTCACCGATCTCGGCCAGGAGGAGCCGCGGAACGAACGTCGACGTTTCAGCGGTCACGGTGAGTTTGCAGGCTTCTAGTCGCTTGTCCCAGCGCAGCCGGTAGCGCCACCAGCGCAGGAATCGGGCACGTGCGCGTCCGGTGAGCCACCGCTCGAAGGTCTCCGGATGCTTCGCACGCCAGAGCACCATCCCCGCGATGGACACCCCGACCACCACGACCGCCCACGACGACCCGAGGAAAAGGCCGGCCGCGACAGCACCGGCGACCGGAACCGAGACCATGGGAAACAGCACCGCCCACCAAGCCGCCACCACGGCGAGTTTGACGATGTGCCACAGCAGCATCAACAGGGCTTCGAGGATGACCTCAGCCGGTTCTTTGTGTGTGTCAGTGGTTTTCGTGGCCATCACTGGGCCTCCTTTTCGTACAGATCCAGTGCCAGCTGAGTCGGCACCGGGGTTTCATCGCTCCATGTACGCCAGTTCGCGGTGTCCGAATCCCGGTACACCACAACGGCTTTGAGATTCTTGACTATCTCGAGGTTGCAGGCGTAGAGACTCGCGTCGTTGACGTTGCGGGCCTTGGGCAGCGGGCGTACCGCCAGTCCGATCAGCACGCCCCACTGCACCTGCTTACGACCGCTCACGCCGCCCAGGCCTGATCATCGAAACCGGTGTCGTCGTACCATCCGGTAGCCCCGCCGCCCTCTACCAGCAGGCGCACCGAGCGCAGCCGGATCGCGGCATCGATCTCGTCGGAATCGAATCCGTCGTTGTCGTCAGCGAAGTGAATGGTCATGACAGGGCCTCGATTTCAGGGATGCCGCACACCATGCAGGTGCGCAGACGGGTGGAGATACCGAGCAGGCGTTTGCGGGTCTGCCAGGTGTCGGGGTACTGGTGCCCCATGCGGTCGCAGTGATCGGCGGCGATGCAGCCGTCACACCAGATCCGGTCACCGTCATAGATCCAGCCGACACCGGCCGATCGGGCTTGGATGTAGTCCACGGCCTGTTGGGTGGAGTCGAAACAGATTGATTCGCCAGTGTTTTCGGTGTAGACGTCGCCGCACATGTCGCAGTAGACGACGACGTGGGTTTCGGTCACGAACCCTCGTTTCATGGCTGTTCACCGCCTTTCTGAGCCGGGAGGCAGCCACCGCAGAGGGCGCAGCAGCCGCGGAGTGATCGAGGCATAAACGCGCACGTCGCGGGTGCTGTGCCGGGCCGGGTAGGTGCCGCTGGTTTCCAGGTCGAACCCGAGTTCGTTCAGCAGCGCCAGCAGCTCGTTGACATAGGTAGCCGGGCCACACACACGCACGCTCACCACCGGGCGGGCCGGGATATCTCCCATGCTGGTCATGCCGCCACCCCGCCCTCGTCGTCGCCAAGGTCATCGGGGTCGAAGTCGCTGTAATCGCCTTGAGGGGCCAGGTCGATACCGTGGTCGGGTGCGTAATGCTCGACCAGGTAGGCGATGTCCTCGCGGGTCACGTGGTAGGAGCGTGCCCGCACGATGTTGGGGGTGCTGTCTTCGCGGACGTAGGCGACACCTGGTGTGTTGTAAGGGATTTCATCGCAGCGAGCGCCACGATCACGAGCCGAGGCACCGTGCACCATCCCGATCTGGGTTTTCTCATCCAGGCGCAACGCGATACGGACCGGGATCAGCTGCCGCATGGGCAGGGTTTCCTTGGAGGGGTCCTGCACGCAGGTGATCACGCAGAACCCCGGAGCGCGGCCCTGGGTGAGCAGCTTGCCGTAGTGGCGTTCGAACTTCTCGATCAAGGGCTTTTCGGCGTAGGAGGTCATCGATGCCGCCTCATCGACAATGACCACGATCAGCGGCTCTTTCACGGTCGGGACGTGCTTTTCGATACCGGCTTCGCGGCAGTGGTTGGCGCGCTCGAGCATCAGCGCTTCCGCGTCGCCCATCATCGAGACGATGCCCTCGTCGGTGAATTCGCAGCGGGTCATGAGCTTGCGGCCCCGCCAGAACTCCATGCCGCCCTTGGGATCAGCCACCCACAGTTCGACCAGTCCGGCCTTGATCGCGGGAGCCAGTCCGGCGATGATCGCCCACACCAGCCCGCCCTTACCGGCGTTGGTGCCACCAGCGATCAGCAGATGCCGATACAGCACCGCCAGCCACCAGGTGTCCCCCGATTCCAGGACACCCACTGGGATCGCCTCCAGGTCCACATCATTGGGGACCGTCACCGGCGCCGTTGCCGGGACCGCGAGAGTGTCGAACACCCTCACCTGGAGACGAATCCAGCTCGACGCGGGCGAGGACACTGTCACCTCAGCCACTCCGAGGTAGGTGGCGAATTGGGCCAGAACGTCGTCGTTGTTCCAGTCCTTGAGCTTCTGCCCGCCCAGCATCAGCACGTCGGCATGCAGGCCGTGCGCGTCGTAGTCCCAGGATTCGATGTGCGGGAACCCGGACTCCGCCGATCCCAAGTCCAGGGCGGCCAGCATCATGTTGGTTTGCAGCGGATCAGCCAGAATCGTGACAGCGGTCCGTAATTCACGCGGAGCGACCGCAGCGAGATCAGCGACGGTTTGCGGGCGCACACCAGCACCGAGGGACCGCATCCACATCAACGCACCCGCACCGATCACTGCACCACCACCAGCCACGACGAGTTCAATCAGTGCCATCACCGCTTACCCGCCTCAGCCTCGAGAAGCGCCACCAACGCGTCATCGCATTCCGAGCAGCCGCACGGGTCGCACGTGATGTCGCGATACGGAATCGGTTCCAGCGCTGCACCTTCGGCGATCCGGCCGTCACGCACCGCAGCCGCCAGCAGCTGCACGAGTTCTTCAGCCGCGTCCACGCTCATCACGAGCAACGGCATTCGACCGGCGGTGTGATGCCCGCCCAGGGTCAGCCACACCAGCCCCTCGTACTGACCCTCGGTCGTGTACTGGTACTCGCCCCTGGGCACGTAACGGGCAGCAGTGGAGCCGTAGCCCTCGACCCCGGTTCCGAAGATCCGGAACGACACCCGGCACGCAGGGTCACGCGAGACCCAGTAGTTTTCGGCTTGGACCATCTCGTTGCCCGGCATCACAGCAGCCCCCGCAACGGCGCGAACGACAGTGACACCGAATGTTCAGCGAGCACGTTCGGTGTCGCCTCGGCCAGCAGGCGGGCATCATCGAGGCTGAGCCGGATTTCGGTTCCACCGACTAGGAACGACATCCGAGCCGCGGACTCGACCGGTTGAAATGGTGATGCCGCAACGTATTTCACGTTCCGCAGCTCACCAAGGATCGGAGTATTCATCACCGCTTCCCCTTCGACTTAGGGGTACCGGTGGGCTCGCATTCCCACAACGTGAAGCCGATCAGCGGCGGCCCATCAGCGCAGTTGGCGTCCCGGAACGATGCCTTGGGAACGTCCTCGCAGAACATCACGCACCCATCGGTAGGGGTGCTGGTGTGATAGGCCACCGGGGCCGGTGAACGGTCGGAGGTCAGCAAGACCGCTGTCGCCATGATCGCGACCGCAGGCGCACCGAGCACAGCCACCAGAAACGGCGGGTGGACAACGCGTTGAGTAGTCGTGGACATCACGCCGCCGCCTTCACATCAACCGCGGCCGCGTTGTTGAGCGAGCGCAGAAGCCGCGCCATCATCACCAACGCGGCAGCCATCTCCGGATCACCGTTGGCCGCAGCGTGTTCGGCCAACACCACCGGCAGGCTCGCCAGGACCGATCGAGCATCAGTGATGGACAGGTTCAGCCAGGCGTCGCCCGACCCGGTCAGATTGATATCGACCGAAGCCGGAATCGATCCGCCGTCGACGCCGTCGTACAGGCATGTCGGGCGATACCCGACCTTCACACCATCCGTCCGTGACGAACTCGTGGATACGCTCATGAAAGACATGTCAGTTACCCCCAACAGGGACAGCGATCGGCAGCAGCTGCTGCACTGGTCGCGAGGAATGAATGGATTGCACCGATACCGGCGAGGCAGCCGGAGCCACCGGGGTCAGCGGACGAGGTTTGGCCGCTGTGCTGGCAGGTGCGGAAGAAGGCGCGTAGTTCGCTGCCGTGCGGGGCGAAACACCAAGGGCCTTACCGATTTCGGTGTAGGTCTTGCCCTCGGCGCGCATCGCGACAGCCCGAGCCACGGTGGCCGGATCACGACGCGCGGACACCGCACGACGACGAGGAGCAGGACGAGTAGGAGCCTCTACCGAGACCGGAGCGCTCACCGGTTTAGCGATCGGTTCCGGCAGTGAGACAGGCTCAGGAATCGAATCTTGTTGTGCGGCACGGAACAACACCGCCAGCCCATGCGTGTCGATGAGCAGCGAGATCGGGGCGATCGCCGCGACCAGGGCCGAGGCCCACCACGGCAGGATTCGGCCGGCCGCGACCGCATGCAAGCTGTTGCCCGCGATCGAGACCATGGCACCAGTGCCGAGCACCCACAGGAACCAACGCCGTTCCGGCGATTTCGCCAGCACCAGCGCGGAGATGGTTGCTTGGATGATGGTGCCGTCCACGATCACCGGGAACAGCCACGCCCACCGCTTCGGAGTGTTGGCAAGAATCGCCAGATCACGCAACGCAGCGAAGCTGAGCACGAACGCGGCCGCCCCGATAATCACGATGATGACCACGGCGGACCAGCGCGCCCAAACCATGCCCGTCGACTGATCCGCCGTCCTCATCACGCCGCCTTAGGAGCCCGAGTTGCACCCGGATCGTTCGGCGTCTGCTTCGCACCGGAGGTATCGCCCTTGATGCCCGACGCCCGGATCGTCCAGCCGATGCTCTTGAACTCACCGGTACCCACGACCTTTGGCTTGATCTGCAAGCCCTCCAGCTCGATCGGAGTCATCCCCGGCACGATCTCGGCCACCGCAGGCACCGGCTGCACGGGCGAAGCGAAAATCACGTCGTAACTGGCGTTGCGCGCGTTCGCTGCATCAGGGTCGGTCACCGTGCCCTTCCACAACCGCTTACCGGTGCCGTTGCCGTCAGCGTCGAGCTCCTGCTTCTGGATCTTCGGTGCGTTGCGATCGTTGTTGAACTCGGTCACCGGCGAGATCTCTCCCAGCAGGAACAAGCCCCTGGGGAACGCCTCACGAAACTCCGGCGTGAACCACACATCTTTCAAAGCCATGACGTCAACTCCTCTTGTTTTCATGTCCTCTGTAGGACTGTTCTATAGAGAACGTTAGAACTAGAATTGATGGGTGTCAAGACCTACAGAGGACATAAGATGGAGTCCTCAGCCCCACGGAAGGAAGACGATGCCCGCAAAGTACGAGCTCATCGCTGACGCGCTTCGACAGCGGATCGAGGCCGGGGAGCTACATCCTGGCGATCGCGTTCCAGGTGAAGCGGCGTTGATGGAGCAGTACAAGGTCAGCACTCCGACCGTCCGTCAGGCGTTGGCGGTGCTACGCGCGGAAGGTCTCATCGAGGCGAAGCACGGCGTAGGAACGTACGTCCGCGTCCCGCGCGTCAAAGTTCGTCGTACCGACGAGCGTTACCAGTGGGAGAAGAACCGCGTCCGCGAACCCGACTCAGTTCGTCGGTCTACCGGTGCAACCGAACACGACACCGGTTTGTCGATGCCGGACCTAGTTTTCAGCGCCCGCTACGAAGTGATCAACGCGACCGATGATTTAGCCGATGCTTTCGCTGTGCCAGTCGGTACGAAGCTTCTTCAACGCGATTACCGCACTCACTCGCGCACCGATGATGCACCCTTCAATCTTTCCCGCTCGTATCTCATCTATGAACTGGCGGAAGGTAACCCGGACTTGCTTGACGAAACAAACGAACCTTGGCCAGGCGGAACGCAACACCAGCTGTGCACCATTGGAATCGAAGTCGCAACTATCACCGAGGAAATAGAAGCGCGCCCTCCGACCGCTCGCGAAGCTGAAGAACTGGGGCTGTCCCTGGAAGGCACTGCTGTGTTCGAGCTTCGTAAGTATTCGATCGATACCACTGGTCGAGTAGTAGAAGTCGCGGACGTCATCCTTCCGGGCGATCGAACCCAGCTCGTCTACACGACCCACCTCGCGAAGTGGGTGAAGTAGCGTGCTCATCTCGATTCTGACCGCCGTCCATCAGCCAGGCTCTGGCTTCCTTCGCGAGACGCTGGCGAGTATCGAAGCCCTCCGTCTGCCGCAGGATTGGGAGCTTGAGTGGATTCTGCAAGAAGACGGGCCGTCGTCCGAAATCGCTGCAATCGTATCGGAAAGCCCTCGAATCAAGTACGCAGCTAACGGCGCGAAACTTGGCATTGCCGGTACCCGCAACCTCGGCCTCAATCGGGCGGAAGGTGAGTTAGTCCAGGTTTTGGATGCTGACGACCTGCTGCTACCGGATGCGTTTACAACGTTGATTCCGGCATTTTCGGATCGCACAATCCATTGGGCACTCGGCCAGGCTGATGATCTCTTGCCCGACGGATCTCGGAAATCGTTTCCGCCGTATCCTGATCTGCCCTTTGGGCGAGTAACCGCGGGCGCGGTCAACGATTGGGCATTCGCGCACCAGGGCAGTTGGCCGCTGCACTGTGCTGGACTGATGATGCGGACGGCATCGGTTCGACTTGTCGGCGGGTGGGGAGGTCTTCCAACCGATGACGACCTGATCATGTTTGCTGGCCTGTCCGGTATGGCTGACGGCCACTTTGATGAGCGGCATACCTGGCTATATCGCCAGCACCCAGACCAAACTGTTCGGTCGACCCATCACCGCACCTGGAGCGATCACGGACGCAGGATGGCACTTCAACGTGCTGTTGCCGTACGAAATTCCGGGTTACGCCTCGGGCCTGCCGTGCCCAATGACGACAGCCATGCAATCACCATCGCGCCTTCGCTGAAGGCGATCACCAACAACTAGATCGGTTCGCACCATTTGATATCGAGTATGATCGGAGTGTCACGCGAGTGATGCTGAGCGGTAGGGCCGCCTCGCACGACGGCCCCACCTGGTGGGCTACCTAGCCCGCACTCGGCGGACCAAGATGAGCACCCCGGCGACTACAGCAGCTCCTACCAAGATCCTGCTGAAGTCGACCGGGGTCTTGCTCTTTTCCCGGCGATGTTTCGCCATCCCCACCACCTCCTCCCTCGGCACGGCATGGCTGGACCGATTCCATACCGCCCCTCGACCGGAGGTGCGTCCACCCTACGCCAGCCCAACGACCGGAACCGTTGGACCGCAGCCATTTCCACGCCGGACGAAAGCCGCAGGCGATGCCTGATCGGGCTGCACGAGTTTTGCCGTGCCTGACCGCCGTACGCGCCTCACCTACGACGGTTGCTGCCGAATTCCGCCATTGAGGATCAAGAGCGGCGCTACGCGCCGCCAGCGCGGCTACCGCCGCGCCGCGCCGCGCGACCGCCGGCCTCCGCAAGCTACGGCAGGCGGGCGCGTCGGCACGTCGGTAACCGCGCTCGCGTTCACAACTGCCACTCCACGACACTCTTGGTCGCTTTGGGCATATCCGAGTAAGTGTGGTCGCGACGTCAGCCGTACCCGGCCTACCTCCGCAGTCGATCACGAATCGGCCGACCACCGTACGGGGTGACTGGCTGTGGTCACGTCACGAGAATCGGACATCCGAAACGGGTCACCGCTCGTAGTCCGCGGCGGCCTGGTTCCTCTCCGGTCGCGCTGATCTGACGCACTGAGAGCTATCACAACTCCGGCAGGAATCCAGGGCGCTACGCGTCACTGACGTGATGGGACAAGCCCACCCTGGACACCCACCGGACCCGTGATCGAGACGCCCTCCGCCAGACCAGCCCCACCGGAGAGGAACCCGATCATGTCCACCATCGCCACCGCCCGCACCTACCACTGCGCCTTCTGCCCGAACCCCGCCATCGCCTGCCTGCCCGCCTTCGCCGCCCGCCACGACGGAACCCTCGAACCCGTCTGCGGAGAATGCCTGATCACCTTCTGGGCCGAACTCGAAGCCGCCGACGACGACTACAGCTGAGCCGAACTACGGGACCGTCAATGACGACGGTTCCCAGTCCCGGAACACCGCCGATGCCCATAACGAAACCCTCTCCCGCTGCGGGCATCTCAGTTCCCGTCACCTGAAAAAACACTGGGTCGCCTTGGGTTCCCGCCTCCTCATGGCCCAATTGTCTGACCTCACTCGGCCGAGTCAAGGGAAACAACGCCCTTGACACGACCTCCCTCCGCTCAGGGATGGCCAGTATGAGGAAGCAGGGGAAAGGAAGTCACCAGGACATGCGGAAGCGGAGGATAGGTGACAGACAAGCTATCGGAGGACGAAAGGACGTGCCCTCATGGACACGGTCTATGTGCGCAACGGAACGTATCGAACGAAGTACCACACAGATTTTCACTGCTCCGCCTTGAACGGCAAGCCGACAACCAGCAAGGGGCAGAAGCCAATGCCCGAGGCCGAAGCACGGAGCCTCGGCCTCGAACCGTGTCGGCTGTGCAAGAAATAACTCTGAACTCCCGCCCATTGCGCCGGAGTGCGAAGCCAGGCCGTCTACAGGCCGTGGGAGGCTCGGGAGCAGTCGGAATCGGCGAGAACCACTAAGAACCCTTCGGCCAGCTCAGAGGGCATTTTTGCACTCTTTCCCCAAGTTGCCAGACTCCGGCCGGAAGATTCTGGACATCTTCGAAGGCACCCAGCAGATCCAGCAGTTGATCGTGGCTCGCCGGGTGCTCGGCAAGACCAGTGCCGAGCTGAAGTAGTAAGTCGCACAGCGAAACCGGTGTCGGTCCACGGTGGACCGGCGCCGGTTTTCTGTGTCAGGTGGTGGCGACCAGGAAGTCTTCTCCGGTCGATGGGCGGAGACCGTCGGTTCGGTCGGTGAAGTAGCGTTCGGCGAGGGCGGTGCCCGAAACGTGTTGGGTGGCTTTGAAACCGGATACCTGGGCTAGGTCCTGAATTTCCGGTGGGGTGTAGAAGCTGATGAACGGGGTTCCGGCAGCTCGTGCGCCTTTCTCGGATGCTTCGAGTCCGGAGCGGTCGGTGCCGGCGAGTAGGTCGGTCGGTAGCAGGAAGGTCATTGCCAGGGTCGATCCCGGAGCGAGCGCGGATAGCTGGCGCAGGGTCGCCGCGGTGGTTTCCTTAGTGAGGTACATGCTTACGCCGGTGGAGGTGACGACCGCGGGACGAGTCGGATCGAACCCTGCCGCGATCAGTTGCCTCCACCAGGACTGGCTCGCCTCGAAATCGACCGGCACCAGCCGCAACCAGTCCGGCACGCCGAGGCCGAGCTCGGTCAGGCGCTGCCGTTTCCAGGCCTGGGTGTCAGGCTGGTCTATCTCGAAAATCGTTAGACGCGAGGCGATCTCCGGCCTGCGCTGAGCGAAGGTGTCCAGACCCGCGCCCAGCAAGACGTATTGGGTGACACCGTGGCCGGCCTGTTCGGCAACCAGGTCTTCGATGAACCGCGCGCGGGCCACCATCGATGCCCGAAACCCGCTGGTGCCAATGGGATCCATGTCCGGGCGGCTGCGCCAGTCCGCGTCGGGGGCGACGAGTCGCAGGCCGATCTCGTCTTCCAGCACGTGCGGCGGCGGGTCGACCCGGACGTGCATCGCTCGCCACAGGGCGGTTCGTACTGCCGTGTTGTCCGGCACCTCTGCCATCGGAGTTCTCCTTGCGATTACTTCTCGGCCTGCAGGGTCCAGATCCGCCCGTCGGGATCACGAACGGTCATTTCCCTTGTCCCGTAATGGGTTTCCTCGAATGGGGTGACCACCTCGATGACAGGATTCGCGGCAAGTGCGTCCTCGTCGGTGGCTTTCAGCACGAGTTGCATTCCGGGTTTCCGATCCTCGGGGACCTCGGCGATGAATACGTAAGGGCCGTCGCCGTTTCGGAGCTGACCGGAGTTGTGGTCGGTCGAGAACTCCAGTTCGTAGCCGAGCGCCTGGAAGAACTTCGCCGCCTTGCCCCAGTTGTGTGTCTCCAGGAACACGGCCTCAATGCCATTGGTAGTCATCAGGATTCCTTCTCGGTCGGGTTCCGTTGTTGCCTGTCGGCGTCGTCGAGGTAGGCGCGCAGCGCCGCGGCGACCAACGCCGACAGCGAGAGCCCGGACTCGATGGAGTGGTGTTTGACCCGCTTGATCAGCCCGATCGGCAGATACACGTTGAACTGCTTGATCTCCTCATCGCCCACGCTAGAATGCTAGCATCCTATACAGCTAGGCGCCACGACCGGTTTTCACGAGGAAGACATCACCGCAGGACGCCTCGAACTACCTGCACACAGGCGGGAAGGCTTGGTAAGATCGGCTCATCACGAGAGTGATGCCGAGCGGTAGGACCGCTGCCGTTAACAGCGGCCCTACCTGGCGGGTTATCTAGCCTGCCAAACTCGGCGGACCAGGATGAGCGCCCCGGCGATTACGACAGCAGTTGTCAAGATGATGCCGTAATCGACCGGGGCCTTGCTCTTCCTCCGGCGATGTTTCGCCATTCCCCACCACCTCCTCCCTGGGCGCGATGTTTGGACCGTGTCCATCGCCCCTCGGGAGGAAGTGGGATCACAATACCTGGGCCCACCAACAACTTTCGGATCGATTCGCAAACCCGTGCGAACGCGGCCGTTTCACTTTTCGGCGCGTCCGGCGCGGGTCGGCGGTCACTGTTGATCTTCCGTGCGAGACACGCGCCCCGCCGAGATCCCCTTAGCCCGAACGGGACACGTTCAGGCGGATAGTGGACCGGGCAGGAAAACGCTGGCAACGTAACGGCCTGCGTTTATTTCTTTCGAGCTGTACCAGAGACCTCGAGGAGCAACTGGATATGGAACGACTGAGCGTGACGCGTCGCCTCGCTACCGTTTTTGCCGCCACAGCGGTGGTAGCGAGTGTTTTTGCTGGTAATGCCGGTGCCGCACCGGCTGCCGTGGACTTGGCCGGTGCCGCGCGGCAGCTACGGGCCGCGGCCGCGGGCAACCCGGCGGCCGAACAGGCGGTGGATCGGCTGCTGGCCTCCGGGCAGATGATCAAGGCCGGGCAGGTGGCACTGCCCGCGCAACCGTTCCAAATCCCGGCGCAGTCGGATATCGGACGGGGTGACGGGCCGGGCGTGTACGGGTCCGGCATCGCGCTCGGGCTCGACGGCTTCCGCTTCGGATTCTTCGGCGGGCCGGGCACGATCGCGCCGAACCAGAGTGGCGCGAAGCTGGAAGTGCTGTGGATCAACCTGTCCACCGGGCAGAGCGGGACCGAGCTGCTCTACGAACACCAGGACGTTCCCGTGGACACCACGATCCGCACGAGGCCCCTTAACACCGGCGGCGGCATGATCGTGGCCGCGGTGTACGGCAGCCTGTGGCACCGCTGGTCGGTTCCGGTGAGCGATGCGAATCCGGACGGGTACCAGTACCAGCTCGGCACGATCTCGGTGCCCTCGTTCGGCGCCGTTTACAACTGATCGACTCGACTATTCGGGCCCCGCGACGTGCGTCGTGGGGCCCGAACCGTCACCGAATCCCCTCTTGTCTGGAATTACGTAATTCCGTAGTTTCGGTGACGTGAGTCTGGAAGAGCGGGTTGCGGAACTCGAACGGCGGCTCGACGGATTGACCGGCGAGCACGCGAACGGGCACGTGGCGGCGACCACCGACGACCGGTGGGCGGCGGTCCGCCTGCATGAGGAGTTCGTCGCGGCCGACGAGCCGAACGGCGGCGTCCTGTTCGCCGGTTCGGTGCGGCTACCGACCGACGAGCACTACGGCTGGCAGGCGACGTTCACCACCGGCGATCTGATCGAGGACGATTGGGCCGAGACCGCGGAATGCCTTGCCGCGCTCGGTAATCCGGTGCGACTACGACTACTGCGGGAGATCATCGGTGGCCGAAGGACCGCGGCCGAACTCGTCGGACTGGAGGGCGTCGGCACCTCCGGGCAGGTCTATCACCATCTGCGACAGCTGGCGGCGGTCGGCTGGCTGCACACGGCGGGCCGCGGGCGCTTCGAGGTGCCCGCGGCCCGGTTGGTGCCACTACTCATCGCGTTGGCCAGCGCACGACGCTGACCACGGGTCAGCAGTTATCGCTACCGCAGCTGCACGGGCCGCCGGACTGGCACCCGCACTGACAGGACGGACCGCACGAGCAGTCCGCCGGTACCGAAGTCGATCGAACAAGCTTGATGATCATCGTTGACTCAGCTCCATTCTTTGTTCGACTACCCCCTACCGGTATCGAACGCGCTCGTTGGTGCGCTGTCAAATAGCCACCGGTGCGGTCGGCACGAAACGCCGAGGGCCCATGCTCGCGACGTAGCTGTGTGACACCCGACACGCCGCTGCTACGGTTATGACCTCAGTTACGCCGTTCGATATCGCTAGGTCGAGTACCGACGCGAGTTTGCTGGTGGAGGTGTTCGACATGAAGGTGGCGCACGCGCTCGAGAACGTCAAGGCGCTCGGAGTGCTCAGGTCCCGCGGTGTTTCCGATCCGCGCAAACCGCTGGAAACCCTTCGGACGCTGAAGGAATCGCAGATATTCGGCCCACAGGCCACGCTGATCCGGCACAACGCGCGCATCAATCCTGAAGCCATCGGCTTGGCCGATGAGCGCGGTGAACTGACCTACGGACAGATCGACAAGCAGTCCACCGCGATCGCGCGGGGTTTGCAGGCCGCCGGGATCACCGAGGGCACCGTCGTCGGCGTGCTCGCTCGCGATCACCGCGGCCTCATCCTGGCGATGGTCGCCGCGAGCAAGCTCGGCGTGCGCGTCGCGCTGATGAACACCGGGTTCGCCAAGCCGCAGTTCGCCGAGGTGTGCCAGCGCGAGAAGGTCAAGGCGATGCTGCACGACAGCGAGTTCCTCGGCCTGCTCGACGCGCTGCCCGCCGACCTACCGCGCTTCCTCACCTGGGTCGACCAGGGCACCGAATTACCCGAGGGCGCAAAAACTCTCGACGATCTGATCACCGGCAACTCCAGCGCCGAGCTGCCCAAGCCGAGCAAGCCCGGCGGCTTCATCATCCTGACCAGCGGCACCACCGGCCTGCCGAAGGGCGCCACCCGCGTCAAGGTGTCGCCGCTGGCCACCGCGCAGTTCCTCGACCGAGTCCCGTTCCCGTTCAAGGGCACCCAGGTGATCGTGTCGCCGATCTTCCACAGCACCGGGTTCGGCAGCTGGCTCGTCGGCATGGCCATGAGCAACAAAGTGGTGATGCGCAGGCGATTCGACGCCGAGGCAACGCTGAAGATGGTCGCCGACCACAAGGCGGAGCTGCTGGTCGCGGTGCCGACCATGCTGCACCGGATGACCGAACTGGATCCGGCGATCCGGGCCAAGTACGACATCTCCTCGCTGAAGGTCATCCTGCTCGCGGGCTCGGCGCTGTCGCCGGAGCTCACCATCAAGGCCACCCAGGTGTTCGGCCCGGTCCTCTACAACCTTTACGGCTCCACCGAGTGCTCGGTCGCCGCCATCGCCAATCCGGAGGAGCTCGCGATGGCCCCCGGCACCGTCGGACGCGCGCCGATCACCTGCGAGGTGCGGCTCTACGACGACAACGACAAGCAGGTCAGCGCGATCAACACGACCGCGCGCATCTTCATTCGCAGCGGCACGCCGTTCGAGGGCTACACCGACGGTCGCCACAAGCAGGTCATCGACGGCTACATGTCCAGCGGTGATGTCGGTCACTTCGACGAGCACGGCCTCCTGATGGTGGACGGCCGCGACGACGACATGATCGTTTCCGGCGGCGAGAACGTCTTCCCGCAGGAGGTGGAGAATCTGCTGCTGGAGCGCGCGGACATCTTCGACGCGGCGGTCGTCGGCGTGGACGACGCCGAATTCGGTAAGCGGTTGCGCGCCTTCGTCGTTCCCGAGCCGGGCCACACGCCCGACAGCGAGGAGATCAAGGCCTACGTGAAGAACAACCTGGCCCGCTACAAGGTGCCGCGCGAGGTGGTCTTCCTCGACGACCTGCCGCGCAACCCGACCGGCAAGCTGCTGCGCCGGGTGCTGGTGGAGTACGAGGTCACCACCTGATCCCGGCGCGGCGACCCCAACTGGTTACCCATCGGTAGCTACTGTTGAGATACGTGACACATCGGGTTACAGATGCTTGCTATTGTTAGCGATAGCACTGGATCCCGAAGTTGCGGTCCGCACCACCCTTGGCTCACACCGGGTGGGGCCGCCGGAAGGTTGTTGTCGAATGGTTGTCTCCCTCCCCGCGTTGAGTGGCACTGCCCGCAAAGCGAGCGATCTCGCCCTGGGCGTGAACGTCATGGTCAAGCGGCGGCTGTTCAATCCGCTCCGGCTCGATCATGCCGCGCGTTCCGCGTTCAACGTGGCCAAGTTCGGCCCGTTCGCCGGCGTCGCCATGCATGCCGCCCAGACCAGGCCGGAGGCGGGCGCCATCGTCGACGAGCGCGGCGAGCTGACCTTCGGCCAGCTGAACGAGCAGTCGAGCGCGTTCGCCCGCGGCCTCGCGGCGCACGGCATCAAGCCCGGTGACGTGGTGGCGGTGCTGGCCCGCGACCACCGCGGCATGGTGCTGAGCCTGCTCGCGGCAGGCAAGCTCGGGGTGCGCGCGGTGCTGATGAACACCGGGTTCGCCAAGCCGCAGTTCGCCGACGTCGCCGCGCGCGAGAAGGTGAAGGCGGTGCTGCACGACAGCGAGTTCGTCGACCTGATGAGCGCCATTCCCGCCGAGATTCCCCGGGTGCTCACCTGGGTCGACGCGGCGGACAACGTCGATCCGTCGATCGCGACCATCGAGTCGCTGTCCGCGGGCCAGTCCACCGCCGCGCTGCCCGCGCCCGCGAAGGCGGGCGGCATGATCATCCTGACCAGCGGCACCACCGGCACCCCCAAGGGCGCGCCGCGCGACAAGGTGAGCCCGTTCGCCTCGGCCCAGTTCGTGGACCGGGTGCCGCTGCCACACAACGGCACCATGGTGATGGCGGCGCCGATCTTCCACGGCACCGGCCTTTCCCAGTTCACCATCGGGGTGGCCCTCGGCAACCGGGTGATCTTCCAGCAGCGCCGCTTCGACCCGGAGCAGACGCTGGCGAACATCGTGAAGTACCGCGCCGATTCGCTGGTGGTGGTGCCGACCATGCTGCAGCGCATCCTCGACCTCGACGACGCGGTGCTGGCCAAATACGACCCGAGCACCATCAAGGTGATCTTCGCGGCGGGCTCGGCCATCGCGCCCGACGTGGTCACCCGCACCCTCGACTACTTCGGCGACACCCTCTACAACCTGTACGGCTCCACCGAATGTGCCGTCATGACGGTCGCCACCCCGGAGGACCTGCGCAAGGCGCCGACCACCGCGGGCAAGGCACCGGTCGGGATCCGGATCGTGTTGCTCGACGAGAACCGCAAGCCGATCACCCGGCCCGGTGTCACCGGAACCATCTTCGTCGACAACGGTTTCGCGTTCAGCGGATACACCGACGGCCGCACCAAGGAGATCGTGGACGGCATGATGAACAGCGGCGACGTCGGGCATTTCGATGCCGACGGGCTGCTCTACATCGACGGCCGCGACGACGACATGATCGTCTCCGGCGGCGAGAACGTCTTCCCGCTGGAAGTGGAGAACCTGATCGCCGGGCGCGAGGACATCTTCGAGGCCGCTGTGGTCGGCGTCGACGATCGCGAATTCGGCAAGCGGCTGCGGGCCTTCGTCGTCCCTGGCCCGGATTCCAAGCGTGACTCGCAGGAGATCAAGGATTTCGTCAAGGCGAACCTGGCCCGCTACAAGGTGCCGCGCGAGGTGATCTTCCTCGACGAACTCCCCCGCAACGCCACCGGCAAGCTGCTCCGCAAGCCGCTCATCGAGATGGAGATCGAAGCGAGCTGACCACCCGCGCACGCCTCTTGATCTACCGCACCAGGAATCGCATGCGATTTTCGGTGCGGGAGATCAGGGGGCGTGCGGCTGTGATGCACGCGTGATCGGCGTGCGGATTCGATCTTCTGCCGTTCTCCTGGCGTTTGTCACTGGGGAATTCGCGCGCAATTCGTCGGCTACTATCAGCGCGTGAGTATCGAGTTCGGCCGATCTGTCGCGGAGCACCGCGGCGCCGTCGCGCGGGTGCGCGGTGGTTCGGCCGGCGCGATCTCGGGGACCATTTCCGTTGCGGCACACGGCTGGGCGTCCGGCGGGATGTCGCCGGACAGTACGACGCTCGCGCTGCTGGTGGCCGCGGCCGCGGTGGTCGGCGCGCTGGTGGCCGGGCTCGCCCCGCTGCGGGACACGTCCGCCGGACTCGTCACCGCGCTCGTCGCCGGGCAGCTGCTCGGGCATCTGACCATGGGGTTCAGTTCCGGGCACCTACATCACGGCGATGCGCAACTGACGCCGGCGATGCTCAGCGCACATGTGCTCGCGGCCGTTGTCGCCGCCCTGGTTATCCGTGGTACCGAAGCCGCTTATCGGACCGGTACCGCGGTGCTCTTCCGAGTATTGCGACCGCATCGGCCCGCACCTGTTCTCGCCGATCCGGCGGCACTGCGGACCGCCCACCGGGACCGCGTGATTCTGCGTGTCCTCGCCGCGGCATCGCTGCGGACTCGCGGGCCACCGTTCGCCGTCGCCAACTGACTTCGCTCTAGCGCTTATATGAAGCGCTTGTTCCGGTGTGCGCATTGCGTCACCGGTATTGCCGACGCGTCGACATCGCCGTCTCGTCGTCCGCGCCGTTGCGCCGACTTCGTTGTCGCCGTACGCAATTCCTCGACCTGTGCGGCCGCCCCAGCGATGCCGCCAACGCGCGCCAAGGCCGAAGCACATATTCCGACCGCTCATTCGGGAACAACGCGCCCGTGGGTTCCCGAGCCGCAGAAACGAAATGACCGTGAGCACAACAGAAACCATCATCTCCGACGCCGAATTACCCCCGTCGGCACCGGAACCGCAGCCGACCAACGTAGGTAACAAACCGACAGCTCGAAATGGGCTGTACGCGTTGGCGATGCGCCTGCATTTCTACGCGGGCATATTCGTCGCCCCCTTCATTCTCATCGCCGCCGTCACCGGCGCCCTCTACGCCATCTCACCCACCCTCGAATCGATCGTGTCGCGCGACCTGCTGACGGTCGAGGCGGGCGACGCACCGAAACCCCTATCCGAGCAGATCAACGCCGCCGTCGCGACCCAGCCGAACCTCACCTTGGCCGCGGTCGCGCCCGCTCCCGGCGCCGAGGACACCACCCGCATCCTCTTCAACGACCCGTCACTCGGCGAGTCCGAACGTCGCGCGGTCTTCGTCAACCCGTACACGGCCGAGCCGGTCGGCGACGCCGTCGTCTACGGCAGCTCCGGCGCACTCCCCCTGCGCACCTGGATCGATCGCCTGCATCGCGACCTGCACCTCGGCGAACCCGGCCGCCTCTACAGCGAGCTTGCCGCGTCCTGGCTGTGGGTCATCGCGCTGGCCGGTTTGGTCGTCTGGATCCGTCGCGTGCGCACCCGCCGTAATCGGAACTCCGCAAGCTGGCTGTTCGCCCCGGACCGCTCGCAGCACGGCCGCGGCCGCACGGTGAACTGGCACGGCTCCGTCGGCATGTGGGTGCTCCCGATCATCCTGCTGCTGTCCGCCACCGGCATGACCTGGTCGACCTACGCGGGCGCGAACATCACCGATCTGCGTCAGCAATTGAGTTGGACCACACCGGCAGTCACCACGGCGCTGCCGGGAATTGCCGCACCCGAACACACTTCGGGCGGCGCGCACCATGAGGGCCATGAGATGACGCCCGCCCCGGTCGACCCGATCTTCCGAGTCGCTCAGGTAGACCGCGTCTTCGAGACCGCGCGCGCCAATGGCGTGACCCAGGCCGCGGAGATCACCTTCCCGTCCGCGTCGGATCAGGCGTTCGCGGTGAAAGAGCGCCGGATGTCGGGCAGCTACACGGTCGACGCGGTCGCGGTCGACGGCACCACCGGCGCGGTCACCGACCGGCTCGCCTACGCCGACTGGCCGTTGATGGCCAAGCTCACCAACTGGGGAATCCAATTCCACATGGGTCTGCTGTTCGGTCTGCTCAACCAGTTGCTGCTGCTCGCCGTCATGATCGGGCTGATCACGGTGCTGGTGCGCGGCTATCTGATGTGGTGGCGCAGGCGGCCGACGCGCCGAACCGGACGGCCCGCACTTGGCCGCGCGCCAAAGCGGGGCGCGCTGCGCCGGACCTCGCCGTGGTTGGCGGTGCCGGTGGTCGCCGCGGCGCTGGTGGTCGGCTGGTTCGTCCCGCTGGTCGGGTTGAGCCTGCTCGCCTTCCTCGCCATCGACGTGTTGATCGGTCTCAGGACAAGGCTGCGAAGCGCCTAATCGGTAGGCGGTTCCTCTCCGGATGAGGCGGTCTGGTCAGCGCTGCGGGCAGCGGCGGCCAGGCCGTCTCGACCGGAGAGGAACCTCGCGCACCCCGAGTGTGCTTGTGCTGTCGCGGAACTCGGGGTGGGGGTTCGGCGAGCCGAGTGTCAAGTGTCGGCGCATGGCATCTACCTCCATATCGAATAGTGCGGACGTGATCAGCTAACGGTCACTGTCGGCTAGCGGCTGGATCTAGGTGTACAGCCTGGCGATGAACGCCTGCATATTGGCGAGCATCCGCTCGACCTTCTGCTCCGGATTCAAATTCTCCCGGTACCGATTGCCAAGTGCCGGTGTCTTTTTGCCCCGCGCGTACAGCGAGCAGGCGAGGTCGGTGCACATGTAGGTGCCGACCGTGTTGCCCTTGCGTCCGGACGGACCTGCCTTGGCCGCCGTCAGCAGGGACACGCCGGTGCCGGTGTGCGTGGTCAGGCAGATCGAGCACATCTGGGCTCGGCCCGATCCACCGGTTTCGTAGCGCAGCGCGACCCCGGCGAGCTCGTCGTCGTCCTTCGGGACGACCAGATAGCACCGGCCCGGCAGCGACGGGTCGCTCCAGCCGAGAAAGTCGAGATCGTCCCATGGGCGGTCGTCGAGATCCTTTGGCACCGGTAGTTTTTTGGCCTCGGTCTTGGAACAGTTGATGAACGACGACCTGATGTCTCGTTCAGTTACTGGTTTCATGGCGATTTCACTCCGTTCTGGTTTGTCGGTGAACAAAACCGAAGTGACGTTACGGGCCGCGACCGGCATCGAACAAACGCATTTCACCGAGAAATACCTGCTGGTCAGCTACCTGTGAACAGAATCACCAGACCGATCGGTCGTCCGGATGACACAGGGAAGCCTGGAAACACGAAACCCCGCCAGGGCGGCCCTGGCGGGGTTTCGCACGGGTCAGGGAGTTTCCGACGGCTCGTCCGGGAGCTCCGCGGCCGGGGACTTGTCCGGCACCGCGATCGGGCGCAGGATCACCCAGGCGATGAAGAGCAGGGCGACGACCCCCATGCCGAGCCCCGCCCACAGGTTGATGTTGATATTGCCGGTTTTGGCCTGGTCGGCGGCGGAATTGCTGACCAGGCCGGTGATCACAAGGACCACCCCGTAGCAGCCGAGTAGGGCGCCGACGATGGTGCGGATGTCGAAAAGCATTGCGGCTCCTTATCCGACGAGGATGTTGAGGGCGATGACGAGGACAAGGGCGATGCCCGCCAGCAGCACCGGGCGCTGATACCAGGGCAGGGAGCCCTGATCCGGATCGGTGCGCACCTCCTTCGGGGTTTCCGAATAGACCAGGCCGACGAGTTCGGCGACGGGTTTCGGCGTGGTCACCTGCGTGACGAGCACGCTGACCACGATGTCGACCACGAACGCGGTGCCCGCGGCCACGAAACTCGAACCCTGGCCGGACAGGTGGAACACCTTCGTCTGATGCAGGATGAAAATCACCACGGCGGAACCGGTTCCGCAGACCAGACCCATCCAGCCCGCCGTCGGCGTCATCCGTTTCCAGAACATGCCGAGGATGAACGTCGCGAATAGTGGCGCGTTGAAGAAGCTGAACAGGGTCTGCAGATAATCCATCATGTTGCTGAAGTTCGACGCGATGAAGGCGGTGAAGATCGCCGTCACCGTCGCGCCGACCGTGGCCAAGCGACCGACGGTCAGGTAATACCCGTCCGGGCGATCCTTGCGCACGTACTGCTGCCACAGGTCATAGCTGAACACCGTGTTGAACGCGGAGATATTGGCCGCCATGCCCGCCATGAACGCCGCGAGCAGGCCGGCGATGCCGACTCCGAGCAGCCCGTTCGGCAGCACGTCCTTCATCAGATACAGCAACGCCTGGTTGTAGGTGGTGTCGCCGGTGAAGTCCGGATTCGCCACCTTCGCCGCCTTGTACTCGCTCATCTGCGGGACGAGCACCGCGCTGATCATGCCGGGGATCACCACGATCAGCGGGATGAACATCTTCGGATAGGCGCCGAGGATCGGGGTGCGCCGCGCCGCCGAGATGGAGTGCGTCGCCAGCGCGCGCTGCACCTCGACGAAGTTGGTGGTCCAGTATCCGAACGAGAGCACGAACCCGAGGCCGAACACGATGCCGATCACCGAGAGGATGTTGTTGCTGAATCCGCTCAGCTCATTACCCGGCCAGGAGTCCAGTTGCGCCCCGCCGCCCGGCGAGGCGGTCACCTTGTCCCGCAGGCCATCCCAGCCGCCCACCTTGTGCAGGCCGACCAGCGTGAGCGGCAGCAGCGCGGCCACGATGACAAAGAACTGCAGCACCTCGTTGTAGATGGCGGCCGACAGCCCGCCGAGGGTGATGTAGGAGAGCACGATCACCGCCGCGATGATCACCGACAGCCACAGCGACCAGCCGAGCAGCACGTTCAGGATGGTGCCGAGCAGATACAGGTTGACACCCGCGATCAGCACCTGGGCGATGGCGAAGCTGAGCGCGTTGACCAGGTGCGCGCCGGTGCCGAAGCGCCTGCGCATGAACTCGGGCACGCTACGGACCTTGGAGCCGTAGTAGAACGGCATCATCACCACGCCGAGAAACAGCATGGCCGGGATCGCGCCGATCCAGAAGTAGTGGAAGGTCGGGAAGCCGAACTGGGCGCCGTTGGCCGACATACCCATGATCTCGACGGCGCCGAGGTTCGCGGAGATGAACGCGAGACCGGTGACCCAGGCGGGCAGCGAACGCCCGGACAGGAAGAAGTCGATGCTGGACGAGACGCGCTGTCTGGCCAGCAGGCCGATGCCGAGCACGAACACGAAATACAGGGCGACCAGGGCGAAGTCGACGGGAGCCGCGTCCAGCCGCAGGGTCGATGAGGCGTCTAAATAGGTCGATGCCGTCGACCGCGGTTCGGCGGCGAGCAGCGCGGACGTCAGAACAGGTGAATCGGCAAGCGGCACAGCGTCCCTCCTGGCGGTGAAACCGGGCGTCGAGCGAGATCTTTCGTGGTGCGAGATCGTGCGTCTACGGGTGGTACTGCATGGCGCGCGACTCACTCGTCGCCGACCGAATGGTGTCTCGGCCGACACCTACTCTGCGTGATTGTGCCTCACTCGCGGGCCACAATCGTGCACAAAAACCTGGGCGGTCGCTCAATCGGCGCGGTGCGCCCCGGCCGCCGGGCCGACGACGAAGGTGCGCGGCTCGGCAAAGCCCGCGTCGGCGAACCGATTCCGCACCGCGGCCACCACGGCATCGGTGCTGTCCCGATCGACCAGCGCGAGCACACTGCCGCCGAATCCGCCGCCGACCATCCGCGCGCCGTGCGCCCCGGCGGCCAGCGCGGCGTCGACGGCGGCGTCAAGCGCGGGTGTCGACACCTCGAAATCGTCACGCAGCGAGGCGTGTCCCTCGGTGAGAATCGGCCCGATCGCCCGCGGATCCGTCCCCTCTCGCAATCTTTGGGCAACAGTCAGCACTCGGGCGTTCTCGGTCACCACATGGCGCGCCCGTCTGCGCAACACCTCGTTGGCGATCCGGTCGAGCGCGGCTACCGACTCGACGTCGCGTAGCGCGGGCACGCCGAGTTCCGTGGCGGCAGCCTCACATTGGGCACGGCGCTCGGCGTAACCGCCGTCGACATGCTCGTGCGGCTGGCCGGTGTCGATCACCAACAGCTCCAGCTCGAATCGCGCGAGGTCGAACGGAATCTGTTCGTGCGCAACACTATTCGTCTCACCAGCACGGCCGATCTCGACGAAGCGCCGGATGTCGAGGAACAGCGCGTGTCCCGCCGTGCACAGAATCGACGCCGACTGATCTAGCAAACCGGTCGGCGCCCCGACATAGTCGTTCTCCGCGGCGCGCGCGATCTCGATCAGCTCACGATCGGTGACGGCAGGCGCGAACAGGTCCCGCAGCGCGATCGCCACCGCACAGGACAACGCCGCCGAGGACGACAGGCCCGCGCCGATCGGTACCGCCCCGTCCAACTCGAGGTCGACGCCGCCGATCGCCAGCCCACGCCGCACGTATTCGGCGACGACGCCGAGCGGGTACCGAGACCACCCCGGCACCCGATCACGCTGTGCCACGAGATCAGCCACCGCGACGAGCACGACCTCGTCCGGTCGTTGCCGCGAGACCACCCGCACCTGAGCGTCGGTACGCACCCTGGCCTGGCATTCGACCACCAGCGGCAAGGCGATGGGCAAGACGAAACCGTCGTTGTAATCGGTGTGCTCACCGATGATGTTGACCCGTCCCGGCGCAACCCACATCCGCACTTGTTCTCCCGGTCTGTCGTGTCCACTGGCCCCTGCCACACGTTACGAGACACGCCACGGGAACACTGCTTCCAGCTGTCGGAGGTGCGCGATTCGCGTCTGCCTTCCTTACACGACCGGACCTCGACACCCCCTAACACGTTGATGACAGTGTGTCTGGGCGGTGCACCGATCTCTCCCCTCCATATTGTTGAGATCGGTGCACCTCGCAGACGCATTGCGGCTGATCGCCAGCGCAAGATGCTGGGCATAACACTTGGCCAACTGTTCGACCCCACTGCGCGCACAAGCGGCCGATACGTCAGGTCGTGCTTATCCGACCGAACGGAACCGAAGTGCCATCGGTCTGCTCGGATCGATGCCCCCGAAGGAGACCTTATTACTCACTTCTGAGTACCACAAGCCCCGATCTTCCCAGTACCTCGCCGCCCTGCGCCAGAAAACTTTCCGGGGATTTCCCCGCTTGGATACCCCACGGATACGCTGGTCCGATGGCGACAGAGGATCCGCTGAACGCCGCCGCGCGCGACAGGCTCAATGCCGCCGTGGCGCGAGTCATCCGGGATCGCCGTCGCAAACGGGAGATGACGAGAGAGCAGGTCTACACGAAAGCCGAGCTGGCTCGCGCCACCTACGACCGAATCGAGAAGGGCGAGACCTTGCCGGACGTTGGCCGCCTCGAGTCAATCGCATGGGCTCTCGACACGACAGCCGTCGGCATCATCAACGAGGCGAAACGATCCCTCGACGAGACCGCACTTTTCGGCAGTCTTGCCGCTCCACCCGAGGTTCTCGACGGCAACGAGGAATCATCCGGTCGAGCGGCAAGAATCTATGGCCGAATGATCGGTCTGGAGTAATTCGGTACACCCAGGCAATTCTGGTAGGCGCCCTCAACCATCGCGGACCTCATCCACCACGCTTCGATCACAACCCCGCGACCGCGAGAGCGATAGTAATAGGCACCCACCAAATCTGTTCGAGGATCTGAGCGCTTCCCGACGACAAGTCCAGCACTAGCGTGTTGAGCAGTAGTGTTGCGCCGAGCCCGATCAAGCAGACTGCCGTCACAAACAATCCGCCAGCGGCGCGACGGAGCTTGGGGCGCAATCCTTTTCGCTGAAGTACCTGCCAGGTGGCAGCCAAGGTCGCTATCCCGGTGACGATCGAAAGAACCACGTACGTGATGGCGAAAACTTGCGCGGACACATCCACAGCAGCAAAAGAATTCAATGTCTTGGAGTGGCGCGCCGCACCCGTGAACCAGCATGCGATCAGCACGGCCGCCCCCAACGCCCATGCCGTACCGACAAAGCGGCCGGAATGTCGAGAGCCAGTGAGGATCTCGAGCGCGACCGAGGCAAGAGAGCTGAAGGACAGCGTCGCCAGCAGGACGGAGGCGAGCAGCGCGATCGCGTTGCCAGTGACGTTGATCGAGATCTGGTTGAGTCCTTCGACAACCGGCGATATGGCCAGGATGTAAGCGGAACTGATCGCTCCGAACGCCATTGTGAACAGCCGTGATTCAGGGAAGCCCTGCCACCAGCGCATCCGATAGGCCATCACCGCCCCCATCGCGACGGCGGCCCACACTGCCGGTTCGTACGTCATCTGGGTGATTCTAGGGATGAAGACGACGGGGGCGTCGTTCATGGCCAAGCTCGCGTAAAATGTGGCTTCGTGTACGTGAAAGTGTCGTCCCGCAAGACTTCTGGCGGGACGACAGTGGGGTATCTGCAGTTGGCGTGTAGCGAGTGGCATCCACGGCGAAGACCGAAACCAGCCTCGTCGGCAACCGCATCCATTCGGGCACCGACACCAACGTGGGCCTTCGACGCGCATTGCGTGACTGGGAGTGGATGACACCGAGTTGATCCGACTGTCGTCGGTCATCCCGCCGCGCGCCACCCTGGAACGCATAGGCCGGGTGCGCATGCGATCCTGTCAAGCCTTGAAGACATGACCTCAACCGACCGAAAACTTTCGGTCCGGTCCGCCTGTGCACGACCGAAACTCGCTCCGACAACGCTCTGATCTGCGCACTGGGGCTGGCCGCGTACCACACCATCCCCTGGAGTTGCGCCAGTGAGCAACCTGCACCTAACCATCGAAGCCAAGATCCCGGACGACCAGATCGAAATATTTCATCGCCTTTATGAGGAGGCGTTCGGCCCGCTACGCACCAAAACGCTCGTCAAGCAGGTGCTGGATCCTGACGAATTCCGCGCGGAAATGGTCGATCCCAGGGTGGACAAACATGTGGTGCGCAACGATGCCGGGGAACCGATCGGGCTGACCACACTGACCAAACACCTTGACACCATCTCGTGGATCAACCCGGAATACCTCACCGCCCGCTTCCCGGACCACGCGGCGCGCGACGCAATCTATTATGTCGGGATCACTCTTGTTGCGCCAAGTGCACGACAAGGACCCGCATTTCGTGCCATGATCGAATCAGTTGTCCAGGTTCTGGTTGCCGACCGAGCCGCGGTCGGTTGGGACATCTGCTCGTACAACAACACTCGGTCCTGGTTCACCGAACGCGTGTTGACAATGCTCGGCGCAGCGAACCTCGAGGTCTCGATGGAGGATACACTAATCTTCTACGGGGCTTGGTTCACCGGGGATGGAGCGAACTAGGGGGGCTGATGGCAGTCGCGGAGCGGCAGTCGGAGCGGCGATACCTGCTCCGAACACGATGGTACGCACTGCTTCTCGGGGTCAGCGGGGTCATCATCGCGCTGCACCTGACGGCCGATTCCGCCCTGCTGTCGTATCTCACGATGACGGCCATCGTGGCGGGCACGCTGGCCATGATCGGCTTCGGCCTGTGGGCACATCGGCCCGCCAATCCGCTGCCCTGGTATCTGCTGTCGTGCTCGGCCGTGTTGTCCGCGACGGGAGCCGCGTTGCGCGATGCCGACAACAGCCTGAATGACGCGTTCACGCTGCTCGGCTATCTGACGGTCGGCCTCGCCGCCCTGATCTGGCTGCGCCCGCGGCGGGTGCGTGGCAATTATGAGTTACTGCTGGACTCGGGGCTGATCGGGCTTGGCGCGATCCTCGCGTCGTGGACCTTCCTCATCTCGCCGATCCTCCAGTCGCACGACACCGTGCTGAACTTGACGGTGGCCGCCACCTATCCGGTGCTCGACGCGATGTTGCTGACGCTGGTCGCGCATTCGGTGGCCACCTCGACCCGCTCGGAAACCTCGCTGGACCTGGTGCATCTCGCGCTGATCGCGGCACTGATCGGCGATCTCGCCGACAACCTGACCGCGGCGGGCACCGCGACGATCAGCCGCGATATACAGCTGGCGCCACTGCTCGCGGCGTATGCGATCGCCGGCGTCGCGGCACTGCACCCGACGATGACCAGTCTGGGCGCACCGCGGCATATCCATTCGCACCACTCCCGTCAGCGCGCCAGCTTCATCGCGGTCGTATTGATCGTGGCGTCGCTCGTGCCGGTGGTCGGGTCCTCGCTGGACACGCTGAACCGCGTGGTGGTCTCGTCATTGTTCGCGTTGCTGCTCATCGGCGTACTCGTTCGCAGCGAGCGCGCCATCGTGCGTAGTTCTCGTAGCGAGCGGCGGGCGCAGTATCAGGCGGATCACGACATGCTCAGTGGGTTGTTGAATCGGTCGGCGCTGCTTCGCACGCTGAACCTCAACAATGAGCGGTGGGCGGAGCGGCCGGTGAGTCTGCTGTTCATCGACCTGGACGGCTTCAAGATGGTCAACGACAGTTACGGGCACGCGGTCGGTGATGAGCTGATCGCGAACGCGGCCTCGCGGATTCGGCGGGTGGTGCTGCGCGACGACGTGGTCGCGCGGTATGGCGGCGACGAATTCGTGGTGCTTTCCCCGCTGGGTCGGCAGGAGGCGGCGACGCTCGCCGAACAGCTGCTCGGGGCGTTCGTCCGGCCGTTCGAGTTGAGCGCGGGCGAGATCCCGATCACCGCGAGCATCGGGATCGCCTGCGGTGGCCCGCGCAGCACCGAGTCCACCGTCTACGACCTCATCCGGGACGCCGATTCGGCCATGTACCACGCGAAGGAATACTCGCTCGGCTACGCGTTCCACGACGACGCGCGGCACGCGCCGGACACCGTGCGGCACATGGCGAACGACCCGGCTCGGCACAACGCGAACGAGACGGGCCGGCGGATCTGGCGCGCGGGCACCAGATCCACCAGCACCGCGGTCTGACCTAGTCGACCAGCTCGTCGAGCAGTCGCCGGGCCGCTTCCAGCTCGGCCTGCAACTGCTGCACCTTGGCCTCCTGCGCTTCCCTGGCCGCGTCCAGGATGCCCGCCACCACTTCGGCCACCTCGGGGTGCAGAATCTTGGCGGCCTGGGCCACGGCGGAACTCGGCACCGCGAGACCACGCACGGCGCGCTTCTTGCCGCTGACCACGTCGACGGACCATTCGCCGTCGGCGGTGCCGGTGAGCGTGACGGTGACCTCGGGCGTCTTCGCCTTCGGCCGCGCGGGGGCCTTCGCCGCCTTAGCGGCGCCCGCGGTGGCAGGCTTGGGCGCGGGCTTGCTCGCGCCGCTGTCTTGTTCGTCCGATTCCGGTGTGCTCGCAACGGGTTTCGGGACGACCGGTGGCGGCGTGACAGAACTGGGTGTGGTTGGTGTCGCAGTGCTCGTCAAGGTCGACGGCTGGGTCACGGGTGATTCCTTCCTGGTTGTCGACTTCGGCTGGGCAGTGGAAACGGTTGCCGCCCCTCGTGGCGGCTTGGTCAACGTCACTTCTGTCGGAGAAAAGGACAGTACATCCTTCGATCCGGTGGGCCGGACCTGCAGGAAGTCTCCATCGGCCGGATCGCCGAGGGAGATCACCTTTCCCGACCGTCCTTCCGGCACGCCCACCGCGGCAGCGGTGAACCACACCATGGGCGGGCGGCCGCCGGCGATATCCGTGGCGATCCGCTGAATCTCGCTGTCCGACAATGGCTTGGGCTTGGTTTTAGGCGACGGCATGGTGACTCCGAGCAATATTCGTGGATGGCTGCGTGCACAGATGATGCCGCACCGCACCGACAGATTTACACTCCGCTTCCAAATCGAGTCCCAGAACACGATTCCCGCGCGGCCAGCGAATATCGAGCTATGCCGGGGTGAGCGCGAATCGCCGCGACACTCAGCCCTGTTCGACCGGCGCGCGCAACGCGGGGAACCAGATATCGGTGAGCACCTCGGCGGCCCGCTCGGCGGAGACATTGATGGTGCCCTGGACCGCCCAGCGGGTGAAAAAGCGCTCGAGTTGGGCGACAAGCAGTTCCACCCGTAGCCGCGCCTCGTCGGCGCGGTCGGCGGGCCAGCGGGCGAGGTATGAGGTCATCGCGTTGGGCAGGGCGATGATCCCGTTGCGGGCGATCTCGCGGAATTCCGGTTCGATCGCGGTGGCCTCGTCCCAGGCGGGCAGCAGGTCGCGGTATTCGTGGAACCACTCGATGGCGCGGGTCATCCAGGCGACGAACTCGGCACGGGAGCCGGTGTCCAGCACCCGATCCAGGTCCTCGTAGAAATGCAGCGCGCTGGGGGCGGTGCTCTGCTCGGCGATCGCGCGCAGCACCTCGAGCTTGCTGGCGAAGTGCAAATAGAAGGTGGCGCGGCTGCAGCCGACGGCTGCGGCGATGTCGTCGACCCGCACCGCCGCGTAACCGCGCGTGCTGAACAGCTCCTTGGCACCGGCCATCAGCCTGGTCCTGGTCTGCTGCTTCTGCTCGTCCCGCAGGCTGGGGCCCGCCGGATTCGGGTTCGTACGCAACGGCTACCTCGTGTCGGTCGAAAGTTCTGCTGACGTGCGACTTTCGGTGGCAGTCTACTGATGGCCGCGCCGTCCGCGGCCTTTACTAGACAATACGTCATTCACTAGACACGCTGTCTAGCCAATGTTACGTTGTTGCCTACGTCACTCCGGAAGCCACACGGCTACGGACGGTTTCGGCGCCGGGCGCGCCGCCGCAGGCAGGTGACCGCCCTCCCAGCACGAGGACAAGTGAATTGACCCAACCCACTCTGCCCAAGGTCTGCCTCATCGGCGCGGGCCCCTCCGGGATCACCACCGCGAAACGGCTGCAGGACTTCGGAATTCCGTTCGACCTGTTCGAGGCCTCCGACGAGGTCGGCGGCAACTGGTACTTCAAGAATCCCAATGGCATGTCGGCCTGCTACCAGTCCCTGCACATCGATACCAGCAAGTTCCGGCTGGCCTTCGAGGACTATCCGGCGCCGGCGGGCTGGCCGGACTTCCCGCACCATTCGCAGCTGTTCCAGTACTTCAAGGATTACGTCGACCATTTCGGCTTCCGGGACAAGATCCTCTTCAGCACCAAAGTCACCGCGGCCGAACGGCACGCCGACGGCCGCTGGCTGATCACCGCCAGCGACGGCCGCACCCGCGATTACGACGTTTTGATCGTGTGCAACGGGCACCACTGGGATCCGCGCACCCCCGATTATCCCGGCGAATTCGACGGTGTGCTGATCCACAGCCATGCCTACAACGACCCGTTCGACCCGGTCGATATGCGCGGCAAGAAGGTCGTCGTGGTCGGCATGGGAAATTCCGGGCTGGACATCGCCTCGGAACTGTCTCAGCGTTTCGTCGCGGAAAAGCTCACCGTCTCCGCCCGGCGCGGGGTCTGGGTGCTGCCGAAATACGTGAACGGCAAGGTCGGCGACAAGCAGAGTGTGCCCGCGTGGATTCCACGCAAGGTCAGCATGAAACTCAAGCAGCGCTTCGTCCGCAAGTTCCGCGGCGACATGGAGTTCTACGGGCTGCCCAAGCCCGATCACCGGCCGTTCGAGGCACATCCGTCGGCAAGCGAGGAATTCCTGCACCGCGCGGGCTGCGGCGATATCTCGTTCAAGCCCGCCATCACGGCGCTGGAGGGCCCGCGCGTGCGCTTCGCCGACGGCAGCACCGAGGAGGTGGACGTGATCGTCTGTGCCACCGGGTATCACATCAGCTTCCCGTTCTTCTCGGATCCGAACCTGGTGCCGGACGAGCAGAACCGCATCCCGCTGTTCAAGCAGATGATGAAGCCCGGCGTGGACAACCTGTTCTTCATGGGCCTGGCGCAGCCGCTGCCGACGCTGGTGAATTTCGCTGAGCAACAGAGCAAGCTGGTCGCCGCCTATCTGACCGGCAAGTATCTGCCGCCGTCGGAGCCGGAGATGCACGAGGCGATCCGGGTAGCCGAGGAGCGTCGGAGTGGGCGCTACTACAACTCACCGCGGCACACCATCCAGATCGAGTTCGAGCCGTACGTGCGGGACTTGAACAAGGAGATGGCGCGCGGTGCGAAACGCGCCGCCGCGAACGGCTACGCGCTGCCGGTGCCTGCCAGGGCGCTCGAGAACGCGTGAGACGATGACGACTTCGGGCTTCTGCACCGACCAATTCGCCGGTGTGCGAGAAGAATTGGCGAACCAACTGGCCTCGGGTGAGGAACTCGGCGCGGCCATCTGCGTGACCGTCGACGGCGAACCCGTCGTCGACCTCTGGGGCGGCTACCGCGATATCGAGCGCACCGTGCCGTGGACCGAGGACACCCTGGTCAACGTCTTCTCGATCAGCAAGACGATGACGGCGCTCTGCGCACTGCTGCTTGTCGATCGCGGCGAGCTGGACCTGCGGCAGCGGGTCGGCCACTACTGGCCGGAGTTCGCGGCAAACGGCAAGGGCGACATCGAGATTCGGCACATTCTCGGCCACACCTCCGGCGTCTCCGGCTGGGAGCGACCGATCGAGCTCGCCGATATCTACGATACCGAAGCGGCCAGCGCCCGCCTCGCGGCGCAACCGCCATGGTGGGCGCCGGGCACCGCGTCGGGCTATCACGCGCTGAACTACGGGCATCTGGTCGGCGCGGTGATCCGCCGCATCACCGGCCGTGGCCTAGGGCAGTTCTTCGCCGAGGAGCTCGCCGGTCCGCTGGGCGCGGACTTCCACATCGGCACCGGCGCCGAGCATCATCACCGGATCGCGCCGCTGGTCCCGCCGCCGATGCTGGAATTCGACATGGCCTCGCTCGATCAGACGAGCATTCTGGTCAAGACCCTCACCAGTCCCCTGCTCGACCTCCAGGAGGCCAATAGCGCCGCGTGGCGACAGGCCGAGATCGGCGCCGTGAACGGCCACGGCAATGCCCGCTCGGTGGCGCGGGTCCAGGCGCTCGTCTCCGGCGGCGGCGTGCTGGATGGGCGAAGGATGTTGTCGGAGAAGACGATCGACCTGATCTTCGAGCAGCAGTCGGACGGCGCCGACTTGGCGCTGCTGGTGCCGCTGCGCTTCGGCATCGGCTACGGGCTCCCCCAGCCACAGACCGCGCCGCAGGTCCCCGACGGCCGAGTCTGCTGGTGGGCCGGGCTCGGCGGCGCGATCGTCGTCAACGACCTCGATCGTCGAATCACCTTCGCCTACACCATGAACAAGATGGCACCCGGGCTGATCGGGTCCGCGCGCGCCGACGCCTACCTGCGCTCGGTCTTCACCGCCGCCGGAGTCCGCGCATGATGCGGGCGCTGCAACTGACCGAGCCAGGCGTGCTGGAGCTGCGCAAGGTGCCGATCCCCGAGATCGGCCGCACCGATCTGCTGCTGCGGGTCGGCGCGGCCGGGATCTGCCATTCCGATCTACATGTGCTGCACATTCCGTTTCGCATGCGCGACGAGCCGCTGACCCTCGGCCACGAGGTCGCGGGCACCATCGAGGCGGTCGGCGCCGAGGTCGACGGGCGCGCCGCCGGTGAGCGCGGCATCGTCTACCTGTGCTGGTCGTGCGGCGTGTGCCGGGAATGCGTGCGCGGCAACGAGAATGTCTGCCTGGCCGCGGGCCGGACCGCGATGCCGCCGTGCCCCGGGCTCGGCCCGGACGGCGGCATGGCCGAGTACATCCGCATTCCGGCAAGCTCTTTCGTGCCGATCGGTGACCTCGACTTCATGCAGGCCGCCCCGCTCGCGGACGCGGCGCTGTCCAGCTATCACGCGATTCGCGGTGCCCGCGAACATCTTCGGCCCGACTCGGTCGCGGTGGTGATCGGCATCGGCGGGCTCGGCCATGTCGCGGTGCAGATTCTCGCCGCGACCAGCGCGACCCGGGTGATCGCCGTCGACATCGGCACCGACAAGCTCGAATTGGCGGCCCGCTGCGGCGCCGCCGAGGGCCTGCTCGCCGGCGCCGACACCGCGCGGGAGATTCTCGACCGCACCGACGGTCGCGGGGCCGACGCGGTCTTCGACTTCGTCGGCGTCGACCAGACCGCGACACTGGCCGTGGAATCGGTGGCACCCAACGGCGCCTACCGGATGATCGGCCTCGGCGGCGGCGCACCGGAGATCACGGCGGGCCCGGCGGGCGGACCGGGCTGGCCGTGGGGCGCCTCCGTTCGAAAGTCGTACGGCGGCACCAAATCCGACCTGATCGAGTCCGTCGCCCTGGCCCGCTCGGGCAAGCTCAGGGTCGAGGTCGAGCGCTACGACCTGGCGGCAGGCCGCGACGCGCTCGACCGGCTGGAGCGTGGTCTGGTCACCGGCCGCGCGGTATTGGTTCCATAGACAGAGAGAGTGTGGCGGTAGATGACAAAGCCTTTCGACGCGCAGGCGTTCGCTGCCGCGGCGGTGGCCCGGCTGACCGGCCCCGGTGGGCGGTTCGAGATGGTGGTCGAGGACGTGCTCGGCGCGCAGGTGCCGGTGTTTCGGCAGCGCGGGAAGTCGCTCGGTGCGGTGCTGGCCGCCTCGATCACCTGGGGTGACCGCGATTATCTCGTCACCGAGGACCGCCGGATGTCGTTCACCGAGCACGCGGCCGCGGTCGGCGCGCTGGCCAGGGCGCTGCGCGACCGGTACGGCATCGAAAAGGGCGACCGGGTCGGCATTTTGGCCGCGAACACCGCGGAATGGGTGATGACGTTCTGGGCCGCGCAATGCCTCGGTGCGATCGCGGTGGGCTACAACGCCTGGTGGACGCCGCGCGAAATCGCCTACGGCGTCGAGCACACCAAGCCTGCCGTGCTGGTCGTCGACGCGAAACGCGCGGCGCTGGTGGCGGAGCTGGATATTCGCGTGCCCGTGCTCACCATGGAGCACGATCTGCCCGCGCTCAGCTCTGAATTCGCCAGCGGCGCAATGCCGCTCACGGAGATCGAAGAGGACGACCCGGCGGTGGTCCTGTATACGAGCGGGACCAGCGGACGGCCGAAGGGCGCGGTGCATTCCCACCGAAACCTGCTGGCGGTCATCGGGTATCACCAATTCAACGACGCGTTGGCCGCCGAGTTCGCCGGTGCGAGCGAACCGCCGAGCGGCAGGCGGTTCCTGCTCACCTCGCCGCTGTTCCACATCGCCAGCCTGCACAACCTGGTGGTGCCCAGGCTGGTGACCGGCGATACCTCAGTGCTCTACCAGGGCTCCTACGACGCGGATCGGGTGCTGCGCCTGATCGAGCGCGAACGCATCACCAACTGGGGCGCCATGCCGACCATGGCCACCCGGCTGCTGGAGCGGGAGCTGTCCCGGTACGACCTGTCCTCGCTGGCGTCGTTCTCGCTGAACTCGGCGCCGTCCTCGGCGGCGCTGCAACACCAACTGCGCGAACAACTTCCAGTGGCCAAGACGGCGCTGGTGACCAGCTACGGGCTCACCGAGTGCAGCACCGCGGCCACCCTGGCGAGTCCCGCCGAGCTCGCCGCGTTCCCGGATACCGTTGGCCGTCCCGTCATCGGGGTCACCGTGCAGATCCGCGACAGCGCGGGCAACGCCGTTGCGGACGGCACCGCAGGCGAGATCTGCGTGCGCAGCCAGTACGTGATGCTCGGCTACTGGGACGACGAGGCGGCCACCGCGGCCGCGATCACCGCGGACCGATGGCTGCGTACCGGTGATATCGGCGTGCTGACCGACGGCAGGCTCCGATTGTCCGGTCGGCGTTCGGATCTCATCCTGCGCGGCGGTGAGAACGTCTATCCCACCGAGATCGAACAGTGCCTGGAGGAGCACCCCGCGGTGCGCGAATGCGCGGTCATCGGCGTGCCGCACCCCGACCTCGGTCAGCAGGTCGCCGCCTTGGTGGTCGTCGACAATGCCTCGGCGACAACGGAAGAGGAGCTACGCGCTTTCGCCGCCGAGCGAATCGCCTACTACAAGGTGCCTGCTCGCTGGCGGCTCACCAGCACGGCGCTACCGCGCAACGCCACCGGCAAGGTGGTGCGCACCGGCATCGAGGTGTGACCGAGGGCCTGCCCGCGCGGTATCGCCAAAGCCCCAGCTCACCGCTTGACAACATCGTAAGATCGGGACGGATCGGGTGACGTGTTTCGCCCGGCCGCTCGCAGGGAGTCAATGTGGACATTTTCGAGCATCAGGGCAGGGCGGTGGCCTTCGACCGCGCCGGTAGCGGCCCACCGGTGGTGTTCCTGCACAACGCGGGCACCCAACGCCACATCTGGGACGACCAGCTGGCGGTGCTGCGGCGCGACCATCAGGTCTTCGCCCTCGACCTGCCCGGTTACGGTCAATCCGACCAGCCCGCGGACGGCTATCGCCTCGCCGACTACGCGCGCATGCTCGGCGCCTTCCTGGACACCCACCGGCTCACCGACGTCGTGCTGGTCGGCAACTGCCTCGGCAGTGCCACCTCGCTGAGCTACGCCATCGACCATCCGGACCGAGTGCGGGCCCTCGTCCTGATCAACCCGCTGACCTGGGACACCGTCAGCTCGGGCCAGTCCGCGCCGATGGCATGGGCGGACGCCAGGCTGCCACTGGGACCGCTGGCCCGCAGGCTCGCGCTGCCCGGCCGGGCCGTCTCACTGATCGTCGCCAACCAGCTCGGAGCCCGCGGCAAGCGCCAGCGGCTGCAGCATTCCCCGCGCCTGCGCGCGCACTGGTCCGATCGCGGCCGCCTGCACGCGCTGCACGAGCTCGTCCAGGGCTTTCCCGCCTACGCCGCCCTCGACCGGTTCGACCCGCCGGCCGACTTCCCGCCGATCTGCACGATCTGGGGCAGGCAGAACCGCATCCTCTCGGCCCGCGCCGGTACCCGCCTCAATCGCATGTTGCACGCCCATACCGCGGTCGAGCTGCCGGACTGCGGCCACCTTCCGATGGTGGAGGACCCGGACACGGTCACCTCGATCATCACTGACTTCCTGGCGACGACGAACCCGGCCACCGTCCCGAAGGCCGTCGGCGGTTCCTGACCGCCTCGCCTCAGAGCGGCGCCGCCGTCGGGTACAGCGCGGCGAAGCTGTCGGAACGGGAACCGCAACCGGCGCACTCGAATTCGATGCCGAGGGTGAGCAGCCAGTGGACCCGGATGTGACACGTGTCGCACATGAAGTCGACGCCCTCGGCATGGCAGCACGGCCGCTTGCGGATGAACCATTCGGCGCGATGTCGGCAGGGGACGGTATCGAAGCGGAAAGTGCAACCAGGGGCGGCCGGGAGCGGGGCAACGATCGCCTCGAATGTCGTTGGGGCCGTGGTGGAGTTCATCGGCGGTACCTTCCGGCGGCGCATCGCGGGCCATGTCGGGCGGATCTCCCTCGGATCCACACACTGCTGATCGTTCGCTCAATATTTGCCGTTACTGGGTGTAGATTCTGTGTCCGATACGCCCGCTACTCCCCGCCCACCGGGTTTGATGCGAGACCTTCCGGGAACCCGGTCGAATAGAGCCGTCGAGGAAAGGGATCCGTCATGTTGTTACGCCGACTTGCCCGCCCGCTTTTGGCCACTGTCTTTGTCGTGGAGGGTGTCGATACGTTGCGGCACCCGGAAACGCGCGTCAAGGCGGCGACCGAGCTGGTGCAGCGAGGCCAGCGTCAGCTGCCCGAGGAATACGCCGCGAAGTTGCCGAACGATCCAGGAACTGTCGTTCGGATCAATGCGGGCGCCCAGGTAGCTGGTGGTGTGCTGTTGGCGCTCGGCAAGGCGCCACGCCTGGCCGCACTGGTGTTGGCCGCGACCGTCATCCCGGCCACGGTCACCGAGCAGGACTTCTGGAACGAACCGGACCCGGCGCAGAAGGCGACCAAGCGCAACGCGTTCCTCAAGGATCTCGGTCTGCTCGGCGGGTTGATGATCGCCGCGGCGGATACCGAGGGCAAGCCGTCGCTCGGCTGGCGCGGCAAGCGGGCCGCCCGCGATGCGGCCGCGACGGTCACCGCCGCGCTGCCGTTCACCGGCTCCTCGGACGGTGCCACCGGCGAGGTGCTGAAGCGTCGCGCCCACGAAGTCGCCTCCGCGGCAGGAAGTTTCGGTAGCGCAGCCGCCGCCAAGGGTTCCGAGCTCGCCGAGACCGTGCAGCAGCACAGCCCCGAATGGGCCGCTGCCGCAAAGGAACACGCCGCGCCGCTGGCGGAGACCGCCAAGGAGCGCGGCGCGGAACTGGCCGATGTGGCCAAGCACCGCGGCGCCGAATGGGCCGAGCTCGCGCGGGAACGCGGACCGAAGTGGGCCGAGTTCGCCCGCGAACGCGGCGCCGAGCTGGCTGAGCTCGCCAGGGAACGCGGCGCGGAACTCGCCGATGTGGCCAAACACCGTGGGGCCGAGTGGGCCGAACTCGCCAAGGAGCGCGGCGCCGAGTTCGCGGAGGTCGCCAAGGAACGCAGTGCCGAGTTGGCGGACACCGCACGGGAGCGTGGTCCCGAGCTCGCCGACACCGCCCGCAAGCGGGGTGGCCGGTTCGCCGATACCGCGCGGCACCGTGTCGAAAAAAGGCTGAACTGAGCCGAAAGTCAGGCCGTTTCTTCGTATCCGACGGCGGTGTCGGCCAGTGCGGCGTCCAGCGACCTCACCCGATGGAAGCTGGGCGCCAAGCCGGTCACCTCGAGCGCGCGATCGACACAGCGCGCCGTGGTGATCAATATCAGGCGGCGCCTGCTCTTTTCGGCTTGTGCCTGAGCGTCGACCAATACTCGGAGCCCAGCGGCACCCAGGAAGGTGACCGGTGACAGGTCGATGACGACCGTGACCGCACCGCCGCCGAACAGCCGGCAGAGCTGGTCGCGGAAGGTCGGCGCGGTCCGCAGATCGATCTCGCCATCGACCAGCATCATGGCGGTATTGCGACGCGGACGGCACACCGAAAAACGAAGGACGTCAGTGACTTCCAGTACCGACCGGTCCAAAGGTGGGGCAGCGAACCGGTCGTCGTCGTTGCGGGACATATGCCGACTCCTCGGCCTGCCACCACACGGGACAGACCTCTCTACCAAGTGAAGCATGGCAGGTCAGGTCTGTACAGCGGCCCGAGTCGCTCAGCTCGTCGCCTGTTTGCCCATCGCTCCCGCGAACAGCAGGCCGCCGATGACGGCAGCGGGCACGCCGAGCGCGATGGTGCCGATGATCGCGCCGATCGGAGCCGCGGCGGCGCCGGTTACCAGGCAGCCGCCGAGGAAACCGGGGACGGCCAGGACGCCGATGGTCGGGACCGCCGTCGCCGCACCGGCCAGCGCACCGCCCGCAATGCAGCCGATGCCCGCGCCGACGGCCGTGCCGATCAAGGTGCCGAGCGCGACGCCGAGACCCGCGACGGTGGCGAAGTTCATTACGGCGGTGTTGAAATCGGCGGATTGCGGATCGATGGCGACGTCACGCAGCTCAGCGGGGGCGGGATGGGCGGCTGCCGGATCGATGCTCGGGATCAGGGTGGCCGTGTTGCCAACGATCTTCGCTGTGATCGGCCACACTGCGTTGCCTTGTTGATAGCTGAGTGGCATCGAGACCAGCAGGCGCCCGCTAGGATCGTTGACCAGAAACTTCCCGTCGCCGGTGGTCAGCGTGCCCGCGTCGATGGTCAGCACCACCGACCTGTCGACCATGCTTGCGGTGTAGTGCATTTCGGGCGTCGCGGGATCGGCATGTGACGTGCCCGCGGCACCGACGAGTGCGGCAACCGTGCAGGCGGCCAGCGTCACCAATGTTGTTCTACCCATGGGGATTCCTCATCTTCTCGCCTCGGCACAATCCGGGCGCGCGGTCTCTCGTGCGCCCATAGCGCCCGAATGAGTACGAAAGTTGTTGCACAGAGGCGTTATTGGCGAATCGTCCGAGACTTTTCGGGTCGCCGTGCGGAGCGGTACTCGGTACCGCGGAAGGACGCTAGCCCCAGTCGGGCGCACCGTGCAACCACTACTCGCCGAGTGTCGGCTAGCTCACAGCGACCGCCCCGGCACGGACAAACCACCCAAAATTGCCGGGAACTACAGCGCGTAGTGGGCCGACTAAGTGGTTATGCAGCGAACAGCCATGCGGATCAGCCCGCAGGGAGATTTCGGTGTGGTGGTCGAGGACTTCGATCCCACATCGCGCGAGGACATCCGTACGGTCAAGCGCGCCGTGTACCGCGAGCGGATCGCGGTGATCAAGGGCATCGAGCTCGATCCGCGCCAATTCGTCGCGCTGGCAAGTGGTTTCGGCGAGCCGATCCGGTACTACGAGCCGATCTACCACCACCCGGACGTGCCGGAAGTGTTCGTGTCGTCCAATGTCGACACCGGTAAGCAGCGAGTCGGGGTGCCCAAGACCGGCAAGTTCTGGCATTCGGACTACCAGTTCATGGCGCGCCCGTTCGACCTGACCTTCACCCACACCCAGGTGGTGCCCGCGCACAGCCGCGGCACCTATTTCATCGACCTCGCCCGCGCCTACCAGCAGCTCAGCCTCGAATTGCGGCGATCGGTGGCCGACACGGTGGCGACGCACAGCGTCCGCCGCTACTTCAAGATCCGCCCGAGCGACGTCTACCGGCCGATCTCGGAGGTGCTTGCCGAGATCGACCGCAAGACGCCGCCGGTGCGGCTGCCGACGGTGCACCCGCACCCGCACACCGGTGAGCCTGTCGTGTACGTCAGCGAGGGTCTCACCGAATCCATCACCGCGGCCGATGGCACCGACCGACCGGATCTCCTGCACGAATTGCTTTCCACCACCGGGCAGCTCGATGACACCTTCGAGCATCCGGCGATCCGGTTGCAGACCTTCGAGCGGGGTGATCTGCTCATTTGGGACAACCGCAGCCTGGTGCACCGGGCGCTGCACAACACCACCTGCGAACCCGCGGTCTCGCACCGGGTCACCGTGTACGACGACGAGGGCATCCCGGCATGACCGGCGAGGTGTTCCCGAACGATCCGTTGCTGCTGTCGGAGGTACTGCGCTGCTACAAGCCACACTGCAGGTATCTGCGCGAACTCACGGTCGAGGCGCTGGGCGAACAAGCCAGTGCCACGGGAACATTCGAGATTCCCGAGTCCTGCTATATCGACGCGACCGGTCACCTCAATTCGGTCGAGGTGAACATCTGCTACAACCAGATGCTGTATCAGACCATCGCGGTGCTGGTACGGCACCGCGTCGGTGCGCTGTTCGGCCACTGGACGATGGCGGACTATTGGCGGCGCCAGCTACCCGACATCCTGATCACCCGGCTCGACAGCGAATATCGACGGCCGATCGATCCACGGCGGTTCTACGGCGAGTTCGCCCTCGGCGGTAGCCAGGAGCGCACGAGCTCGGTCGACGGTGCGCCGTTCACCTCGCTGGACACGTCGTTTCGGTGCTGGGACGACAACGGCGGGCACTGCTCAGGCACCGTTCGCCTGGCCATTGTTGCCGCGGCCCGACCGCTGGGAGCGGTACTTTGAGAACGCGCACCGTGACGTCGATGCTGGCCGAGCACGCGCGGAATCGTCCGGACACCCTCGCCATCGCGTGCGCCGGGGTGGGACTCGACTACGCGGGGCTGCGCGCCGACAGCATCCGGCTGTCCCGTGCGCTGCGTGCCGCCGGGATCGACAACGGCGCGCGGGTGGCATACCTGGGCAAGGAGTCCGTCTATTACTACGGCCTGTTCTTCGCCTGCGCGCGGCTCGGCGCGGTGCTGGTGCCCATCAATTTCCGGCTCACCGCGCCGGAGGTCGAGCACATCATTGGCGATTCGGGTAGCGAGCTCGTGCTGGTCGATGCCGATACCGCCGACATCGCCCGGTCGGCCGCACCGCAAGTGCGGTCGGTCCGGATGGACGGCGACGAGTTCACCGAATGGCTGGCCGGTGTCGCCGACCCCGATCCCGGCGAGCGGCCCTCGGGGCGCGATGACGCCCTGATCCAGCTGTACACCAGCGGAACCACCGGGCTGCCCAAAGGTGTTGTGCTGGCGCAGCGCAGCTTCTTCGCCATCGCGGACGCGCTCGACGAGGCCGGGCTGGACTGGCTCGAGTTCCGCGACGGCGACCGAAATCTGATCGGCATCCCAGGCTTTCACGTCGGTGGAATCTGGTGGGCCATGCAGGGTTTCGCGGCGGGGATCACCAATGTGGCGATGCCGCAATTCGACAGCACTACCGCGGTGGCCATCATCGAAGAGGCTCGGATCACCACCATGTGTGTCGTTCCGTCGATGCTGCGACTGATCCTCGGTGAACCGCGGGTGACGCCAGAAGCGGTCGGTTCGGTGCGCAAGGTCGTCTATGGCGGATCGCCGATTTCGGAGACGCTGCTCCGAGAAGCGTTGGAGCTCTTCGGTGCCGAGTTCGCCCAGATCTACGGCCTGACCGAAACCGGCAACACCGCGATCTGCCTGCCGCCCACCGAACACGTGCCGGGCAATCATCGGCTGGCCGCGGCGGGCCGCCCGTATCCCGGTGTGTCCGTGCGGATCATCGACGCGGCAGGCACGCCGCGGCGGCCCGGCGAGGTCGGCGAGATCTGCCTGCACTCGCCCGCCGCCATGCTCGGCTACTGGAATCTGCCGGACGCGACAGCGGAAACGCTCATCAATGGCTGGATCCACACCGGGGACGCCGGATACGTCGATGCCGACGGCTACCTGTATATCCGAGACCGGTTGAAAGACATGATCATTGTCGGCGGCGAGAACATCTATCCCGCCGAGATCGAGAACGCCCTCGCCCGGCATCCCGCCGTGGCGGATTCGGCGGTGATCGGCGTGCCGGACGACGCGCTCGGCGAATCGGTGCACGCGTTCGTCGCGTGCCGGCCGGGCGAGCAGGTCCGGGTGCGCGAGCTGATGACGTTCTGCCGGGAGCACCTGGCCTGGTTCAAGATTCCGGTGCGATTCGAATTCGTCGACCGCATCCCGCGCAATCCCAGCGGCAAGATCCTGCGCTGGCAGCTGCGCGACCGGTTCTGGGCCGACCGGGACAGACAGGTCAACTGAGCGCGATGGAACCACTCACCTACGACACCGTGCGGGCGGACATCGCCGATGTGCTCTATCTGGAGCCGCACGAATTGACCGACACCGACGACCTGTTCGCCGCCGGACTGGATTCGGTGCGGTTGATCGGCTTGATCGAACGCTGGAAGTCGCGCGGCGCCGCACCGGCTTTCGTCGACCTGGCCGAGAATCCGACGCTGGCCGCATGGTGGCGGTTGCTCGCGCCCCGGCCCGCGCCGTGAGCGAGCCTCAGCGCGGCGCGGTCGTGAGTTCGGGGCGGCCGCTGACCTCCGCGCAGTTGGGCGTCTGGCTCGGTCAGCAGCTCGACCCGGCGTCGCCGGTCTTCAATATCGCGGAATACGTGGATATTTCCGGACCGGTCGTGGTGGACGCTCTGGTGACCGCCATCCACGCGGCCATCGATGAGGCTGCGGCGCTGCACGTTCGGTTCATCGATGATGGTCCACGGCAGGTTGCGGAGTCGCCCGTCTGGGCGGTCCGCGTGGTGGATGTTTCGGGAGAACCGGATCCGCTGCGTGCCGCGCTGGATCTGATGGGTCGAGACGTTTCGCGGCCGGTCGACCTGACCAGCGACATCCTGTTCGCGCACATCGTGTTCCGGCTCGATACGCGGCGGACACTCTGGTACCACCGGGTGCATCACATCCTGCTCGATGGCTATGGGATGGCACTGATCGCGCGACGTGTTGCCGAGCTGTACACGGCGAGGGTGGCCGGAACAGCACAGCCGCCTTACGCATTCGGGTCGTGGGACGCCGTGGTCGACGCGGATGTCGCGTACGCCGATTCCGCGGATCTCGAACACGACCGCGCGTTCTGGCTCGACTACCTCCGCGATCGGCCCGCTCCGGTGACCCTGTCCGATGCGGCGCCGCGCTCGACATCAGTTGCCGGGCAGACACTTCGGGAGTACACCGCACTGGATCCCGATACCGTCGCGCTGCTACGGAACGTCGCGGAGACTTCCCGCGCCAACTGGACCGACGTGCTCACCGCCGCGATCGCCGGGTACGTGCACCGGATGACCGGAGCACGCGAGGTGTGTCTCGCGCTTCCGGTCATGCTGCGGACCGGCACACCGGCGCTGCGGGTTCCGTGCATGACGCTCAACGGAGTCGCCCTGTGGACCGACTTCGCGGACGATCCGACGCTGACGGAGCTGACCGGCCGGGTGGCGCGGCACCTGGTCCGCGGCCGGCGCCATCAGCGCTACCGCAGCGAACAGGTCCGTCGTGACCTCGGTCTGGTCGGCAGCGATCGCGGCATGTACGGCCCGTCGGTCAACATCATGCTGTTCGACTACGACCTACGCTTCGGCGACTGCACCAGTGTGGTGCGCAATGTCACCGCGGGGATGATCGACGACCTGGTCTTCAATCTGTACGACCGGATCGACGGCACCGGTCCCGCGCTGTATCTCGACGGTCACCCGAGCTCGTACACGTCGACCGAGTTGGCCACCCACCTGAGGCGATTCACCACGTTCCTCCGCCGCGTTCTGGACGCACCGGATCAACCGCTCGATGCCGCCGATCTCTTCTTACCTGGCGAACGAGAGTGGTTGCGCACCAACAGTCGCGGCCCGGAACGCCCTCGGCCGGACAGCACGGTGCACGATCTGCTGGCCGCCCAAGTCGCCCGCACCACGACGGCTACCGCACTCGTCGCCACGAATGCGGGCGGGACGAAACACGCTCTCACCTATGGCGAACTCGCGCTGCGGACACGGCGAGTGAGTGCCGCGCTGACATCGGCGGGTACGCACCGCGGTGACGCCGTGGCGGTATTACTTCCTCGCACCAGCGACGCCATCGCCGCACTCTTCGCCGTACTCACCTGCGGTGCAACCTATGTCCCGCTCGATCCCGGGCAGCCTGCGTCCCGATTGGCGCTACTCCTAGCGGACCTCGCCGACAGAGCACCACTAGCCGCGGTCATCACCACGACCGCCCTGGCAGGGCTGATTCCCGCCGAATTGCGTGACCGCGCCATCGAACTCGATAAAACCCCAAGTACCACAGCACAATCAACCGAGCACCCGCGTCCGCCGGTCCGGCTGCACCCCGAGCACCCAGCGTGGGTGATCCACACTTCAGGAACCACAGGAACACCTAAGGCCGTAGTGATTTCGCATCGGTCGGTGGTGAACCTGTACCACCACCATCGTGAACATCTGATCGAGCCCGCGGTCGCGGCGCAGGGCGGGCGGCGGATGCGGGCGGCGCTCACCGCGTCGATGACCTTCGATACCGCGTGGGAAGGTCTGCTCTGGTTGCTCGCCGGGCATGAGCTGCATTTCATCGATGATGAGCTGCGACGCGATCCGCATCGTCTGGTGCGCTACATCCAGGACCAGCGCGTCGACTTTCTCGACGTGACACCGACTTTCGCGCGAGAGCTGCTGGCCGCCGGGTTGTTCGCCGGAGCGCACCGCCCGACGGTGATCGCGCTCGGCGGTGAGGCCGCCGATCCGGCGTTGTGGACCACGCTGCGCGCTGAGCCGGGGGTCTCGGTCTACAACCTGTACGGCCCAACGGAATGCACTGTCGACGCCACCTGGACCGGCATCGCCGCGCATACCGCGCCATCCATCGGGGTTCCGGTCGCCAATGGCCGCTGCCATGTGCTGGATCGCGCGCTGCGCCCGGTACCACCGGGAGTCGTCGGCGAACTGTATGTCGGCGGAACACCGGTCGGTCAGCGATATCTCGGCCAGTCGGCGGCGACCGTGGGAAGATTCGTTGCCGACCCGTTCGACGCGAACGGCAGCCGCCTCTACCGCACCGGCGATCTGGTGCGGTGGCACAAGAACGGCCACCTCGAGTATCTGGGCCGCGGCGACAGCCAGATGTCGTTGCGCGGCTACCGGATCGAGGTCGGTGAGGTGGAGGGCGCGCTGGTCGCCCATCCTCAGGTCGACGCGGGCGCGGTGCGTGTCGATGCGGAGGTCTTGGTCGCGTATGTCGTGCCAACACCCGGCGCGGGTGCACCGGCGGCGCAGTCCCTGCGCGTGCACATGGCCGAACGGCTGCCCGACTACATGGTGCCGTCGGTGTACGTCGCGCTGGATCGGCTGCCGCACACCGCGAACGGGAAGCTGGATCGAGCGGCACTGCCCGGCCCACCGGACGCCGAGTTCACCGAACGGCCCGCGCGTACCGCCACCGAGCACGCGCTGGCCCGGCTGTTCGCCGAGGCGCTCGAGGTCGAGTCGGTCGGCATCGACGACGACTTCTTCGCGCGCGGTGGGCATTCGCTGCGCGCGGCGCGGGTGCTGAACGGGGTCAGGGCGGCCTTCGGGGTGCGGTGGGATCTGCGTGCCATGTTCGACGCACCCACCGTCGCCGGGCTCGCGGAGCGCCTCGAATCCGGCCGGGATAGTGACGAATTATCCTGGACAGCAACGGATCTAGACGCGGATACGCAGCTCGACGGCACCATTCGCGCAACGGCCGAACCACCGGCGAAGACGCGCGCGGTGTTACTCACCGGAGCCACCGGATTCCTCGGAGCGTTCCTGCTTGCGGCGCTGCTCGAACGTACCGACCTGCACGTGTACTGCCTGGTGCGCGCGAATGATGATCCTGCCGCGCTACATCGCATACAATTCGCGTTCGCCCGTTACCGTCTCGACAGCACACCGACAATTGGCCGCACGCGCCGGATCACCGTGATCGCGGGCGATCTCGCCCTCCCCCGGTTCGGCCTGTCGCACACGCGCTACCAGGAGCTGGCCGACGCCGTCGATGCGATCGTGCACAACGGCGCCAGAGTGCATCATTTCGAGCCGTACGCTCGGCTGCGCCCGGCGAATGTCGAAGGCACCGAACGCATTCTGCGCCTCGCGGCCACCGGCACGCCCAAACCGGTCCACTTCGTCTCCTCCGTCGACACCGCGTTCGCCGTCGACGGCAATCCGCTGACCCTCACCGAAGACCGGCGCGTGGCCGCGACTTCGTTGCCGCACAACGGATACGTCGCGAGCAAGTGGGTCGCGGAAGGTCTGGTGTACGCCGCCGCACACCGCGGCGTGCCGGTCACCGTCTACCGGCCCGGTCGCATCGGCGGTCACTCCCGGACCGGAGCGTCCGGCCCGGATGACGCGTTCTGGAGCCTGATTCGCGCGATGATCGTGCTCGAGGCCGTCCCGGCGGAGATCTACGACGCGGGCAGCATCGACATGGTGCCGGTGAATTGGGTCGCCGCCACCATCGCACACCTGGTCGCGCACCGGCCGACGGCCATGACCTTGCACCTGACCAGCGACCATCCGCTGCCGTTCGCCACCATCGTCGACGCGCTGCGTGAGCGCGGTTATCCGGTCGCGGCCGTCCCGTCCTCGATCTGGCGCGCCCGGTTGACCGCCATGGCGGATCGAGCGTCCGCACAGGGCGACCACTCGCTGACTATCGCCCGCGCGCACACCGCACATTTGGCTCCCCCGGATGACGCGGTCACTTACGGACGCGACAACTTGCTCGCGGCACTCACCGATTCGGCTCTCCCACAGCCGGATTCCGCCACCGCGCTGACCGCCGGGATCGACTACCTGATCGAGACCCGATTCCTTCCCGCGCCACCGGCCGTCCCGGCGCTGGCGCAACTATCGAAGAGGCACCCATGCTGATCAAACGCGCGCTGCTACTGACACTCGCGGCAAGCACCCTCGCCGTCACCGGGTGCAGCACCTCGGTGACCGAAACCCACGACGCCAAACCGTCGGCGGCTACCGAAGGCGTCACCAAATATCCGGTATCGCTGGAGAATTGCGGCAAAACCTACACGTTCACCGAAGCACCGAAACGTGTCGTCGTGATGAACGGCGGTTCGGTCGGCGAGGTGTCCTCGCTCATCGCGCTCGGTGTCGCCGACCGGGTGGTGGCCAACGCGCAGTCCTACGGCGCCTCCGACGTACCGGACCGCGCCGCCGCGATCGAGGCCATCCCGACCGGCCAGTTCACGCCGAACAGCCTGCAGGACATACCCCGCGAGGCGATGCTCGGCCAGCACCCCGACCTGGTGATCTCCACCGGTGGCGGCGGTTTCGCCGCCGACCAGGGCTTCGCGACCCGCGAGGAACTGGCCGCAGCGGGCGCCAATACCTATGTGCCCCGGGCGAACTGCGGCGTGACCGGTGCCGTCACCGGCACACCGACGATCGAGGACAGCTACGCCCTGCTGCGCGATCTCGGCACCATCTTCGACGTGCCAGGCCGAGCCGAACGCCTCATCGCCGACTCGCAACGCGCCAACGCCGACACCGCGGGCCGAGTCGCCGGGCAACCGAAGAAGAATGTGCTGCTCGTCTTCCCCGGCATGGGCATGGGCGACGCCTCGGATTTCTCCGCCATCGCGGCGGGCGGCATCTGGAATGACGTGATCGACAAGGCGGGCGCGGCGAACCCGTTCAACCGTGACGACGGCACCACCTTCGTCACGATCAGCAAGGAGCAGCTCGCGGTGACGCCGATCGACGGACTCGTGGTAATCAACTACCGCAGCCCCGACATCGACGCGGTCGCCAAGCGAATCCTCGCGCAGTTCCCCCAGTGGACCGCGACGAAGACCAATAACTATGCGGTGCTTGCGGACTCGATCTATCTCGGCCCGAGCAACGACGTCGCGGTGCGGCGCATCGCGAAACTCGTGCACCCCGAGCAGTTCCGATGACCCGTAGGAGCGCGGCGACCACCAGTCGCAGTACCGCCCGGCCACCACTCGCGGCGGCGCCGCTGCCGATCGTGCTTGCCGCGTCGGCGGCGGTACTGCTCGCCGTGCTGCTGCTGTCGATCGCCGCGGGCTCGGTCACCGTGTCCGCCGCCGACACCGGCCGGGTGATTCTTGCCCATTTGTCCGGGAAGACACCGGATGTCGGCTTCACCGTCGACCAGATCGTCTGGAACTACCGGCTGCCCCGGGTGATCCTGGCCGCGCTGTGCGGCTGCGGTCTCGCGGTGGCCGGCGTGATTCTGCAAGCGCTGGTGAACAATCCGCTGGCCGACCCGTATGTGCTCGGGCTGTCCTCCGGCGCTTCGCTCGGCGCGGTGACCGTGATCGTCACCGCGGGTGGCGTTCTCGGTGGCGTCGGGGTTACCGCCGCGGCCTTCTGCGGCGCGATCGCGACCATCGCGGTGGTGTTCCTGCTCGGGCAGCAACGCGGCACCCTGGTGCCGACTCGGTTGGTACTGGCCGGTGTCGCGGTGGGCTATCTGCTGCTCGCCGCGACGAACTATCTGCAGTTGCGCGCGACCCCGAATGAGCTACGGGCGGTGATGTTCTGGACGATGGGCAGCGTCGCCGGGGCGAGTTGGGATCGGCTCGGCACCGTCACCGTGGTGGTGCTGGTGACCGTCGCCGTGGTGCTCGCCTTCGGTCGTCGCCTCAATGTGCTCGGCACCGGCGATGAACAGGCCACCGCGCTCGGCGTCGACGTGCGCACGCTGCGGATCGTGCTGCTTGTGCTCGCCTCGCTGCTGACCGGCGTGCTGATCGCGGTGGCGGGTGGCATCGGCTTCGTCGGCTTGATGATTCCGCACCTGGTCCGCCTCGCGTTCGGCCTGGATCACCGGCGGGTGCTGCCGCTGTCCGCGCTGATCGGTGCCGCGTATCTGGTTGCGGTCGACCTGCTTTCGCGCACCATCGACGCACCGAACGAACTGCCCCTCGGCATCTTCACCGCCGCCTTCGGCGCCCCGTTCTTCCTTTGGCTGCTGCGCCGAAACGGTGGGCTCACGTGATGTCCTCGGCCGAATTGTCCGTTGCCGGAGTCAGTGTCACATTCGGCGATGCCCCGGTCCTCGACAAGGTGACCCTGCACGCACCGCCGGGCACGGTCGTCGGCATCGTCGGTCCGAACGGCAGCGGGAAGACCACCCTGCTGCGCACCATCTATCGGTCGCTCCAACCGGCCACCGGAATCGTGGCGATCGATGGTGCCGACATCTCCGGGATGTCGATCCGCGCGGCGGCACGCACGACCGCGGCCGTTCTCCAGAATGGTTCCGGCTCACCAGAACTCACCGTCGCCGAGGTGGTCGGGCTCGGCCGCAATCCGCACCACGGCCTGTTCGGCCGGGACTCCGCGACCGACCATCAGGCCGTCGACGACGCCATGGCGCGGACCGGCAGCACCGCCTACGCCGACCGCACCATCGGCTCGCTGTCCGGCGGCGAACGCCAGCGCGTGCTGCTCGCCAGGGCACTGGCCCAACAGCCGCGCCTACTCGTGCTCGACGAACTGACCAACCATCTCGACGTCCGAGCCCGCTTCGAACTACTCGAGCTGATCCGCACGACCGGCATCACCACCCTCGCGGTGCTGCACGAACTCGACCTCGCGGTGCGCTGCTGCGACCGGCTGGTGGTCCTCGACCACGGCAGCGTCGTCGCGGCGGGCGAGGTGCTCGAGGTGATGACGCCCGAACTACTCCGCAAGGTGTTCGGTGTGCACGCCACCGCAACCCGCCACGACGACTGCATCATCCGGTTGCATTACGCCGCAAAGCCTTTGGCGGATTCCTGACTTCACGCGCCCAGGCCGCCGTCGACCCGAAGGACGGTGCCGGTCACATAGGAGGAGCGGTCGCTGAGCAGCCAGGCGGCGGCCTGGGCGATTTCGTCCGGGTCGGCCACCCGGCCAAGCGGTGTGCGCGCGTTCAGTCGCTCGATAACGCCCGGCGAGTCCGCTTCCCAGTCCTGGATCATCTCGGTCAGCGTGCTGCCCGGCGCGATCGCGTTCACCCGGATACCCTCCGGGCCGTAGGTGACAGCGGCCGATTCGGTGAGGCTGTTGAGCGCCCGCTTCATCGCTCCGTAGGCGGGCAGTTCCGAGTTGCCCATCAGGCTGCCGACACTGGAGGTGTTGACGATGGCGCCGGTGCCCGCGCTCGCCCGGATGGCCGCGATCTCGGCGACCATGGCCAGCCACGCGCCCTTGAGGTTCACGGCGTAGACGTAGTCGAAATCGGCCTCCCGCACCCGATCCATCGGACCGGGCGGCACCAATGCCGCACCGTTGTTGAAGGCGATATCGAGGCGTCCGTACCGGTCGACGGTGTGGTCGACGGCAGCGCGCACGCTATCCGGATCGGCCAGGTCACACAGCACGTAGTCCGCCGTGCCGCCCGCCGCCCTTACCTCCTCGGTCACCCCCTTCAGCTGCGCTTCCGTTCGTGCGGCGAGCATTACCCGGGCACCCTCTGTGGCGAACAGCCGGGCCGCGGCGGCGCCGATACCGCGGCCGGCACCGGTGATGAAGGCGACCTTGTCCGCAAGTAACCCCGCCTGCGTAGTCAGTGTGTTTTCCATGGTTGCGAGCCTCGGCTCGAACGCCGAGCCGAGCCAGGTACCGGCTGTACCTGGCTCGGTTCCGCGACCGCCGAGCACACTGAAGGTGTGGACAGACGAGAACTGGCGGGCTTCCTGCGCAGCAGGCGCGAGCGGATCACCCCGGCCGACGTCGGGCTGCCGGCAGGACCACGCCGCCGCACCCCGGGATTGCGCCGCGAGGAGGTAGCACAGCTGGCTTTCATCTCGACCGAGTACTACACGCGGCTGGAGCAGGCTCGCGGTCCGCGTCCGTCGCGCGAAGTATTGAGCGGTTTGACTCGCGCACTGCGCCTTTCGGACGCAGAACGCGGCCATTTGCACCACCTCGCCGGCGCACCACCCGGTCCACCCGCCGGACCGTCCCACGAGGTGCGGCAGAGCATCCTCGACCTGCTGCATCGGCTGCCGCAGGCCGCCGCGATCGTGACGTCGGCTACCTGGGAGGTCATCGCCTGGAACGAGCTGGCCGCCGCGTTGATGGAGGACTTCTCCGCGCTGTCCCGACGCGACCGAAATCTGGTGCGGCGCACCTTTCTCGGCCCGCGCCTGCACGGGCGACGGTTGTACGGAGTGTCGGACGCGGACACATTCGCCCGAAGCGCGGCCCAGGATCTGCGCGCCACCGCCGCCCGCTACCCCGACGATCCGGAGGTGGCCGAGCTGGTGTCCGAACTCCTCGCCGGAAGCCCGGAGTTCGCGCGCCTGTGGGCCGCCCACGATGTGACTGCCGAGCCCGCGTTGTGCAAGACCTTCGAACATCCGCTGGTCGGCCCGATCGCCGTCAATTGCGATGTCCTCGACATCACCGACCGAGATCAGCGGGTCGTGATCTACACCGCTACGCCGGGCTCACCGACCGAGCACGCCATGCAGCTGCTGTCGGTCATCGGCACCCAACGCATGGACGCCTCCAGCTGAGGCCGCGCAGGCGGTGTCGAAGTGGTGCGCGATCGTGGTGTTCAGGAATTCGCGGGGCTGCTCGCACACAACGCCGTGGCAAGGGCGGCACGAATATCGGCCTCCTGTGCTTCGCCGCCGCCCGGGTAGATGTTGACCATCACCGTCGCACTGCGGCCGTCGGTTGTGGTCGCGCCCAACACCTGGAAGCCCATGATGCCTCCGTCGTGTCCCCAGTACAGGCCGCCGCATGGCAACGGTGTGCTCTGGAAACCCAGCCCGTACGCATCGTGGTAGGAATTGCCGGTCGGCCGGGTCGCCATCATCTCCCGCAGTTCAGGCGGGCCCAACAGGCGACCGTTCAGCAAGGCGCCCAGAAACTGGTTCAGGTCCGTTGCGCTGGAGATCATCCCGCCCGCGGAGCCGGCGACCGATGGATTGAACTCCGTGAGGTCGAGGGGATCGGCGTTTCCCTGCTTGCCGTAACCCTGTGGATGATCGCCCGCGATGGTCGGTGCGTCCCCGGGAACCGACGTGGCACGCAGGCCGAGCGGCTCGACGATGCGCTGGTCGATCGCCGCCGCGTACGGTCGGCCGGTGACCTTCTCGATGAGCAGGCCGGCCAGCAGGTAATTCGTGTTGGCGTACGCATAGCTGGTTCCCGGTGGAAACAACGGCGGGTGGTCCAGGGCAATGCGCACCAGTTCCAGTGGATCATGGTGCGCGAGTGGATCGTTCAGGACCTGCTCCGGGGTCAGATAGTCCAAGTAGTCGGGCAGTCCGCTGATGTGCTGGAGCAGCTGACGCACCGTGATGTCGTGTCCGTCATTGCCATTGCCCTCGACGATGCCGGGCAGGTACTGCTCGACCGGCGCGTCGAGTGCCACCCGCTGCTCACCCACGAGTTGCAGCACCACGGTGGCCACGAACATCTTGGTCATGCTGCCGATCCGGAACCGGCTGTCGTCGGCGATCGGCGCACGGGTCCGGATATCCGCGACACCGCTCTTCAGTACCGTCCGGCCGCGCGCGTCGCTCACTTCGAGCAGCGCTCCCGGCGCACCGTCAGTGGTGGTCAATCGCTGCAGAATGTTTTGTACGTCGGTATAGCTGGGCGAGTCCGGCGTATTCGCATGGTCCCCGGTCCCGCACGCGCATAGCGTCAGTGCGGCCGTGGCGCATAAAGCACCGAAAACATAGTTGTGCCTTCGCATTTGGTCCTCCAACCGTTGGCAGGACTCATGCTAGGAAGCTCTGGCCGGATACACCTCACCCCCGAGAGCCACCTGGTACGCGGTCTTGCGATACCAAGGTGCCAGGCCGGATCCCACCCGAGGGTGCCGCCTTCGGCGCTCAGGTCAGCCGTTGGCGCTGCGGCGCATGCCGAATCGGGTTGCGGCGACTAGATCTTCGCGACCGCGGGCCACCCGGGAACGGACGGTGCCGACCGGGCAACCGCAGACCGTGGCGGCCTCGGCGTAGGACAGGCCGAGCACCTGGGTGAGCACCAGGGCCTCCCGCCGCTCCGGCGCGAGATCGTCCAGCAGCAGGTTGAGTTCGACGATCTCGGTGAGCCCGTCGCGGCGCGGCACCTGCCGATCGGCCGCCGCGACCCAGTCGACGCCGTGGGCGATCTTCGGCCGGGCCACCGCCATCCGCACCTGATCGACCACTACTCGACGCGCGATGGACAGCAGCCAGGTGCGCGCGCTGGCCCGGCCCTCGAAACGCTTGATGCTGCCGAGTGCCCGCAGGTAGGTCTCCTGGGTCAGGTCGTCGGCCCGGCCGACCTCGGTCAGATGGGCGAGCAGCCGCCACACATCCTTCTGGGTGGCCCGGATGAAACCCTCCAGCGCCCGCCGGTCGCCACGCGCCGCCGCCAGTGCCAGGCGGGTCGTCTCGTCATCCTCGGCGGGCGTCGGCATGGTGTCGACAATAACCCCAGCTGTCACGGCGCCAGCCGACCGGCCCGGCGGCCGTAACGTGCGTCACCACGGCCGTTTCAGTGAGCGCGGCCACCAAAAATAACCGCCTGGGAACTTCGGTGTCCCGATAGACGACAATCTGGACGTGGAGTGCAAAGTGTGCCGGACGGCGCTGTCGGCGCGGATCGACGGCGAGCGCGAAACCGTGCCCGCCGCCCGGGTTGACGAGCACCTGGAGCAGTGCGCCGAGTGCTGCTCCTGGTACGTCGCCGCGGTGGAGACCTCGAAGCGATTGCGCGGCGCCGCGTCGTACGCGCCGGACCTGACCGATGCGATCTTCGCCGCCGCCGAGTTGGAGCGGCCGCGGCCGACGCCGCTGGCCAGGCTGCGCGCCGCAGTGCCGACCTCGCGGATCGCGTTGGCCCGCGTCCTGCTCGGTGTGCTCGGCCTCCTGCAATGCGCGTTGGCGCTGGCCCAGCTGGCCGGCCTCGACTTCGGCATGAGCCATCATCATGGCGCCGAGATGACCCGCCACCTGCTCAACGAGAGCACCGCGTGGAGCCTGGCGATCGGCGTCGGGTTCAGCTACTGCGCGCTGCGGCCGCACGCCGCCGCCGGGGTGCTGCCGGTGCTCGGTGTACTGGTCGCCGCGTTGAGCGCGTTCGTGGTGTCCGATCTGTACTCCGGTGTGGTGCCGATCTCCCGCGTCCTCTCACACGGACTGCTCGTCGTCGCTCTGGCGCTGGTCGTTGTCGTGCACCGGACGCGCCGCCCGGAAACCTCGCCGCCGACCAGCGACCGCGTCCCCACCGACCTGGTGCTGCCACCGGGCGCCCAACTCGGCAGGCGCACCCGCCACCTCCGCTCCACCCAAGATCCCGCCGCCTGAACGGACTCTCATGACCATCGAGCTCGACTCGATCACTCGCACCGAACCGAACCGCATCTCCCTGGCAGTCACCGGAATGAGCTGCGCGGCCTGCTCCACCCGGGTGGAACGCAAGCTCAACAAGATCGATGGGATCACCGCGTCGGTGAACTATGCCACCGGGATCGCGACGATCGACGCGGTCAGCGATATCACCGCCGAGCAGCTGTGCGCCGAGGTCGACGCCACCGGCTTCGGCGCGTCGCCGATCACCGACCGCAGCGAGCCGATCAGTTCGGCGCCGGAGGACGCGGCGGTCAACGACCTGCTGCGCAGGCTGGTGGTGGCGCTGATGGCGTTCTTCCCGCTGGCCGACCTGTCGGTGATGTTCGCCACCATCCCGAGCACCAGGATCACCGGCTGGCAGCTGATTCTCACCGTGCTTGCGCTGCCGGTGGTGGTCTGGTCGGCGGCGCCGTTCCACCGCAAGGCTTTTGCCAATGCCAAGGTCGGTGCGGCGAGCATGGACACGCTGGTCTCGGTCGGCGTGCTCACCGCGACGCTATGGTCGCTGGACACCATGTTCTTGCACCCCGATCGTTCCGGGCCCGCACCCGACGGGGTGTGGGCGGCGATCTGGGCCAGTGACGCGATCTACCTCGAAGTGGCCGCGGGCGTCACCGCGTTCGTGTTGGCGGGGCGTTATTTCGAGGCGAAGGCCAAGCGGTCGGCGGGCAGCGCGTTGCGGGCGCTCGCCGCGCTCGGTGCGCGTGAGGTCACCGTGCTGACCCGCGACGATCGCGAAATGCGGGTGCCCATCGGCGAACTCGTGGAGGGGCAGCGCTTCGTGGTGCGACCCGGCGAGACCATTGCCACCGATGGCCTTGTGGTGTCCGGCGTTTCGAGTGTCGACGCCAGCGCGATGACCGGTGAATCCATCCCGGTCGACGTGACGACGGGCATGGCGGTGATCGGCGGCACCACCGCGCTCACCGGGCGGCTGATCGTGGAAGCCGCCGCGGTAGGGGCGGATACGAAGCTGTCCGGGATGATCCGCCTGGTCGAGCAGGCGCAGACCGGTAAGGCGCGGATGCAGCGGATCGCCGATCGGGTTGCGGCGGTGTTCGTTCCGTTCGTCTTCCTGGTGACGGCGGTGACCTTCGTGATCTGGTTGGCCACCGGCTCCGGTACGGATCGAGCCGCGGCGGCCGCGCTGGCGGTACTGGTCGTGGCGTGCCCCTGTGCGCTGGGTCTGGCGATTCCGACCGCGCTGATGGTGGCCTCGGGACGCGGTGCGCAGCTGGGCATTTTCATCAAGGGCCATCAGGCGTTGGAAGCCACCCGCGACGTCGACACCGTGGTACTGGACAAGACCGGCACGGTCACCAACGGCGCGATGAGCGTGGTCGCGGTGACCGAGCGCGAGCCGTTCACCGCGGCGCAGGTGCTGCGCCTGGCCGGTGCGGTGGAGTCGGCTTCCGAACACGCGGTGGCCGCGGCGATCACCCGCCACGCGCGCGAGACGGTCGGCGAACTGCCCTCTGTCGAATCCTTCGAAGCGCTACCAGGATTGGGCGCGCGCGGACTGGTAGACGGCCGCACGGTGCTGGTCGGCCGGTCCCGGCTGTTCGACGATCAAGGCATCGACATCCCGCAGGACATGAATCGTGCTGTCCGGCAGCAGGAACGGTCCGGACGCACCGTCGTGCTGGTCGCCGTCGATGGCGCGGTCGTCGCGGTGATCGCGGTCGCCGACACCGTCAAGGAGACGGCGGCGGCCGCGATTGCCCGGCTGCACCGGCTGGGGCTGCGGGTCATGATGTTCACCGGCGACAACGCTTACGCGGCGCAGTCGGTGGCTGACGAGATCGGCATCGATGAGGTTGTCGCTGAACTGCTCCCGGAGGGCAAGGTCGAACTGATCGCCCGCATGCAGGAGCAGGGGCATCGCGTGGTGATGGTCGGCGACGGCATCAACGACGGCGCCGCGCTGGCCACCGCCGACCTCGGCATGGCGATCGGCGCGGGCACCGACGTCGCGATCGCGGCCGCCGACGTCATCCTGGTCCGCGAGGATCTCGGCGCGGTCGCCGACGCCATCGAGCTCGCGCACGCCACCCTGCGCACCATCAAGGGAAACCTGGTGTGGGCGTTCGGCTACAACGTCATCGCCATTCCGATCGCCGCACTCGGCTTCCTGAACCCACTGATCGCCGGCGCGGCCATGGCCTTCTCGTCATTCTTCGTAGTCTCGAACAGCCTGCGACTCCGCCGAGTCCACTTCAACCGCTGACCCACCGAAGGGGTCAGCGGCGGGATTGGGCCAGCTGTTCCAGCATGGCGTTGTAGGCGGCTAGGTCGGAGTCGCCGTAGTCGTCGTCTTTGCGGTCGGTGCGTACCGCGGTGCGGCGGTCTTGGGCTACCCACTGGGTGAGTAGGGCGCCGACCACCAGCAAAATCGGGATTTCGCCGGAGACCCAGGCGATTCCGCCGCCGACGCGCTGATCGGCGAGCAGATCTAGGTTCCACGGGAGCTGCAGGTTGGTGTAGAAGCGGGCACCGATGACGGTGTTCATCGACATCACCGCGACACCGAAGAAGGCGTGAAAAGGCATGACCGCGAACAGGACGCCGAGCCTGCCCAGGTGCGGCAGTCGCCGCGGGCCAGGGTCGATGCCGATGATGCCCCAGTAGTACAGGTAGCCGACGATCAGGAAGTGCACGTTCATCAGCACGTGCCCCCAGTGATATCGGATCAGGCTTTCGAACAGCGGCGTGAAATACAGTCCGTAGAGCGAGATCACGAACAACGACAGCGCCGTCGCCGGATGCGCGATCACCGCGGTCGGCCGCGAATGCAGCAGGGCCAGCACCCATTCGCGTACACCGTGCACCTGGCCGCGCTTGGCCGCGGGCACGGCGCGCAGCAGCAGGGTCACCGGAGCGCCGAGCACCAGCAGCACCGGCACGAACATGTTCAAGGCCATGTGCGTGATCATGTGCATGCTGAACATCGCGAAACCGTAGGTGCCGATGCCCGAGGAGGTCGCGATCAGCAGCGCAACGCAGCCGCCGATCCACGAGGTGGTGCGCCAGCGCGACCATTCGTCGCCGCGCCGCCACAGGCGCAGCACGCCGAGCGTGTACAGCACGATCGCGGCCAGCGCGGCGGTGCCGAGCACAATGTCGAAGCGCCACAACGTGATCAGGCGCAGCAGGTTGGGCCGATCGAACAGGTCGAAACCGAGGAAGACCTCCTGCGCGGTGAACGAGCGGTCGGCGAAGGCCGGGGCGGGCTGTACCGCCATGGCCACGGTCGCGGCCAGCGCTATCGCGGAAAGCGCTGCGCCGCAGGCGATCAGGAAGGCGGTACGAGCGCCGGGCTCCCGATGTCTCAGTACCGCGCGCATCGTCAGCCCGAGGTCGGCGGCGACGGCGACCACCACCAGCGCAAGACGCCCGTACCCCGTGGTCAACACAGCCGACCACGGCAGCAGGATCAGCCAGAGCACGAGGCCGCTGAGGGTGGCCGCCGCCAGGCACAGCAGCGCGATCACCGCGCCGCGGCGGACCGCGGTGCGCGCGTGTGATCCGTTGCGGCGCAGGTGCTCCGCGACACACCAGAGCAGTCCGGGCAGCACCGACACCGCGAGCTGGAAAATGATCATCGCGCCGGTGCCGTAGTCGTGATTCGGCCCCTCCCCCGCGTTGCCGACCATCGCGGGCGGCAGCACGCCGATCGCGGCCACCAGCAGCAGCACCGCCGCACCGTTCCAGGACAACAACATTCGGGCACCCAGCGTCACCACACCGGCAAGCACGGCGACCACGATCCACGCCTTCGGCTTCTCGCTGGCATCGATCAGCGCGCCGAGCGCGCCGATCCGGAAGAGCCCGGAGACCGTCAGCCCGCCCACATTCGCCGCGGTCACCGGGATCAGCGCCACCGCCGACAGCAGCCAGACCAGGCCGGCCCGCTCGGCGAGCCGCAGCCCGGAATACCCGTCGACGTCGAGGCGGCCGCGACCGGTGACGGCGGTACAGCACACCGCGTAGACCAGCGCGCCGAGCGCGGTCGCGCCGGCGAGCGCGGCGACAACGCGCAGCAGCACGTAACCGAGCACGTCCGCGAAACCGGGGTAGGCGGTACCGGCGGCTCGGTAGGGCGCGTCACCCGCTTCCACCACCGAGCCGATGACAAGGGCAAGCAGAACCGCCGCCGCGACCAGCCAGACGAGGTGGACTGTCGAGCGTTTCACCGGCACGTTGACGTCCACCATCCTCGAGAACGAAAGTTTGCACCTGAACCAGGTCTCGCTGACCGGTCGGATGCGGTGCCGGGAAAGTTCCGGTGCCGCGGCGACTGCGACGCAGGTCACATTCTATTCGGTGGTGGAGCCAGGACTTACACGGTGTTGGCGCTGAGCCCGCCGGAGATCGTCAATGCCTCGCCGTTGAAGTGCCGTCCTTGCTCGGACACCAGCAGCAGCACCGCGTCGGCGACCTCGGCGGGCGAGATCAGATCGGCGTTCGGCGGGCCGGCGGCGAACATCGCCATCACGTCCTCTTTGGTGGGATTCTCCATGTCCGGCAGCATCATTCGATACATGGCCGGATTCTGGATCATGTCGGTGTCCACGCCGCCGGGCAGTACCGCGTTGACGGTGATGCCGTATTCGACCACCTCCAGCGACAACGACTTCACCAGCCCGATTACGCCCCATTTCGCGGCCGCGTAGTGCCCTGCGTTGCGCACGCCCATCCTGGCCACGATGGAGGAGGTGGCCACGACGCGGCCCCACTGGCGTTCGATCATGTGCGGCACCACCGCGCGGAAGCTGTGGAAGACACCGGTGAGGTTGATGTCGATCATGTCCTGCCACATCTCGTCGGCCATCTCGGCGATCGCGGAGTTGCTGGCGATGCCCGCGTTGGCGATCAGGATGTCGATGTGACCGAAGTCATCGATCGCGCGCTTGGCGACCGCGTTCATCTCCATCTGGCTGCGCACATCGGCCTGCAGCGGCACGCAGCGGCGCCCGGTTTCCTCGACCAGCTTCGCCGTCTCGGCCAGATCGGACTCCGAACTCATCGAATACGGCACGCTCGCGACCTTCTCGGCGATATCGCACACCACGATGTCCGCGCCGGCCACCGCCAGCGCCACCGCGTGCGCACGCCCTTGACCTCGGGCGCCGCCGGTGATCACCGCTACCTTGCCGTCGAGATTGCCCATGTCGGCCCCTCACCAGATCGGTATTTGTTCAGCCGAGCCCATCGTTTCACGCGTGCATGTCGTGAAGTTGCCGTTTACGTTCGTATTGTCCAGAACTACACACGAAACGTTCCGGGCCGGCGCAGCGACGAAGTGAATGCGGTGTGCGTCGCAGCATCAGGCAGTACTCGCCGGCGGCACATCGCGCAGGCGCGCGACCCAGCGCGCCCACAATGGTCCAAGGGGGCCAGATGACCGATTGTGAGTACTTCGCCGTGGATCTCGACCAGCTCGTCCGACCTTTAGGCAACACACCGACCGACTACGACGCGACCGTGGCCAGCTCGTTCGACAGCCCGCGGCTGCGCCGACTCGTGCACACCGCGGTCGGCCTCTCGCACGACTCCATCGACCTGCTGTCCACCATGAGCGACCGCCTGCGCGCCGTCGAGGGCATGCTCATCCAGGATCCGCTCGACTGAGGCGGCTTCAAGCGGTGCGGCTGACAGCGGGCAGTCCCAGCGCGGCCGGTATCCGTTGATAGCCACGGAGATTGACGAGACCGCGCCGCTCGGGGGTGCCGGTGAGCCGCAGTTCGGGAAAGCGTTCATACAGCGCGGACAGGGCGACGGCGCCCTCCATCCTGGCCAGGCTGGCGCCGAGGCAGGCATGTACACCGCTGCTGAATGCCAAGTGCTCGCGCGCGTTGGCCCTGGTGACATCGAAGGTGCCGGGGTCGGCGAAGACGGCGGGGTCGCGGTTGGCCGAGCCGAGCAGCAACGCGACCGACTCGCCCCCGGCGATCGACTGTCCGGCAATCTCGGTGTCGCACAACGCGGTTCGAGACGTGAACTGCACGGGGCTGTCGAACCGCAGGATCTCCTCGATCGCGGCGGGCCACCGGTCCGGCTCGGCGCGCAGCAGGCCGAGTTGGTCCGGGTGGTCGTGCAGCGCCATCATGCCGTTGCCGAGCAAGTTGACGGTGGTTTCGAAGCCGGCACCGGCCACCAGCGTGGCGATCGACTTCAGTTCGGGCATGGTCAGGCTGCCGCTCACGGCCAGTTCACTGAGGATGTTGTCGCCGGGATCGGCGCGCAGCCGGGCGATGTGACCCTCGACGAACTCCTCGCTCGCCCGTAAAGCGGCGATAGCGGTACGGAACGTGCGCCACGAGATGCCGATGTCGAGCAGCGGTGCGCCCGCGTGGCCGAGCTCGAGCATGTAGTCCTGGTCTTGCCTTGGCACACCTAGGATTTCGCAGATGATCGCCACCGGAAGCAGCCTGGCGAAGTCGGTGATCAGGTCGGCGTGTGGGCGCGCCGCCAGCCTGTCGAGCAGCTCGTCGGTCACCTCGACGATGCGGTCGTGCAGCCTGCCGACCGCGCGCGGGGTGAATTCCTGCGCGACGAGCTTGCGATATCTGGTGTGTTCCGGCGGGTCGACCACCAGCATCGACGGCGGTTCGACGGGGTTGGCCAGCTTCAGATCGGTCGCTCGCAGCAGCCGCAGCACCGGCCGGGGTAGGTTCAGCGCGTCCGGCGGGGTGGCGCCGAAGTTCTTGTCGCGCAGAATTGTTCGACACACCTCGTGGTCGGCGGTGACCCAGGTGATCGGGGTGCGGACCAGTCGGCCTTGCTCGCGAATGCGGTCGCCGAACTGGTAAGGATTCTGTCCGGCTCGAGAGTTCGTCAGGATCTCCGACAGCGGCTCACCGCGGCGGGCACGCCTGCTGAGGTAGATGCTCGGTACACCGTGCAATGTGGCCCAGCGAATCCAGCTCTTCATATCGGCCCCCGCCTATGGTCGGTAGGTCCTCACGGTACGCATCGGCGTGCCGGTGCGCATCAGTCCCCGGTCGCAGATACCCCTGATACTCAGGGCGTATCACTCAGCGAAGATCGCAGCACGCCTCTCCGCCCGGAGAACCCCAGTTGACAAGGCTCATTCGCGCCGATAGGGCAAACCTTTGGCAAAGTCGATCTAGGGGTGGCGTGAGACGGCGGTCACATGGTTTGGTTGATGCAGGCCGGTCGCGCCGGCCGCGACTTGCCCGGCGGTTCGGAAGGTGGCGACGGCTGTGAGTGTGACGCAGACCGAACAACTTCAGGCGGTTCGACCGTATCCGCGACGGTTGGGGCCCAAGGGTTCCTACCTCTGGAAGATGATCACGACCACCGATCCCAAGGTGCTCGGGATCATGTATCTGGTCTCCGCGATGAGCTTTTTCTTCATCGGCGGGCTGATGGCCTTGCTGATGCGCGGTGAGCTGGCCAGGCCGGGGATGCAGTTCCTGTCGACGGAGCAATACAACCAGCTGTTCACCATGCACGGCACACTGATGCTGCTGTTCTACGCGACGCCGATCGTATTCGGTTTCGCGAATGCTGTGCTGCCCTTGCAGATCGGCGCCCCGGACGTCGCGTTCCCGCGCCTCAACGCGTTCAGCTACTGGCTGTATCTGTTCGGCGCGACCATCGCGACCGCGGGCTTCATCACCCCCGGCGGCGCCGCCGACTTCGGCTGGACCGGCTACACCCCGCTGAGCACCTTCGAGCACTCGCCCGGTGCGGGCCCCGACCTGTGGATCGTTGGCCTGATCCTGTCCGGACTCGGCACCATCCTCGGCGGCGTCAACATGATCACCACGATCATCTGCCTGCGTGCCCCCGGCATGATCATGTTCCGGATGCCGATCTTCACCTGGAACATCCTGATCACCAGCATCCTTGTGCTGCTTGCCTTTCCGATCCTCACCGCGGCGCTGTTCGCGTTGGCGATCGACCGGCATCTCGGCGGGCACATCTACGACACGGCCAACGGCGGTGTGCTGCTCTGGCAGCATCTGTTCTGGTTCTTCGGGCATCCCGAGGTGTACATCGTGGCGTTGCCGTTCTTCGGCATCGTGACCGAGATCTTCCCGGTGTTCTCGCGTAAGCCGCTGTTCGGTTACAGCACACTGGTGTACGCGACGATCTCGATCGGCGCGCTGTCGGTGGCGGTGTGGGCGCATCACATGTATGCGACGGGATCGGTTCTGCTGCCGTTTTTTTCACTGATGACGTTCTTGATCGCGGTGCCGACCGGCGTGAAGTTCTTCAACTGGATCTTCACCATGTGGCGCGGGCAGCTGACGTTCGAGACGCCGATGCTGTGGTCTCTCGGCTTCCTGACCACCTTCCTCTTCGGTGGGCTGTCCGGTGTCATCCTGGCCAGCCCGCCGCTGGACTTCCATGTCACCGACTCGTATTTCGTTGTCGCGCACTTCCATTACGTGCTGTTCGGGACCATCGTGTTCGCGACGTTCGCGGGCATCTACTTCTGGTTCCCGAAGATGACCGGGCGGATGATGGACGAGCGGCTCGGCAAGTGGCACTTCTGGACCACCTTCGTCGGCTTCCACACCACGTTCCTGGTGCAGCACTGGCTGGGTGCCGAGGGCATGCCGCGACGGTATGCCGACTACCTGCCCAGCGACGGTTTCACCACGCTGAACACCATTTCCACCATCGGGGCGTTCATCCTGGGTGCCTCGATGTTGCCGTTCATCTGGAACGTCTTCAAGAGCTTCCGGTACGGCGAGGTTGTCACGGTCGATGACCCGTGGGGTTACGGCAACTCCCTGGAATGGGCGACCACCTGCCCGCCGCCGCGGCACAACTTCTACGAGCTGCCGCGGATCCGGTCCGAGCGTCCGGCATTCGAGCTGCACTACCCGCACATGGTCGAGCGGATGCGGACCGAGGCGCACGGGGGCTGGGGATCCGGGCATCGGTCGGCCGTGCTCATCGAGGACCGTGCGGTTGCCGAGGAGAAGAGCGGGCCGTCGCTGGCGAAACGCCCGGATATCGAGCCGACGCCCGAATAGTTTTGCCGAAGCAGCAAAGAAGTTTGCCGTTATAGCGCCGCACCGGGATCGTGGTGTCCATGACCGAGACACACACCCACGACGCCGACGGCACCACGGTCGAGTTCTGGGAGAACTTCTACCAGGAGCGGGAACGCGTCTGGTCCGGCTCGCCCAACTTCCTCCTGGTCCGCGAGATCGATGCGACACCGGCGGGTTCGGCACTCGATCTCGGCTGCGCCGAGGGCGCCGACGCGATCTGGCTCGCCGAACGCGGCTGGCGGGTCACCGCCGTCGACGTCTCCGAGACCGCGCTCGACCGCGCCCGAGCCCGCGCCGCCGAACAGGGCTACCCCGACATCGACTGGCAGCGCCACGACCTCGCGAACACCTTCCCCACCGGCCAGTTCGACCTCGTCACCGCCCAATACCTGCACTCCCCCGTCGCCAAGGCAGACGAACGCGAGGAGATCCTCCGCCGCGCGGCCGCGGCAGTCGCACCCGGCGGCCAGCTCCTGATCGTCGGCCACGCCGAATGGCCCTCCTGGGTAGCGGTCCCACCCCACGACGTCCACTTCCCGACCACCGCCGAGGTCCTGAAGGGCCTGCACCTCGACCCCACCGAATGGACAGTCGAAGTCGACGGCCTAGCCGAACGCGAGCACACGGGCCCCGAGGGTCAGCCCGGTGTCCGCAAGGACAATGTCCTGCGCATCCGCCGCCACTGAACGCAAACCTACCTGCCCCACAGCCCAACTCAACCTGGCCGCGCGATCACGCTAGGCGTTCTATCTGCGCGGCCAGGTCGGCGAGTCGAACCGGCTGCGTCGTATCGACCCACACGATGGGCGCAAGCCCGAGCGGCACGGCCTGCGCGGCCCAGGTATCCCATTCATCGGTGAGACGCTGCTCGTCGCAGTACGACGCCCCCCGCCGCCTACTCACGTAGCGACGTCTCGCCACGTCCGCTGGGATGTCACACCAGACCTCCACAACCCGATCAGCCCCAGCCTTCTCGATCCCCGCCCTGGCAAACCCTGAATCCCGAGGCCTGAACCACCACGAGTCGACGACAACGGTCCCCGAGACCGCCTGGGCCAACGCCCACACCGCATCCATCGCAATGCCACCCAACGCGGGAATCACGGCGTCATCGCCCACACACTCCGCCAAAGCCTCCTTGACCGCGTCCTTCGACAGGAACGTCCCACCTAGTGCCGCCGCCAACGGCCGCCCCAATGTCGACTTCCCCGCCCCGGGCAACCCATTGACCAACACCAAGAATTCAGCCATCCGCCCATCATGACGGTGGCGCCGGCCGACCGCGGGCAAGATTCGGGGCTGGGCGTCAGTGGGCGGCATCGAGATTATCGATGTTGGCGAGAAGTGTTTTTTGCCAGTCTATTTCGGATTGGACGCGCATTCTGGCGTGGTCGGCTATCGGGTCGTCGACGATGTTCCGACCCGGTCGGCGGTGATCGATTTGAGTACTCTGTGGGCATGGCTGTTCGACCAATACTGATCGCGGGCGATCCTCGGTTGGCTACTCCGGCAACACTTGTCACCACTTTTGATGACGAACTCGCGGCCTTCGTCGACGATCTCTACGAGACCAATACCGCCGCGAACGGGGCGGGCCTGGCGGCTAATCAGGTCGGCGACGGCCGGGCGGTGTTCATCTACGACCTGGTGGACAACGAGGTTCGGCACCGCGGCTGCGTCGTCAACCCCATCCTCGAGACCTCCGATATTCCGGAGACCATGCCCGACCCCGACGACGACCTCGAGGGCTGCCTGTCGGTGCCCGGCGAGTGGTATCCCACCGGGCGTGCGCACTGGTCGAGGGTCACCGGGGTGGACGTGACCGGGCGGCCGGTCGCCGTCGAAGCCACCGGATACCTGGCGCGCTGCCTGCAGCACGAGACCGACCACCTCGCGGGCCGCCTCTACCTCGAGCGGCTGATCGGGCGGAACCAGCGGGCGGCCCGCCGAATGATCAAGGACCGCAACTGGACTCGACCCGGCCGGACCTGGCTGCCGGAGATCGGCAGGCATGCCGGCGACCGTGACTGATCAGCGCAGGACGCCGTAGGTCAATCCTGCGTGGGCAGGCACCGAGCAGGTGCGCGAGATCTCCCCGGCCGGATTCGGCGAATTCACCCGCGCGATCGAACTCACCGAAGAAGAGGGTGGGTGGCGCACCGAATGGGTACTAGGTCTTTACGCCGTATCGCCGCTGATCGGCACGAGCCAACCGGCCCGGGTGTCCGCAGCGCAACGGCGCGGTGCGGGCACCCCTCGTCGGATCCTCACAGCAGATACCCAGCCCGCTCGCAGCTCCGACAGCGGTAGCGGCGCGATCATGTGGGCATGATCGGCACACCTCTCGCGCGAATCGGGATCGGCGTTGGTCACCTGCCACGTGCAGCACAGTCGAGCCGGGCATGAACGCGCGCGCACGGCTGTCGCGGCGGGTGGCGTCGGTGCCGCTGCGGATCGGGCTGGTGATCGCGTTGCTCGTGCTGACGGCGTCGGCGCTGATCGCCTCGGGGGCGGCGGTGACGTCGGCGTTGAGTCAATCGTTGACCCAGCGCACCGACGAGCAGCTCTATGACGCGTCGCGCGGGTGGGCCCAGCCGCGGCCGATGAAGCAGGTGCGCACGAATGACGGTGCTGTGCAATGGGTTCCGTCCGACTCCCCGGGTCCGCCGCCGCAGCCTCGGTCGGTGGCCGAACAGCCGCGCCGGTTCTTCGAGCTGCACAAGAGCGCGGACGGCCAGGTGTTCTTCGAGGTGCCCGGCGGCGGAAACGCCTCGGGCGTACCGGATCTCAGCGGGCAGACCGGCGACAGCCCGACGACGGTCGGCTCCGCCGACGACTCGTCGGTGCACTGGCGGGTACTGACCACCTCGAACCAGTACGGCTCGACCACCATCGGATTGCCGCTCACCGACAATCGAGAGACGGTGTCCCGCTTGATCTTCTTCGAGATCGCCACCGGCACCATCGCCTTGGTCGCGCTGGGCGTGGTCGGCTACCTGGTGATCCAGCGCAGCCTGCGGCCGCTGCGTGAGGTGGAGGACACCGCGGCGGCCATCGCGGGCGGTGACCTGCACAGCAGGGTCCCGGTGCGCGGCGTGGACACCGAGGTCGATCATCTAGCCCGCTCGTTGAACGAGATGCTCGCCCAGATCCAGTACGGCGTGGCCGCGACCGAGGCTTCGGAGGAGGCGGCGCGCCGTTCCGAGGCCAAGATGCGCCAGTTCGTCGCCGATGCCAGCCACGAGCTGCGCACGCCGCTGACCACCATCCGCGGCTTCGCCGAGCTGTATCGGCAGGGCGCGAGCACCGATGCCGCCATGGTGGTCGGCCGGATCGAATCCGAGGCGGAGCGGATGGGGTTGCTCGTCGAGGATCTGCTGCTGCTGGCGCGGTTGGACGAAAAGCGCCCGCTGGAGCGCAAACCGGTGGATCTGCTCGCGTTGGCGGGCGATGCCGTACACAACGCCCAAGCCATGGCCGCACGGCAGCAGACGTCGCCCGAGCGGCGCATCGGCGTCGTGGTGAACACCGGCGAGGGCACCATGGACGTGATCGGCGACGGGCCGCGACTGCGTCAGGTACTCGCCAACCTGCTCGGCAACGCCCTCGCCCACACCCCGCCCGAGGCCGCGGTCATGGTGCGGCTCACCCCTGCTCGCGACGAAGTCCGCATCGAGGTGATCGACTCCGGTCCCGGACTGTCGCCCGATGCCGCCGCCCGCGTCTTCGAACGGTTCTATCGCACGGACACCTCACGAACCAGGGCGAGCGGCGGCAGCGGGCTCGGTCTCTCGATCGTGCACGCACTGGTCACGGCGCACGGCGGGCGCGTCACGGTGCACAGCGAACCCGGTGCGGGAGCCACCTTCACGGTCGCGCTGCCCCGCGGTCGGCTGTCGACGTGCATACCCTGACCGACACCGGTTGGCAGCCGACGAAATTCAGCGTCGGGCAGGCTTGAAGATGTCGTCGAGCGGGGCGTCTCCCGGCACCGCGCCCTCTTCGATATACCACTCCCAGTGCATGACCCGGCCGAGGATCGGCGTCGGCAGTCGCTGGATGACTTTGGCGATCGTGGCGAAGCTGCCAGATCCCTCGATGATCGAACGATGCGCGGCGACAGCCATTTTGCGCTGCGCCGCGTAGTCGCTCACATCGATTCGATGGGTGATCTCGGAACCCGCGCTGTACAGCGATCCGAGGAGCGAGGGGCCGATCCGGCCCCGCAGCGATCGAAGGAAACGCACTATGCGCGCGACGTTTTCACGAGGCATGGTGGCGTCGAGTACCCGTGGCACACCGGCCAACTCGGCGGCCCTGGTGCCGACCTCGTGCACCCGCACGTGGTCTCGATGCCCATAACCGCCGTTGCGGTCGTAGCTCAGCAGGATCTCGGCGTTCTCTTCGCGCAGGATCGCGGCGAGCCGCTCGGCGGCCTCGTCCACCTCGGCCCGCAGAAAGCGCACGCGATCCGGCGGATCCGCGAACAGCACGGCGCCGTGGCCGCTGTCGGCGTAGCCGAGATGCGCCACTCTGGCGACGCCGAGCGCGGCCGCGCTAGCCGCTAATTCGTTCAGCCGCAAAGCTTTTCGCCCATCGAGCGCGGCCATGTGCCCGTCGGTGGCCACGACGATCACCGTCCGGTGCCCGGCCGCGGCCGCGGCGGCCAACGTGCCGCCCGTCAGCAGAGTTTCGTCGTCCGGATGCGCATGAAAGGCCACGATGGTTGCCATCGGATCAGTCTGGCATCGTGCCATCGGCTCGGCCAGGCGGGCACCTGCGTGGCCGTCAACCACCCAGGATCAGCAACGACAGCGCCTTCTGCAATGTGTCGAATATCCGACCGATCGTGATCACGATGTCGACGGTGCCCATCATCAAAGGCCCCTTTCCGCGAACAGGACAAAGCCTCGATGCATCGATTCAAGACCTGGCGGCCGGGATTAGGAAGGGCAAAGCGATATCTGCGGCAATATCGGTGCGCTACATACCGACACATTCGATGATCGGCGCGGGGTACACCGCCGGATCGACGTTTTCCCGCCACGGCGTGTGCACCGCGGCACCGGAAATGTGCGCCAGCTCGGGTAGCCAGCGACGGACGTAAGCGCCGTCCTGGTCGTAGCGTTTGGCTTGGCGCAGCGGGTTGAGCACCCGATTCGGCCTGGTATCGGTACCGGTGCCCGCCACCCACTGCCAGTTGAGTTGATTGTTCGCCAGATCGGCGTCGACCAGCCAGTGCAGGAAGTGTTCGGCCCCGACGCGCCAGTCCACGCGCAGCGACTTGGCCAGGAAGCTGGCGGCAATCAGCCTGGCGCGCCCCGGCATCCACCCTTCGGCCCGCAATTGCCGCATGGCCGCGTCGATGATCGGATAACCGGTGCGGCCGTCCTGCCAGGCCGCCACGGCTTGGGGATCGGCACGCCAGCTGATCGAACGTGGCCGGTAATCCGACCATGCGGCGTCCGGGCGGGCGGCGAGCAGTTGGTGATGGAAGTCGCGCCACGCCAGCTGCCTGGCGAAGGCATGACCGCCGGGTGTCGACATGTCGACCCGATGCACCAGATCCACCGGCGATACGCAGCCGAAGTGCAGATACGGCGACAGGTGCGAGGTGGCGTCGGCGGCGAGGTCGTCGTTGCTGTCCTCGTACCCCTCGATCGGCCCGGACAGCCAGTCCCGCATCAGCTTTCGCCCCGTCGTCGCGCCGCCGACCGCGAGCTGTGGCGAGCTCGGGCCCGCGCAGAGTTCCTCGGCTTCCGGCAGCGGGTCGCTCGCCACCGGCGGCGTGGTCAGCTCGCGTGGCTTGCCGAGCGGTTTGCGCTGATGCGTCTCGGCCCAGCGCCGGAAATATGGCGTGAAAACCGCGAAATGGTCTCGCCCGGTGGACGGTACGAGCTCCGCGGGATCGGCGGCGGTGATCGACGAAGTATGCGCGTGCAGCAGGCATCCGCGCTGTCCCAGTCGTTCCCGCAGCGCCTGTTCGCGGCGCTGCGAGTACCGGCTCACGTCGGCGGCGATGTGCACGCCGTCGGCGTGCACCTCCGCGGCCACCCGCGCCACCTCCGCGACCACATCGCCGCGCCGTACCACCAGTCGGCCACCGATCGCCTGTAGCTCGGCGTCCAGCTCACCTAGGGCGGCGGCCAGGAACCGTGCGCGATTCGGCGCGGCGAAACGGCCCGCCGCGATGGCGTCGTCGATGACGAAAAGCGGTACCACCGCGGCACCTTCGCGATGCGCCGCGGTGAGTACGGGGTTGTCGTGCACCCGCAGATCACGGGTGAACAAGGCGATGGTGACGGTCATCTACTCCTCTTCGCTGAGTGAAGTGACAATGTCCCGGCGGCCATGCGGGTGGCGCCACGGTGCCGTGGGCGGCTCGAGCCCGGCACCGTCGACGCGACCCGCACAGGCGCCGGGAACACTTGTCAGAGCGTGCAGAGCGGAACGATGTTCGCCAGACCACCGGTCGTCGGCGAGGTCAGGTAAAGGCACGGATCTTGGCCTGCCGCAACGATTCCCGCGCGCACCCGCGGCCACACGGCCGCGTCCAGCATCGGCGCGCGGGCAAGTACGAAGCCGGAGGTGCGGGCGGGATCGGTGACGACCGCCCACGAATAGTCCGGCCCGAGAGCCGTCACGATGTAGTTGGTCGGCCCGTCGATCTGCTCCTGGGTGGGCACGCCGGGAAAGCTGACGTGCAGCTGCGCGCCCGTTACCCGGTCGTTGACCGTGGCGGTGCCCGCGATTTCGTTGTTCATGTTCGACCAGGTGGTGCAGGTATTGCGGACCGCGACGTTGCCCTGCGCGTCGAGCGCGTAATTTGCCCGCGTATCGCGCGCGCAGACGAGGTTGAAGTACTGCGGCACCGACGCGAGCTGGTTCCAGGTACCCAGGTACCGGTTCAGGTCGAGCGACGACACCGGCGCGGGCGCGGCGACGGGGGCCGCTTGCGCGCTCCCCATCGCCGAGATCGCGACGGCCGATGCGGCCATGGCAACGAACAGGCGAACGGGATAACGCTTCCTTCGAGATGTCACGCGAACTCCTCGGAAATCGACGACACTGGCCATGGTAGCTCATAACGATGCACTATTGATTCAAAGCCCTGATTCAAGGAGGAACCCGCGACCTCGCCCTGGTTGCCCCGAATCGCAGACGGAACAGACCGTCGCGGCCGCGGCTGGATCGGGCCCGTGTTGCGATGCGACCGCGACCCGCACAGTGCGGGGCTGATCGCTGTGCCACCGGCACCGGACAGCCCGCCCGACGCGTGGCCGCCAGGGCATGGCGAATCGGGCGAGCCGGAAGAGGCAGAATAGGACGATGTCCGCCGGTTCCGCTCCCGCTTCCGACGCGGCCGGATATACGGTCCGCGCGGTTGCCGAGCGCCTCGGCATCCCAACGGCGACGCTGCGAAGCTGGAATCGCCGCTACAACATCGGGCCGCCACAGCATCGGCCAGGCAAGCACCGGCTCTACACCGAAGCCGACATCGCGCTGCTCGGACGGATGTTCAGGCTGATCCAGGACGGCGCGAGCCCAGCGGGCGCGGCGGCGACGGTGCGCGGGCCCGCACCGCGCCTCGGCGACCGATTCCCGTTGCTCGCCGCTGCATTCACGCTCGAGACGCGCGCGGTGTCCAGCTATCTGGAGGCGCATTTCCGCGCGTTCGGGGTGGTGGACACGTGGGATCAGCTGTGCCGTCCCGCCTTCGCCGACATCGTCGCGCGTCAGGGCGCGGGCGAGGGGTGCATCGATGTGGAACACCTGCTGTCGTGGTGCATCACCTCGGTCCTGCATCGCACCAATCCGCCGCCGGATGTGCCCGCGCCACACCCGGTGGTGCTGGCCTGCACCAGCGGAGAGACGCACGCACTTCCGCTCGAGGTGCTGCGCGCGGGACTGGCCGAGCGCGACGTCAGCGCGTACATGCTCGGCGCGGATGTGCCAACCAGCGCGCTGACCGACAGCCTCGCGCGACACGATCAGCCTGCCGCGGTGATGCTGTGGTCACAGCAGGAATCGACCGCGTTGACCTCGGCAGTGCGCCTCTGCCTGAACGCGGGGTCACGGGTGCTCGTCGGGGGGCCCGGCTGGGATTCGGTGATCCTGCCCGACGCCGCGGAGCGTGTCGCGAGCCTGGCCGAAGCCATCGATTATCTGAGCTGACGCGGACCGGACCGCGGCGCATCGTTTTGTGGCCGTTGCCGCAAACGATGCGTAATCGAGTCAACGCGTAGGCGGCACGATGCAGCGGGAAAGCACCTCACCTGAGGCGCGGTAGCCATCGGTCGGCCACCGCCAGCCGATCTTCGCCGCCTCGACGACCGGACGTTGCCATTCGGCCACCGTGCGTACCATCCTGCGCGCGACAGTGGCGGTACCCCTTGCCCCACTTGTGGTCTCGGCGCTCATTCGCAGGCACGGCGCGCATCTCCGGGCGCGCGGCCTGCCTGTCGTCCTCCGACCGGCCAAGCACTTCGAGGAGTATTCGCAGTGAACGAGCGTCAGCGAGCGAACCGAAGACACCCCGTACGTACGACGGAACCGAGCGTCAGTGCGGCGCAGTCGTGAGTATCCACCCGCACGTCACCGCGCCGCCCGCGGCGTATTGGCCCGACGTCGAGCGGGTGCCGACCGGTACCCGCGCCACGATCGCCGCGGCCGTGGCGGACCGGCTGTTCCGGCGCGCGGTGCGCAGGCTCCCGATCCGAGTCGAGTACCCGGACGGGACGGTCCTCGGTGCGGGCGCGGCCGATGCGCCACGGCTGATCCTGCACCGCCCGGGTGACTTCACCGCCAGGCTCGGGGTCGGCGGGCTGATCGGCTTCGGCGAGTCGTATATGGCGGGCGACTGGTCGGCACCCGATCCGGCCGCGACGCTCACCGTGTTCGCCGCGCACATCGGCACACTCGTCCCCGCACCGGTACGTGCCCTCCGCCGCCTCTATGTCTCGAAACACCCCGCCGCCGAACGCAACAGCGAATCGAACAGCCGGAGCAATATCGCCAGGCATTACGACCTGTCGAACAATCTCTTCGAGCTGTTCCTCGACGAGACACTGACCTATTCGAGTGCGTTGTTCCCGGCCACCGCACCCCCGCCGCGCTGGGCCGACCTCGCGGCCGCCCAGCAGGCCAAGATCGATCGGATACTCGATCGCGCGGGCGTCGGACCAGGCACCAGGCTGCTCGAAATCGGCACCGGCTGGGGCGAATTGGCGCTGCGCGCGGCCGCCCGCGGCGCGACGGTGCGTTCGGTGACACTGTCCACGGAGCAGCGCGCGCTCGCGCTGGATCGCATCGCCGCCGCGGGACTATCCGAGCGCGTCACCATCGACCTGGTCGACTATCGCCGGGTGACCGGCGAATTCGACGCGGTGGTCTCGGTGGAGATGATCGAGGCGGTCGGCTACGAATACCTGGAGACGTTTTTCGAGACCATCGACCAGGTACTGGCACCGGACGGGCGCGCGGTGATCCAGGCGATCACCATGCCGCACCACCGCATGCTCGCCACCCGCTCCACCTATACCTGGGTGCAGAAATACATCTTCCCCGGCGGCTTCCTGCCGTCTACCCGGCTGCTCGCCGATGTGGCCGGGCGGCGCACCGAACTCGTTGTCCGCGAACAACTGTCGATGGGCGAGCACTACGCGCACACGCTGCGGCTGTGGCAGCAACGGTTCAACGCCCGCGCCGACCGCGTCGCGGAACTGGGCTTCGATCCGATCTTCCGGCGGATGTGGCGGTTGTATCTGGCGCACGCCGAGGCCGGGTTCCGCTGCGGCTACCTCGATGTGCATCAGATCCTGCTCACCCGCTGATCCGATGGCCGCGACCGAGCAGATGGCGCAGCGCCGAGGCGAGATCCGGTGTGCGGAACCGATGCCCGGCCTTGTCCAGCACGGCGGGCACCACCCGTTGACTGGCGGCGGCGAGCTCGCGCGCGCCCTGTTCGCCGAGTAGCAGCGCCGGGCCGAACTCGGGCACCGGAACCAGCGCGGGCCTGCGCAGCACGCCGGCCAGGATGTGGGTGTACTCGCTGTTGCGAACAGGCTGTGGGGCAACGGCATTCACCGGACCGGACAGGGTGGTGTCCCACAGGGCGCGGTGGTAGATGTCCACCAGATCGTCGATGCCGATCCAGGACAGCCACTGCTCGCCGTCGCCGATCCGGCCGCCGAGCCCGGTCGCGAACAGCGGCCGCAGCAGGCGCAGGGTGCCGCCGCGCGGCGATTGCACGATGCCGGTGCGCACCTTGACGACTCTGACCCGGTCGGCCGCGTCGGCCGCCGCCTCCCACGCGTCGACCACGTCGGCGAGGAAACCGGCACCGCGCGAGGCGGTTTCGGGAAGCCGTTCGTCGCCGCGGTCGTAACCGTAGTAGCCGACGGCGGACGCGCTGACGAAGGTCGGCACGCCCGCGCCTGCGGCAAGCGCGGCGAGCCGCTCGGTCGGTCCGATCCGGCTGTCCAGCACGGCCTGCTTGTGTTCGTCGGTGAATCGGCCCGCGATCGAGGCACCGGCCAGATGCACCACCGCGTCTACCCCGTCGAGCAGATCGGGTGCGGGATCGTCCGGGTTCCACTGCCTTTCACCGTCTTTCGGCGAATGCCGGACCAGGCGGAGCACGGTGTGACCGCCGGTCGTCAGGAACGCGGTGAGCGCCGAGCCGACCAGACCCGAGGCACCGGTCACCGCGATTGTCTTGGCCGCGAAGCCCGCTCGCGCCGCGTCCGCGTGCGCGGCCAGATCGTCGGCCAGCTGCCGATAGCGGTAGTCGAACATCGGGCGCAGTACGAACGCGGGCACCGGCGACTCGACCCGATCCAGCACCCTGGTGTGCGCCTCGTCGACCATCTCGAAATCGTGCGTGTGCCGCCACCGCAGCAGCAGGCCCGCGGGCAGCGAGCCGAGACCGTCGACGGCGATCCGGTCGACGAATCGCCGCGGCGGGTCGTAGCGAGCGGGATCGTGCTGAGCCACCCAGCGCAGCCCGCCCGGCAGCCCGAGTACGGCCTTGCCGTCGGCCAGCGAAGCGGCCTCGGCGAGCACCGAGGCCGGTTGCCACGGCGGCGCGAGCCGCGCGAACGCGCCTGGTCGGGCGTACCAGTCGAAGACCTCGGACCGGGGTGCCGCGACGACGCTCGAACACTCGATGCCCATACCTCGACTCTAGCGAGGCGCCAGGACAATGCAACGTTCATGCATCGTTATTGCCCGACTCTTCCATCACACCGGAGAGTTGCTTCATCACCGATGCGTCCGCCCGGGCCACACTGGGCCAATTGGAACTTGTTCTACCATGGGGGCGAAGTCATCGCCGACATCGGAGGATTTGTCATGCCGCTGGAACCCTCGGCCGCGGAGCTGCTGGCGGCCGTCCAGGCGTCACCACGCGCGGTCGCCGCGCACGACAAGTCCGCGTGGGTCGACCTCTTCACGACCGACGCCGAGGTGAACGACCCGGTCGGCGCCCGCCCGCACGTGGGCCGGGCCGCCATCGAAAGCTTCTACGACACCTTTATCGGCCCGAACGACATCGTCTTTCGGGTCGAGCGCGACATCGTGACACCGCCGACGGTGGTGCGCGATCTGACCATCGAGACCACCATGTCGACCGGCGCCAGGGTCTCCGTCCCGATGCACCTGCGCTATCAGCTCACCGAGGAAGACGGCGACTGGAAGATCGCGCAGCTGGGCGCACACTGGGAGCTCGGCCCGATGATCGTGCAGCTCTTGCGAACCGGGCCGAGCGGGCTCGGTGCGGCAATGCGGCTCGGGCCGCAGTTGATCAGCAACCTGGGGGTCGAGGGCGCGCTCGGCATGCTGCGGGCGCTCGGCGGGGTCGGCCGGACAGGTAGGCGGGTCACCTCCCGATTGTTCGCCGCGGCGGGCAGCACGGATATCGTGCGCGTCCGCGGGCTGCTCGGGCACTATGCCGTTATCGAATTGCCGGCGGGCACCCCGATTTCGGTGGAGGAGTTCACCAACCGGGCGCGAAACATGCGCTGGGGCAAGCTGATCGCGGCCGGTCGCACGGTGACGGCGTCGGTGCGTTTCGGAGATACCCGTGGGGTCGCGTTCGTCGAATTCGCCGCTGGCTCGCCAAGCATCGCCAGCCTGCGGTTCTTTCTGGACAACGCCTGAAATCGACTGGCGGATAGGCGAATCAGGTGAGTTGGACCGATTTGGCTTCCTGCGGCACCGATGCTGCCGCGACCTGCTCGGTCCAGCCGGGCGGGCCGAAGACGTAGCCGAGGCGGCCGCGCCAGGTGGTGGCACCGCGCACGTCGCGGACCAGTCCGGCCAGCTCGTGGTAGTTGACCTTCAGTGGGTTGTCGGTGCCGATGTTCTTGGTCAGGCCGTAGCGGATGGGCTCGGATTCGGCGGCGAAGCTGCCGAACATGCGGTCCCAGATAATGAGGATGCCGCCGTAGTTCCGGTCGATGTAGGGCTGGTTGGAGCCATGATGGATGCGGTGGTGCGCCGGGGTGTTGAACAGGAACTCGATCGGGCGCCCCAGCGTGCCGACCCGCTGGGTGTGGATCGGGAACTGGTAGAGCAGGCCGATGCTCTGCAGCAGAAAGATCATCCACACCGGAAAACCGAGCAAAGCCGCTGGCACCCAAGCCATTCCGCGCAGGACGTTGGCTACCGGGTGCACCCACGGCAGGCGGATCGCGGTGGACAGGTTGAAGTGCTCGCTGGAGTGGTGCACGCTGTGCGACGTCCACAGCAGGCGGACCCGGTGGTCGGCGCGATGCGCCCAGTAGTAGCAGAAATCGGTGACCACCAGCCCGAGTACCCACACCCACCACGACTTCGCCGACAGGTGCAGCGGGGTGATCGCGGCGGCGCCGACCACCGCGGAGAACGGAATCAGGTACTGCGTCAGCGGTTTGCCGAACCGGCCGAGGGTGAAGGTCGCCACGTTGGACATCGTGTCGCGCCCCGACCCGCCGTTCTTCGGGCGATCGGGGTCGCGGCGATACGCGATCCACTCCACCAGCATGAACAACGCGAATGCCGGGAGGGCATAGGTCAGCAGCTCCACACGGTCCACGAGGTCTCCTTGATCGTCCGTCGTCGATACCCGACGCTACGGGCGATGGCCTGCGCAAACATCGCGCCGCCGAGGGATTCCGCGTCCCCCGCGCGGGGGACGCGACGGCGCCGGACGAAGGGCAGAGTTAGCGGGCCGGGTGGCCGATCTCGCTAGGATCGCCCGCGACGGCTCCGACGACCCGAAGGCGGTGGCGAACTGTTGGACGTGAGCAGGTCGCTGGCCCGGCAGTCGCTGTTGGTCGCGGCGGTCGCGGCGATGATCGATGCCGTAGTACTCGGACTGTGCGGTGTGTTCGCGGTCGCGCCGTGGCAGACCGGCGCGGTGATCGCGGCGGTCGTAGCCGGCGATCTGGCGTTGGCCGCGCCCCCACGTACCGCGGGCGTGGTCGCGGTGACCCAGGTCGTGGTCCGGCTCGGCGCCGCCTTGCTGCTGCACCGGCACGGTTTCGGCGGTCAATTCGCGGGCGTCGGCCTGCTGGTCGCGGGGTACCGCACCGGCGCGTGGCTGTCCGGACCGAAATCGGTGCTGACCATGCTGCTGTTGTGCGGCGGCGTCGCGTCCGCTCATCTGTTGTCCCGCGACAACGCCGGACATGATTGGCTCCTGCTGATCGCGTCGACGACGGCCGCTGGTTGCGTGCCGTGGCTGGTCGGCCGGTATACCGCCGCGCGTGGCGCTTACATCGCCGACCTGGAGCAGCGGGAGCGGCTGCGACGACAGGAGCATCAGGTCGCGCTGGAGCGCGCGGTGACCGAGGAGCGGGCGGCCATCGCGCGCGACCTGCACGATGTCATCTCCCATCATGTGAGTGCCATCGGTATCCACGCGGGCGCGGCGCGAATGGCCATGGCGGACACCACGAATGGCGCGGCGACCCGTTCGCTGGCGGCGGTGGAGTCGAGCAGCAGGGCGGCGATGGTCGATCTGCGGCGGCAGCTCGATCTGCTGCACGGCCGCGACGACGCGGGGCAGCGCCAGCCCGGGCTGGTCGATATCGACGGCCTGATCGAGCATGTGCGGGCCGCCGGATTGACCGTCGAAGTCGCGGTGCGTGGTCCGGTGGTCGAGTTGCCGGAGTCGTTGGATGTCACGGTGTATCGGATCGTGCAGGAGATGCTGACCAACGCGCTGCGCCACGGTGACGGCGCGCATGCCCGGCTCGCGGTGGTGTACCAGCCGAAGCGGGTGGTGATCCGGGCTACCAATCCGATTCCGCCCGTGCCGATGTCCGGTGATACCGCAGTGCCGCGCGGCCTCGGCGGAATCCGTCGTCGCACCGAGCTTTTCGACGGCGAACTCGACTACGGGCCGGATTCGGCCGGAACATCTTGGCACACCACGGTTTCCGTCCCGATCGGCGGCTCATGAACCGGCCGATCCGGGTGCTGATCGCCGACGACCACAGCATGTTCCGCTCCGGATTGCGCGCGGTCGTCGACAGCCAAGCCGACTTCGACTGCGTCGCCGAGGTCAGCGACGGTCGCGCGGCCATCGCCGAAACCACAAGGCTGCGACCGGATGTCGCGATCCTCGACGTGCGTATGCCGAAACTGGACGGGCTCGCCGCCACCGAGGCCATCGCCGCGGCGGGCGGCACCCATGTCTTGGTGCTCACCACCTACGACAGCGATGCCAACCTCTATCGCGCGCTGCAGGCCGGGGCGAGCGGTTTCCTGCTGAAGAGCCTGCCGCCGGAAGAGCTCGTCGCCGCCATCCGCATCGCGGCCCGTGGCGATGCCCTGATCGATCCGTCGATGACGCGCCGGCTGGCCGCGCGCTTCGCGTCCACCCTCGCCCCGCCGCAGACGCCGCCCGAGGTCGATCAGCTCACCGCCCGCGAGCTGGAAGTGTTGCTCCTGCTCGCCGATGCGCGCAGCAATGCCGAGATCGCCGCGCTGCTCGGCGTCGGCGAGGAAACGGTGAAGACGCATGTCTCCCGCGTACTCGCCAAACTCGGTGTGCGCGACCGCATCCATGCGGTCGTCTACGCCCATGAGCACGGACTTGTCACCCGCACCCCGCCCGGACACCGCCGATCGGCAGGGCGGTGACCAGCACAGATGCGACACGGCGCGCCACCCGAGGTCGTCGCGAATCCGGCGGCAGCGACGTACGGTAAATCCGACTGCCTGGTCTTCTTCGAGGATGGAGCACTATGCGTAGGGATCGCCCCCGAGTCGGTGTCCTGGTCCTCGCCTGTTCGGCGCTGCTCCTTTCCGGAGCCGGTGTCGCGGGCGCTCAGGACGCCAGCGGCCAGGCGCCCGGCGCTCGTTCGGTCGAGCAGCCCACCCACCAAGCCCTGATCCACCAGGCGCGACAGCGAGCGGCGAGCGCTCGTGAGCGCGCCACCGCCGCGACCCCGAACACGAAGACCGATCGCAAGGGGAAGGCAGGCAGCCCGCGCGACACCATCCACACCGGGATCGACAGCGCGACGAAAGCGGCGGAGGCCGCCTCATCCGCCGCCACCGCCGCCCAAGCCGCCGCCGACGCGGCCCACGCCGCCTTGACCGCCGTCCTCGCCACCGAGGACGCCACCAACAGCTTCCTCGGTGCGTTCGAAGCCGATCGGGCCGCGCGGGCCGCCGACCAAGCCGCCGCCGCTCCTGAGAACGTCGAACTGGCCAACGCCGCGGCGGCCGCGGAGAACCGGGCCGTCAAGGCGACGACTCGACGGGCCGAGGTGGCCGTTCCCCCGATTACGCCCCTGCCTGCGGCTCACTCACCGTCGTCGCGGGGTCGATGACGCCGAACGCCTCGCCTTGCGGACCCTGTAGCACGCCCATCCGGCCGAACGCGCTGTCGTGCACGCCCATCAGGACCGTCGCGCCCAGCTCGGTGGCCTTCGCGACGGCCGCGTCGGTGTTGTCGACCTGGAACCAGCTCAACCAGAACGATGGGGAGTCGCCCGGCGTCTTGCTCGCGTCGTTGACGCCGCCGACCGGGCCGCTGTCCTGCGTCAAGCCGAAGGTGGAGTAGACGAAGTCCTGGCCGTCCCCGATTTCGGTGTAGTGCCAACCGAATACGGCCGCGTAGAACTCCTGCGCCTGCTTGTACTGACCGGTGTGCAGTTCGTTCCAGCAGTACGCGCCGTCCTCGTTGTAGATGCCCGCCCCGGTGTGCGCCTTGGCTTCCCACACACCGAAGATCGCGCCGGCCGGGTCGGCGGCGACGAACATCCGGCCGACATCGAGCACGTCGAACGGTGGCATCATTACCGAACCGCCTGCCGCCGTTACCTTCTCGGCGATCTCGTCGGCGCTGTCGGCCGCGAAGTAGGTGGTCCATACCGACGGCATCGCCATACCTTCGGGCTTTGGCCCGATCCCCGCGGCCGGCCTGCCATGGCGTAGCGTCATCAGATAGCCGCCCGCGTCCGGCGGGCTATCCATGATTTCCCAGCCGAACAGCTCTCCGTAGAACTCGCGGGCGCGGGTGGTGTCGTCGACCTGACTATCGACCCAGCACGGTGTCCCCTGTGGCCAGCTTCCGTCATGAGTTGGCATATCCGTGGCCTCCTGACCTCGGTGTATTGACGTGCGGCCGGACGCGGCCGACACGCGGCCAAGTCAACCACCGAGGCCTGGCGGCCATGGCGGATTCGCGGTTCCGGCAGGGCACGTTCCGGCAACGGCGGCACAAGCTGCGCGAAGCGGACACACCACGCCGATTTGTTGCCGAAAGGGGGGTTGATCAGGAGTATGGCGGGATGATCACCACATCCGACGTCGGGCGGGAACCGCTACGGCTGGACGAGCTTCCGGTTCGTCCCATTCATCGCAAGTTGGTCGCGCTGGTCGGTGCCGGACTGTTCTTCGATCTGTACGAGCTGTTCCTCGCGGGGACCATCACCGGGGTGCTGAAGCAGGAGATGCACCTGTCCACGTTTCAGCTGAGCGGGATCTTGGCTTCGGCGTTCGCCGGGCAGTTCCTCGGTGCGCTGGTGATCGGGCGGCTGTCGGATGTGTTCGGCCGTCGGCGGATGTTCATGATCAATATCGCGTTGTATTCCGGATTCACGCTGCTCGGCGCGTTCAGCCCGAACATCGTCTTTCTGATGGCCACCCGGTTCCTGGCCGGGCTCGGCATCGGTGCCGAGATGACGGTGTCCGATACCTATCTGTCGGAAGTGGTTCCGCCACAGGTGCGCGGGCGGATGATCGCGATGGCGTACACGATCGGGTTCTGCGCGGTGCCGACCGTCGGATTCCTGGCTAAGTGGCTGGTTCCGTTGCAGCCCTTCGGGATCGACGGCTGGCGCTGGCTGTTCGTCATCGGCGGGCTCGGTGCCGCGGTGGTGGTCTTCGCCCGGCGGGACATGCCGGAGTCGCCGCATTGGCTTGCGCGGCAAGCGAAGAAGACCGAGACCACGCCGTTCAGCGCGATCGTCCGGCCGCCGTACCGCGGCAAGACGACGCTGTTCTCCGCCGTGATGATCCTGCAGGTGTTCGGCTACTACGGGTTCGGCACCCTCGCGGTACTCGTGTTGGACCGCAAGGGATTCGAGGTGGTGACCTCGTTGAGCTACTTGGCCATCACCTATCTCGGCTATCCGCTGGGGTCGCTGCTGGCGATCCCGTTGATGGAGCGGGTCGAGCGCAAATATCTAGTGATGGCGACCGCGACGCTGATGGCACTGTTCGGCCTGATCTTCGGTTTCGCCACCAGTGTGCCGCTGATCCTGTTGTCGGGCGGCCTCTTCACCCTGGCCAGCAACGTCTTCTCCGACGCGATTCACGCCTACCTCCCGGAGTCGTTCCCCACCGCGGTGCGCGGCACCGCATCGGGCGCGACCTATTCGCTGTCTAAGGTCAGCACCGCGCTGCTGCCGTTCCTGCTGCTGCCGCTGCTCGATCGCGCGAACGGGCCGGGGCTGGTGTTCTCGGTGATCACCGTCGCGTTGCTCGCCATGGTCGCCCTCGTCGGCGTGTGGGGGCCGATCACCGGCCGACGCGCACTGGATGAGGTGTGAGTGTTATTGCGCGAGGGTGGGCGCGGCATGTGACCAGCGGTGGTCGTCGAGTTCTCCGACGATGAAGCGGGCCAGCTCGGCTACCGGTATTTTCCAACCGCCGCTTGGGGTTTCGCCGTCCTCGACGCGGTAGCTGCCGGTCGGCGGGTCATCGGTCAGGCGGGTGGGCCGGACGAAGGTCCAGTCCACCGCGGATTCGCTGATGATGGCTTCCATCAGGCGCATGTCGCCGTAGAGCTCGTTCATCAGGGTTCGCGCGACGAGTCGGTACCACAGCGCGTGATTCGGGTCGTCCCGGCGGACACCGCTGGAGGTGATGGCGATCAGGCGATGCACTCCGGTGGATCGCATCGCCGAGACCATGGCGCGGGCGCCGTCGGAATACAGGCCCGCTGCGTGTCTGCCCGCGGGGCCGATCGCGCTCACCACCGCGTCGTGGCCCACCACCGCGGCACGCACGCTGTCCGGGTCGCGGACGTCGGCACGCGCCACGGTGAACCGTTCCCGATCGACCGATGACAGCTTTGCCGGAGTGCGCACCGCGGCGGTGACATCGTGACCGGCGCTCAGCGCCTCCGCCACGATGGCTTGGCCCGTCAGCCCGGCCGCTCCGAACACGATTACCTTCATGGCCGCTCCTTGATCTAGATCGTGGACGATCATCGATCGTAACGATCACTGATCGTTCAGAACGATGGTCGCTCCGAGCACTGTTTGTCAAGATAGGATTCGGCACATGCCCGGCAGCCCCCGCCCCAATCCCCGTACCAGCCCCGCGAAGGCGCCGCTGAGCCTCGACGCGATCGTGGCGGCAGCCCTCGACCTGGTCGACGAGTTGGGCTGCGACGCGGTGAGCATGCGGCGGGTGGCACAGGCCCTCGATACGGGGTCTGCGTCGCTGTATGTCTATGTGAGCGATCGTCGTGAGCTGATGCTTTCGACGCACGACCTCGCCGTGGCGGCCGTCGAGCTGCCGACCGACGCGGACGGCGATTGGCGCGCTCGGCTTGAACTGCTCGTCGACCGGATCGTCGCCACGCTCGCGACCCACCGCGACCTCGCCGCCGTCGGCTTCACCGAGGCACCCACCGGCCCGCACATGCTGCGGCTCATCGAGGAGATGCTGCGCCTGCTCCGGCTCGGCGGGATCCAGGATGCCGCCAGCGCTTGGGCAGTCGACCTGCTCGGCCAGTACATCGCTTCCGCTGCCCTGGAGACCGCCGCACGGACCGGCACCGAGCCCGTGGACGCCACCGCGGCTCGTCTCGACGGGATCTACCAGGCACTGCCCGCCGAGAGCTACCCCACCATCCGCGAACTCGCTCCCCTGCTGACCAGCGGGGGCAGCGCTAGGGCGGCATGGAAACTGCGCGTCATCATCGACGGACTACTCGCCCAGCCCTGAGGGCTGCCGGGGTGCGGTGGCCTGCCGGAGTTGCGGCAAAGTGGCCCTCGGCTCGGAGCCAGGAGCGCCGCTAACGTCGCTGACTATGACCGAGATTCGCGAAATCAGCGCAGATCAGACCAAGTTGGGCGCGGCGGCGCTGCTCGAGCTGCGCCCCCGCTGGGGCACGGTCGACGCGCTCGTCGACTTCGTCGACACCGACCTGCGCCCGCGCGGCTACCGCCTCGTCGGGGTGTTCACCGAGGCCGACGACGCGGCGGTCTCGGTACTGGGCTTCCGCGAGGCATCGCACAGCGCGTGGGGCCATCACCTGTACGTAGACGACCTGATCACCACGCCCGCCGCACGCGGTCACGGCCACGCCGACCTCCTCATGACCTGGGCCAAACAGGAAGCACTTCGCCTGAACTGCGAAGCCGTCCACCTCGACTCCGGAGTCGGTCCCGACCGCGCCCCCGCCCATCGCCTCTATATGCGCCACCACCTGGCGATCACCGCCCACCACTTCACGGTGTCGGCCGACAACTACTGACGGCACAGAAAACGGCCCGGAACTGTGCGTTCCGGGCCGTCTTCGTTGTAGCGGGGACAGGATTTGAACCTGCGACCTCTGGGTTATGACATCCCTCTATGGTCCACCTTCGGGCATGTTCGGATACCAAGCTCTACCAGCACGTATGCAGGTTGCGGGTATGCGTCGAAATAGGTTGGTATTCGGCTGCATTCGGGCAAAAAGGTCCAGTAAAGGTCGAACAGGAAAGTTGCGCCCACGCTCAGGGAGTGGAGGATTCGCGCCCAGTCGATAAATGTGGTATGTCAGCCAGAGTGGTGTGCCTGAGACCCTTCTGTATGGACTCCTCGAGTTCCGTCGGTAAGTCGGGAACCGCTGCAGGTTGCACTAGGGTTCGGGGCGCTTGTGCGGTGACCGTGTTAACAGTGGGCGCGGCCGCGCGACCTGTCTTGGTAACGCGCAATGGCTTCTGCCTCCTCGAGAGTGCGTGTAGGGTCTCAAAATTCGTGGCGAATGCCGACGGCGTGACCTGGATGTTTCTCGGTTGTCTCACGAGGTGGCCAGCGGTGACTGTCTCAGTTCG
>NZ_JBITEM010000017.1:0-231490 GCF_044455225.1 Nocardia sp. NPDC051321 | reverse complement strand
AACCGGGGGGTATGAGAGGCCGGAACCAATTAAATAATTGGCACTGACATTCATCGACACACTATTGAGTTCTCAAAGAACACACGCACACACCACTTCGCGGGCTTGGCCCGGTCGGTCGGTGAGGCAACTTTTCAAGCTTAGCGCAACCATGAACCCGACATGAAATCGGGGTACCGGTCTTGCTAGTGTGAGCGTCAGGCGCTCCTCGTACTACCTCGTTTCCCGGTCCTCCGCTCAGCGTCTCCGCTGGGCTTCTCGGCTCCGGGTCGGTGTCCGTGTCGCTCTGACTTGAACTAAGTTACGCGGCGGATAACGCCACGTCAAATCGCCTGCGCAGCCCGAGAATTCGCAGGTCAAGGCCCCTGGCATCGGCCGAGGATCGGCCTGAATCACACGAATGTGACCCAGACCACCCAGACTTCATCCGAACGTGTCCGCGCGGGCCCCGTCAGTTGTCCAGCGCATGCTCTGCCCCGCGATGCAACGGCACCGGATTCGTGTCCCGCGCGGTGTCGCGCGCGATCCCCTTGGCCGCGGCATTCGCCTGCTCCAACTGAGGTTTGCGATCGAAGAGCGCCTTGGTGAGGACACAGGCCACATCGGCATCGAGGTTGTCGCGCACCAACAGCACGTTGGGCACGACGATCGACGGCACGTCCTCGGACAGCCCATAGGTAGCCGCGGGAATGGTCCCCAACTCGTAGACCGGACTCAGAATGCGCATCCCCGGCAACTCCTCGGAGGTGTCGAGGAACCGGAACTTGTCCTTGGCCGAGGCGAACAGCTCGGCGAGGCCCGGTGTCGGCAGGCCACCGGTAAAGAACAGTGCGTCGATCGACCCGTCCTTCATGCCGGCGACCGCCTTGGTGAGATCCAATCGATTGACCGCGATGTCACTGTCCGGATTCAGGCCACCGGCCCGCAGAATGCGGCGCGCCAGCATCTCCGTGCCGGACTTCGGCGAACCGGTCGATACCCGCTTACCGCGCAGCTCGGCGATGGAGGTGATGCCGGAGTCGGCACGCACCACCACCTCGGTATAGCTGGGGTAGAGCCGGGCCAGCGCCTGCACCGGTTGCTTCTCGCCATCGAAGGTGCCGATGCCGAGCACCGCGTCGGCGGCCGTGTCGGTCTGCGCGAACGCCACCTGGTACTTCCCCGCCACCAACTGCTGGATGTTCTGCACCGAGGCCATGGTCTCCGCGGCCGTCGCCGATATCTTGCCGTCGGTGGCCAGCGAGATCTGATCGGCGTAGGCACTGCCGAGCGTGGCGAACACCCCGGTCGCGTTGCCGGTGGCGATGCCGAGCTTGGTCGCCTGCTTCACCTCGCAGGTGACCGGGGCACCCGAGTCGGTGAGCGACTCGTCCGCACTCTTCCCGCACCCCGCCACGAATCCCGCCGACACCGCGACCACGGTGACCACGATCGCCACTGTTCTCATCTCGTCCTCCCTGGCGCGAGCCGGGCGGCCACGTCGGCCGACCAACCCGTTCGCCCACCTACTCGACACCCGTGCGGGCAGCGCAACGTCATCGACCAACACTGATGTTCGACAAGGCGTGACGATAGCAACGCGACACTCCCAGCTAATGAAAAACGTTGGTATCCGGTTGGTTTTCAGCGCTGCAGCAACGAGACAGCGGCCGTTCCTACTTGGTAAGAGCGGTGTTCGCGCCGCGGTGCAGCGGGACCGGCTCGGTTTTGCGCGCGTCCTCGCGGGTGATGTCCTTGGCGGCCGAGTTCGCTTGTTCCAGTTGGGGTTTACGGTCGAAGAGGGCCTTGGTGAGTACGCAGGCCAGGTCGGCGTCGAGGTCGTCGCGAACCAGCAGGACGTTGGGGACGACGATGGTTTTCGCGTCGGCGGGCAGTCCGTAGGTGGCGGCGGGGATTGTGCCCGCCTCGTAGACGGGGCTCAGCTTCCGCATGGCGGGGAGCTGGTCGGTGAGGTCGAGGAAGCGGACCTTGTCCTTGGCGGAGGTGAACAGGTCGGTGATGCCGGGCGTCGGCAGGCCGCCAGAGAAGAACATGGCGTCGATGGAGCCGTCCTTCATACCGTCGACCGTTTTGGTGAGATCCAGGCGCTGGGCGGAGATGTCGCGCTCCGGATTCAGGCCCGCGGACTGCAGTACGCGCTGGGCGATCACCTCGGTGCCGGACTTGGGTGAGCCGGTGGACACGCGCTTGCCGCGCAGGTCGGCGACGGAATCGATGCCGGCGCCGGCGCGCGCGACCACCTGGGTGTAGTTCGGGTAGAGCCGCGAAAGGGCTTGCACCGGTTGCTTTTTGCCGTCGAAGCTGCCTGCGCCGAGCACGGCGTCCGAGGCGGTGTCGGCGAGCGAGAACGCCACTTGATAGGTGCCTGCGACGAGTTGCTGGATGTTCTGCACGGACGCGCCGGTCTCCGCGGCGGTGGCCTTCACCTTGCCGTTGGTGGCCTGGGAGATCTGGTCGGCGTAGGAGTTGCCCAGCGCGAAGTAGACGCCCGTCGCGTTGCCGGTGGCGATACCGACCCTGGTCTCCTGTTTCACCTCGCAGGTGATCGCGCCGCCCGCGTCGTGCCGCGGCGCGTCCCGGCGGCCGCCGCAGCCGGTCAGCAGCCCGGCCGATACCGCGGCGACGGCGAAAACTATGGCGACTCTTCTCATGTCGTCCTCCTTCGAGAGAGCAGAGTGATCCCGACGGCCGCGGTCAGCGCGACCAGGCCGGCGATCAGCGCGCCGGTCTCCAGGTACAGCAGCAACAGACCACCGAGCGCGGCCAGCGCCCTGGCCGGCGGCTTGGCCGGGCCGATCCCGAGGATCCAGCCGCCGGTGGCCACCGCGAGGGCCGCGACGCCGAGGCAGGCGACGGCCGTGGTCCACAGGATGCCGAGCAGCGGGCCGCGGCCGAGCAGGTATTCGCCGGGTTCGGTGAGCACGAAAACGACCGGGACCAGGAAGGCGGGCAGCGCGTATTTCAGCGCCTGCCACATGGTCGGCACCGTGCGGGCACCGGTGACCGCGGCGGCACCCACCGCGGCGAGTGCAGTCGGCGGCGTCACCTCGGACAGCACCGAGTAGTAGAAGACGAACATGGCGGCTGCCGCGGGTGGCACGTCGAGCGCGAGCAGCGCGGGGCCGATGATCGCCCAGCCGATGATGAACGACGCGGTCACCGGCACGGCGAGGCCGAGCAGCGCCAGCGCGATCGCCGCGAGCACGACGGTGCAGGCCAGCACCACGGTGTGGTTGTCCGACACCGACTTCGCGGCCCGCACCAGCAGCGACGCGAGCTGTGCGCCGAGCCCGGTCTTGGTGGTCATCGCGGTGATCACGCCCGCCGAGGCACACACCGCGACCACCGGCAGCGCGGCCCGCACCCCGCTGCCGATCGCGTCGAACACGCGGCGCGGCGAGAGCGCGGTCTCCCGGGTGCGCGGGTCGAAGAAGGCGAGGACGAAGGCCAACGCCGTCGCGTACACGACGGCCTTGGTGGCGCTGACGTCGAGCAGCAGCAGGACGACGATCGCGATCAGCGACAGGAAGTGGTAGCCGAAGCGCAGCAGCAACCGCCACGCCGAGACGCCGCCGGTCTGCACCGGTTTGGTGCCGAGCCTGCGCGCGTCGATCTCCACGGCCAGCAGGATGCCGAGGTAGTAGAGCAAGGTCGGGATCAAGGCCCAGCCGAGCACCGTCACATACGAGACGTCGAGGTATTCGGCGACGATGAAGGCGGCGACGCCAAGGGTGGGCGGGGAAAGAATCGCGCCGACGCCCGCGGCGGCGAGCATGCCGCCCGCCTGCTCCGGCGGATAACCGGCCCGCTTCAGGATCGGCCAGGTGACCGCGCCGATGGTCACGGCGGTCGCGGTGCCCGACCCCGATACCGTGCCGAGCAGGAATCCCGAGGCGACGGCGGTGCGTCCGGCGGCGCCGCGTGAGCGCCGGAACAATGCTACCGACAGGTCCACGAAAAACTGTGCCGCACCGGAGAATTCGAGCACCGCGCCGTACAGCGTGAACAGCACGATGTAGGTGGCCGCGACATCCAGAGGCGTGCCGTAGAACCCGCTGCCCGAGTTGTACAGCGCGTCGACGATCTGACCGAAGTCCAAGCCCGCGTGCGCGATTGTCCAGTCCTGCGGCAGGAATCCGCCGTAATACCCGTAGGCCACGAACACCAGACAGACCGCGACGAGCACCCAGCCGGTGGCCCGCCGGCACGCCTCGAGCACGAGGACGAGCAGCACCGCGCCCATGGCGACGTCGACGGGATCCAGCAGCCCCTGTCGATCCAGGAAGGCGTTATACCCGCCGCCGCCCGACCCGATCGAGAACGGCAGCACCGGATAGAGGCAGACCAGCACGGCGGCAATGGCCAGCAGCCAATCGAATACGCCTGGCCCGTCGCCTCGATCGAGGAACCGCAGCCCGGATCGGTACGCCAGGAACACCATTGGCAAGGTCGCGGCGAGGAACACCACCAGGTAGTACTGACTCCCCTGCGGCAGTGGCCGAAATACCTGCCACACCACCAGGATCGCGACCGCGAAGGACGTCGCCGCGACTACCCGCTCGGCCCAGCCGGTCAGTACCCGGGCGGGCCGCTCCTCATCATCGACCTCCAGCAATGTGGGCCGATCTTCCACGGGCGCCTCGGATTCCAAACGATCGCCCGCCGTGTTCGACATGGCGGAACGATAGCAACGCACGACCGGTCGTATACCGGTATTGAAAACAGGCGAATCGGTCATTTCCAGGTCCACGGCGCCCGTGCCGATCAGTGCACGTCCGGATTCCCGGCCGCGCGAAGCAGTTTGGCGCCGACGTCGTGCAGCATGCGCCGCATCTCGGGTGGTTCCTTGACCTCGAACTCGAGATCGAGGTGGGCGATCCGGACGGCGGTCCATTCGAGCGAGTCGGCGCTGGTGCGGATCAGGCAGCTGCGGTCGTCGATCGGTTCGACCTCTTCCGGTCGCACCCGGAAGGTTTCGGCCAATCGCTCGGCCGAGGCGTGCACGAGGAACACCACGCTGCGCGTCGGCCGCGCGTGGGCCAGCTGGGCAGCGACGAAGGCCGCCGCGTCATCGCCGGGCAATTCTCTTGGCGCGCAACGCACCCCGGTCGGGAACGGGGTATCGAGACGGTCGAGGCGGAAGGTCCGCCAATCGGCACGGTCGATGTCCCAAGCGACGAGGTACCAGCGGCGGCCCGCCGAGACGAGGCTGTGCGGCTCGGCGAATCGCTTGCTCTGCGCGTCGCTCTTGTCGCGATAGTGGAAGCGGATTCGCTCGCCATCGCGGGCCGCGGCGGCCAGGATGACCAGGGTTTCCGGGTCGACGCGCGGTCCGGCGGCCGGGCCGCCCAGCGAGACCGTCGCCGAGTCGATCGCGTCCACCCGGCCGCGCAGGCGCGAAGGCAGCACCTGCTGCAGCTTCACCAATGCCCGGGCGGCCGACTCTTCGATACCCGCCACCGAACCCTGCGCGGCGCTACGTAAGCCGAGGGTGATCGCGACCGCCTCCTCGTCGTCGAGCAGCAGCGGCGGCAGGTCGGTGCCCGCTTCCAGGCGGTAGCCGCCGACCGAGCCGAGGCTCGCGTGCACGGGGTACTCCAGCTCACGCAGCCGTTCGATATCGCGGCGCACGGTACGCACGGTGACGCCGAGACGATCGGCCAGCTCCGGGCCAGTCCATTCGCGGCGGGTCTGCAGGAGCGACAGCAATTGGAGTAAGCGTGCGGCGGTCTCGGTCACTGTTCCAGTATGGCTCGCAATGAGGACTGATCCTGACCTCATTGCCGCATAGCGTGGTTGTTGTGAATGCAGAGCGAGACACCATCCAGATCGTCGGCGCCCGCGAGAACAACCTGCGCAACATCTCGCTGGAGATCCCGAAGGGCAAGATCGTGGTCTTCACCGGGGTGTCCGGCTCGGGCAAATCGTCGATCGTTTTCGGCACCGTCGCGGTCGAGTCGCAGCGCCAGCTCAACGACACCTACACATGGTTCATCCGCAACCGGCTACCGAAATACGAGCGTCCCGAGGCCGACGCGATCGACAACCTGGCCCCCGCGGTGGTCGTCGACCAGCGGCCGATCGGCGGCAACTCGCGCTCCACGGTCGGCACCATGACCGACATCCAGTCGATCATCCGAGTGCTGTTCTCCCGGCACAGTGAGCCGAGTGCCGGTGAGGCAACGAGCTATTCGTTCAACGACCCGCTCGGCATGTGCCAGGAGTGTGGCGGGCTCGGCCACGTGGTGCGGCCCGATATGGACAAGCTGCTCGACACCGGCAAGTCGCTCAACGAGGGCGCGATCACCTTCGCGCCGTTCGCCATCGGCACGTTTCAGTGGCAGCTCTATGCCCAATCGGGACTTTTCGATCCCGACAAGCCGTTACGTGACTTCGACGCGCAGGAGTGGCAGCTGTTCCTGCGCGGCAACGGCTTTCGGGTGCCGCGGCCGAACAAGACGGGGGGCGTGGGGAGTAACGCCTATGAAGGGCTGCTCGAACGGTTCGATCGCCTCTACATCAAGCGCGATCTCGACTCGCTGTCGGACAAGAACCGGGCGGCCGCACGGGAGGTGGTCACCGAGGAGATCTGCCCCGCCTGCGGCGGGGCGCGGCTGAGCGCGGCCGCGCTGGCCAGCCGGATCGACGGGCTCGGCATAGCCGACTACGGCAGGCTCGAGGTGTCGGATCTGATCGAGGTCCTCGGCACGATCGACGATCCGATGGCCGCGGTGATCGCGCGAGCCGCGATCGCGCGGCTGCGGCGGATCGAGGAGGTCGGCCTCGGCTATCTGTCCCTGGATCGGGAGACCTCCTCGCTGTCCGGTGGCGAGGCGCAGCGGCTCAAAGTCGTTCGGCACCTAGGGTCGAGCCTCACCGGCATGACCTATATCTTCGACGAACCGAGCGTCGGGATGCACCCGCGTGACGTCGGCAGGCTGAACAGCCTGCTGATCCAGTTGCGCGACAAGGGAAATACGGTGCTGGTGGTCGAGCACTCCCCGGATGTCATCGCGATCGCCGACCAGGTGGTGGACATGGGCCCCGGCGCGGGTGGGCACGGCGGGCAGGTCGAGTTCCAGGGCACGGTCGAAAAGTTGCGTGCCTCGGGCACGGTGACCGGCGAGCGGCTGCGCCGGGTGCAACGAGTCAAGCACGAGACGCGCACGCCGACCGGATGGCTGACCGTCGCCGATGTCGAGCTGCACAACCTGAAGAACGTCACCGCGCGATTCCCGACCGGTGTGCTCACCGCGATCACCGGTGTGGCCGGGTCGGGCAAGAGCACGCTGGTCTCCGGCGCGTTTCTGGCCGCGCATCCGGACGCGATCGCGGTGAGCCAGGCGGCGATTCACGCGTCCCGCCGGTCCAGCCCCGCCACCTATATCGGCATCATGGATCCGCTGCGCCAGTTGTTCGCGAAGGAACACGGCGTGAAGCCTGGCCTGTTCAGCTTCAACTCCGACGGTGCGTGCCACGAGTGTGGTGGCGCGGGCGTTATTTTCACCGATCTGGCGTACATGGATCCGATCACCACCGTGTGCCAGACCTGCCACGGCAGGCGTTTCCGGCCCGAGGTGCTCTCCTACTCGGTGCGCGGCGTCTCTATCGCCGACGTGCTGGACATGACCGCCGAGCAGGCCCTCGAGTTCTGGGATGGGCACGCCGACAACAAGATCCGCACGCCACTTCGCTCGTTGAACGACGTCGGCCTCGGCTACCTCACCCTCGGCCGTTCGCTCAGCTCGCTGTCCGGCGGCGAACGCCAGCGCATCAAACTGGCCGACCACCTGCACCGCAGCGGCGGCGTCTACGTCCTCGACGAGCCGACCACCGGCCTGCACATGGCCGATGTCGATACCCTGATGGCGCTGCTGGACCGCCTGGTCGACGCGGGCAACACCGTGCTCGTCATCGAACACGACCTGGACGTGGTGAAACGCGCGGACTGGGTCATCGACCTCGGCCCGGACGGCGGCAAGCACGGCGGCGAGATCGTGTTCGCCGGAACGCCCGCCGCACTGCTGGCCGACGAGAACTCGATCACCGCCGACTACCTGCGACGCAGCATGGCCGACGCGGCCTGAGTGCCGGTTATGCCAGCATGGTCCGGCGCAAGGCGGTCAGTTCGGCGTCCGTGAGGCCGTTCGTGCGTAGCCAGCGGGCGGCGCCGCCGTGCAGGGCGTGCAGGTCGGCGACGAAGCGGCGCATGGGGGCCGGGTCGACGGCGAGGATGCCGGTTCGAGCGGGCGGGAGGCCGCGGTAGGAGTGCAGAGTGTCGAGGCGGGTGCGCAGGCGGACGATGCGTTCGGCGGTGAGCGCGTAGTCCGCGACGATGGCCTCGGCGGGGACGCCGACCGCGTCGAGCAGGATGGCGGCGAGGATGCCGGTCCGGTCTTTGCCTGCGGCGCAATGGAAGACGACGGCGTGCTGGGTGGTGTCGGCGATCAGCCGGGCCGCGGACACCACGGACGCGGCGCTGCCGGTGAGCAGTTCGTGGTACAACTCGCACAGGTCGAAGCGGCGCGCGTCCGGCACGAGTTCGCTGGGGGCCGCGGTGCTCGCCGCCTTGCACACCGGGAGATTGACCAGGCGCACAGCGCTTTTCGCTAGGCGGCCGTATCCCTCCCGCGCCACCTCGACGGGTGTCCGCAGATCGACCAGGGTCCGCAAACCTACCGGGCCGAGCAGATACGCCAGATCGGCTTCGGAGAGCTGTTGCGGTGTGCTCGAACGATAGACAACACCGAAACGGGTTGTGCCCCCGCCGCTCACAGGCAAGCCACCGAGGTCGCGCGCATTGTCGATCTCGGCGAACTCCACCCACCGGCTTGGGGTGAGATCGGTGGGCATATCACACTCTCCGCGGGCCGGAACAACACTCGCCGAACCCGCACCACCAGTTTAGGCCGGGCGAGCGCGAACGTCAGCGTAAAGGTGTTGCCGCGCTCTTGCTTTCGTGTTTCGCTAGCCGATTCGTGGCCCCGGTCGAGGCCCGGGGTCCGGCGAAAGGAGCATGCCAAGTGCCGATATCGACGTCGAGCACGTCCAGCACCGACGTTCGGTCGGCGCTGTGGTCGGTCCGGTTGACGTTCTTTCTCAGCGGGGCGCTGTTCGCGACGTGGGTTGCCCGCACCCCGACCATCAAGAACGAACTCGGGCTCGACGAAGCGGGGCTGGCAACGGCATTCGCGGGCATGAACCTGGGGGCGGTGCTCGGGCTGCAACTCGGCAAGCTCGTCACCCTGCGGTTCGGGAGTCGCGCCACGCTTCGGGTCGCGACGCCGCTGTTCGCGCTCTGCCTGTCCGGGCTGCTGATCGGCGGAAATCTGGCCGGGCTGGCGGCCTCGCTGTTCGTTTTCGCGGTGCTCAACAGTGTGGTGGACGTGGCGATGAACGCGCACGGTGTCGCGGTAGAGCAGGCGAGTGGACGGCCGCTGCTGTCCGGCATCCATGCCTGTTTCAGCTTGGGCATGATCGGTGGTTCGCTGGTCGGCGCGGCGGTCGAGCGCGCACACGTGGCGGTCGCGGTGCATTTCATCGGCGTCAGCGCGTTGGTCGCCGTGGCAGCCGTCCTCGGTGCGCGCGGCATGCTGCCGTCGTCCACCGATCGCACGGTGCGCGGCGAGCGGGTTACCCGCGGTAGCGCACGCCGCTGGCCGACCAGGTTGCTGGTCCTCGGCCTGCTGGCATTCTGTGTGGCGATGGCCGAGGGGGCGGCCAACGATTGGACCGCCGTCTACCTGCACGAGGAAACACACGCCAGCACCTCGGTGGCGGCACTCGGCTTCGCGCTGTTCGCAGGGTCGATGTTCGCCGGTCGGCTGATCGGCGACCGGCTCGTCATCTGGTTCGGTGCGGTACGGCCATTCCTACTCGGCACGGTCGCAGCAGGTCTCGGCCTGGGTGTGGCGTTGCTGATCGGGGATACGATCCCGGCATTGGCCGGGGTGACGGTGTTCGGTTTCGGCATCTCGTTCACGCTGCCCCTCGCCTTCGCCGCGAGCGGCACCGTGCCCGGCGTGCCCCCGGCCCGCGCGATCGCCACGGTGTCCTTTGTCGGCTATCTCGGCTTCTTCACCGGCCCCGTGCTGATCGGCTTCGTCGCCCAAAGCCATGGTCTCGCGGTCGGACTCGCGGTGCCAGTGCTGTTCGTCCTGATGGCCGCCGCAGGTGCGGGGGTGTTGCGGGCCCGGCCGTGAACCGGTCGCGGAACCGCATCAGTGCGGGCGATCGGCGGTGCGGCAGGCGGCATGGCGAGGATGATGGTGGCTATGGCGATGCGCGAAGTGGTGTGTGCGGGCCCATTTGTGCGGATCTACGATCCCGGTGCCGGGGAGCCCGAGGCCTGGTACATCAACGACCACACCATCGTCCAGGACGCGGACGGGCGGTGGCATCTGTTCGGGATCACGCACCCGGAACCCGCGAATCCGTTCGACGAGACCGAGTTCGCGCACGCGACCGCCGACGAACTGCTCGGGCCGTGGACCAAGCAGCCGTCCGCGCTGCAGGTCGATCCGGATTACGGGGAGACTCATCTGTGGGCGCCGTTCGTGATCGCGGCGTACGAGCGCTACTACATGTTCTATGCGGGCGGCGGCGCGGATCGGACGGCCGCGGCCATCAATGTGGCCACCTCGACCGATCTGTTCACTTGGACGCGCAGACAATCGGGCCCGCTGTTCTATGACGGCTACGACGCGCGCGACCCGATGGTCGCCCGAGTCGGTGACCAGTGGGTGATGTACTACTGCGCGACGAGCGACCCCACCGGCGGCAATCACGTTGTCGCGTATCGCACCAGCACTGATCTCGTGCACTGGGGCGATCGGCATATCGCCTATACCGACCCGACGACGGGCACCGAGGCGGGAAATACCGAGTCGCCCTTCGTTGTCCAGCAGGACGGCTGGTGGTATCTGTTCGTCGGCCCGCGCCCGGACTATGTCGGCACCGATGTGTTCCGCAGCGACAACCCGTTCTGCTTCCACATCGGCGGCAAGGTGGGCCATATCGCCGCCCACGCCGCGGAATTGGTGCACGACGACCTCCGCTGGTGGATCACGCACGCGGGCTGGGGTCAGGGCGGGGTGTACCTCGCGTCGCTCACCTTCCCGCCGCCACGCGATCCGAATGTCGGGAAAGTCGTGCCGCGGTAGCCGGTTTCGCGCACGCCGCTTGGTCGGATGGCCGTGCCTGCCGAGTGCCCTGGATGGCGGCGATGATCTCGGCGGCCCAGTGGGCCGGATTGTCGTGCCCGAGAAGCTCACTCAGGCAGGAAAGCCGCTCCCGGCGTTGTCCGGGCGGGAGATTCAGCGCGCGGTACAGCGTCTCGACGAGGTCGGTTGGTGAATTCGGTTCGGTCAGTAGGGCTCCGGCCGCCAAGTGCTCGGCGGCACCCGCATGCCGCGAGAGCACCAGCACGCCACAACGGCCCACCGCGGCCTGGGCGGCGATGAATTCCTTGGCGGTGAGGTTCATGCCGTCCTGCAGCGAGGTCACCCAGAACACGTCCGCGTCGAGGTAGTGGTCGATAACCTCGGGAAAGCTCAGGGCCCTCGGGAAGTATTCGATGGGACGCCATTCGCCGAATGCCCACGCACGGTTGATTTCATCGATACGGCGCTCGAGTACCTGCCTGGTCGCGTCGTAAGCGGTGATGCCGGGTTCCGGTGGCGGGCAGACGAGCCGGAATCGCAGCGCACCACGCAGCTCTGGATGGCGCACAAGCAGCTCCCCGATGGCCTCGACCTTCTGCACAGGCGCTTTGATGTAATCCAGACGTTCGACCGAAAGGATAACGGGCCCAAGGGTTTTCCGCCGGTCGAGCGGGCGGGTGCCGGTCAACTCCTCGATCGCGGCGCGGTCGATGCCCAACGGATGAACGCCTATCCGAGGCGGGTCGGCGAGTGACCTGAAGAAGCGCTCGGCGAACACCTCGGTGTGGAAACCCGCCCAATCCAACCCGCTGAGCGAGGCGCGGATCTCGGCGGCGGGCGGCAGCGCGGCGAAGACATCCGGCTCGGGAAACGGCGTGTGGTGGAACAGCCCGATCCGTAGGTCCGGCCGGGTCTCGCGCAGGCGGCCCGGCACGAGCCACAGGTTGTAGTCGTGCAGCCACACCGTCGCGCCGGGTGCGGCCCGGACGCTGATGTGGTCGGCGAAGCGCGTGTTCACCGCGCGATACGCGGCCCAGGCTGCGGGGTCGAAGCGTAGTCGGTGCGGTTGTGACATCAGCACCGGCCACAGCGCCTCTTTGCAGGCCCTGTGGAAGTATCCGTGCCATTCGGCCGAGGTCAGCGGCAGAAAAGCGAGCGGAAGGCCGGTGCCGTGATCGTCGAGGCGCGCGGCGGATTCGTCGGGTTCGATGACGACGCCCGTCGCCCAGACCGCCGGCAGATCCCCGGCGAACACGCTGTTCAGGGTCGGCAGGATGCCGTTGGGGCTGGACGGGGTGCGCCAGCCGCCGGGAGTCCAGGTGACCGGTGCGCGGTGGTATCCCACCACAAGGGGGTAGTCGGGCTCGACCCAGCCGAGGTCCCGCAGTGCCGCGAGAATGCCTGCGGCGCCGGATAGTTCAGGCCGGTGCGCCGCCTGGTCGACGGGGACCGCGGCCAGCAGACCGCGTTCGGCATTGCCGACGATCACGCCGTGCGCGCCGCGGCCGAACATCGAACGGTCGTTCCCGGAATCGCCCGCGACCAGTACCGCGTCCATCGGCCAGCCCTGTTCTTCGGCGAGCAGGACCAGCGCGTTGCCCTTGTCCGCGGGCCCGGGCAGCACGTCGAAGTAGGCGTTCGCCGAGTATTGCCACGAGCAACCCAGCGCGGCAACGGCATCGATCAGTTCCCGGGTCAGTGCGTCGGGCGGCAAATGGAACGAGCATCGCCCTTGCTGGGCTACCTCCTGCTGGATCAGCTCCGGAAAGTGCCGCAGGGCAGTACGAACGGCCTCGGCGCCGGGCCAGCCCGCACGCAGGCGCGCTTCCAGCGCCGCCACCGGGGTCAACTCCGCGCCATCGATGATGCTGGCGCCGACATCGGCGATGATCCAGCGTGGCTGTGGCACAAGCGGATCGCGCAGCACCTTGCGGATCGACTCGATCCCGCGCCCAGTCGCGAATACCACCGTCACCTCGGGGTGACGGGCCAGCGCGTTGCGCAGTCGTAGCCGCTCGGCGGCGGTGCCGCCGAGCAGGGTGCCGTCCAGGTCGGTGACCAGGATCTTGCCGGGACCGCCGCCGCCCGCGACCACGCCGCAACATCGCTTGCCGGATGAAGGTGCTTCCGGCTCAATGGATTTGGAACCCTCGCCGGTTGCCATCTACGAAACGATAGCAGGGGCACATCATCGTATCGGGCGGAATTTTCAGACCTGACGCGCGTGTGACACCCGGGCGAGCCACTGTGGCAGCTCCGTCAAGTCCGGTGCCGCACTGGAACCGAGCGCGGAGGTCGCGGCCGCGCCGCAGGCCACCGCGGTGGCCAGGCAGTCCCGCAGCGGATGCCCGGCCAGGTGCGCGTGCAGGAATCCCACGTTGAAACAGTCGCCCGCGGCCGTGGTGTCTACGACATCGACTGGCACGGCGGCGATCTCGCACCGCTGACCGTCCCGGACGGCGATGGCACCCCAGCCGCCGCGCTTGACGACAACCGTATCCACCAGGCCCGCAAGGATATCGATGGCCGCGTTGAGCGTCGGCGCGCGGGTCAGTCGCAGCGCCTCCTCGGCATTGGGCGCGAAAATATCCACCTGGGCGAGGATCTGGCGCACCGTCGGCGTCTCGAGGGTGCACGGGACGTCCTGACAGTCCATGAACACCTTCGTCCCGAGCTCATGCGCGACCCGCAGCGCGGCGTGCACGTCCGGGCCATAGAACAGCTGCGGCAGGATCACCAGCCGCGCCCGGTGCTCGTGCAGCACCGCGGCGAGCGGATACTGCGCGACCGGATCCTGATAACTCACCATCGCGCGGTCCTCGGGCGAGGACAACGCCGCGGTGACGCTGCGTACCGGCGCCGGGTGGAAGCGAAAGCCGGTGTCGTCGAGCCCTTCCGCACGCGTCGCCGCCAGCACCTGCTCGCTGAACACATCGGTGCCGAAGTCGGTCGACCACACCACGTCGTGCCCGAGCCTGCGCATCGCCATCGCGGAGGTGAAAGCACCGCCCGGCAGTATGTCGAAGCCGCGGGCAAACACCTCGGTACCGGGTCGAACGGGCCGCGAGAGGCCATGGAAGACGAGATCGGCGTAATAGGCACCGACAACAAGCACCTCGGTGCCGTATTGCCGACCGTCCGATGACGCCGCATCGACCCGCCCCGCCGGGCCCGTTCCCATCCCGCGAGACTAGCAAATCGCAAGCCATCGACCGGTGCTGTCGCGCGATTTGCCGAATCCGCCCAAACGTTCTGTTCTGCCTGGTATTTCTTGAGTTGAATCGTGTATCCGACCACCCACCCGCGCGGAGGGACCGGCATGGCCCGTATCGGTGTAATCAGTATGTCCGACGGTCGCGACTATGTGCACGCGGGCATTTCGGACTTCATCAGCACGACCGAAGATCATTTGGTCGCGGCGCTGACGCAAGCCGGGCACGAGGTGGTGCGCGGTACCGCACCGATCAGTGACAACGCCCTGGCGACTTCGGTGGCACGGGCGGTGGCCGCCGCCCAGGTCGATCTGACCGTATTCCATTACGCGGTCTGGGCTTTCCCGCACTTCACCATGCTGGCCGCGGGCGCGACGCCCGGTCCGCTGCTGCTGCTGTCGAATATCGACCCGGTGCAGCCCGGCATGGTCGGCATGCTGGCCGCGGGCGGCGCATTGGATCAGATCGGCCGCGACCACGCCCGATTGTGGGGCGACCCCGCCGATTCCACGCTCATCGAGGCAATCGGCGTGCGGGCCCGCGCGGCGGCGGCGGTGGCGAGCCTGCGCGGCAGCACCTTCGGGCGCTTCGGCGGACGACCGATGGGGATGAACACGGCCGTCGCCAATACCGATCAGTGGCAACGGATCTTCGGCATCGACGTCGAGGAGATCGATCAGTGGGAGATCGTGCGGCGGGCCGAACTGGCCGACGCGGGCGAGGCGAAGGCGGCCAGGGAGTGGCTGGAACGCCATGCCGCGGGCGTGCATTACGACGGCGCGAAGTTGACACCGGAAATCTTGGAGCGCCAGATTCGTTCGTACCTGGCGGTACGTGAGCTGATCGCCGAATGGCGCCTGGATTTCTCCGGCATCAAGGGGCAACCGGAACTCACCCAGTACTTCGCCACGATGGACATCACCGAGGCGTTCCTCAACGACCCGTACGACTGGAACGGGCCGAAGGACACCCACGTGTGCGCCACCGAGGCGGACATGGACGGTGCGCTCACCATGCAGCTGCTCAAGCAGATCGCGGGCACCCCGGTGCTTTTCGCCGACGTGCGGCACTACCACGCCGACCGCGACATCTGGGACCTGTGCAATTCCGGCCAGCACGCGACGTGGTTCGCCGCCCGCAGCGCGGACCCAGCCGAGAACCTCGCGAAGGTGCACCTGTATCCGGAGGTCTTCTTCTTCCCGGCCGGCGGCGCCTCGGTGCACCATCTGGCCGCGCCAGGCGGCATGACGCTGGCCCGCCTCACCCGCAAAGACGGCGACTACCGAATGCAATTGATGCTCGGCGAGTTCGAGACCTACGACGACCAGACCAACGAAGCGCTGATGAAGCAGTCCACCTGGGAATGGCCGCACGCGTTCGCCCGGCTCGACGCGCGCGCCGAGGATTTCCTGTCCCGCTTCGGCGCCAACCACATTCACGCCGTACCGGGTGATCATCGGGCGGCCGTGCGGGCGGCCTGTGACCTGCTCGGGGTCACCCTCGACGAGTTCGTCCGGTGACGAGGTTCCTCGGCGTCGACATCGGTACCGCCAGTTCCAAGGGTGTGCTGACCGACGAGAGCGGCACCATCCTCGCTAGATCCGAACGCGCGCATGGTGTTTCGACTCCGCACCCCGGCTGGGTCGAGCACGACGCGGAGCTGGTGTGGTGGGCAGATTTCGTCGCGATCATCCGCGACCTCATCGACGCGGCGGGCGGTGCCACCCTCGACGGTCTCGCCGTTTCCGGCATCGGCCCGTGCCTGCTCCCGGCCGACGCGACCGGCCGACCGCTGCGTCCGGCCATCCTGTACGGCGTCGACACCAGGGCGTCCGCCGAAATCGCCGAACTCAACGCCGAATTCGGGGCGCAAGCCGTACTGGCACGCGCCGGATCTCCGCTCACCAGTCAGGCCGTCGGGCCGAAGTTGCGCTGGCTGGCCAGGCACGAGCCGCAGGTCGCCGCCGCCACCGACATGCTGCTGATGGCGAGTTCCTTTCTGGTGCACCGGCTCACCGGCCGTTACGTGCTCGATCATCAATCGGCCAGCCAGTGTGTGCCGATGTACGACCTGCTGAATCGCGAATGGGCCACGGACTGGGCCGGACTCGTCGCACCGGGCTTGCGTTTGCCCGAACTCGCCTGGCCGACCGAGGTAGTCGGGCAGGTCGGCGCCGAAGCAGCGGCGAGTACCGGTCTCCCTGTTGGCCTTCCGGTCACCACCGGCACCATCGACGCCTGGGCCGAGGCCGCCAGCGTCGGCGTGCGCGCGCCCGGCGACGCGATGGTCATGTACGGCACCACCATGTTCCTGGTCCAGGTGCTGACCGACCCTCGGCCGTATCCCGGGCTGTGGGGCACCTGCGGAACCTGGCCCGGCACATACACTCTCGCCGCGGGCATGGCCACCTCGGGCGCGGTGACCGACTGGCTGCGCAACCTGGTCGGCGGCGAGTTCGCCGACCTGGTCACCGAGGCCGCGCGGGTGCCCGCCGGTGGCCGGGGGCTGCTCGTGCTGCCCTACTTCGCCGGCGAGCGCACGCCGCTGTTCGATCCGGACGCCAGAGGCATCGTCGCGGGCCTCACCCTCGGGCACGGCCGCGCCGAGCTCTATCGCGCGGTGCTGGAGGGCATCGCCTACGGCGTGCGGCACAATCTCGCGGCGATGACCGAGGCAGGCGGGCAGGCCGCACGGTTGGTCGCGGTCGGCGGCGGCACCAAAGGCGGACTGTGGACGCAGATCGTCTCCGATGTCACCGGGCTGCCCCAGCAACTGCCCGCCGAAACGATCGGCGCATGCCTTGGCGACGCGCTGCTGGCCGCTGAGGCGGCGGGCCTGGACACCGCGGAATGGAATCCGGTGGTCGCCACCGTCGAGCCTTATCCTGGACGTACCGAAGAATACGACGCGTACTACCAGCGCTACCGCGAACTGTACGAATGCAGTGCTGCTATTACCCATTTCCTCGCGAGCGAACAACACCGCAAGGGGGTGTTTTCCTGAACCTCGCGCCCTATGCGAGGATGCAGGGTTGCTCTGTCGGAATCAATACGAGGATCTCATGCCCACACTCCCCCTGACCCCGGCCAATTTCGAGTCCACCATCGCCCGCCATCCCATCGTGCTCGTCGACTGGTGGGCCGACTGGTGCGGTTGGTGTACTCGGTTCGCGCCGATCTACGAGGCCTCGGCGGAGCGGCACCACGACGTCGTGCACGGCACCGTCGACGCGATGGCCGAGGAGACGATGAAGAACGCGGCCGAGATCAGTGCGTACCCGACGGTGATGGCGTATCGCGAAGGCTTGCTCGTGTACAACGAGGCGGGCTTCATGGACGCCGAGTCGCTCGAAGAACTCATCCAGAACATCAAATGGCTGGACATGGAAAAGATCCGCCGGGAATTCGCCGAGGAGTACGGCGTCCCGGCCGAACCGTACGGTGCGGCCACTCCGGCCGTAATGGGCGGGAACTCACGGATGGCGGGACTCGCCCCGACCCCTAGTAGATATGGCTGGCCCGGCCTGTAACCCACCCTGGAGGCGCCCGATGGAACTATGGCAGCTGGACAACACGCGCACGCGGTCGATCAGCGCCGAGAACCCGACGGGCGCTCCCGGCGCCGGCGGTCGCGCGACCACCGGCACCGGCGCGCACGCGGCACGATTCCTCGGCGTCGGCTGGAAGGTGTCACCGTCGATCCTGCTCGACGACGGTCAAACCGCCACCCTGGCAGACATTTCCGGCCCCGGCGTGGTCCGCCATATCTGGCTGACCACCGATCGTGGTGCGCTGCGCGACATTGCGCTGCGGATGTATTGGGACGACGCCGCCGAGCCCGCGATCGACCTGCCGCTGGGGTACTTCTTCTGCAACGGCTGGGAGGAACTGGCGCTGGTCGACTCGGAGCTGGTGGTGGTCGGCCCGGCGGGCGGCCTGAACAGCTACTGGCCCATGCCGTTTCGCGGACACGCCAGGATCACCCTGGAAAACCACTCGGGCCGTACGGTTCCGGTGTACTACCAAGTCACCTACACCGAAGAAGATGTACCGGCGGCCGCCGGCTACCTGCACACCCAATGGTCACGCCGTAACCCATTGGGCCACCCCGCTATCCACACCGTGCTGGACACGGTGTGCGGTCCCGGACGTTACGTCGGCACCTACCTGGCGATGCGGCCCAACGCTCCCGGTTGGTGGGGTGAGGGCGAGTTCAAGTTCTATCTCGACGGCGACACCGACTTTCCCACCCTGTGCGGCACGGGCACCGAGGACTACTTCGGCGGCGCCTGGAATTTCGATATCGACAACACCTATCGCATGTACTCCGCGCCGTACGTCGGGCTCGTCCAGGTGCTGCCGCCGGGCCAGATCTACCAGCCGGACCAGCAATTCGGCATGTACCGCTGGCATGCGCGCGACCCGATCTGCTTCGACCGCGAATTACGCGTCACCGTACAGGCACTCGGCTGGGAGGGCGATGCCTATCTGCCGCTGGAGAACGCGGACATCGCCAGCACCGCGTGGTGCTATCGGGCCGTGCCGTCAGAGTGATTCGCCGGGCTCGGCGGGTAGGTCGTCGAGATCCATGGCGAGCAGTTCGTCGGCGCGGGCCAGCGCGTCGTCCATGGTGGCTTCGATGCCGTCCAGCACCGACATGCCGCCGAGCAGATCCGCGAAATCGCGGAGCACGGACTGTACCTCGGCGACCGCCGGGTCGACCCGATACCAGGCGACGGCGTCACGCCACCATGGGTCCTCGTCCACCCACGCCCACATGACGTCGCGCACCAGGCGGGCGTCGGAGGTGTACACCTGAAACTGCTCGTCCGATCCGTCGGCGCGATGCTCGATCTCGTACACGCCGTCGGGCAGCAGGCGAGTCTGGATGTAGTCGCGATCGCCGCGATTGATCACGATGAACGGGCATCCCGGATCGGGCGGCTCGTCGAGTAGCTCGGTGAGCAGGGCGTCGGTCAGCTCCGGCACCGGTGTTCCGGCACCGGTCCGCACATGCACGTCGGCAGGTCGGTCCGGATCGTCGGTCACCGGGCCAGTGTGCCCGATTCGACCATCGAATACCCGAAATGCGCCGGGCGCGGGCGTTTCGGGTGCAAGGTGGAGCTATGTGTGCGGCAACGGTGGCCGGGGTGGACAGCTCCACCCAGTCCTGCAAAGTGGTGGTCTGCGATGCCGACACCGGCGAGATCCTGCACCAGGCGCAGGCACCGCATCCGGGAGGCACCGAGGTGTCGCCGGAGGCCTGGTGGGACGCGTTGCGTACGGCAAGTGCCGGGTTGCTCGAGCAGGTCGACGCGATCGCGGTGGCCGGTCAGCAGCACGGCATGGTCGCGCTCGACGCCGACGGGCGACCGGTGCGCGATGCGCTGCTGTGGAACGACGTCCGCTCCGCGGCTGCGGCCGACGAGCTGATCCTGGAACTCGGCGGCGCGCGGGCGTGGGCCGATGCCGTCGGCAGTGTCCCATTGGCCGCCTTCACCGTGACCAAGCTGCGCTGGCTGGCCGATCACGAGCCGGAACTCGCCGACTGCACCGCCCGGGTCATGCTGCCGCACGACTACCTGACCTGGCGGCTACGCGGCGGTGGACCGGCGAACACCGCGCTCGAACCGACCACCGATCGCAGTGACGCCTCCGGCACCGGCTACTGGTCGCCTGCCGACTGCGAGTACCGCAAAGACCTACTCGCCCTTGGGTTTCGCGGGCGGACGCCCGAGCTGCCCCGGGTACTCGGGCCGTCCGAGACCGCCGGACACACGCCGGGCGGCGTGCTCGTCGCGGCGGGCACCGGCGACAATGCCGGTGCCGCACTGGGTCTCGGGCTCGGCGACGGCGACGTGGTGGTTTCGCTCGGCACCAGCGGCACCGTCTTCGCCCGCGCCACCGTGCCAAGCGCCGATGCCGACGGCGCGGTGGCCGGATTCGCCGACGCGACAGGGGCTTTTCTGCCGTTGGTGTGCACCCTCAATGCCGCGCGAGTGCTCGAATACACCGCCGAGCTGCTCGGCGTCGACCTTGCCGCCCTCGAATCGCTTGCCGCGCAGGCGCCGCCGGGTGCTGAGGGACTCGTCCTACTCCCCTACCTGTCCGGCGAACGCACCCCGAACCTGCCGCACGCCACCGGCAGTCTGCACGGTCTACGTCCGGAAACCATGCGCCCCAGCCACATCGCGCGCGCCGCCTTCGAGGGCATGCTGTGCAATATGGCCGAAGCGCTCGATCATCTCCGCGCGCGAGGCACGGGTGTGCGGCGCATTCTGTTGATCGGCGGGGCCGCCCGCTCCACCCTGGTCGCCGAGATCGCCGCGCAGATATTCGGAGTGCCCGTCACTGTTCCGCAGCCGATCGAGTACGTCGCGCTCGGGGCCGCCCGGCAAGCTGCCTGGGCGCTCAGCGGTGCCGCCGAACCACCGGCCTGGCCCGCACGAACCGTCGCCGAGATCCCCGCACCCAGTGCACCCTCGATCGGCAGCCACATCCGTGCGGAATACCAACGGGCACACGGGAATCTCTACGGCGGTTCCAGTGCGGGGCCGCCCATTCCGGTGCCACGACGACGACGGCACCAGCAAGGTCACGCGTAGCGGTCTGAGGCCAGCCGGTCACGGTCACTCACCCGTTGGCGAATTGCTCCAGCAGTTCTTGATTCCCGTTGAACCTGTCCGCACCCCGATTGGCTCCCGAGACCTTATCCTGCGTGATCGTGCTGGCCTTCCAGCCCACCGGCAGATCGGCCGAACCGGCAGAGTGCAGGAGCCACAAAGGGTTGACCGCGCCGAAGTCGGCGGAGTCGTCGGTGCAGTTCTTCCACCATTGCGCGGTAGTCGCGATCACCGGTGCCCGGTCCGTCGACCTCGTGCGATAGGTGTTGCTGAACTCCTTGAGCCAGCTGACCATTGACGAGGCGTCGAGCCCATAGCACTTGTTTGCCTTGGTGCCGTCTCGCAAGAGGATGGCACCGGGCAGCCCGTGTCCGTCCTCAGCAGGCCAGATACCGCCGTGGTCCACGAAGAAATTGGCTTGATCCCGGCCGCTGCTCGCATCGGGCGCGGCAACGTGATACGCGCCGTGAAACAGTCCGGCCTTCGACGCGCCATTGTTCAGCTCGCCGAAGGCGATGTTGGTGCCGTCTCGTCCCTGCGTCGCCTTGTTGTAGGCAAACGCGGCGCCGTCGCTCTTGACCTTGACCCAATCGACACCGGATGCCGCGGCGTCGAGGCCTTCGACGCCGCCGTCGGCCTGTGCCGCACTGGACGGCAGCGCGCCGAACAGTGCCACGACACACAACGCGGCCAGCGTACTGATCCGAGCGGACCTGACGCGCATGCATGATCCCCGTTCTTCGTCGTTACCGCTGCCGTGACAGCGAGTGGGCCGTGCGGTCCACCGATCTCGTATTCGTTTCCGCGCGCGGCCTGGATGGAAAGGTGTATCCGCACCCAACAGGTGACCTCGGGTAACTACTCGTGCGACCATGTACTTAATACCGGTGGTATCAGATACCGGAGGGCATGGAGGCGCAGATGACGCGGTATGACGTGGTGATTCGGGGCGGGCTGGTCTTCGACGGCGCGGGATCGCCGGCGCGCACCGCTGACGTCGGCGTCAGCGACGGCAAGGTGGTCGCGGTCAGCGCCGAGCCGCTGTCCGAAGGTGCGCGGACCATCGACGCGGCGGGCAAGTGGGTCATTCCGGGCATGCTCGACGTGCACACCCACTACGACGCCGAGGTGCTGGGCAATCCCGGGCTCGGCGAGTCGGTGCGGCACGGCGTCACGTCCGTGGTGATCGGAAACTGCTCGCTGTCCACGGTGTATTCCGACGCCGACGATTGCGCGGACATGTTCGCCAGGGTGGAGGCCCTCCCCTGGGACGCCGTGCATTCCGCGGTCAAGGAACACCAGAACTGGGACGGGCCGCGCGCCTACGCCGAATCGCTCGCTGCGCGCCCGCTCGGCGCGAATGTGGCCGCGCTACTCGGCCATTCGGACATTCGGGTCGCCGTCATGGGGCTCGGCCGCGCGGTGGACCCGCAGGCGCAGCCGACCGGCGACGAGCTGAATCGCATGCGGCAGATGCTGACCGACGCGCTCGATGCCGGATTCCTCGGGCTGTCCACCATCCGCAGCTCGTTCTCGAAACTGGAGGGTGTGCGCTTCCCGACCAGGCAGCTGCCGTCGACCTACGCGGGCTGGCGCGAATACGCCGCGCTGAACAAAATTCTGCGGCAACGGAATCGGATTCACCAGAGCACACCCAACCTCACCTCCCGGCTGGAGATCGCACGCTACTTCGCGCAGAGTGCCGGTCGATTCCGTAAGCCGCTCAAGACAACCCTGATCGCGGGCATGGACGTGAAGGCCGACCGCACCACGGCGCGCGCCGCGACCACGGCGGCCTGGATCGCGAACACCGTTGGCGGGGCGGCATTCCGGTGGCAGCACCTGCCGGTGCCGTTCGAGGTCTACGCCGACGGCGTCGATCTGGTGGTCTTCGAGGAGTTCGGCTCCGGGGTCGCGGCATTGAATATCCGCGACGTGATGAAGCGCGGCGAACTGCTCGCCGACGAGTCCTACCGCAGGCAGTTCCGTAAAGACCTCGCCAAGAAGTACGGCCCGCGGGTGTGGCATCGAGACCTGTACGACGCGCAGATCGTGTCCTGTCCCGAGGCCGAGGTGGTCGGGAAGTCGTTCGGCGAGGTGGCCGACGAGCGCGGCATCCATCCGGCCGACGCGCTGCTGGACCTCGCCGTCGCACACGGCGCGAAGCTGCGCTGGCGCACCGTCATCGCCAATGATCGCGACGAGGTGCTCGACTGGCTGCAGCGCTCCCCCAACGTGCAGGTCGGCTTCGCCGATTCGGGCGCGCACCTGCGCAATATGGCCTTCTACAACTTCGGCCTGCGCATGCTGGAGCGGGCGCACCAGCGCAAGTTCATGCCGATAGAGGCGGCGGTGCACCGGCTGACCGGCGAATTGGCGCAGTGGTACGGCTTGAACGTCGGAAGCCTGCGCGAGGGCGCCCGCGCCGATATCGCGGTGATCGACCCGGCGGGTTTCGACGGTTCCAGCGCCGAATACGCCGAAACGCCGTTTCCCGGCATCGCGGGCCTGGATCGGATGGTCAATCGCAATGATCGAGCCGTCGCCGCCACCATTGTCGGCGGGCACATCGTTTACGAATACGGCGCCTTTGCCCCCGGCTTCGGCACCACCCTGCATGCGGGAACATTCCTCACACCCGCCTGATCACAAACGCGACACGCCGTTCTGAAAAGCCGAAAAATCACTCTGCGACATTTCATCCGGTTTTAGGAATAACATCACCGAACGGGAATTTCCCGATAAATCCTAAGTAATTCCGCGGCGGTATCCGCTCGGCTGGGCAAATGTCGCGGTAGCACGGTGAGGAGAGACGGTGACCGATGTGCGCGCGGCGATCACGGCGGAACGGACCGAACTCGCCGAGGTGCTGACCAGCCTGGACGCCGAGAGCTGGGATTCGCCGACGCTGTGCCGCGGCTGGCGGGTGCGCGAGGTCGTCGCGCACATCACCCTGCCGTACCGTCTCTCCGAACCCCGCTTCGCGCTCGAAATGCTCCGAGCGGCAGGACGTTTCAACCGGATGTCCGATCACGCCGCCCGACAGGACGCGGCGCACTTCACCCCGGAGGATCTGCTGAAGTCCCTGTGGGACAACGTCGGTCACCCGTGGAAACCACCGGGCGGTGGCTTCGAGGGCGCGTTGGGTCACGACGTCATCCACGGCTTGGACATCACCGTCCCCCTCGGCCTGGAACGAAAGGTGCCCGAGGACCGGCTACGCCTCGTACTGGACGCCATCAACCCGAAGATCGTCAAATTCTTCGGAGTCGACCTCGACGGCATCGAACTCCGCGCCGAAGACCTCGACTGGCACTACGGCTCCGGCGAAATCCTCTCCGGCACCGCCCAAGACCTACTACTCCTACTATGCGGACGTACCCTGCCGGACGAAAAACTGCACGGCGCCAACGCCATTCGGTTCACCTACTCCGGCCAGCACGGCCGCCACCGCAAACACCTTCCCAGCCCCGCCTAAGCCGCAGTCAAATATGTTGTGGCGCAACGGCGGAAGGCCGCGACCAGATGCCCGGTCTCGTCGGCCCGGGTCGCCAACACGACACTGCTCGGCGCGACCCCGCGCAGCGGAAGCACCGCCAGGTCGGTTCGGTTGGTGTGGACGTGGCTGCGGGTGGCGACCACGAGAGCGTCACCGGAGGCCACGAACTCCCAGGTGTCGTCGAGCGTGTTCATGACGGGACCGGTAGGCGCCGGGCGGCCGTCCGGTCGTGGTTCCAGGCGCCAGAAGGCGTCGCATGCGGGATCGAGGCCCGATACCCGGGGCAGCGGTTCGTCGGCGATGTCCGCGAGGTCGACGAACCGCCGTCCGGCCAGGCGGTGATCACGGGAGACGATGACGACCCGCGGTTCGTCGTACAGCGGTGTCCCCTGCAGCCGGTCGGCCAGGAACGGCAGGCGGGCGACGACCGCGTCGACTCGGTGGTCGAGCAAGGCCTCGCCGGGCCGATGCCAGCCGAGATACATTGTGCGCACGGTCGCCTCGGGGCATTGGCGACGCAGTTCCCTGGTCGCCGCGGTGACCGCGAGTCCTGCGGTGTAGCCGATCGATATGCTGCCTGGCCCTGCCGTCGCGCGGGCCGCGGCCGCAGCCTCGTGCGCGGTGCGCAGTAAAGCCCTGGCCTTGGGCAGGAACGCCGCCCCTGCCTCGCTGAGACGGGCGCCCTGCGGTTCCCGGTCGAACAGCCGCACCCCCAATTGCCGCTCGAGGCCACGGATCTGCCGACTCAGCGACGGCTGCCCCACATGCAGGACGTCCGCGGCCCGGCTGAACTGCCCGTGCTCGGCGATGGCAACGAAATACCGGACCACCCGAAGGTCCAGATCCAGCTGCGAAGTGACCCCGGTCATGTCCCCCACCGTAGCCGCACCAGTACCGCTTACCTCGGGCCATGCCTCTCGAGCATGTCCGAGTCCGTACTGGGCATTGGACGCGCACCCGCGCCGGACAGAACCTGAAGACGGTCGCCCAATGAGCGGTGATGCCCATCAAGTGAGGGAGTGCTCCGACGTGTTCACCATCCGCGACGAACTTCGCGCCGTGCTGGGGAAGGTCACCCGCGAACGGCCGATCGGCACACCTCAGTCGACCCGGATTTCGATTGCCGGGCACGAACTCCTCAACTTCTGCGCCAACGCGATCTCGAGGCGCAGTTGCGGCGGGCGGCCGGGTGCCGGCGCCGTCTCATCGTGACCGACGGGGTGTTCTCCATGGACGGCTCCCTGGCACCCCTGCAGGCTATTTGCGACCTCGCCGAGCAGTACGACGCGATGGTCATGGTCGACGACTCGCACGGGGTGGGGGTGCTGGGGAAAACGGGCGCCGGTACCGCCGACCCGGCCGGAGTGCAGGACCGGGTCGACATCCTGACCGGCACGCTCGGCAAGGCCCTTGGCGGCGCATCAGGAGGGTATGTCAGCGGCCGATCGGAGATCGTCGAGTTGCTGCGCAGACGGTCTCGACCCTATGTTTTCTCGAACGCGGTGCCGCCGGTCGTCGTGGCGGGTTCGCTCGCCGCGCTCGAATTGGTGAAAACCGGTGGGGCGCAACGGCAACGCCTCCACGAGAACGCGAAGTTGTTCCGCCAGTCGATGTTCGATGCCGGATTCGATCCGCTGCCCGGCGATCATCCCATCGTCCCGGTCATGTTCGGCGACGCCGACGTCGCCGCCCGGATGTCTCAGGCCTTGTTCGTGCACGGTGTCCACGCGGTCGCCTTCACCCACCCGGTCGTGCCCCGGGGCGCGGCACGCATCCGCATCCAGGTCTCGGCGGCCCATACGGAGGCGGAGATCGCGCGCTGTGTCGAGGCGTTCGTCCGTGCCCGGCGGGATGTCACGACTGCCGATCACGGAGACCGCACGTCGGCCGACGCGGAGGGAGGTGTTCGACATGCCGATTGACGAACCGGTGCGATGGCCGGGCGAGAAGAAGATCGCGATCATGATCACTGCGGCCGTGGAGCTGTGGTCTCCGGGCCACTGGCCGGTCTACGCGCCGATGGCCGCGGCGTGGCCGCTGCCGGGAGCGCACGACGCGCACAGCGTCTCCTGGTCCGAATACGGCGCCACCACCGGAGTGTGGCGGCTGCTGGAGATTCTCCATGCCCACGGCATGCCCGCCACCTTCGGTGTCAACGGCCTAGTGGCCGAACGGTTTCCGGATGCCGTGCGGGCCGCGCACGATGCGGGGCACGAGATCGCCGCGCACTCTTATGCGCAGGACGTCATTCCGGCGTTGCTCGACGTGTCTGCCGAACGCGCGAATATTCGGCGGTGTACCTCGATACTCGAGGGCCTCACCGGGGTGCGTCCGACCGGTTGGATGAGCCCCCGGGCCTCGGGCACGGCGCACACCCCCGAGTTGCTGGCCGAGGCCGGCTACCTGTGGTCCGGCGATTACAACGACCGCGAACTACCCCGGGTGCTGACGACACCGGCCGGTTCGTTGGTCTCGATCATGCACAGCGAGCTGTCGGACGTGCGCGTCGCCTCGCCGCAGGGCTACCTCGACGGGCACGCCGATCTGCTGCGGCACGTGCTCGATGCGCCTGGTCCCGGTGTATTCAACCTGACCGTGCACGCGCATGTGGGCGGACGGCCGCTGCTGTCCGGCATGTTCGATCGGATCCTCGGCCTTATCGAGCGGGTACGCGCGGACGCCTGGATCGCCACGCACCGTCAGGTCGCCGAACATGTTCTCGCACATCATCTTCCATAACGAAAAGGACCAATCATGGTTGACACACTCGTCATCGGGGGCACCGGCGCGATGGGCGGCAGGGTCGTGCGACGCCTGCTCGAGTCACCCGATGCCACCGTCGCCGTGCTCACCCGCGATCCCCGCTCGGAGCGAGCCACCGGCCTATTGGCGCGCGGCGGCGCCAGGGTCCGAATTCTGCAGGGCGATCTGAATGACCACGACAGCATCCGGGCGGCCGTGTCCGGTGTGGATCAGGTGTTCTGCAACACCGACTTCTGGTCCAGCGCAAGCGTTCTCGGTGAATATCGGCAGGGAGTCGCTGCGCTGGAAGCCGCGTGCGAGGCGCGGGTCGAACGGTTTGTCTGGTCCTCGCTCGACAGCGCGGTCACGCTGACCGGCGGATCTGTGCCGGTGCCGCACTTCGACGCGAAGGCCGCGGTCGCGGCACACATCAACATGCTCCGGTCCGACGAGATGATGCGACAGGAGAGCGACGGCTGGTATACCGGCCACGTTTCGATCCTCACGACCTCGCCCTACTTCGAGAATCTGCGGGAACGGCTCGCGCCTCGACGCGGCCCACTCCCCGACGGTCGCTCCGGGCTGCTGTTCTCCCTGCCGCTCGGCACCGGCAGCTACCCGTTGATCGGCCTGGACGACATCGCGTGGTTCGCTGATTTCATGTTGCGGCACTGGCAGAGCTGGGGCAGTCGCGATCTCGCCGTCACCGCGGACAGCCTCACCGGCGAGGAGATCGCCGCCACCGTCGAGCGCGTGACGGGATCCCCCTGCGCATACCATCCGATGCCCCTGGACACGCTGCGGTCCGCGATGCCGAAGGTCGGCCACGACTACGCGGCGATGTTCCTCTTCTTCCAGACCCGCGACATCCTCACCCTGGACCGAGACCTCCCGCTCCTACGCGACCTCCACCCAGGCATGCTGACCTTCGAAAACTGGCTGCACCTAGTCGCCGAGAATTACTGGTAAAGCGTTTAACCCGCGTTCCCGGAACGAGGACCGCCACCGGATTTGGTCACGCGGGATTGCTAGCTCGATCCGCGAAAACCGCCGTAGCAGGCTACCGATGGCGATGCGCGCTTCGAGCCGAGCCAATGGGGCGCCGAGGCAGAAGTGGATACCGAGACCGAACGCGAGGTGCGGGTTGTCCGCTCTGGTCAGATCGAGGGTGTCGGGGTTCGGGAACCGGAGTGGATCGCGGTTCGCGGATGCCCTGCCGAGCAGCACCATGTCGCCGGCGGGGATGTGGACGTCGCCGATGGTGATGTCTTCGGTTGCGAAGCGGCGGATGGAGAATTGGTTCGGATGGGCGTAGCGCAGTAGTTCGTCGAGCGCGACGTCGCTCGGCTCTGCTGTCGCGCGCAGCGCCGCGAGCTGTTGCGGATGGTCGAGCAAGGCCAGTACAGCGTTGCCAATGAAACTCACGGTGCTCTCGTAGCCCGCCCAGAAGATGAGGAAAGCAAGCGATACGAGTTCGTCTTCAGCGAGTTGGTCTCCGCCGTCACGCACCGCGATCAGGTCGGACAGGAAGTCATCGGTGGGTGCGGCGCGCTTGGCGGCGACCAGTTCAACCATGAATCGCTCCATGTTGATGACGGCGTGCTTGGCTTGCTGCGGTTGTGCGGGGTCTGGGGCGAGCAGGTCGTTGGTCCAGCCGCGGAATCGCAAGCGATCTTCGCTTGGAATGCCGAGCAGGTCGCCGATCACAGTCAGTGGCAACGGCACGGTGAACTCGGCAACTAGGTCCACCTGTTCCTGGTCGGCGATACGGCTCAGCAGGTGATCGGTCTCGGCTTGGATCTTGTCCCGCAGGTTGTCGATCCGTCGGGGCGTGAAGGCGCGGGCGACGAGTCTGCGCACGCGCGTGTGGTCGGGTGGATCAATATTGAGCAGGTTGGCTTCCAACACTGGAGGCAGCGAGAAGCCTTTGTACCCACTGCCGGACGATCGTTTGTCGACCGACAGACGAGGATCCGTCTGCGCGCGACGGACATCCGACTCGCGGGTGACAAACCATGCCATGGCACCCGTGGGAAGTATGACTCGATGTACAGCACCGCTGTCACGGAGCTTGCGATGCACGGCGTGCGTGTCGAGGACGTAGTCCGCGTCGAAGGGTGCAATGGGTGAGGTCAAAGCTCTACTCCGGGTTAGTGAGGTGTTCGTGGTTGGGCAGGGTACTGATGGCGCCGGCGACAACCGGCGACCTGGCAAACGCTACGGCGACCAGCACCAGCCAATCCAGCTCATCATGCAGGCTGCCGTCTGTCTCGTCGGGCCGGTCGAAGTCTCCCGCGATGGTCTGCGGCATCGCCGAAGCACCTGAACCCCAACGCTTCTTGGCCTCGATCGCCACGGCAAGGTTAGCGGCTTCAACGACGGCGTCGAGCCGACGACCCGTCCACCCTTGCTGCGCGGCGCGAGTTCTCACCGCATCGGAGAATTCGATATCGAAGAAGGGCAGCAATGCCATACGGGCGTCGCGGATCTCGACGATTCGTCGATAGAGGTGTAAATCAAGATGGCTCAACGGCAACCGCGAAATGCCACGTTGCCTGGGGAGCGCCAAGGCGATGTCGGGCACAACGTTATACAACGCCTGCCAGAGCGGCCGCAGGCGATAGTAAGTGCGATAGCGGCCGGACTGCGCCGACACTCTGGACAACAGTGGCCCCCAGGTGGGCATTGTCCAACCGATCACCATCAGCAGCGTGGCACCGACAGCGCCGAGGCGAGCGACCGGTTCCCACTGACGACCATCGAGCCCGATATGCGCCGCGAAAATATCTGCGCCCCTGGCTGCCGCGTACACGAGCCCGAGACTGGAACCGGCGGCCGCTGTCCGCAGGCCGGACCGAAGCCAACCGGGGCCGACCTCGGAGGAATAGCGCCAGCACAATCGCACCGACTCCACCAAGCCGAGGATATAGCAGCTCAGATAGACCGCCAGATACAGCTGATAGCTGGAGATGGCAGCTGAATCGACGGCGAAATTATGTGGATTGACGGTCATGTCTTGAACCGCGATCCCGAAGAGAAATGCCATGCAAGTCAGCGCGGATACCGTCAGCACAAGAAGCCAACGTATCCTCAGCTTTGCCTGCGCCCAGGGATACGCCCAGGCGACGACAACGACCTGTTGCATCACCGCGGCCAGCAACGCGCCACACTGAGTGAGCATGCCCGCAATATTCGGCACACCGAAAAACTTGCTGACCCCTACGAAGACGGGCGGTGTCGACAATGTGAAAGCTATTGTCAGGATCGCGAAATAGCAACACAGCGCTACCAGCGCGGGCTCCGGCCGACGAATCAGCGTGGGAAGCCGATACAGCAAGGCTAAGAAGGTGACCGCAGCGCATGCCGGATAGAGGACCCAATTCATCGATCACCCTGATTATGTGAGCCCAGCACGCGTTCGATTCTCTCGATCACTGGCGCGATATCGTCAGGTGTTGTCCACACCGACTGCGGGGACCAGGTTCCCAGCTTTGTCCGAAGGAAGGATCCGAATAGTTCCGCCTCACTTTCTTGACGGTCGGAGTACGCAGTGCGGCCGAGCATGCTGATCACCATGTCGGGATCCAAGTATGGAAACAGCATCTTCGACCGAGTCCTGTTCATTCCTTGGACACCGATGTGGCCACAGAGCAGGTGCGCCACCTCGTGCAGGACGATGCTTTCCTGATGGACTCGTGACGTATTACGGCGAAAGACAATGTAATTCGCGGTCGATGTCTGCAGCAAAAGGCCGGTAGGGCCGCCGACTGGCATAGTCATCGGTAGCGGAATGATCGGGCGGTCCAGTGTTTCGCCAACGCTTTCGATGAAGTTCTCCATATGAAACGGCGCAGTAACTTGTAGATCCGCGATGAGCTGGTCGCATCGCCGCTGCGTTTCGGCGAAGTGCTTCCGCTCCGCCGATCGAGTCGCATGTCCTCGCAGACCGCACAAGAAGGCCATCGGTTCCTTACCAGACTGTTGCTCGTCCCACACCTTCCACCGATCCCCACCGCCGAGTTCCTCATCCCTGTTCCGGACAGTCGCGGAGCGCCAGGCAAGGGTCGTCGGCGGCCATCAATATAAACGATTGCCGACGCTCGCCGCACCCCTTGCCCGACAACCACTTTGGCGAGTGTGTCTGGCCGGCTGGACGAACTCTGGTGCCGAAGATCCCGATCGGATGAGAAATTTGCTCGTTGTGTGGCGGTTGGGGGCGGGGCGGGGAATGATCGCGGGCGAGGAGACACTATGACGGATATCGAGGTGCGCAGGGCGATCACTGGTGAGCGGACCGACCTTGCTGAGCTATTGGCCGGGTTCGATGCGGAGCGGTGGGATGCGCCGACGCTGTGTAAGGGCTGGCGGGTGCGGGAGGTGGTCGCGCATATGACCATGCCGTTTCGGCTGTCGGGTGCGCGGTTCGCGCTGGAGATGGTGCGGGCGGTGGGGAGTTTCCATCGGATGGCCGATCGTACCGCGCGCCAGGATGCCGAGCAGCTCACCGCGGAGGATCTGCTGAAGTCGTTGTGGGACAACGTTGATCATCCGTGGAAGCCGCCGGGTGGCGGGTTCGAGGGTGCGTTGAGCCACGATGTCATCCACGGTTTGGACATCACGGTCGCGCTCGGGCTCGACCGCAAGGTGCCTGAGGACCGGCTGCGGCTCGTACTCGACGCCATCAATCCGAAGAGCGTCAAGTTCTTCGGGGTGGACCTCAACGGGATCGAACTGCGCGCCGATGATCTGGATTGGTGCTACGGCTCCGGCGAGGTCGTCACCGGCGACGCCCAGGATCTACTGCTGGTGTTGTGTGGACGCAAACTGCCCGCCGAGAAGCTGCGCGGGGACAAGGCGAAGCGGTTCACCAGCAGTTAACCCTTGGACAATAATCACAGGCCACCGATGACCGCATCGAGTTACAGTCTGCACGTGACCTGGACTGCGCCTGATCTCTCCCGAGCCAAACCGTCGCTGATCGCCGACGAGCGACCGATGCTGCAGAGCTGGCTCGACTTCCACCGTGCCACGCTGCTGCAGAAGTGTGCGGGGCTCGAGGCGAAGCAGCTAAAACAGCGGTCCGTCGAACCATCGACGCTGTCGCTGCACGGCCTGGTCCGGCACATGTCCGAGGTGGAGCGTGGCTGGTTCCGCCTCGCTGCCGGTGGTGAAGACATCGATTACATCTACTGCAGCTCGGATAATCCGGACGGCGACTTCGACGACACCGAACAGGCCGACCCGGCAACCGATTTCGCACTGTACCGCCGTGAACTCGAACTGGCCGATGCGGCGGTCGCCGACCTGTCCCTCGAGCACACCTTCCCGCACCCCCGCCGCCCCGAGCTGGTGTACAACCTCCGCTGGGTTTACGTGCACATGATCGAGGAGTACGCCAGGCACAACGGGCACGCCGACCTCCTGCGCGAACGCATCGACGGCGCTACCGGCGACTGAGCTGGTCAGAGCGCGTGCTTGCTGACCCAGGCCGCGATTTGGGCGCGTGATTCGAAGCCGAGCTTGGTGAGGATGTGGTCGACGTGACTCTCCGCCGTGCGGATGGAGATGACCAGCTCGGCGGCAATGCGTTTGTTGCTGTACCCGGCGGCGACCAAGCGCGCCACGTCCTTCTCGCGGCGGGTGAGCTGGTTGTCCGCAACGGATTTCGGCGCCGGTAGCGGGGCGGACTGTTCGACGCCGAGGGCGTAGCTCACCGCCTCGTCGAAGGTGAGGGCGGCACCGCTGTCGAACTCCGCGCCGAAGTCTTTGTCCCCCATGGCGTCATGGACCTGAAGCCGGACCTTCTCGCCGACCACGTCGGTCATGGCGTGCGCGAGCCGCTGTGTGCTGCCGCGCCGCACCGTCGTCGCGGCGCCCATCAGCCGCGCGGCTCGGCGCTGGTCGCCGCCGGCCGCTGCGGCCCAGGCCAGCCCGTCGAACACCGACGCCGTCCACACGCAACGATCGAATAGGCGCAACAGTTCGACCGCCCGGCGCAGATCCTCGATCGCCTTGTCCTCGTTGCCGTTTCGCCACTGGTTCGTGCCGACCGCCCACCACGCGAGGCCACCGAGCAGGTGCGAACCCTGCTCGGCCGACTTGGCCAGGAACTGCTCGGCCAGCGTGCCTGCCCGTCCGTCCGCCAGCACCATCGCGCACACATAGCCGAATGCCAAGCACTCCATCTCCGCGCCGTGATGCCCGCACGCGCGGGCCCGTACGGCGGCACCCTCGGCGATTTCGAGCGCACGCATCGGGTCGGCCTCGGCGAAGGCCAGTACCGCCGAAAGCAACGCGGCCTCGACCAATACCTCCTCGGCGTCCAATTCCGTTGCTATCGCGACACATTCGCGCAGATATCGGTGCGCCGACCCGGTATCCGACAGCATGCCCGCGATGACCGAGGCGGCGGCCAGGGCGCGGGCCCGGTCGGTGGTGCGCGCGAGATCCTTGCCGAGCGCGTCCATCAGCCAGCGATAGCCCTCGAGGAAGAACCGGTAGTGCTCCCAGAACGGCCGCAACTCGCTGGCGATCTGTAACCCCCGGTGTGCGCCGTCCGGGTCGGCGAGCGCGAATTGCAGCGCCGCACGCATATTCGCGTGTTCGCGGGTGACGTCGCGGAACCAGATGACGTCCGCGTCGCCCCAATATTCGACGCGCCCGCGCCGTGCGACCCGATAGTAGTGGTCGCGGTGCCGGATCCGCACCGCGTACTCGTCGCCGTGTGCCGCGAGCCGCGCCAGCGCGAACTGCCGCAGCGGCTCGAGCATGGCGTAGCGGCCGGTGCCGTCGGTGTCGCTGCGATGACTCAGCACCGACTTGTCGACCAGACCGGTGAGCGCGTCTACCAGCGCTCCAGGATCGAGCAAGCACACCGCCTCGGCGGCGACCAGGTCGAAGCCGCCCGCGAACACGGCGAGCTGCTCCCACAGGTGCTGTTCGTCCGGCGTGCACAGGTCGTAGCTCCAGCGGATGGCGGCTTCCAGGGTCTGCTGCCGTTGCGGCGCGGTTCGCAGACCGGTGGTGAGCAGGCGCATGGTGTCGTCGAGGCGTGCCAGCACCTGGTCGGGGGTAAATGCGCGCAGCCGCAACGCCGCCAGTTCGAGTGCAAGCGGGATGCCTTCCAGGCGAAGGCAAATTGCCGCGAGCGCGCCGAGATTGGTCGCGGTGGCCCGGAATTCGGGGTTCGCGGCGGTGGCGCGGTCGATCAACAGCCGCAGGGCGGCGTTGTCCGCCGCGTCGACTGCGCCGGTGTCCTCGTCGATGCCGGGCACCGGCAGCGGCGCGATCGGCAGCACCTGCTCCCCCAGCACGCCGAGCGGCTCCCGGCTGGTCGCCAGCACCCGCATGTCGGGGGTGCTGGCGATCAGCCGGTCGACGAGTTCGGCACAGGCGCCGATGAGGTGCTCGCAGTTGTCGAGGATGAGCAGTAGGTGTTTGCCGCCGAGGTAATCGGTGAGGCCGGCCAGCGGCGCACTGGTGTCGTCGTGCAGGCCGAGCGCCTGCGCGACGCTGAGCGCCACCAGTTCCCCGTCGTTGACGTGGGCCACCTCCACCAGCCAGACGCCGTCGGGAAAGGCCCGCCGGACCGCCTCGCCCACCCGCCTGGCCAGCCGGGTCTTGCCGACGCCGCCCGGGCCGGTGAGGGTGAGCAGGCGCGTGCTGGACAGCAGTTTCCTGGCGGTAGCGACTTCGCCGGCCCGCCCGACGAAGCTGGTCACTTCGGCGGGGAGGTTGCCTGTCACGTACCGCGCCACGCCGATTACCTTCGCATGGACTCGCGCGTCCCTGGGCCTTTTGCCCGAAGTAGCCGCGCGGGTCAGGGCGTCCGGATGGCCGGATAGATGGCCTCGAACAGGTCGCGCAGCTCGGCTGCGGTGATCTCGCGACCGGTGGCGTCGGTGTGCGCCTGCACGTGCCTTGCGAAGTCGATCTGCCGATGCCGGGGCAGGTCGATGCCGAATTCCGTCTTCAGCAGATAGGCGATGCCGCCCTTGCCCGACTGCGAATTGACCCGGATCACCGCGTCGTAGGTGCGGCCGATATCGGCCGGGTCGATCGGCAGGTACGGCACCTGCCAATCCAGTTGACGCTCCGGGATTCCCGTCTGCGCGGCCCTGGCCCGATGCGCGGCCATGCCCTTGTTGATCGCGTCCTGGTGGGTGCCGGAGAACGCGGTGTGCACGAGATCGCCCACGTACGGATGGCGTTCGGGGACCGGCATGCGGGTGCAGTATTCGACGGTCCGGCGAATCTCGTCGATGTCGGAGAAGTCGATCATCGGATCCACGCCCTGCGCATGCAGATTCAGCGCCAACGTGGCGATATCGACATTGCCGGTGCGTTCGCCGTTGCCGAACAGGCAGCCCTCGACGCGTTGCGCGCCGGCCAGCACCGCGAGTTCGGCGCAGGCGATGCCGGTGCCACGGTCATTGTGCGGGTGCACGGACAGGATGACGCTGTCGCGGCGGGCCAGGTTGCGGTGCATGTATTCGATCTGGTCGGCGTAGACGTTGGGGGTCGCGACCTCCACCGTGGCAGGCAGATTCAGGGTCACCGGGCGCTGCGGGGTGGCGTCCCACAGCGTCGTCATCCGGTCGCACAGGTCGAGCACGTAGTCGGGCTCGGTCAGGTTGAACACCTCGGGCGAGAACTGGAACCGCACGTTCGGCAGGTCGGCGGCGCCTGCCAGCACGTCGCGGCCACCGGCGAGGATCAGCTCGCGCAGTGCGGCACGGTCCTTGCCGAGCACCGTGTTTCGCCAGGTGGGTGCGGTCGCGGCGTACATGTGGATGACAACGTTGCGCAGGCCACGCACCGATTCGACGGTGCGTTCGATGAGATCTGTTCTGGCGGGGGTGAATACGACGATGGCGACGTCGTCGGGCGCCAGCTCGGTGTCGGCGATCAGCCGGACGAAATCGAAGTCGGTCTGTGAGGCGGACGGGTAGCCGACCTCGATCTCCTTGTAGCCCATGGCCACCATCAGTGCGAAGAAGCGCCGCTTGCGTTCGGGGTCCATCGGTTCGGCGAGGGCCTGGTTGCCGTCGCGCAAATCGACCGGCACCCACAGCGGCGCCGCGGCGATTCGCGCGTTCGGCCAATCACGCTGGGTGAGTGGCACTTCCACCCGGTCGTAGACGGATCGGTAGCGGTGCGACGGCATCTGGGAGTGCCGCTGCGGATTCCACACCGGCGCGCTGTCGGGAATCTGGCTGGCGGGGGTAGTGATCGACATGCTGAGGTCCTGCTTTCTGGCAGTCACGAAACGGAGGTGACCGGCCACGACAAAGCCCCACGGCGGGGGGCCGGTCGTTCAGGCCCCGCCGTGGCGGCTAAGGAGAAGCAGGTTGCGCATGATGGCTAGACTATACACAACTCCTCAGACAAGTAGAGAGGTCGCGATGGTCTCCCAGGTACGGCGGCACCCACTGGCCGCGCAAGCCGCCGAGCTGATCATGACCCGCATCAAGGCCGGCGAATGGCCGCTCGGGCACCGGCTTCCAGGCGAGACGACCCTCGCCGCGCAGCTCGGGGTCGGGCGCTCGACGCTGCGCGAGGCGATCCGCGAGCTGGCGGGCAAGGGCGTGCTGGACAGCCGTCAGGGTGCGGGCGTGTTCGTCACGGCGCTGGACGCGAAGGACGATTGGGACGTGGTGCTGCGCCGCGCCACCATCGCCTCGGTGATCGAGGCGCGCATCGCCATCGAGGCCGAGGCCGCGGCACTGGCCGCGCAGCGGCGCACCCGCGCCGACCTGCGCATCCTCCGTTCCACGCTGGTCGCGCGCGCGGCGCACGGCGAGCCGGTGGCCGAGCACGTCGACGCGGACATGGCGTTCCATCGCGCGGTGCTGGTCGCGGCGCACAACGAGGTACTCGTCCAGCTGTTCGACACCTTCCTCCCCCGGCTGCGCCTGGCGATGATCGACATGCTGACGCTGCGCCCCGTCCCCTCCGAGCCCGCCGACCACGCCGCGCACGAGCGTCTCGTCGAGGCGATTGTCGCCCGAAATGCCACGGCCGCAGCCGAATACAGCCGCTCCCATCTGACGACACTGAAGGAGGCATTCACGTGACCGGAGCTGCGGTGCTCGAACTGACGGACGTGACGTTCCGCCGCGAGGGCAAGAAGATCATCAACGGCATCTCGCTCACTGTGCACGCCGGCGAACACTGGGCGCTGCTCGGACCGAACGGGGCGGGCAAGAGCACGCTGCTCGGTTTCTGTGGCGCCGTCACCTTCCCCACCACGGGGACGGTCCGGGTGCTCGGCGAACAACTGGGCCGGGTCGAGCTGCAACGCCTGCGCCACTCCATCGGCCATGTGAATCCGCGACATCCGCTGCGCTATCCGCTGACCATCCGCGAGGTCGTGCTCACCGGCCTCACCGCGACCATCGACACGCCCATGCGCTGGACGCCGACGGCGGATCAGCTCGTCCGCGCCGACGCGATGATCGATACCGTCGGCCTCACCGGCAAGGCAGGCAACACCTGGACCACGCTCTCCCAGGGCGAGCGCGGCCGCACCCTGATCGCCCGCGCCCTCATCGCCGAACCACGGCTGCTGCTGTTCGACGAACCCTCGACCGGCTTGGATCTCGCCGCGCGCGAACAACTCCTGGAAACCATCGACACCCTCGGCGATACCCACCCCGAGGTCGCGTCGGTGCTGGTCACCCATCACCTCGAGGAACTGCCGAGCACCACCACCCACGCCTTGCTCATCGCCGACGGCCACACCGTCGCCGCCGGCCCGGCCCGGCAGACGCTGACCACCGACAATGTCACCGCCGCCTTCGACCATCCCGTCGAAGTCCGCTACGACGGCCGCTGGACCGCCCGCGCCGCGCACACCACCCCGGCCTGGCCCAACTGAATGCGGCGCCACGCTCGCCGAGCGTGGCGCCGCACCGGCTCATAGCAGACCGAGCAACTTCAGGTTGGTGATGTACTTGACGATGATCGGCGCGGTGACATGCGGAATGTCTTTGTCCTGGCCGACTTTCGCCTCCTGCACGGCGGCCCGGAATCGATCGGTGGGTGCGAACGATCCACGAATCGGCTTTTGCGGCCGCTGATAGTTGTGCAGTAGCGGCAGCAGCGAATACTGACGCTGCTGTTCGGGCAGCGCACGCAGCGCGGTCTCGAATCGCCGCAACCACGCGTCGTACTCGTCGATCCGCTGGATCGAGTAACCCGCGTCGATCAGCCAGTCGACGTACTCGTCCAGGCCGATGCCGTCGTCGTACGGGTTCATCACGTGATAGGTCCGGAACCCGTCCGTCACCTGCGCACCGAGCGTCGAGATCGCCTCGGCGATGAAATCGACCGGCAGCCCGTCGTAGTGCGCGCGCTGCCGGTTGCCCTCCGCGTCGGTCTCGTAGAACGAGAACGGCGCGATGCCGCTGGCCACCAGGCTCAGCATCATCCGGGTGAACATGTCCGGCAGGTTGAGCTGTCCGACGTACCTGCCGCTCACCAGGATCATGTCGCAGCGGAACACCGCAACCGGCAGTCCGCACAGGTCGTTGGCCTCGCGCAGCAGCACCTCGCCCGCCCACTTGCTGTTCCCGTAGCCGTTGGCGTAGCTGTCGTCGACCTTGCGCACCGGGCTGGCGGTCCGCACATCGGCGTCCTCGGTGAACGACGATGGTGCGATCTGGTCGCCGACGCCGATGGTCGAAACATAGGTGAACGGCTTGAGTTTCGTGGTGAGCGCGAGGCGGATCAGCTCCGCGGTGCCGACCGCGTTCGGCCCGAACAGCTGGCTGTACGGCAGCACGTGGTTGACCAGCGCCGCGGGGTCGACGATCACATCGACCTCGTCGGCCAGCCGCTGCCAAGTTTGCTGATCCAGGCCGAGGTTCGCCTCGCCCTTGTCCGCGGCGATGACCTCCAGGTGGTCGGCGGCCAGAGTTTGGTAGTGCCGCAACAGTTCCGGGTCACCGCTGTCGAAGATCTTGTCCAGCCGCGCGCGAGCCGCGGCGTTGTCCTTCGCCCGAACCAGGCAGATCAGCGTTCCGCCGACCATGGCAAGCCGTTCGAGCCATTCCACGGCCAGGTAGCGGCCGAGGAATCCGCTCGCGCCGGTCAGCAGGACGGTCCGCACGCGGGCGCTCGGTCGCGGCAATGTTGGTGCGGCGGCAAGTGTTTCGGCATCGATGAACTTGTCCAGGGTGAGATCAGCGGCGCGCGCCTCGGTGGCGTCGCGGCCGTGCACCGTCGCGAAGCTGGGCCGTTTCGCGCCGGAGGACCGCTGCGCCTCGATGTAGTCGGCGATGGCCTGCAGGTCGGTCGCCGGGCTCACGATGACACCCACCGGCACGTCGAGGTCGAAGATCTCGTGCAGCAGATTCGCGAAGGTCAACGCGGACAACGAATCTCCGCCGAGATCGGTGAAGTGCGCTTCGGGCCGAAGATCCGCGGCCGAAGCCCCGAGCAGCGCACCGGCGGCCCGGCCGACCGTCTCCAGCACCGGACGGTCGGCACCGCCGCGGCGCAACGCGCTCAGCTCGCTGGCCTGTCCTTCGGCCAACTCGATGTAGAGCTGCTCGAGTTGTTCGCCGTAGCGCGCCTTGAGTTTCGGCCGCGCCAGCTTGCGGATGCCGGTGAGCAGACCGTTCTCCACCGTGAAAGGTGTTGTCTCGATGATGAGTCCGCGCGGGATCTCATAGCCCTGCAGGTCGGCCGTGCGGCCGATCTCCTGCAGCGAGTCATTGATCCGCGACCGCAACGCCTCGATATCGCCGCCGCTGCGTGCCAGTTCGTCGTCGGTGGGCACGACCACGGCGAGCAGGTAGGCGCGGGCGCTGTTGCCGTAGACATAGATCTGCTGGATCAGCGGGCTGTTGTCGAACGCCGCCTCCAACTTCGAGACGGTGACGAACTCGCCTTGCGACAGCTTCTGCACGTTGTTGCGACGGTCTAGGTAGACCAGCTCATCGGGACCGATCTCGGCGACGATATCGCCGGTCCGGTAGAAGCCGTCCGCGTCGAACACCTCGGCGGTGACCTCGGGCCGTTTGTAGTACCCGGGGAACAGGTCTTTCGATCGGACGAGAAGCTCGCCTCGCGGATGCGGCCGATCGGTGTGGAAATAGCCGAGATCGGGCACGTCGACCAGCTTGTAGTCGATGACCGGTGGACGCCGCACCTGCCCGTCGATGAGCACCGCCCCCGACTCGGTCGAGCCGTACCCCTCCAGCAGATGCAAATCGAGATAGGACTCGACGAACGCCCGCAGCTCGCTGGAGATCGGCGCGGATCCGGTCAGCGCCGTCACGAACCGGCCGCCGAGCACGGACTGGCGCTGCTCCGCCATCACCTCGGCTTCGAGCGCCGCTCGATCGACGCCGTCGACGGTCCGCCGGTCCAGCTCGTTGTTGAACTCCTGGAACAGCATGTCCCAGATCCGCGGCACGAAGTTCAATTGCGTCGGCCGTACCAGCGCGAGGTCTTCCAGGAAGGTCGACAGATCGCTCTTGGCCGCGAAATAGGCGGTGCCGCCGTTGCCGAGCGTCCAGTACAGGATGCCGCGGCCCATGAGGTGGCTCATCGGCATGAAGTTGAGCGTGATCGTCGGCTCGGGACTCGCCTGTCCCCATGACTCCTTGGTCGACTTGCGCCAGAAGTTGGCGACCAGCCGCTCGGGGTACATGGCCCCCTTCGGCGCGCCGGTGCTGCCCGAGGTATAGATCAACAGCGTCAGCGGATCGTCCTCGTCGGGCACGAAATCCACTGCGGGCAAAGCTTTTCCGTGCTCGATAAGTTCGGCCAAGCTTTCGACCTGCACCGGGATCCCCGCCTCGGCCAACTGGCCGCGAGCAGCCTCGACCGCCTCGCGCTGCTCGTCGACCCTCGGGACGTAGTCGAAAACGACGATCCGCTCGGGTGCGAAGCCGGTCAGCGCCAGTTCGACGGCGTCGGCGAGATAGTCGACGCTGGAGGCGATTACGCGAGGTTCGGTCTCCGCGACGATCGGGCGCAGTTGGGCGACGGGTGCGCTGGTCTGCAGCGGCACCGATACCGCGCCCACCTGGGCCAGCGCCGTATCGATCGTCGTGTAGTCGACACTGGTGAAGCCGAGAATGCAGACCCGATCGCCGGGCCGCACCCCACCGTCGGTGAACGCGCTCGCGATCGCGGCGACGCGCTGTGCCACCTCGCGATAGGTGATGGTGTCGAAGCTGGGCAGCAGTTCGGTGGTGACGCGTCCGGTCTCCGGGTCTTCGCGGAACCGCACGGCGCGCTGCCCGAGCGCGGGCCGCTCGGCGTAACCCGCCAGCACCGTGCGCAGGAGCTCCGGCAATCGCAGGCTCGGGTTGTCGACCGCCGCGGTCACCTCATCCTTGGGGACGGCGGCGGCGAACTGAGGATCATTGGCGTGCAGATCAGCGATGCGGCGTGCGAGCCGCTCTTCACGAGAATCTATCGACATAACAGGTCCACCTCCACGACCAGCAGAAACTTGACGGGAACAGGTTGGAACTCGACGGCACGTTGGGCGTCTACATCATTAGCTTAGCAAACTAATAGAACCTGTTGCTGGTAACCTGCTGTGAATTGCGCGCCCCCCCCCCGACGTCCGAAGCCGGTGCCACTCACCAAGGACGTATTGCTCGAAGCAGTGCCGCCGGTGGTCGCGGAACAGTTATGCTCATAGCGCATCAGTGTTCTGCTCGTTGGATTTGTACGCATCTTTCCATCATTGGAGGCGTTCGCATGCAAGCTTCCGGCAGTGTTCACAGCACCATCGAGGCGAAAAAGCCGTGGCGGCGACCGGCTTTCGAGTTCCACGCCACCGGGATGGAAGTCACCGCGTATTCCGCGCGCGACTGAGTACGTGTCGAACATCCAGACCCCTTGGAGCTCAACGGAGTTCCGAGCGCGGCTGTATTCGCTCGAAAACTCGTACTGGGACGATCATCCCTTTCATCGGCGATTACACGAGGGACTGCTCGACAAGGAGTCCCTCCGATTGTGGGCGGCCAATCGCTGGTACTACCAGCGCTGCCTCCCGCAGAAGGATGCCGCGATCATCGCCAACTGCCCGCTGCCGGAGGTTCGCCGGCACTGGCTCTCCCGGATCGTGTATCACGACGGGGACGGCGCCGGGTCGGGCGGCATCGAGAAGTGGCTACGGCTGGCCGAGGCGGTCGGGCTCGATCGGGACGAAGTGCTGTCGGAACGATTCGTCCTGCCCGGCGTCCGATTCGCCGTCGACGCCTACCTGGATTTCGCCCGGCGGCGTCCATGGCTGGAGGCAGTCGCATCGGGCCTCACCGAACTGTTCTCCCCCGACCTGCTTGCCTACCGACTCGGTCGGATGCGCGAACACTATCCCTGGATCACCGAGGACGGGTTCGCCTACTTCACCGCACGCATCGATGTCGTAGCGGCCGAGGGGCGCTCGCTGCTGGAGCTGGTCGTCCAGCACGCCGAGACACGCACGCAACAGGACGCCTGCGTGGCGGCGCTGGCCTTCAAGTGCGCTGTCCTGCAAGGCATTCTCGACTCGCTCGACTACCACACCGGAGGTTCGGCGTGACTGTTTCGCAAGCGTCGGTGCCCAGGCTGCGGCCGGGTGTCCGGTTGACCCGCGACGCCATCCGAGGTGAGCTGGTGCTGCTGCCCGAAGGGGTGGTCGTGCTCAACGACACCGCGGCCGCGGTGCTGGCACTATGCGACGGAGTATCGACCATCCGCCGCATCACGCAACGGCTCGGCGACGAGTACGACGGCGTGCGCACCGCGGATGTGACCGAACTGCTCGACCGCCTTGCCCAGCGGCGAGTGGTGGCCTTCGATGGTTGACGCGCCGCTGGGGATGCTCGCCGAGCTGACCCATCGCTGCCCGCTGCACTGCCCGTACTGCTCCAATCCCACCGAACTCGTGGCGCGGTCCGCGGAGCTGACCCGCGAACAGTGGCTCGACATCCTCACCCAGGCGCGCGAACTCGGCGTCGTCCAGGTCCATTTGTCCGGTGGCGAGCCACTGTCCAGGCGGGATGTGCCCGACCTGGCGGGCCACGCCCGCCACCTCGGTGCCTACGTCAACCTGGTTACCAGCGGCGTCGGCCTGACCGCCGACCGAGCCAAGGAGCTCGCCGACCGCGGCGTCGATCACGTGCAACTCTCGCTGCAGGACGTGGACGAGCAGGCAGCCGACCATATTGCCGGAGCATCCGTTTACCACCGCAAACTGCGTGCGGCGCAGTCGATTACCGATGCCGGGCTGCCGCTGACAATTAATGTGGTGCTGCATCGAGGCAATCTCGATCGGGTCGAGCGGATCATCGACCTGGCGGTGGATCTCGGGGCCGATCGGATCGAGCTGGCCAACACGCAGTTCTACGGCTGGGGACTGCGGAACCGGGCGGCGCTGCTGCCGACGGCCGACCAGCTCGAGGCTGCCCGAGCCGCCGTGTGCCGCGCCCGGGAAAAGCGCCCTGGCGGACCGGAATTGGTCTATGTGGTGGCGGACTACTTCGCGGACCGGCCAAAGCCGTGCATGGACGGCTGGGGCCGCCGTCAATTCACCGTCACGCCCGACGGCGATGTGCTGCCCTGCCCGGCCGCGTCGATCGTCACCACATTTCCGATAGAAAACGTGCTGCGTCGGCCACTGACCGAGATCTGGTACGACGGAGCGCTATTCAACGCCTATCGGGGCACCGAATGGATGCATGAGCCGTGCCGATCCTGCCCGGAGCGGTTCACCGATTTCGGCGGATGCCGGTGTCAGGCTTTCCAAATGACCGGCAGTGCGGCCGCCACCGACCCGGTCTGTGGGCTGTCGCCGCACCGTTCGCTGGTGGACACGGCACTGCGGGAGGCGGCCCCGGCCGAATTCCGAATGCGGACGCAGCTGCCCGGGTGAGGGTCGTCCTGCTCGGCACGGCCGCCGGGGGTGGTGTGCCCCAATGGAATTGCGTGTGCGATCGATGCGTCGACGTGCGGCAAGGGCGGCTGCCCGCGCGAACGCAGGAAGCCGTCGCCATCAGCGGCAATTCTCAGGACTGGTGGCTACTCAACGCCTCGCCCGACATTCGCGCACAGTTGCTCGGCACGCCGGCACTCCAACCAGGTCCCGGGCCCCGGGACACCCCGGTACGCGGGGTACTGCTCACCGACGCCGAGCTGGATCACGTCTTGGGACTGACAATTTTGCGCGGCGCGGGCCTTATTGGCTATGCCACGCCTCCGGTGCTCGCCGCGCTGGAATCAGCCTTGCCCCTGCGCGGGTTGCTGGACCGCTACCAGCCCTGGACCTGGCGCGAGGGATTCGACGGCATCGAGCTCACCGGAGGGCTGCGGGTCACCGGCCTACCGGTCGGCGCCAAGGCACCGAAATATGTCGCGTCGCCCGAGCCGGACGATCGTTGGGTGAGCGCCCTGCGCATCGAGGATCCCGCGACCGGGGGTTCGATGGCGTACTCCCCGTGCCTGGCACAGTGGCCGGACGGCTTGGACGACCTACTCAGCGGGACCGACTGCGCGTTGTTGGACGGTACGTTTTTCGACGCCACGGAGCTGGGAGCGGCGGTCGGACAACAAGATTCGGGCCAGTCGCGGATGGGACACCTGCCGGTGTCCGGGCCAGGGGGCACGCTGGCCGCCCTGGCCCGGCATCCGGATCTCCGCAAGATCTACACCCACCTCAACAACACCAACCCGTTGCTGGACCCGCTGTCCGATGCCCGCGCGCGGGTCGAGCGCGCCGGCGTCGAGGTGCTTACCGACGGTGCCGAATTCGCGGTGTGATCACGATAAGCCGAAGGCCAGCAACATATTTCCCGGCATGCCGGTGGTGATCGGATGCGCGTAACCGGAATTCGTGTACAGCATGCCGTTCGCGACGACCGCACCGTTGCCGTTGAGGCCGCCGCCGATGCCCGGCACGCCGTTCACGCCGAGGAACGGCCGGTGGGTGTCGTACTCCCAGAGGATGGCCCCGGTGTCGGCGGCGAAGACCCGCATCTTCCCGTCCATGCTGCCCTCATAGACCAGTCCGGGCGACGAGGAGACCGCATTGGGCATGGACTCCTGACACAGTGGGTCCATCGGCACCGGCGGCAGATCGATCAGGCAGCCATTGGCCGGATTGGGCGTACGCCACAGGATGTGACCGTCGCCGGGGTCGAGCGCGAACAGCGTGCCCGGATTCGCACCGTAGGTGGCCACATACAGTCGACTGCCGTCATAGCTTGCGCCCCACTGGATTCCGGCCAGCGACTCGGCGCCCTCGATAGGCAGCGGTGAGGTCGGCACCGAAAGCTGGGTCTGCCAGACGATCGAGCCGTCGGTGGCATCGAGCAGATGGTATATGCCGGTCTTCTGACCCGCACCGACGACCTTGCGGCCACCGATATCGAAGACGTTGGCATGGGCGCCGAAATCGAAGTCACGTCCAGGAACGGGACAGGCGCCCCCGGCCGGCGGGACGGCGCACCGCACGTTCCAGGTGTCGTTCGGGGTCAGCGAATTCACCCAGCGGCGCGTGCCGGTGTCGATATCGACCGCACCGATCGATTCCAGATCGCCGGGTGTGCCCGTGTAGGGGTTGCCGGAGGTGTAATACAGCGTGCGGGTTGCCGAGTCGATCGTCGGCGACGACCAGACCGCCCCGCCGCTGGGACTGAACGACGGCCCAGGCGGACCGGTCCGCGTCGTCGGCTGCGCCAGCGTCGAGTACTTCCACTGCACGGCGCCACTCGCCGCGTCGACCGACACCACGCTGCCGCGGAAGGTGCAGCATGGGTAGAGCGGATCGGCGAGTCCGCCGCCCTCCTCCTGACTCGACACACCGATATAGACGTGGTTCTCGAAGACCAGCGGCGAACTGGTGATGATCGAGAGGGGGTGGTTGTCCAGGCGCGTGTGCCACCGCTCATGGCCGGTTACGGCGTCGACGGCCCAAAGGTTGGCCGCGTTGTCGCCGAAGTAGACCGCCCCGCCGGCCACCGCCGGTCCGTCCCGCAGGCCGTAGGCCGGAATGTGCTCGAGCATCGTGCCGGTGTCGAAGACCCATCGGGTGGCGCCCGTCCGGGCGTCCAGCGCGTACATCTTTCCGTCGCGGCCGCCCGAATAAAGGACACCATTGACCACCGCGGGCTGGCTGGACTGCGCCACGGCACCGGGGAAGGCGAACGCCCACTTCAGCTTCAGTGACCCCACATTGCCGGGGGTGAGCGTGGTTTCGTTCCGGTTGTACCGCGATCCAGGGGAATCGAATTGCCACATCGGCCAATCGGCATTCGGGGCGGGGTCCGCGGCGGTGGTGCCCGTCGACAACAGTAGTGTCGCGACCGCCAGGATCGGTATGCGTAACACCCGCGCCAATGTGTTCCCGTTCATGGTGCAGGTAGCTTCTCACCATCGGCGTCCACCTGTGGTGATGTCAAATGCGAATTACCAAAGCGTGATTCAAGCGATACCTGCGAATCTTCCGTGCGATGTCGATTCAGCGGGCGGCCGTTCGATGCAGTGAGGTAAGGATCGAACGATCTTGACGACAACGAGCAAAGGACCCGACATGCGGTACATGATGTTGATCCACGTCGACCCGACCACCGCGCCGGAGCCGGACGAGGCGCTGTTCGAGCAGGTCGGCAAGGTGATCGAGGAGATGACCAAGGCCGGCGTGCTGCTGGACACCAACGGCCTTCGCCCGATCACCGAGGCCACCAAGATCAGCCAGAGCGGCGGCAAGCAGACCGTGCTCGACGGCCCGTTCACCGAATCCAAGGAGGTCGTCGGCGGATACTGCATCCTGCAGACCAAGTCGAAGGAGGAGGCGATCGAGTGGACGTCGCGCTTCCTCGGCGTGCACGGGCCGGAGTGGGATATCGACATCGAGATCCGGCAGATCGACGAACCGGCCTGATCGGGCGCCGCGGATGAGCCCGGACCGGTCACCCGAGCAGACCAACCGCGCCGTGGAAACGGTCTGGCGGATGGAATGGCCGCGACTGGTCGCGGGGCTCACCCGCGTCGTCGGCGATATCGACGCCGCCGAGGAGCTGGCGCAGGACGCGCTCGTCGCGGCGCTGGAACAGTGGCCACACGACGGGGTGCCGCCGAATCCCGGCGGCTGGCTGATGCTCACCGCCAAGCATCGGGCGATCGACCGGGTCCGGCGTCAACAGAGCTTCGCCCGCAAACTGGCGGTGCTCGGCCACGAGTTGGCGACCGCGCCGACAGCGGCGGCGGAGCCGGACGGTGCCGTCGCGGACGATCTGCTGCGGATGATGTTCACCGCGTGCCATCCGGTGCTGTCGGAGCAGGCCAGGGTCGCGTTGACGCTGCGACTGCTCGGGGGCCTGACCACCGAGGAGATCGCCCGCGCCTTCGTTGTCGCGGAATCGACTGTGGCGCAACGTATTGTCCGGGCAAAGCGGACCATCGCCGCGAAACAGGTGCCCTATGAGGTGCCCGGCGCCGACGAGCTGACCGAGCGGCTCGCCTCAGTGCTCGCGGTCGTCTATCTGATCTTCAACGAGGGGTATTCGGCGACCGCGGGCGCGGAGTGGATCCGCGTCGAGCTGTGCCAGGACGCGCTGCGGCTCGTCCGCATTCTGGCGGAATTGCTGGCCGCCGAACCCGAGGTGCACGGGCTGGTCGCGCTGCTCGAATTACAGGCCTCGCGGCTGCCCGCGCGCGCCGGACCGGCGAATAGTGTTGTGCTGCTTGCTGATCAGAACCGGTCGCGGTGGGATCGCTTGTTGATCCGGCGCGGGTTCGCGGCGTTGGCCCGGGCCAATGCGGTCGCCCGCGACCGCGGCCTGCCGCCGGGCAGCTACGCGCTACAGGCCGCGATCGCCGCCGTGCACGCCATGGCGGCGACACCCGAGGACACCGATTGGCGGCGCATCGCCGGACTGTACGCGGTTCTCGCCGAACGCTTTCCGTCCCCGATCGTCGAGGTGAATCGCGCGGTGGCGGTGAGCAAGGTGCACGGGCCCGCGGCCGGTCTGGATCTCATCGACGCGCTGTCGGGAGCGCTGGACACCTATCACCTGTACAACGCCGTGCGCGGTGATCTGCTCAGCCAACTCGGTCGTCATGCGGAGGCGCGCGCGGAGTTCCTGCGCGCCGCCGAGCTGACCGGCAACAAGGCCGAGCGCGCGTTGCTGCTAGACCGCGCGCAGGCCAGTCGCTAGTTCTTCGATGTAGCCGAACTTAACCAGTTTCAGTAAATAGTAGGCAACCCGCCGACGACACGCGGCATCTCGATGGTGTCGTCGGCGGCTTGGGCGCGCACGTCCGCCAGCTTGTCGAGGAAGGCTTCCGCGGAGCCGAACCGGGCCGCAACCTGCGCTAAAAGCTGTTCGGCTGGTTTCATGAAGTCCATGCCGTTCAGCATGACCGGTCAGATGTCCAACTGCGCTGTCGTTAGCGCATAGTTTGCCGAAATGTCGTGCGAGCGAAAGCGCGGCCCGGCTTCTGCTACCGGGTGGAAACGTTCGATTCAGGTCGGTCAGGCGCGCCGGATCGGCTGCCAGGTTTGGGTCGCGTCGGTGGTGAGGAAAGTGCCGACGAGGCGGTAGACCTCGGCGGGCTTTTCGACGACGAGCAGGTGCGATGTGCCGGGGACGATGGCGAGCTCGGAATCCGGGATCGCGCGGTAGAGGGCGATCGTGTGTTCCAGGCTCATCGCGTCGTCGTCGGCGCCGATGACGAGGGTCCGGCTGGTGATGGCGCCGAGTTCCTCGACGGTCATCGTCGGCTCCCGCTGCGCCATCTCGAGCATCTTGCCCGCGACAACTTGGAAGTGCTCCTCCCCGTCCGGCGATACCTCGCCATACCGGGTGGCCAAGCGCCGCATCGGTTCCTCGTGTGCGAAACCATCGAGCACGCCGGGCAATACGCCGTCGCGATGGAAGTTGCCGCTGATCGAGACCAGCTTGCGGACCAGATCCGGCCTGCGCAGCGCGACCAGCAGCGCGACGATCGCACCGTCGCTGTAGCCGACCAGGTGCGCGGCGCCGCCGACCACGGTGTCGAGGAACGCGATGGTGTCCTGTGCCATCAGGTCGTAGGACATCGGCCCCTCGACATCGGGGGTGCGGCCGTGGCCGCGGCGATCCATCCGGAAAACCCGGAAATGCTCGGCCAATCCGGCGACGGCCGGTTCGAACGTCCGCGAGTCCACGAAGCCGCCGTGCAACAGCAATACCGGCTCGCCGTCGCCGGTTTCGTCATACCAAGTCCGGACTTCGCCGAGCTGAACATCATTTGCCATACGGTGATCATGCTCGACGGGAGATCGACTGCGCGAATCGCGCGGGTACATGCGACACGCCGACAGGGGCTGGACTTACTTTCGCGGTTCGAGCCCGGCTCGCGGCTCGGCGCGGTTCTCGGCTTCGGCCAGTCCCCGCAACGTCAGCAGTTGCTTGCGCATCATGGCAAGGTCTCCGATGGCCAGCAGACGTCCGACAATTCGCGGACCGCTCATACAGACCCGGGCCACCAGCCGCGTACCCGCTCCCTCCGGGCGCACCGCGTAGGTAACGGCGATCTTCCCGGCGACCAGGGTGATGTGCTGATTCAGCGCAAAGGACGCCAGCTCGAAGTGTGCCATGAAGTGTTGCCCCACTTCGAGTTCCACGAGTCGCGGGTCGCGATGGCGCGGGCTTGGTCGGCCCCAGTGATCGAGCAGGTCGTAACTGTAAGGGGCGACCCGCAATTGACATAGCCACGCATAGACAAGGTCGGGCGGAGCGTCGATGCTGATGGCGCGATCCGCGTGCAGCCCACCTGGTCGCAGGTCGTCACACGGGAGCGGAGCGTCGCACTCGGCTTTCGTCGCGCCCCAGACCATGCCGATCATGCCGCGGCCGCGATCTGCCGGAGCATTCGGCGCACCACGATCTTGTGGCCGCCGCTGCCGATGACCAGCGCGCGGTAGATCTTGCCATGCGGCCCAGGGAAATTCGCCAAGGTCTTGGCGCGGACGCGGGTCCGGTTCGCGCCCTCGTCGTCGAGTTCGAAGATCAGGGCGTACTTCGAAAACCAGTGCCGCCCTTTCATTGCCAGCCGGGCGGGCGCCACCGCCGCGTCAAGCACGAAGCCGGCCGGCAGGGTGGCCGGATCCGCCGGGTCTTTGCAGAGAACCTTCAGCAGTGCGGTCCAGACCCGGTCGCGATTCGCGTCGATAGATCTGGCATGCTCGTCGATATAAGACAATCGCTCCATATAGAAGGAACGTACTAGTACATGGCCCCTCCCCGCAAGCACGACACCGACGTGATCCTCGACGCAACCCGCACCCTGGTGCTCACCGACGGCCCACGCGCGGCCAGCGTGGCCGCGATAGCCGAGGCAAGCGGCGCCCCCGTCGGCACGCTGTACCACCGCTTCGGCAACCGCAACGGCGTGCTCACCGCCGCCTGGCTGCGCGCACTCGAACGCTTTCAGCGCGGCGTCCTTGCCGCCGCCGACGAGCACCCCGACCCCGTCGAAGCGGGCGTCGCCATGGTCAGCGCCGCCCTCGTCTTCGGCCGCGAATTACCCGACGACGCAAGACTTCTGCTCAACCTGCGCGTCAGCGATCTCTTGGACGGCGGCCCCGACGACGACCTCCGCGCCCGCCTCAGCACCATGAACGCCCCTTTGATCGACCACCTCCGCCGCCTCGCCACCGCCCTCTTCGGCCGCGCGGGCGACCGCGAAATCGACGCCATCAGCCGAGCCGTGGTCGACCTCCCCTACGCCGCCCTCCGCCGCCACGCCCACGCCCCCACCCTCCCCACCTGGCTGAACATCGACCTCCCAGCCGCCGCCCGCACCCTCCTCACCTCATACCAGCAAGACGGCGCACCGAACGGGACATGACGGCGGCGACACCCGCGAATCCACGCCACCATGTCCCGCTCGGCGAGCGGATCAGGGGTGTTCGGTGACGAGGGTGGGGGTTAGTTCGGCTAGGTCGGTGATTACGTGGGTGGCTAGGGCTAGGGCGTCGGGGGCGGGGGGGTATTCGGGGCGGGGGGCGGCTATGACGCGCATGCCCGCGGCGTGGGCCGAGCGCATGCCGTTGCTCGAATCTTCTACTGCGGCACAGTCGGCGGGGCGTTGGCGGAGGAAGGCGGCTACGGCCACGTAGACGTCGGGAGCGGGTTTGCCGCGATCGACCTCTTCGGTGGAGAAGGTGACGTTGAAGAATTCGATCAGGCCGGTGCGGCCGAGGACGACGTCGATCAGGGCGCGTGGCGACGAGCTGGCGACGCCGAGTGGCCACTTCTCGCTCATCCGCTGGACCGCGTCGATGGCGCCGGGCAGCAGCGGGACGTCGCGGTCGTAGTGCGCGGCCATCCGCTCGATCACGTCACGGGCCACCGTCTCCGGTGGTGCGTCGACGCCGAGATCGACGCTCAGATATTCCGACCATTCCCGGGTGCTCATGCCCATCAATCGCTGCTGGGTGTCGGGCAGCCACTGGCCGCCCCGCTGCGCGACATAGTCGCGGCGAACCTTTTCCCACACCGGCTCGGAGTCGATCAGTACGCCGTCCATGTCGAAGACAACTGCCGTAATACCCATCTAACCAACGCCTTTCGCCAGCCGGATCTGTCATTACGCTCAATGGCCCGCGCTCATCGAGGCCGCGCCGCCACCCTTCAGGTTCCCCCTGAGTAACCGGGATTGATGATCGCGAACCAGCCTAGGCCACATCGGACGATTCGGGCCCGCCCACGAATCCGGCCAAGTAGGCCCGAAATGCGAGCATTCGGCGGGCAACCTATAACGTGTTCTGCATGAACGAACAACAGGCCGGTGACGCGCTGCCGAGCGAGGAGCACCACGAGGGCGCGTTCCGGCCGATGAGCGAGCTGATCGAAGCGCAAGAGCAGAACATCGATATCAGCCGCGGCGGACCGCACCACGGCGAATTCATCGAGCAGGTGCGCGGGCTGATGGACCGGGTGCGGCTGGCCTCCCCCTCCGACGAGTTGGCCGTGGAAACGATCGGCCTGCTCAAGCAGCTGAACGACAAGCTGGACGCCGCGATCGTCGACGAGTGGTCAACGCCGAACTGGACCAGGCACGACCTGCCCGGGCGCGGCAACATCACGCTGCCGCCCTTCGTCTTCGATCACGTCGGCCGCGACGGCGTCGAGGCGCGCATCACCTTCCGCACCTTCCACCTCGGCGGCAACAACGCCGCGCACGGCGGCATGGTCGCGGTCGGCTTCGACGACCTGCTCGGCATGGCCGCGGCGGTCTACGCCGGCCAGGTGACCAGAACCGCGTCACTCACCGTCGACTACCGCTCAATCACGCCGCTGCGCACCGAGCTCAAGGTCCGCGCCTGGGCCGAACGCCAAGAGGGGCGCAAGGTCTACGTCCGCGCCACCCTGCACGACGGCGATCGCCTCTGCGCCGAGGCTCACGGCTTGTTCATCACCCTCAAGCCCGGCCAGCCGTAACTGGCCCGCAGCGGCCCCAGGCCGCGCACGATTCAGAGTGCGCGACAAGTGAAACTGTGCACGGCCGCAATCCGTCTCGGATTTGCGTACTGTGCGGCTTTGCATGCGATGTCTTCTCGTACAGAGCATTACGAGTTCGGGCGCACGGAGCGGTCCGTGCGCCCGATTACTGCATGCCGTGCATGTATGCACGAATTGCCTTGCACGGCACCGGTCAACGACCCGGGAAGTGCGCCTCCAGGTAAGCCGCGAACCGTTCGTCGACCTGGTCGGCGGTGAGGCCGAACTCCTCGAGGGTGTAGCGATGTACCGGACGTGCTGCGCCCGAAGTACTTTCCGCGTGCAGCGCCGACATCGCCGTCGTCGCGTCCTCGGTCAGTGGCAGATCGAAGTGCCGGTAGATCGATTCGACGGTGCCGATCGGATCCGCGACGAAGTCGTCGTAGTCCACGTCGCAGAACTGGGCGGCGTTGTGGCGCTGCCGGTCTGCCAGGAATCGATCGGCCCCACGCGCCCACAGATCCAGTTGCGCGGCACCGACCACCGGCCCGCGGAACTTGTCGGACCAGCCCGCCGAAGCCTGCTCGTTGAGACTGCACACCGAGGCGATGATCGTTCGCGGATCGCGATGCATCTGGATGACGAGCGCGTCCGGATACACCTCGAAAATGGCGTCCAGTGCAAACAAATGGCTCGGATTCTTCAGTACCCATCGCCGCCCGGCATCGGGCATGCCGATCAGCTGCAGGTTGCGCCGATGCCTGCGATAGGCATTGGTCCAGTCCTGCTCCCGCAACCACTCGGAGTAGCCGGGCAGATACCCCAGGCACTCGTAGGACACCGACATCGCGGACTGCCGAAGCAACTGCCAGCACTCCTCCACCTGGTCGGCGGAAATGTGGTGCACGCCCATGAATTCGGGATGCTCCACGTGATGCTTCTCGAAGGCAGCCTCGATCCGCTGATACACCGGATTGCTCGCCCAGGTCTCGCGCGGCGGCCGCGGCTGCGGCATCTCGGTGAGCCACATCTCCAAGCCCTGATGCGCCGGATCCGCGTTGAGCAGCCGGTGCACCGCCGTCGTCCCCGAGCGCGGCAGCCCGGTCACGAAGATCGGCCGCTCGATCGCCACCTCGGCGTGCTCCGGAAAGCGTTGCCACGCGGCCTCGCTGAGCAGCCTGGCGATCAGTGCCCCGCGCAGGAACGCGCGATTCACCTTGTTGCCGAACGGCGTCAGCTCCGCGTCCTTGGCATAGGACTCGAGCAGCACCTCGAGCCCGGTGCGGTAGTCGTCGGCACCGAAATCGGCCAGCCCGACGACCTTGGTCGCCGACGCGTGCAGATCATCGATGGTCCCGACATCGTCCCTACCGATCAACGTCATCTCCTCAGTAGTGGTGCGCGACACGCGCACCCGATCAGTGGTGGTACTCGCCGCCGTTGACATCCAGGCACGCGCCGGTGATCGCGCGCGCCATCGGCGAGGCGAAGAACACCACCGCGTCGGCGATCTCGTCGGGTTCGGGCAGCTTGCGCAGATCGATGGTCTTTGCCGTTTCGGCGTAGACCTCGTCGGCGGTGATGCCGCGCTGTTCGGCGAGATAGTTGAAGTACCATTTCAGGTTGTCGGCCCAGATGTAGCCGGGGGCAATGGTATTCACCCGGATGCCGCGCGGCCCGAGTTCGGTGGCCAGGCTCTGCGCCAGCGCGAGCAGGCTGGCCTTGGCCATTTTGTAGGGTCCGAAGGTGCGCCGCGAGTGCCGCAGCACGGCGGAGTTGATCATCACCACCGAGCCGTTGGACTCGGTGAGCGCGGGGATGAACAGCCGCGTCAACCGCAGCGCCGCAAGCACATTGGTCTCGAATCCGGCACGCACCTGGTCGAGATCGACGTCGGCGAGGTCGGTGATCGGCGGAATCGCGAACGCGTTGTTCACCAGCGTGTCCACCCGGCCGAACGCGCTGTGCGCGGCCTCGACCAGGTGGACGGCGGCGGCCTCGTCGTTGATGTCGGTCGGCACCACCACCGCGCGCCTGCCGAGTTCGGTGATTTCCTTGGCCACCTCGGTGAGCCGCGACTCGGTGCGCGACGCGAGCACCACATCGGCACCTGCCTTGGCGCTCTGCACCGCGATGGCGCGCCCGAGTCCGGGACCGACCCCGGAGACGACGACAACCTTGTCCTGCAACAACATCAGCCGAGCATCCTTTCCGCGACGGCCGCCTGCCGTACCGCGATTCGTGCGCGCCATTGTTCCGGCGTGACGCGCGCCTGGTCGTAGAACGGAAGTCGTTGCGCCAGTTCGTCGACCGGCACCACCTCCACCGTCGGCCCGTCCTCGGGCTTCATGTCGCGCGCCAGCCGCTGCCAGCGGAACTGCAGATATCCGCGGTCGTGCCCGGTGCGTTCGATCCAGTTCGCCAGCCCCGGATTTCGCTCGCTGACCACCAGCCGAATCATCCCGTCGGAATCGACATGCGCCTGGTCGGCGGTGAGGCTGGTCTGGTGGTTGATGTAGTCCAGCGACAGGTACCACATGCTGCCGAGCTGGAAACCCTGGTACGGCGCATCGGATTTCGGCACCGTGATGATCATCGCCTGGTCGTCGTCGAGCTCGTAATGGCCTGCCGAGGAGAACTGGGTGGTGAGACCGCCCGGCGTGGAACGCGGTTCGGTCATCGTGTTCACCGGCAGGTTCAGATAGAACCACTCCGGGAAGGCCAGGAAGGTCTTCAACCGGGAGATCAGCATCTTGCCCGCGACGCCGTACCGCTTGGTCAGCACGTCTTTCGTCAGCGGCGGCGGTGCGTCGCCCATGCCGTCGACCCGCGCGATCCTGATCGTGCCCGGCTTTTCGGCGGGCCAATCGCTGTAGACCTCACGCACCACCAGCATGGCCGAGTCCGCGGCGAGGTGTACGTAGCCTGGGCGCGCTTCGCCGGGGCCGAGGCGCAATTCGTAAGAACCGTCCGGCCCCACTTCCAAGGAACGATCGTCGAAGGCCGTGAGACTGTCCGGCACATCCACCGGAGAGTAGTTGCCGTTCAGCACCTGGAAGCTCAGATCCCTTGTGGTGCCGCGCTTTCCGGTGACCACGTATTCCGCGTCCGGTCGCAGGTAGGAGTGGAAGTAGAGGGTGTCGGGGTTGTCGAGGCCCATTTTCGTGTACGGGCCGGTGGACTGAACGAAGAACGGGAAGTCGCGCTCGTACGCCCACGCCATCTGCAGGGCCGCGCGGATGCTGCCCGCCAGGTAGTCGTAGCCCTCGACGAGGTCCTGTTCGGTGCGGATGTGCGCGGCCTCGGTGATGATCTGCTCGGCGGCGGCGATGGCATCCGCGAACGGCTGTGTCAGCAAAGGGTCTCCATTGAATCGCGGTGTTCCAAATACGTACCACTCTGGTACATTTCATCTGAGGCAAGATTAGAACGTGTTCTAGGAGTGGTCAATGGTGAGCCGTAGATCCGCACCAACGGTGCGGGTGGTGCAGGTACTGGATTTCCTCGTCGAGCAGCGCGGCAAGCGCTTCGGCCTGTCCGAGCTCGCGCGCGCCCTCGACCTGGCGAAACCGACCTGCCTCGGCATTCTCACCGAGCTCACCGCGGGCGGCTACCTGGTCCGCGACGCCGACACGCTGACCTACGGGCTCGGTCCCGCGCTCATCGCCGCAGGCCGGGTCGCCCAGGACAGCTTCGCTATTGCCGCGCTCGCCCGCACCGAGCTGGAGAAACTCACCGCGCAATACCGCACCACCTGCACCGCGTCGGCCGTGGTCGGCGAGCAGATCATGGTCTTGGAAAGCACCGGCCCCGGGCTGGTCAAGGTCGGCGCGGCCTACCACTTCGCGCCGCCGGTCGGCCTGATGTACGTGCTGTGGGATACCGACGCGGCGTTCAACGCCTGGCTGACGAAACCCGCGACGGTGCCGTTGCAGCAGGACGAGGCGCGGCTACGGCAGATCGTCGCCGAATGCCGCGAGCGCGGGTATCTGGTGGAGAGCCTGACCACCGCGGGCGGCAGGCTGTACTCGATGCTGGCCGGGTTCGCCGCCCGCGATCTGCCCGATGAGCTGCGCGAACTGGTCGGCGAACTGGTGACAAGTCTCGGTGAACGGGTGTATCTCGGCACGGATCTGCGGCCGCGCAAGGAACACCCGGTCAGCCTGCTCGCCGCGCCTACCTACGGCGGCGACGGCAGGCAGAACATGGTGCTGACCATGTACGTCGGCGCGTCCATCACCGGCGCCGAAATCGACCGGCGCGGAACGGCTCTGGTCGCGGCGGCCGATGCCGTGACCACCGCTTCCGGTGGCGTTCGACCGGCGAAGCAGTCATCCTGAAAGCGGTGAGCTGTTGCCAACGGTCGAAACGTGTTCTAGTTTTGCGGTGTGAGCCAGTACGCGAAGTCGACGGCGAGCACCTACGAGCTGCCTCATCTTGACGCGCTCGAGGCCGAGTCGGCACATATATTCCGTGAAGTAGCGGCGACATTCGAACGTCCGGTGTTGCTGTTCTCCGGCGGCAAGGACTCGGTGGTGATGCTGCACCTGGCGGCCAAGGCCTTCTGGCCCGCGCCGCTGCCGTTCCCGGTGCTGCACATCGACACCGGACACAACTTCGACGAGGTGATCGCCTTCCGCGACGAGACGGTCGCGCGGTTCGGGCTGCGGCTGGTGGTCGGCAGCGTGCAGGAGGATATCGACGCGGGCCGGGCCGTCGAGCAGACCGGGCCGCGCACCTCGCGCAATCGGTTGCAGACCACCACGTTGCTGCGGTCGATCCAGGAAGGCGGCTACGACGCGGTCTTCGGCGGCGCCCGGCGCGACGAGGAGAAGGCGCGCGCCAAGGAGCGCGTGTTCAGCTTCCGCGACCAGTACGGCCAGTGGGATCCGCGCAGCCAGCGACCGGAGCTGTGGAACCTGTACAACGGCAGACACCGTGCGGGCGAACACATTCGGGTGTTCCCGCTGTCGAACTGGACCGAGCTCGACATCTGGACCTACATCGCCGCCGAGAACATCGACCTGCCGCCGCTCTACTACGCGCACCGCCGCCCGGTGGTGCAGCGCGACGGAATGTTATTGGCGCACACTCGCTTTCTGGAACTGCTGGACGGCGAGGAACCGCACGAGACGACGGTGCGGTTCCGCACGGTCGGCGATGCCACCTGCACCGGCTGCGTGGAATCGACCGCGGCCACCCCCGCCGAGGTGGTCACGGAGGTCGCCGCGGCCAGGGTCACCGAGCGCGGCGCCACCCGCGCCGACGATCGAATCTCCGAGGCGGGCATGGAAGATCGCAAACGAGAGGGCTACTTCTGATGACCGCAACACTGCTGCGTCTCGCCACCGCGGGCAGCGTCGACGACGGCAAATCGACCCTCATCGGCCGCCTGCTCTTCGATTCCAAAACGATCTTCACCGACCAGCTCGCCGCCGTGGAGCGGACCAGCCGCGACCGCGGCGACGACTACCCGAACCTGGCCCTGCTCACCGACGGACTGCGCGCCGAGCGCGAACAGGGCATCACCATCGACGTGGCGCACCGCTATTTCGCCACGCCCCGACGAAAATTCATCATCGCCGACACTCCCGGCCACATCCAGTACACCCGCAACATGGTGACCGGCGCGTCCACCGCCGACCTCGCGCTGATCCTGGTCGACGCCCGCAAGGGCGTGGTCGAGCAGACCCGCAGGCACGCGTTCCTGGCCAGCCTGCTCGGCATCCCGCACCTGGTGCTGTGTGTCAACAAGATGGACCTGGTCGACTGGTCGCAGGCCAGGTTCGAGGAGATCCGCACCGAATTCGCGCAGTTCGCCTCGAAACTCGACATTTTCGACCTGACCTTCGTGCCGATGTCGGCGCTGGACGGCGAGAACATCGTGCACCGCGGCGCCAGCATGCCCTGGTACGAGGGCACTCCCCTGCTGCACCATCTCGAAGAGGTACACATCGCCTCCGACCGCAACCTGATCGACGCGCGATTCCCGGTGCAGTACGTAACCCGCAGCCACGCACAGGATTTCCGTGGTTACGCGGGAACCGTGGTGGGCGGGGTGTTCAAGCCCGGCGACGAGGTGGCGGTGCTGCCTTCGGGATTCACCACGACCGTCGAGGCGATCTGGGGACCGGGCGGCAAGGCGGTCACGGAAGCCTTTCCACCGCAGGCGGTGACGATGCAGCTCGCCGACCACCTCGACGTGTCCCGTGGCGACATGATCTGCCGCCCGAACAATCGCCCAACGGCGGGGCGCGATCTCGACGCGATGGTCTGCTGGTTCGCCGACGAGTCACAGCTCACCCCCGGTTCGACCTACACCATCCGGCACACCACCCGCACCGCCACCGTTGAGGTCCGGACACTGGACTACCGGCTCGACGTCAATACACTGCATCGCGACGAGAACGCGGAATCGTTGTCGCTCAACGAAATAGGCCGAGTCCAGCTGCGCACCCGCCAGCCGCTGCTTTTCGATCCGTATCGCCGCAATCGGTTCACCGGCAGCTTCATCCTGGTCGACGACACCACCAACAACACCGTCGGCGCGGGCATGATCACCGGCCCGAGCCTGCCGTCGTCGCGGGTGGTCTGGCACTCGACCGCCGTCGGCCGGGACGAACGCGCCACCCGCGGTCTCACCGTCTGGCTCACGGGCCTGTCCGGCTCCGGAAAGTCCACCGTCGCTGTGGAACTCGAACGCCGCCTGGTCGCTGCGGGCCGCCCCGCCTTCCTGCTCGACGGCGACAATCTGCGGCACGGACTGAACGCGGACCTCGGCTTCAGCGCCGCCGATCGCGTCGAGAACGTGCGCCGGGTCGGCGAGGTCGCCCGCCTGTTCGCCGAAGCCGGTGTGGTGGCGGTGGTTTCGCTGATCAGCCCGTACCGCGCCGACCGCGACCGCGTCCGTGCGGCGCATCTGGAAGCGGGCATCCCCTTCGTAGAGGTCTTCGTCGACACCCCACTCGACATCTGCGAATCCCGCGACCCGAAAGGCATGTACGCCAAGGCCCGAGCAGGCGAGATCCGCGGCTTCACCGGCATCGACGACCCTTACGAGTCCCCCACCGAAGCCGAACTCGTCCTACGCCCCGACCACGGCGACCCAGCCGCAATGGCAGCCACCATCCTCGCCCGCCTATCCCGTCTGGATTAAACCCACCCCGACCGAAGGCGCCCTTCGGTCTGTTCAGCAGACTGAAGGGCGCCTTCGGTCGGGGGTGGGGGGCCGACTCAGATGAGCGTGCGGAAGAACTCGCGTATGTCTCCGGTGAGAAGGTCAGGCACCTCTAGCGCCGGAAAGTGGCCGCCGGAGTAGAACTCCGACCAGTGTGTGATGGTGTGTGCTTGCTCGGCGAAGCGGCGGATGGCGTAGTCGCCGTCCTTGAATACCGCGACGCCGGTCGGCACGGTGCCCTTCGGCTTCGGCGCGAACATCGTGGCGTCATGGAAACGCTCGTAGTAGAAGTTGGCCACGCTGCGCGCGGTATCGGTGAACCAGTAGACGCTGACGTTTGCCAGTATCCGGTCCTTGTCGATCGCCTCCTCGGGCAGTTCGTGCACTTGGTCGACCCACTCCTTGTACTTCTCCACGATCCAGCCGAGCTGCCCGGCCGGGGAATCGGCAACCAGCTGCGCGAGGGTGTTCGGCCGGGAACCCTTCAGTTTCATGTAGGCCGAGCCGTCGTCCTGGAACTTCTGCTTCCGGTCCAGCCGCTCTCGCTCGGCGTCGGTCAGCGCGGCCATATCGGCCGGATCGCCGGTCGGAAAGGTGACCAGCGCGTTGACGTGCACGCCGAGCACATGGTCGGCATCCACCTGGCCGAGCCGCGGCGCGAGGAACGCGCCGTGATCGCCGCCCTGCACGCCGTAGCGGTCGTAGTCCAGCCGCGCCATCAGCTCGGCCAGCGCGGCCGCGACCCGGCCGTCATCCCAGCCCGCCTCGGTGACCGGCCCGGAGAAACCGTGTCCCGGCAGCGACGGGATGACCAGGTGGAAGGCGGGCGCGTCGGGCGCACCGTGCGCCTTCGGGTCGGTGAGCGGGCCGATCATGTCGAGGAAGTCGATCACCGAGCTGGGCCAGCCGTGCAGCAGGAGCAGCGGGGTGGCGTCGGCCTCGACCGACCGGATGTGCAGAAAGTGCACGTTCTGGCCGTCGATGGTGGTGATGAACTGCGGGTACCTGTTGAGCTCCGCTTCGGTGGCGCGCCAGTCGAATTTCTCCGCCCAGTAGCCGGCCAGTTCCCTGAGGTAAGCGGTCGGCACACCGCGCTCCCAGCCGGTGCTGGGCAGGTCGTCGATCCAGCGGGTGCGGGCCAGCCGGTCGCGCAGATCGTCGATGTCGGCCTGCGGGATGTCGATGCGGAAGGGGCGGATCTCGTTGCTTGTCATGCCAGTAATACTTCGGGTAACGAGCGGGTCGGCGAATCACGAGATGTCGTTATTTCGGGTGGCCCTTGGGTCTTTACGCGTGCGGCGAAGCGCGGTACCCGGCGGCACTGGCATAAGCCGCTCGGGCCGGGCATGATCGCGGAGTGGTGAGCTTTCCCGTGCGTGGCGCGTTCGTCGGGCGAGCAGCGGAGGTCGCGGCGCTGCGGGCGGCCTACACGGATCCGGCGGTGCATACCGTGCTGATCGCCGGGGAGGCCGGGCTCGGCAAATCTCGGCTCGTCGCGGAGTTCACCTCACGACTCGGCACCGACACGGCGGTACTGGTCGGCCGGTGTCCCGAATTCGGCAGCAGCGGCATACCGTTCGCGCCATTCGTCTCGGTGCTGCGCGCGCTGGTGCGGCAGCTCGGCGTGGACCGGCTGGCCACGCTGCTGCCGGTGTCCCGCCCGGCATTGGCCCGGTGGTTACCCGAGTTGGCGGCCAAGGCGGGCTCGGCGGACGCGGACGCCGATCGGATTCGGCTCTTCGGCGAAGTGCTCACCGTGCTGGAACAGCTGGCCGTGCGACAGCCGGTGGTCGTTGTGCTGGAGGATCTGCACTGGGCCGACGATTCGAGCCGCGAACTGCTCGCGTTCCTGGTGGCCAACTCGGCGCAGCGTGACCTGCTGGTGGTCGCCACCTTTCGTCCGGCCGACTCGGAGCCGATGCGCCGACTTGTCGCCGATCTGCGCCGCGATCCCGCTGTGCGGCTGGTTGTTCCGGAGCCGCTGACCCGGCACGAGGTGGGCAGGCAACTCGCCGCCCTGTTCGGTCGCGAACCCGAGCCGGGCACGATCGCGCGAATTTTCGAGCGCAGCAAAGGGATTCCGCTGTTCGTCGAGGCGCTCAGTGATTCGCCGCAGGACACGCCCGCCGAACTTTCCGAGCTGCTACTCGGCGCTCAGGCCGGGTTGCCGCCGCAGACGCAGGCCCTGGTGCGGCTTGCTGCGGCCGCGGGATCGCCGGTGCGGCACACACTGCTGGAGTCGGCCGCCGAGCTCGACGAGGACACGCTGCACCGCGCGCTACGTCAGCTGATAGATCGGCAGGTGCTGATCGCGCACGACACCGGATACGAGTTCCGGCACATCCTGATTCGCGACGCCGTCTACGACCAGCTGCTGCCGGTCGAACGGAAGCGCCTGCACGCCAAGCTGTCCCGCGCACTGGCCGCCGACAACGCGTTGTCGGACGGGGACCACGCCGGTGAGCTGGCGTATCACGCGTACGCCGCCGGTGAGTTGCCGCTGGCCCTGGAAGCGTCCCTGGCCGCGGCCGCACTCGCGGAACGCGCCGGTGCGTACACCGAACGGTTGCGTCACCTCGAGCGCGTGCTCGAACTTCTCGATCGGGTGCCGCAGGCGCGGATAGCCACCGAACGCCTCGCGCTGCTCGAACAGGTCGTCGAGGCGTGCTACCAGGGCGGCGTGGTGGAACGCGGCATCGAAGCGGCCGGCGAAGCGCTGCTTTTGGTGGATACCGGCAGCGCGCCCGAGCGCGCGGCCCGGCTGTTCCACTATCGGGCCGGTCTGAAGAACCAGAGCAGCAAGGGTTCCGACGGCGATCTGCACCGCGCTCTCGAGCTGCTGCCCGCACACCCGCCGACCGTGCTGCGCGGCGAGATTCTCGCCGAACTCGCCGCCGCGCAGGTGTTCGGCGGCGACGCGGCGTCGGCCGAAACCAACGCGCTGGCCGCCGTCGAGATAGCCGAACAGCTGGATGCCAGCGCACTGGCCGCCCGCGCCTATGCCTTCCTCGGCCTGGCCGCCGCCGCCCGATCAGGTACGGCCGATTCCCGATCCGGCGCCGCCGTCGCCCATTTCGAGAAGGCACACGCCGCGGCCACCGACCCGAGGACGCTGCTCACGGTGGTGCTGTGGGAGTCGGCCGTGCTCGTCGCCGGCGGTGAGCACACGGCGGCGATAGCGGCGATCCAGCAGGGCCTGCGAGCCGCCCATGAAACCTTCCGCTACGCCGAGGCCAGCCCCATCCTGCTGGTCAAATGGACCCAGGCGCTCACCGCGCTCGGCCGCTGGCCGGAGGCACTTGATCTCATCGATGAATCCTTGACCGAGCGGCTGCCGCCGCTGAGCAAGGCGGCGCTGTTGCTCTCGCACGCGAGAATTCGGCTGGCACAAGGCGATTCGGCCGCGGCGAGCACCAGCGCCGACACCGCCGCCGAACTGCTGGGCGACGGGCCGTGGGCGCGGCAGTATCAGCTCCAGCTGCGCACCGTGCGGTACGCGATCGCGGTCGAGCTCGGCGAGGCACAGCGCGCGGCAGGCATCGTCGCGGAGGCGCTGTCCGCCGACGATCTCGCCGTACATCACCACGAGGTGTGGCCGCTGCTCGCCCTCGCCGCCCGGAACGCCGAATCAGCAACGGATCTCGCGACGGTCGCCGCCGCCCTGCCGGTCACCATCGCCGTCGACATCGCCCACCGTGCCGTCTGTGCCGCCACGCGCACCGGAGCCTGGCACGATGCGGTATCGGCTTGGCGCGCACTGCGTCAGCCCTATGAACTGGCCTGCACCCTGCTCGGCGCCGCCGAAGCCGAACTGGCGGTTGGCAACCGCGCGGCCGCGCACCCGGTGCTGCGCGAAGTCGCCGAGCTCGCCGCCGATCTCGGCGCCGCTCCGCTGTCCGCGACCGCCCACCGGATCGCCGACAGAGCCGGACTCGCCATCGCCGACCGAACACCAGAACCGAAGACCGCACGCCCCAACACATTCGGCCTCACCCCGCGGGAGCTCGACGTCTTACGCCTGGTCGCACAGGGATTGAGCAACCGGCAGATCGCCGCCGAACTCTTCATCAGCGGTAACACCGCGGGCGTTCACGTCTCCCGTATCCTCACCAAACTCGGTGCCGCCACCCGCACCGAAGCGGCCGCCGCCGCACACACCCATCACCTGCTCGACACCGACGATGAGCGCTAGGGTCATGCTCTCTCGAGCGCGACGGTCATTGGCGACACTCCCGCGCGGGCTTAACCTCGGGGACACCGATCCGGACGGGTGGGGTTCGGCCGTCGCCGCATGCCCGCGTCGAGGACGACAGAAAGCGGAGACATGGGACCACTGCACGGAGTGAAAGTCATCGAGATCGCCAGTCTCGCGCCCGGCCCGTTCGGCGCCATGATCCTGGCCGATCTGGGCGCGGAGGTGCTGCGCGTCGATCGCGGCGGCGCACCCGGCGCGGGCATCGTCTCGCCGGAGGGCCCACTGGACCGTGGAAAGCACAGCATCACACTGGATCTCAAGCAACCGGCCGACCGCGAGACGCTGCTCGCGCTCACCGACCACGCGGACGTGCTCATCGAAGGGTTCCGCCCCGGTGTCGCCGAACGCCTCGGCTTCGGCCCCGCCGACCTGGCGGCGCGCAACCCGCGCCTGATCTATGGCCGGATGACCGGCTGGGGTCAAGAGGGCCCGCTCGCGCGCACCGCGGGGCACGACATCGACTACATCGCGATCTCCGGCGCGCTCGGACTCATCGGCCGGGCAGGCGAACCGCCGGTGCCGCCCGCGAACATGCTCGGCGACTACGCGGGCGGTGGCCTGCTGCTCGCGGTCGGCGTGCTCGGCGCACTCTACGAACGCGAACGTTCCGGCAAGGGGCAGGTGGTCGACGCGGCGATGGTGGACGGTTCCGCCCTGTTCACCGCGTCCATGCACGGTTTGCACCACCTCGGCCTGTGGAACTTCCCCCGCGGCGAGAACATGCTCGACGGCGGCGCGCCGTTCTACGACACCTACGAATGCGCCGACGGCGAATACATGGCGGTCGGCTGCGTCGAGATCCCGTTCTACAACCAGATGCTCGCCATCCTCGGCATCGACGACCCTGACCTGCCGTTCCAGCTCGACAAGAACGGCTGGCCGCGGCTCAAAGAGGTGCTCGGCGCGAAGTTCAAGGAACGCACCCGCGACGAATGGGCCGAGGTCTTCGCGGGCACCGACGCCTGCGTCGCCCCGGTGCTGAGCCCGTGGGAGGCGCACGAGCATCCGCACAACAAGGCGCGCAACGCCTTCATCGAGGTGAACGGCGTACTCCAGCCCGCACCGGCGCCGCGCTTCGACCGGACCCCGATCGATACCCCGGCCCCGCTCTCGGCGGATCCGGAACAGGTCCGAAAGCTGCTGTCCGGCTGGGGTGTTCAGGCCGAGCAGATCGATCGCGTGACCAGCTGAGCCGACTTCGGCTCGAAGCCGCTTCGCGTAGCCCGGCCGCCGTCTTGGACCGTAAGATACAGTGGTTGGCACATGTCTCGAAAGGACGGCTGATGCGTTCCACGCTGCTTTCCCGGCGCGATCTCGACTTCCTGCTCTACGAGTGGTTGAACGTCGAGGAGCTCACCAAACGTGCGCGCTACGCCGATCACTCGCGCGAGACCTTCGACGCCGTCCTCGAGCTCAGCGAGCAGCTGGCCACCAAATACTTCGCACCGCACAACAAACTCAACGACGCGAACGAGCCGACCTTCGACGGCGAGCGGGTCACCATCATTCCCGAGGTCGCCGTGGCGCTGGCCGCCTTCGCGAAGGCCGGGTTGCCTGCCGCGGCCATGGATTACGAACTCGGCGGCGCGCAGCTGCCGGTCACCGTCGCGCAGGCGAGCTACGCGTGGTTCCAGGCGGCCAATCCGGGCACCTCGGGCTACTCGTTCCTCACCGTGGCGAACGCGAATCTGCTTCTCGCCCATACCGGTCCGGAGTTCACCGAGCGGTTCGTCCGCCCGATGCTCGACGGCCGATTCTTCGGCACCATGTGCCTGTCCGAGCCGCAAGCTGGGTCGTCGCTGGCCGACATCACCACCCGCGCCGAACCCACGGACGACGGCACCTATCGACTGTTCGGCACCAAGATGTGGATCTCCGGCGGCGACCACGAACTCGGCGAGAACATCGTGCACCTGGTGCTGGCCAAGATCCCCGGCGGTCCGGCGGGCACCAAGGGTATTTCGCTGTTCGTCGTGCCGAGGTTCCTGGTCGAGGACGACGGCGCGGTCGGCGAACGCAACGATGTCGCGCTGGCCGGGCTCAATCACAAGATGGGCTTCCGCGGCACCGTCAATACCGTGCTCAATTTCGGCGAGGGCCGCTGGACGCCGGGTGGCGCGGCGGGCGCGGTCGGCTATCTGGTCGGCGAGCCGCACCGCGGGCTCAGCTACATGTTCCACATGATGAACGAGGCCAGGATCGGCGTCGGCATGGTCGCGTCGGCGCTCGGCTACACCGGCTACCTCGAGTCCCTCGATTACGCCCGCACCCGCGCGCAGGGCAGGGCCAAGCTGCCCGCCGACCCGTCCGCGCCGCAGCGGCCGATCATCGAGCACCCGGACGTCAAGCGAATGCTGTTGGCGCAGAAGTCATATACCGAGGGCGCGCTGGCATTGGTGCTCTACTGCGCCCGGCTCGTCGACGAACAACAAACCGCCGATTCGGCGGACGAGAAGCGAGCACTCACGCTGCTGCTCGACATCCTGACCCCGATCGCCAAGAGCTGGCCGTCGCAATGGTGCCTCGAGGCGAACAATCTCGCGATCCAGGTGCTCGGCGGCTACGGCTACACCCGCGAGTACAACGTCGAACAGCACTACCGGGACAACCGGCTCAACCCGATCCACGAGGGCACGCACGGCATCCAGGGTCTGGACCTGCTTGGGCGCAAGGTAACCCAGCAGAATGGCGCGAGCCTGCTCGCCCTCGACGCCCGCGTCAAGGGCACCGTGGCCGCCGCCCGCGCGGCCGGCGGCGAGGCGGCCGAGCTTGCCGCGCAACTGGATTCGTCCTGGCAGCGCCTGGTGGAGGTGACCGCGGGGTTGTTCGCCACCGGCGACTTCGAGGCCGCGCTGGCGAACAGCTCGGTGTACCTGGAGGCCTTCGGCCATATCGTGCTTGCCTGGATCTGGCTCGAGCAGCTACTGGCCGCCGCCGCGCACACCGGCGACTTCTACGACGGCAAGCGGCACGCGGCGCGGTACTTCTACCGGTTCGAGTTGCCCAAGACGGCACCGTCATTGGACCTACTCGCCCGCCTCGACGTCACTACGCTGGACATGCAAGACGCCTGGTTCTGATTCGGTACACACATCGAAGGATGTACCATTTTCCGATGACCACCCCGAGCCAGCGAAGCACCCGCCCGCCAGGACGACCGGCGTCGGCGACCAGGGAAGAGGTCATCGACCTCGCGCGGCAGGCGTTCCTGGCCGGCGAGCGGGTGGACATCCAGGCGATCGCCGCGCGGCTCGGTCTCAGCCGCGCCTCGGTCTACCGCTGGTTCGGCTCCCGCGAGGGCGTGCTCGGCACGGTGCTGGCCGGCGAGTTCGCGGCGCTGCTCACCCGCGCCGACGCCAGGCGGCGCTCGACCGGCGCCCGGCGCATCCTCGACGTGCTGTACCGGGTCAATCGCTGGATGACCGACAACGTGCCGTTCCGGCGGTACTTCGAGAACGAGCCCCTGGCCGGGCTGCGGATTCTCACCGCGAGCGCCGGGCCGGTGCAGCCGCTGGTGGTCACCACCGTGCGCGAGCTCATCGCCCGCGCCGAACGGGAAGACGGGTACAAGCCGCCGGTAGCGCCGGATCTGCTGGCCTACACGCTGGTCCGGCTCGGCGAGGCCTTCCTGTACAACGATAATGTCGCGGGCATCCGAGGCGATGTCGACCGGCTGCACGAGGTGCAGGCCGCGTTGCTCGGCATCCCCGAGGCGATCACGAGACCTCCCACCGGAAGCTGACATGTCGGACTCACTGCTGCACAAGCGTTTTCCGGAACTCATCGACACGTTGCCGTTTGTGCGACTAGGCAGCGCGACGCCGATCCGCCCGCTCGACGTCGGCACCGGAGTTCCGCTGTGGTGCAAGGATGACAGCGTCTACGGTGACGGCGGCTGGGGCGGCAACAAGGTCCGCAAGCTGGAATGGCTACTGCCCGAGGCACATCGACGCGGCGCACGAACCATCTTCACCGTCGGTGGCACCGGCACCAACTGGGGGCTCGCTACCGCGTTGTACGGGCGCGATCACGGCATCGAGACCGTCCTCACGCTGGTCGACCAGCCGATGGACGAGCACGTGCGCGAGCAGCTACGACGGCTGGAGAAATCCGGCGCCACACTGCATTTCACGCACACCAAGCGGCGAACCATGCTGACCGCCCCCTGGCTGTACCTGCGGCACATGCAAGGCCGCACCCGCCCGTACTACCTCCCGGTGGGCGGCTCGTCGCCGATCGGTGCACTCGGCTACGTCGAAGGCGCGCTCGAGCTGGCCGAGCAGATCGCTGCGGGCGCGATGTCCGAACCGAGCCATCTCGTGACCGCCGTTGGATCCGGTGGCACCGCAGCCGGTTTGGCGCTCGGTCTGCGACTGGCCGGACTGAAAACCCGCGTCGTCGGCGTGGTCGTCAACGATTCACTCCCCCTCGATGCCACGCGCATCGCCCGCCTGGCCGCGCGCGCGGAACGGCTCTTGCGTTCTCGCGGAGCACAATTCGAGGCGACCGGCCTGGGCCCGGATGATCTGACCAGCACCACCGACTGGCTCGGCCCCGGCTACGGCCATCCGACGCCCGCCGCCCGCGAGGCGCAGAGCCTGGCTGCCCAGGACGGGCTGCGGCTCGAAACCGTCTACACCGCCAAAGCATTGGCGGCCCTGCTGCACCTCGATACCGCGGACGGATTCGGTACCGGGCCGGTGCTGTTCCTCAACACCTACGGGCCCCGCTAGCGCGCCGCATTCGAATCGGCATGATCCAAACCCGATCCGCTCTCGGCAAGGTGGCGTATTGACCCACCTGGCCGACGTTTCGCCAGGTCGGAGCCGGGTAGGAACGGCGCAATAACATCCCTTGATTCCAGGTCGCTCCGCCGCCGGGATGCGGTCCGTCAATTCCGCACTATCGTCGCTATCCATGCAGGTCAGCGAGAGAAATGCGGCGCAGGTCGCGGCGGAACCCACACCGGTACGGCGGTTACGCGCCGATCAGGCCCGGCGGGTCGCCGATCTGCTCCGCCATCAACTGCACGCGGGCGCGTTCGATGACGGCCTGCCGAGCGAGCAGCGGCTCGCCGCGGAGTTCGAGGCGTCCCGCAACATCGTCCGCGAGGCGCTCACGCTGCTGAAGGACGAGGGGCTGATCGACCGGGCGCCGAAGATCGGCACCCGGGTGGCGACGCGCAAACTCGATCACGGCCTCGACGCGCTGCTCGGCCTGCAGGAGACATTCAAGGACCACGGCACCGTCCGCAACGAGGTGCGTGCCGCCATGCACGTCACCGCCCCGGCCGCCGTCGCGCGCCGACTGCGCCTAGCGCCCGGTGAGCGCGTCGTCTACCTGGAGCGGCTGCGCTACCTGGCGGACATGCCGCTGAGCCTGGATCTCACCTACCTGGTGCCCGATATCGGCACCGAGCTGCTCGGCCACGACCTCGAGCACACCGACATCTTCGTGCTGCTCGAGCAGCTCAGCGGCCGCTCGCTCGGCCACGCGGACCTCGCCCTGGAGGCCGTGCCCGCCGACCCGCACACCGCTTCCACCCTCGATATCCCCGGCGGCGCACCGCTGCTGATGCTCGAACGGCTGACCCATCTCGATGACGGCAGGCCGGTCGATCTCGAGTACATCCGCCTGCGCGGCGACCGAATCACCATGCGCGGCAGCCTGACCCGCAGCACCCCCGAATGGAAGGTCCGCTAGATGGCACTCGTGAACCAGCGCACCGATATTCCGGTGACCATCGACGAATCGCTGTGCATTCAGGGTTGCACGCTGTGCGTCGAGATCTGCCCGCTCGATTCGCTGGCGATCAATCCCGACAACGGCAAGGCCTTCATGCACGTGGACGAGTGCTGGTACTGCGGCCCCTGCGCCGCCCGCTGTCCCACCGGCGCCGTCACGGTCAACATGCCCTATCTGCTCCGCTGATCTGGAAGTCTGATGAAAGTACGCCTCGCTCCCGTCCTGCTCGCCGCCGCGCTCACGCTGACGGGCTGCTCCCTGGAGAGTTCGAACGACACCCCGGCCGGGACCGTCAAGGTCGTCGTCGGCTACCAGTCAAAGACCATCAACACCGTCACCGCGGGGACCCTGCTGAAGGCGCAGGGGTACCTGGAGAAGCGACTACAGCGGCTGACCGATCAGGGCGGGGCCAAGTATCAGGTCGAGTGGCAGGACTACGACACCGGCGCGCCGATCACCGCGCAGATGGTTGCCGAGAAGATCGACATCGGATCGATGGGTGACTATCCGTTGCTGATCAACGGGTCTCGGACGCAGGCGAATGAACGCGCCAAGACCGCGCTGGTCTCGGTGACCGGGTACAACCCGAAGGGCGCGCTCAACATGGTTGTAGTGCCCCCGGATTCGACCGCATCGACCATCGATGACCTGGCGGGGCAGAAGGTCTCGGCGAGTGTGGGGTCGGCGGGGCACGGCACGCTGGTGCAGGCGCTCACCCGGGCCGGTATCGACGCGGGCAAGGGTGTCGAGGTACTCAATCAGCAGCCGCAGATCGGCGCGACAGCGTTGGAATCGCATCAGGTGCAGGCACTTTCACAGTTCGTCGCGTGGCCCGGGCTGCTGGTATTCCAGAACAAGGCCAAGCTGCTCTACGACGGTGCGGAACTAGGTGTGCCCACCTTTCACGGTGTCGTCGCCCGGCGGGCGTATACGGCCGAGCATCCGGAAGTGCTGCAGGCGTTTCTGGCGGCGCAGCTCGACGCGACCGCGTTCCAGCGGGACAAGCCATTCGAGGCCGCCAAGATCGTGGCCGACGGGTCGGGGTTGCCGCAGGAGGTCGTCTACCTCTACAACGGGCCGGGCGGAACGAGTTTCGATACCACGCTCAAGCCGGGTTTGATCGACGCACTCAAAGGCGATGTGCCGTACCTGAAGTCCATCGGTGACTTCGCCGAGCTGAATATCGACGGCTTTGTCGATAGCGGGCCGCTTCGGAAGGCGTTCGCCGCGAACGGCGACGACTACGACAAGGCGGTGGCTTCGACCGTCAATCCGAGCCTGGTCAGTGGAAACGATCCGATTTGCGGTCGCGCCGTGACGGATTCGGCGCGGGCGGGTGAGGTTTGGGTCGATGGAGTCGAGCGGCCGCAGCCTGCCGCCGATGCCGGATGCCTGCTGCGGGCGGTGCGGGCCGCCAAGGCGCAGGGCAAGGTCGTCCGGGCCGCCTATGTCCCTGACGCCGAGCTCGGCACGCGGTGGTTCGCCGACAAGGGGAGCTGGGTGCGTGATGGTGACGCGTTCCTGCCGTTCACGACTCCGGCTGCGGCGCAACGGTATCGGCAGGGGCATCCGGGCGCGGTGAATGTCTCGTATGACCAAGCGGTTACGGAAATTCGCCCATGACAACCGAAGTGACGACCCAGACGATCGATGATCAGCGCACGACAGTGGACCTTCCCGCGAAAACCACGGCCGATGGCGCGGCGTTCACCGAGATCACCTACAGTGCCGACAAGCAGCGCACCGGGCTCTCCGCATGGCGTTCCCGCCTGATCCGAGTGGCTTCGGTCGCCGCTGCTGTCGGCTTGTGGCAGCTGCTCACCGTTAACAACGTGCGCGCCGGGCTCCGTTTCGACACCCTGCCCACGATCACCGAGATCATCACCGAATTCGGTAAACACCTGGGATCGCACCAGTACTACCTGGACATCGCCCAATCGCTGATCCGCATCGTCACCGGCTTCGGTCTCGCCGCAGTGGTCGGCGTCCTCGCCGGGATCGGGCTCGGCAGATCCCGCCTGCTCGCCGATATTTTCGGGCCGCTCACCGAGCTGGCCCGGCCCATTCCCGCGATCGCGCTCGTGCCGGTGGCGATCCTGATGTTTCCCAGCGACGAGTCCGGCATGGTGTTCATCACCTTCACCGCGTCGGTGTTTCCGGTGCTGGTCAGCACCAGGCACGCGGTGCGCGCGCTGCCGACCGTCTGGGCGGACGCGGTGCGCACGCTGGGCGCCTCCCGTTTCGGAGTGCTTGTGCGCGTGGTCTTTCCGGGGATTCTGCCGGGCGTGTTCAGTGGACTGTCGGTCGGCATGGGCGTGGCGTGGATCTGTCTCATCTCCGCCGAGATGATCTCCGGGCGGCTCGGTGTTGGTTACCGCACCTGGCAGGCCTACACCATCGTCGACTACCCGGCGGTGTTCGTCGGCATGGTCACCATCGGCATCCTCGGCTTCGGCACGTCGGGGATCGTCGAGCTGGCCGGTCGCCGGATCACCCGCTGGCTTCCGAGAGAGGTGTCCGAATGACAACGACCTTATCGACCGAGACGACGGGAATGCGGTTGCGCCTCAACGACGTCCGGATTTCCTACGGTGGCCGGACCGTCATCGATCACCTCGACCTCGACGTCGCGCCCGGCGAAATCCTGGTCCTCGTCGGCAAATCCGGCTGCGGCAAGTCCACCGTGCTGCGTGCCCTCGCCGGATTGCGGACCCCGCAGGGCGGTGCGGTGCTGGCCGACGACGCGACCGTCACCGGTCCGTCGGCCGACCGTGCGCTGGTGTTCCAGGATGACGCGCTGCTGCCGTGGCGCACCGTCCGGCAGAACATCGAATTACCGTTGCGGCTGCGCGGGCTGCCGCGTGGCAAACGCAAAGAGCGAGCACACCATTGGGTGCGCGAGATCGGCCTGACCGGTTACGCGGACTTCCTGCCGCGGGATCTGTCCGGCGGTATGCGTCAGCGAGTTCAGTTGGCGCGCAGCCTAGCCGGTGCGCCGCGCGCGGTGCTCATGGACGAGCCGTTCGGCGCGCTCGACAACCAGACCCGAACGACCATGCAGCGCTTGCTGATCGACACCTGGCGCGCGCATCCGACCACCGTCGTCTTCGTCACCCACGATCTGGACGAGGCACTGCTGCTCGGCGACCGCGTCGCCGTGCTCGGCGGCGGCACGCTGCGGGCGGTCATCGATGTGCCCAACCCTCGGCAGGACGTCGACCGGCGGGCTGTGCGGGCCGAGATCTTGGAGAATCTGTGAACATTCCGGAGCTGTCGGATCGGGTCCGGCTGGACTGCGATGTGCTCGTCATCGGCGGCGGCACCGCGGGCACCATGGCCGCGCTCACCGCCGCCGAGGCGGGGGCGAACGTGCTGCTGCTGGAGAAAGCGCACGTGCGGCACTCCGGGGCGCTGGCCATGGGGATGGACGGCGTCAACAATGCCGTCATACCGGGTAAGGCGGAGCCGGAGGACTACGTCGCCGAGATCACCAGGGCCAACGACGGAATCGTCAACCAGCGCACGGTGTATCAGACCGCGACCCGCGGGTTCGCCATGGTGCAGCGGCTGGAGCGGTACGGCGTGAAGTTCGAGAAGGACGAGTACGGCGAGTACGCGGTGCGCCGCGTGCATCGCTCGGGTTCCTATGTGCTGCCCATGCCCGAGGGGAAAGACGTCAAGAAGGCGCTGTATCGCGTACTGCGGCAACGGAAGATGCGCGAGAGGATCCGGATCGAGAACCGCCTGATGCCGGTCCGGGTGCTCACCGAGGGCGGGCGCGCGGTTGGCGCGGCCGCGTTGAACACGCGCACCGGCAAATTCGTGGCGGTCGGTGCCAAGTCGGTGATTCTGGCGACCGGACCGTGCGGCAGGCTCGGCCTGCCCGCGTCCGGGTATCTGTATGGCACCTACGAGAATCCGACAAACGCGGGTGACGGGTATTCGATGGCCTATCACGCGGGCGCGGAGCTCAGTGGCATCGAATGCTTCCAGATCAATCCGCTCATCAAGGATTACAACGGTCCGGCGTGCGCCTATGTCGCCAATCCGTTCGGCGGCTACCAGGTGAACGCCCAGGGTGAGCGCTTCGTCGACTCCGACTACTGGTCGGGCGCGATGATGGCGGAGGTCAAGCGGGAGATCGAATCCGCGCGCGGACCAATCTATCTCAAGGTGTCGCATCTGCCGGAGGAAACCCTCAGCACATTGGAGGGCATCCTGCACACCACGGAACGGCCGACCCGTGGGACCTTCCATGCCAACCGCGGGCACGACTACCGCACCCACGATATCGAGATGCATATCTCCGAAATCGGTTTGTGCGGTGGACATTCCGCGTCCGGGGTATGGGTGGACGAGCATGCGCGCACCACCGTCCCCGGGCTCTACGCCGCCGGTGATCTGGCGTGCGTGCCGCACAACTATATGATCGGCGCGTTCGTCTTCGGCGATCTCGCCGGTGCGCATGCCGCGTCGACACTCGACGACGTCGCCGCATCCGATGGCCTGCCCGAGGCGCAACTGGCCGAAGCACACGAGCTGATCTACCGGCCGTTGCGGCACCAGGAAGGGCCGCCGCAGCCGCAGGTCGAGTACAAGTTGCGCAGGTTCGTGAATGACTATGTGGCACCACCCAAGACCGCCGCCAAGCTGTCGATCGCGGTGGAAACCTTCGACCGGATGCGTGGTGAGATCGCCGAGATCGGCGCTCGGACACCGCATGAGCTCATGCGCGCCATCGAGGTGTCGTTTATTCGCGACTGTGCCGAGATGGCGGCCCGCAGTTCGCTGACCCGCACCGAATCCCGATGGGGGCTTTACCACGATCGCGCCGATATGCCGGAGCGGGACGATGTCGACTGGCGGTATCACCTCAACCTGCGCAAGAACGCCGACGGGACAATGGAATTCCACAAGCGGCCGGTAGCGCCGTACCTGGTTCCGGTCCCCGGACTCGACGAGCTGACCTCAACGGATCCCGCCGTCATTCCCGTGCACCAGCCCGCATCGCGGGGCGGGCGCGCGCCGCAGCCCGCCGATGCGGTCAGCACTGTTCGCGAAACCGTCACTCCCCCATCGCCTCGGCTCGTCGCTCTGCTCGCGCTCGACGCACCGACGGTCTCCGAGTTGTCGAGTTACTTGACCGATGCGGACAGCGGCGTGCGCGTGGCGGCGATCTCCGTGCTCACCGAGAACACGCCGGACGGTTTCACCGCGGTCCTGGTCGACGCGCTCGATGATGACGCCGCCGCGGTCCGGCGTGCCGCCGCGGCGAGCCTGCGCGAGCTCGTCGAGGTGCTGCCCGGCGCGACCGGGTTGCCCGAGCGGCTCGGTTCGCCCGATCCCATCGTGCGCGCGACGGTCATCGATCTACTGCGGGCGCTGCGGGCCGGTTCGGCGTCGCAATACGTTGCGGCGCTGTCGGATTCGGATCATCGCGTACGGATAGAGGCCGTCCGCGCACTGGTGTCGCTCGATGACCGGCAGACGGTTGCCACCCTCGCGGGTGACGATATCCGCGAGGTCCGCATCGCGGTGGCGCAGGGGCTCGCCGCTATCGGCGGCGGTGGATCAGAGGTGATCCGAATCCTCGCCAAGGATCACGACCCGCTCGTCCGGGCCGCCGCGCTGGCAGCATTCGCGGTGCTCGGTGCCGACCCGGCGGATATCGCGGAACTGTCTGCCGCGCTGCGGCATTCGGCCTGGCAGGTCCGGGTCGGCGCGGCTCGCGGGCTGGCCGGTGCCGATCCCGAAGCTGCCGTGTCCGTGCTGGCCGAGGCATTGAGCGACCCGCATCTCGATGTGCGCAAGGCGGCGGTGCTCGCGCTGACCACCTGGCCGGACCACCGGGACGCCATCGGTGCCCTGGAGCGCGCGATCGATGATGTCGACGCGGACGTCCGTGCCTACGCCCGCCGCGCGTTACCGCAGACCACAGCGTGAAAACGGACAATCTCGACCTGTCGGCGGCGGTCCGTACATTGGAGGCGTGAACCTGCCGAATTGGCTCGACCTCGTTGCGCTTTCGGTCACCGTGGCGGCCGCGTTCTTCGGCTGGCGCCGGGGTGCGATCACCGCGGTGCTCGGCTTCCTCGGCATCCTCGCGGGGGCCGGGCTCGGCGCCGTCATCGCGACGGTGGCGCTCGCCCAGCTGGCGCCGGGGCGCACGCGATTGCTCATCGTCGTTTTCCTCATCGTCGGGTTGGTGGCGGTCGGTGAAACCGCTGGTCACCGACTCGGGCATGGCGCGCGCAAAGCTGTGCGCGGGCCCGCCGCGCAGCGGGCGGACGCGGTCGGTGGCTCCGTGGTGCACGCCGTCGCGGTGCCGCTCGCGGTGTGGTTGTTCGCTGTCCCGCTCACCATGTCGCCCAGCCTGGCTTCGGCCGTACGTGATTCGCGGGTTGTCCGCACAGTGGACGATGTCGCGCCGTATTGGCTGGCGAGCCTGCCGACCACGCTCGTCACTCCGCTGGTCGACGCCGGACTCGTCCTGCCGCTGGCGCCACCGGATGCGAGCATTGTGCACAACGGCGTTCCGGCCGACCTCCAGAAGAGCGTGCTGCGCGTCTCCGGTTCGGCACCCGCCTGTGCGCGAAAACAATTCGGCTCCGGCTTCGTCATCGCCCCGGAACGCGTGCTGTCCAACGCCCACGTGGTGGCAGGCACCACGACCGTCGCTGTCGACACCCCCAGCGGCCCATTGCGCGCCACGGTCGTGCAATTCGACCCGGTACTCGACCTAGCGGTGCTCGCCGTACCAGGACTCACCGCGCCGCCGGTCACCGTCGCACCCGAGGCCGCCAAGCCCGGAGCGGACGCCATCGTTCTCGGCTATCCCGAAGGTGGCCGCTACACCGCGGCCGCAGCACGCATCGCCCAGCGAACCGTAAACCGAGTCCCCGACATCTACCGCACCACGATCACCGAACGCTCGACCTATACCCTCAACGGCGCCGTACACGAGGGCGATTCAGGCGGCCCCCTCGTCGACACCCAAGGCCGCGTACTCGGCATGGTCTTCGGCGTCGACGCGACCAACACCGGCACCGGCCTAGCCGCCACCCTCCCCGAACTCCTCCAACACCTAGATCAGTCCGCCACCGCCGTCAGCACCGGCACCTGCGTCTCCTAGGCCGAACACGGCTTCGCCGACTGAGCACTCCCGGCGCGACCAGTCCACGGTATCGCTGAAGATCCGCACCCTTACCCGGGATCCGCACGACCCTAAAGCCAGTGCGCCTCCCGAGATCATGACCAACACGGCGGCGCGTTTTGGCGGCTGGTCAAGGGAGTTGCTGTCGTAGCCGGGTGAGGGCGGCGGTGGCCATCTGCTCCCACCACTGGTCGCCGACTTCGTGGGTGAGGTTGATGGCCTGGCGGTAGAGATTGACGGCGGCGTTCGCGTCGGCCAGGGCCATGCCGAGTCCGATCAGTGCTATCGACTCTCCCCACCGGTCACCGCTCGCGCGGGTGAGCCGCAAGGCCTGCTTCAGGTATCGGCTGGCGTGCGGCGGTGGACTGGTGAAGCCGAGGCCGAGGGCGGCCAGTCCTTCGCCCCAGCGGTCGCCCACCTCGCGCGCGAGTTCGATGGCCTGTTGGAATTGGGTGGCTCCTTCACTGTTGCGTCCCGTGTGGAAGTGCAGGTCCCCGAGTCCGACCAGCGCTCGCGCCATGCCACAGCGGTCGCCGGTCCGTTCGTATAGTTCGGCCGCTCGCCGGTGGTGCTCCAGTGCTTCGGCGTGGTCGCCGTGGCGGGCGTGGATGAAGCCGAGGTGGTTGTGGGTCTTGGCCTGGCCCCAGATGTCGTTGTCCGCAAGGTCGAGTTCGAGCGCACGGTGGTGCTCATCGATCGCCTCGGCCGAGCGCCCGACCCGCCAGTAGCCGAGGCCGAGGCTCTTGCGGATCTCGGCCTCGGCGGCGGTGTCACCCAGCTGCCGGGTGCCGGCCAGGGCGATGCGGTGGGTTTCGATGTGCAGGTGCAGATGGCCCCGGATGAAGAAATAGCGCCACAGCGGTTGGGTGAGCTGCCAACTCTGTTCGTGATGCCCGCGGGTGGCCGCGGCGGTTACGATGGCGGCCAGGTTCAGGCGTTCGGCATCGAACCATGCCAGCGCGTCCGCGGCTGTGTGCAGTGTGGGCAGGTGATCGGGTGCGGCGCTGGTGATCGGGAACCGCTTGCGTGTCGGTTCCAGCAGGTCGGCGGCCATCGCGGCGACATGGATGTAGTAGGCGTAGGTGCGGGCGGTGGCTTGGTGCCGTTGGTGCGCGGGCTCGGTCTGACCCATCTGCCGGGCATGATCGCGGATCAGGTCGTGGAAGCGGTACCGGTCGAGGGTGACCTCGTGCAGCAGGTGCACATCGACGAGACTCTCCAGTCCCGAGGTGGTTTCCTCGACCGTCGAATCGACGATCGCAGCGGCCACGTCCGCGCTGATATCCGCGCCAGGGAAGTCGCCGAGCAACCGGAGCAGCCGCTGCTGCGCCGGAGTCAGCTGGCGGTATGACAGCGTCAGCGCGGCACTCACGCTGCGGTCTCCGGCGCTCAGCGCGGGCAGGCGCCGCTGTTCGTTTCGTAACAGCGACAACAGGTGCCCTATCGTCCAAGACGGCCGGTCTCGGAATCGAGCCGCAGCGATCCGGATCGCCAAAGGTAGCAATCCACACAGCTGAGTGACTTCACGAATTTGCCTGTCCTGTCCGATGATTCGCTGCTCCCCGGTCACCCGGGCGAACAGGTCGACTGCCTCGGCGTCGGTGAGCACCTCCAGCGGAACCGTGCTGACTTCGTCCAGGCTGGTCAGCCGGGTTCTGCTGGTGATGAGGAACTGGCAGTTCGTGCCGCCGCCCGGCAGCAGCGGCCGGGCCTGGGCCGCGTCGGCGACATCATCGAGCACGACGAGGGCGTCTCGGCCGACCAGCAGCGATCGCCACAGCGCCGCGCTCTGGTCGACCTGATCCGGGATCCGGTGCCCGTCGACGCCGAGCTGGCGCAACAGTGCGTCCAGCGCGGCCTGCGCAGTCAGTGGCGTGTGAGTGCCGCTGTGGGTATGCAGATCGACGAACAGCAGTCCGTCCGGAAACCGGTCAGCGAGAGTGTGTCCCACATGGACAGCCAGCGCCGTCTTACCGATGCCGGCCATCCCGCTCAGCACGTGCACGCCGGGGACATTCGCGGTCCGCAATGCCTGGGTCACCCGGTGCATCTCGGCGGTCCGGCCGACGAAGTCGTCCATGTCGCGAGGCAGGAAGTTGGGACCGCCCAGCGAGCGGCGGCTCGGTACGGAGATTTCCTGCCGCAGCACCGTCAGCTGCGCGGCGCGGATCTCCGGGCCCGGTTCGATGCCCAGCTCCGTCGAGAGTCGTTCGGTCAGATCATCGAACAGTTCCAAGGCGGCCGCCTGCTGCCCGCTTCCCGCCAGCGCGGTCATGAGCCGTGAGTGCAGGCCCTCGTGCAGCGGCTCGTCGGTGCGAACCGCCTCGAGCTGTGTGACGGTTTGCTCGTACCGGCCGAGCACGCATCCGATATCGGCGAAGGCGAGCGCCGCCGAGAGCCGTTGTCTCGACAGCGCGCCCGCACCGGGATGCCACGCCAGCGGTTCGTGCCCGGACAAAACCGGGCCACGCCAACAGTCCAGGGCACGCGCGTAGGTCTCGTGCGCGGTATCCAACTCTCCTGCTTCGGCAGCGTCGCGCGCCCGTGTCGTCAATTCGCCGAACTGCAGGAGATCCAGCTGTTCCGGGTCGAGGTCGAGGCGGCAGAACCCGCGGCCGGCCGTCAACCGCAGGCCTGGGCCGAGTCGTTGCCGCAGCCGCCGTGCGTACCGGCTCAGTAGCTCGGCATGGGACACGGGCGGGCGGTCGGCCCACACCGTCGCGGCGACGTCGGCCAGCGACACCGGTTGATTCACGTGCAATGCCATTAGTCCTAGCAGAGTCGCCGCACGGGTGTCGCCCATCGCCACCTGCGTGCTGTTGTGTTCGAGGACGAGTGGTCCGAGTACACCGATCCGCAGTGCCGGGGCAGTCGTTCGCTGGGTCGGTTCATCCAGTGCGGCGAGCAACTGACGCACCGACGCTATTCGAGGATTGCGGACGACACCGTGCTCGAGATCGCGCAGCGTGCGCACGCCGACTCCGGCCCGCTGCGCCAGCTCGGATTGGGTGATGCCCAGTTTGCCGCGCCGCTGCCGCAGTAGCTCCGACAGCACGGCCGGATCCAACCCCATCCGGTCGCTCCTCCCCTGTCCCAGCTTTCCCGTGCTCTGTAGTGCTCAGTCCATATTCTGCTACTCGATTCCTGCCGCGGGTAGCAGTGCTGACACGTCTTGCGTCGATACCGCCGATGCGGGAGTGCGCATCCGGGCCGCAGCCGACAGGGTTGCACCCCCGACTTGGCAGCGGCAGAATTGCCGATGCAATCGCCTCTTCGTCGACCCGATCAGTGCCGGATCGCGGTGTTCACGCAGGTAGACGCACTCATCACGCACTGGATCAGCGGTCGCTGCGAAAGCCGCGCCGCTGCTCATGCCGGTTGCTAAGGTCAGAACTCGGATAGTTCATAGCGGCTGTGATGCCGTGAAGAAATTGATCGGTACGACGGGGGCATCATCTGAGAACATTTTCGCTGGGCGTACCGGAATTGGTCAGAAAGTGACGAGTTCGGTCACGCTACCGGGCAATGACAATGTGCTCGGCAAGGGGGGAGCACATTGGTATCGACAAATAGTGAACAACCTTGGTCTAAACCGAATCGATCACAAGATCCAGGGGGTGGGAGATGCTCGACGGTCAGTTCGAGGAGATCTTCGAACATGCAGAGCAACAGATAGCGGCACTTCAGGAGCGGGCGGGGCGAGCGCTGGCCGAGTTCGAATCACGAACGTATACGGGGAGTTCCGACGACGGCCGGGCTGTGGTGCGGCTTTCGCCGGACGGGTTCGTTCAGCACATCACACTGCCGCACGGGTTGGGTATCTCTACGGGGAGCCGCGCATCGCTCGAGTCGGCCTGGGGGGACAACGCGGATGAGCTGGCGGCGACCTGTGCGGCCATGGTGACGGCGATCAACCGGGCCCGCCTCGACCTGGTCGGTGATGGACTCGCCGCGCTTCGGCACGAATTCCCAGAGGCTATGGAATTGCTGGACGATCTCAAACCTTAAACGAGAAAGTGAGGAACGATGGGGTGGGATTTCGATCAGATCGATGCCCTTGTCCATCAGTCGGAAAAGGCGTGGCATCGTGAGGTCCAATACATTCGTGACGGGCGACCGGGCCTGGCTGAACAGCGACACCGCACGCCGATAACCGACCGGTCCGAGCAGATCTGTTTCGGCACCGTTGTCACTGATGGTCGTGGCACGCTGCGATCCATCGAGCTGGATCCCGTTGCGGTGACGGGAATTTATGAGGACGATATCACCGACGCCATCGCGGGCGCGGTTAACGCCACGTTCACACAGCGATACCCCCGCACCGAACGGATATGACGATGTCGCAAATGAGAATTCGTGTCGAACCACGGGCGCTGCGGCAACAGGCCGACGCGGTATCGGGTACCGTCACGCACTATACGGCCGCTGCGGCAAAAGTTTCCGAAAAACGCTTGGGCGACGACGATCTGGGATTATTCGGTAAAAGCTTCGTGCCGAAATTCAATGCAGGCCTCGGCGTAATACTTGGCAAGCTCGAGCAGAGCGCGAAGGTAGTCCAGGCGTCCGCGACTGCCTTCGCGGACGTAGCGACAATATTCGAGAAAATGGACGACAGCTACTATCGTAAATTCGAAGAGATCGGGCAGCGATAATGGGGAAACAAACAGTCGCCGGATACCCCTTGGCCGCAGGGCAACCGAGTGGCAGTCTCAACCCGTTTCCCGACTATCAGGCAGCTACGCTCGTCACCACGGCAAACCAGCTGAACGTTCCTGTCGTACAGGTGATCGTGGACACGATCCGCAAGATGCTCGGTGATCCGGATGCTGTCGAAGGTGTGATAAACCGCTGGATCGATGCGAACGCGCACCTCACCTCGGCGATAGACGGCAGCAGCAGTAGCACCGGTGGGGTCGCATTGCGGAGTGCTCGGCAAGAACTCGACATCGTCTGGGAAGGAAAAGGTTGCGACGCCGCCAAGAAGTACGTAGATGACCTGATCTCATCGACCGAAAAGTTGCAGGAACGGCTCAGTGCGGTCACCTCCCAGTTGAGCGACCTGCGCGGCGCGATCCTCAAGGCATACACCGTCGCCATCAATCATATTTTGGATTACGGCAACAAAATACTCGGCTTTGCTGGAGGCCTGCTCGAGCAGGGATCGAAACTGAACATACTCGGCGTGGGAAAAGAGGTCATCGGCCTCCTCAGCGGATTTGTCGAAGCGACTCAAAAGGTGTTTACGGACATCGGCGATTACATCGTTACTGCCACCAGCCAAATGACGAAGATCCTTGAACTCGGCAGTCAACTGCAGGTTCCGTCCCCTGTTGCCTTGTCGGTCGGAGATCCGAGTCGCTGGAAGCCTATAAAGCATTGACATACATCCAGGCTCGGGCGCTGTCGCGGGCGTCTGCGTTCGCAAGAACTCACTGATGAGCTCCTGCAAGAGTATCCAAAAGATATGATGAAGTTGGTCAGCATAAGAGTACTAGAAAAGGAGAGGTAAGAATGTTATTTCGTCCTCGGAAATTATTTGTACTGGTCGGCATTTTAGGGGGGTTGATAGTTCCATCTGTTCAGATTGCAGAAGCTGCACCGGACCTGCCACCAGCCACCTATTCGGTCGGTCCATTTGCAACCTGGTACGACTGTCACCTGTCTGAGCGGGATTATCGGCGGTACTACGATGTCATTGCATCCTGCCGCACCTACGATAATCCAAACGAGTACTTTTTCGTCTATATGTATCGGTAATACTGCGGTTTCCCTGGCGTAGACCACATCAGCGCCACCGAATCGGGTTTTGCTGCATCTTGATCGGCCCGGCGTCTCCCGCTGGGCTCGATGCTGATCCGGTGGCTGTGGTGGTTGGCGTGCACGGGATAGCGCGTGGGTCTCCGAGACGAGGCACCCGCTCAGGCCCACCAGTGCGCGTCGGGGCATCGAGTGATGCTCGGGGACGGCGCGTCCGTCGATGAACTCGCGGTCGAGCTCAGCGTCGCCCCGGTCGCGCTCGAGCTGCTCTTGGACCACCTCGCCACCGTCGGCATCGTCGAACGAACCGCTACTGGCTACCGGACGACCGAGTTCGGCACCAACCTCTGCGCCGGTGCTGATAATGGCCTCATCGATCTCCTGCATCTGAATACCGCGGGTGGTCGCGCCGAACTGGCGTTCGTCGAGCTCGCGCACAGCATCACCACCGGCCGAGCGGCCTACTCGCGCCGCTACGGGCAGGACTTCTGGGCCGACCTGGCCGAATATCCGCATCTCCGTGCGTCGTTCGACCGCCAGATGACGTACCGGTTCCGCGAGCAGATCCCGCGGATCGTCGCAGGTTTCGACTGGTCCCGGTTTTCCACCCTCGTCGACGTGGGTGGCGGCCGCGGCGGCGTGCTCGCCGCCATCCTGACCGCGCATCCTCGGATGCACGGCCACCTAGTCGATCTCGCACCGACCGCCGATGCGGCCCGCCGTACCTTCCGCGCGCACGCTGTCGACGAGCGGGCGCGGGTCACTGCGGGGAGCTTCTTCGACCCGCTACCGCCGGGAGCCGAAGCTTACTTATTGAGCGACATCCTGCACGACTGGGATGACGAGCAGGCCGACCGCATCCTGAGGCGCTGCGTGGAAGCCGCACAGCCCGCCGGGCGTGTGCTGGTCATCGAACCGGTCGGTGGGATGCATGCCGCGAGCGCGTTCAACCTGGCCATGCTCGTGATGTACGGAGGACGCGAACGCCGAATCGACGAATTCCGCGCGCTCGCCGCGCCACACGGCCTGACTCTGGACACGGTGACCGACCTGACCGATCAACGCTGTCTGCTCGAATTCCGGCTCGCCGACCGATGAGCGTCGACGCTCGACCGAAGGCGCCCGCCACCCGTCTATCGGGATGAAGGGCGCCTTCGGTCGGCACCACCTCGAGACGGAGGCAACCTTCGGTCGGGTCAGGCGGCGTCGGCGATGATCACCACGCCGCTTGATGCGTCCAGGAGCGGAATCGTTTGTTCTGCGGCAACATCCACGTGCACGCGCGGGTGTGGTGGGAGCTCGCCCTCGTAGTAGGTTCCGGGACCGTAGAATTGGCCGTACTTGACGACTACGCCGTCGACGGCGAGGACGGCGGCATCGTGGTCGTGGATGACCTGTCCGCCGCGCGCCGGCTCCCATGCGATGCTCTGCGCGAGGAACCGCTTCGCCCCGGCGGCGTGGGCGGCGGCGATGAGGTTGCGGGTGCCCTCGGTGCGGATGCGGGCGTTCGCGTCGGCCGACTCGGCGAGCCGCGCGACGTCGTCGGGGAGATCGGTCAGCTGGTGCATCACCATGTCCGGACGGAAGTCAACGACGGCCGCGGTCAGCGCGTCCAGGTCGTAAACATCGCAGATCGCCGGGACCGCTCCGGCGGCGCGCAGCTGGTCCGCTTTGGCGGCTGATCGGGTCATCCCCGCGACCTCGTGGCCCGCGGCTATCAGCAGCGGCACCAACCGTGTTCCGATCACGCCGGTCGCACCGGCCAAAAAGATCCGCATCATTTCACCCTAGTGACCCGCTCTGGTGCGAGACTTTCAGGTGTCGTCGGCGATTGTGAGGAATCCGAATGCACCCGTCAGTAGTGGCCCTCCCGCAAGGCAAGGTGCGCGGTAGCAGCACCGGATCAGTGCACGCGTTTCTTGGAATCCCTTACGCGGCAGCACCATTGGGCGCCTCCCTGTTCCAAGCCCCCGGCCCGGCGCCCAGCTGGGATGACGAGCGCGACGCCACCCACTTCGGCCCCACCGCACCACAGCTCGGTTACCAGGAACCGTTGCGCTCGATCCTGCACAACCCGGCCATCGACGGCCCCGAATTCCTCAACCTCAACGTGTGGACCCCCGACCCGGGCGCCTCGGGGTTGCCGGTGCTGGTGTGGATCCACGGCGGCGCGTACCGGCTCGGCTCCAGCGCGGTCTCGGTGTACAACGGCCACGCCTTCGCCCGCGACGGCGTCGTCCTGGTCAGCATGAACTACCGCCTCGGCGCCATCGGCTTCGCCGCACTCGACGGATCCCCCGCCAACCGCGGCCTGCTCGACCAGATCGCCGCCCTCCAGTGGGTCCGCGACAACATCGCGGCGTTCGGCGGCGACCCCGGCCAGGTCACCCTCTTCGGCGAATCCGCAGGGGGCATGAGCGTCGCCACGCTGCTCGCCTCCCCCTTGACCGAGGGCCTGTTCCATCGCGCGATCATCCAGAGCGGCAACGGAACCATCGCCTCCACCCTCGACGACGCACGCCTGGTCGCCGCCGATTTCGCCGGTCGACTCGACACCACCCCCGAAACCGCCGAAATCCCCGCGCTGCTCGCGGCCGAACAGAACCTCATCGCCGACTTCTCCGTCGACCAAAACCCAAGCCGCTGGGGCCGATCCACCCTCGCCGCGGGCTTGGGCCTGATGGCCTTCCACCCCACCATCGACGGCCACACCCTGACCCATCTCCCCGTCGACGCCATCGCCGCGGGCGCGGCCGACCACATTCCGCTCATCATCGGGACAACCGCCGACGAATTCCGCCTCTACTCGGCTCCCACCGGCCTCACTACCGCCCTGCCCGCCGACGCCCTGCCCAACGTCCTCGCCAGCCGAGGCATCGACCCGGCCCTCGCCGACACCTACGCGGCCAACCGCCCCGGCGCGACCCCCGGCGACCTGATGGCCGCCATCCTCACCGACTTCGCCTTCCGTATCCCCACGCTCCACCTCGCCGAAGCGGCAGCCACCGCCTACGTCTACGAATTCGCCTGGCCCACCAGCCATCTGGACCTTCGAGCCTGCCACGCCATCGAAATAGCCTTCGTCTTCGACACTTTGACCGCCGAAGGAACGTCGATGCTGCTCGGCCGCGACATCCCACCCCAGACCCTCGCCTCCGAAATTCACCACACCTGGATAGATTTCGCCGCCGGGCGCACCCCCTGGACCCCTTACGACCTCGATACCCGATCCGTCATGACCTTCAACACCCCCCGTTCCCAACTGGTATCCGACCCCCGCGCCGACGAACGCGAACTCTGGCACACCCCATGATGGTGTGGTGCTCGACTATGACAACGAAGCGGCTCACTACGACCGGACGCGGGGCGGAACACCGAGAGCCGAGGCAGCGGCCGCCGCGCTCAACGGACTGATCCCGGCGTATAGCCTGGTTCTCGACCTCGCGGTCGGTACCGGGATCGTGGCCGCCGAACTCGACGCCCTCGGACACCGCGTCGTCGGCATAGATCTCTCAGCAGGCATGCTGCGTCGCGCGGCCCGGCGGCTACCGGGCAAAGTGGCGCGGGCCGACGCCACCGCCCTTCCGCTACCGAGCGGTTCCGTCGACACGGTCACCGCCGTGTGGCTGCTGCACTTGGTCGACGACGCCGAACCAATACTTGCCGAGGTGGCCAGAGTCCTGCGGCCCGGCGGACTCTTCCTCACCACAGCGGACAAGGAGGCTGCGGTTCGCCTAGCGGACAACAGGTCTCCCGAAGGCCGACCACGCCCAGACACCTGCGCTCACCTCACCACCCTCGGCGCCCGCCACCACCTCCGCTTGGCCGCGGCGACATCTTTCCTCGGCCACGGCCAAGCTCGACCAGGCGGTACCGACCCGCACTACCCGGTCCTCGGCTTCCGCCGCGCGGCCGCGAAGTCCGGCGAAAGCTCGGCACCGCCATGCTCACCCAGTCGCCCATCGCCCACCTCGACCCGGCGGAGCAGCGCCAACTCAGCCGGCTACTGACCAAGGCTGCGCGAGCGAAACATACTGGCACCACGACAGATTCGGACTGACAGATCGGAGCCGTCAGGATTCGGACGTGGTCTCAGTGCCTTTGCGAGTGAGCGCGGCGAGGGCATCGAGGTGAGCGTGATAGGCGGTGCGGCCTTTGCGGGTAAGGGCGAGCCAGGTTTTCGGTTTGCGGCCTACATAGCCCTTGGTGACATAGACGTATCCGGCAGCCTCGAGCACTGCCGCCGCTTTGGAGAGAGCGGATTTGTTCAGCTCGCAGAGTTCGGTGACGACGAGGAATTCGGCCTCGCTGCAGCCGTCGAGGAATGCGACGAGTTTCAGGCGCGGCAGCGAGGCGAACAGCTCGTTCAGTTCTCCCATGATCCGGTCCGCGGTCGCGACTTCCACGGTCGTCCCTGCTCGTACCAGATCCAGCCGGCCACAATCACGCCGGGCAGGATTCGTAGCCATAGACCCCAGCCCGAATACGAGAGGCTTTCGGTCGGTATCGCGAATATCGCCAGCAGCATCACTACTTCCTGCTTCCACCACGCCAGCGGGAGCGGGATGACGCCACGCGCATGCCGGAAACCGCGCACCGATTGCGCGAGCTTGTAATACACCACGCCCGAGGCGATTCCGAGTATGCCTGCGATCCAGGTGAGCACGGTATCCCCGCCGTCATCGATCGCCGTGCACAGCATCACGATGGTGATACCGGCCAGCAATCCGGTCACCGGCGGTAACCACCGGGGCAGAGCGGCGGCGGCGCGCGCCTGTCGGGTCGCCGCGGCGGCGATGTCGAGTGCCTGCTGAGGTGTCTGCGCGTCTTGCATGAGCCGACCGTACTGCATCGTGTTTCCAATTGGAAACCAGTTTCCTGACATTAGTTTTGGGGGCCTCTCGACCGCGGCTACGGCCACCCGGCCGACATGAGCGGCCCGAAATACACTCAGGCCGTTGCCCTTCCGGCAACCACGTGGCCGATGCGAACCGCGCACCCTGCGGCGATCTTCCGCTCATAGCGAAACCGGTTCCCGGTGCGCAGCCATGCACCTACCGTGACCCCCATGCACTCACCGATCACGGGCACCGCCGCCGGCGTGCCGTTCACCGCGCTTCCGCCGGTCGGCGACGCCGCCACGCCGCTGATCGTCACCTGGCACATGCTGGATGCGCCGCGCTCGGACGCCGCGTTCGCGGCCGCGCTGCCGATGAACGGCCTGCCCGCGTGGCGGGTGCATCTCGGAATGCCGATGTGCGGGGCACGCATGGTCGACGGCACCATGGACGCCGGCGCGGAGTTGATGCGCAAGGACGTCCTGATGGCCTTCCTGTACCCCTTCGTCCGCCAGGCGACCGAGGAGTTTCCGGCCGCGCTCGCGTCGATCCGCGAACAACTGCCGGTCGATGACGGCCCAATCGGCATACTCGGCGGCTCACTGGGCGGTGCCGTCGCCCTGCGCGTTCTCGCCGAGACCGACATCCCGATCTTCGCGGCCGCCGTCGTCAACGCCGCCATCCGAATGCGCTCCGTGGTCAACCTGTTCCCCGGCGAGTACCCCTACGACGCGGAATCCGAAAAAGCCGTCGACAGTATGGATTTCGTCGCCAAGGCAGACACAATCAGCCGCGCGCCACTACTGGTCGTCAGCGGCGAACTGGACCACCCCGCACTACGCACCGACGCCATCGACCTCGTCGACGCGATAGGACAAACCGCCGAACTCCAACCGATCCCCGGTCTGGCCCACCCACTCGCCGACGAACCCGGCATCGACCCCGCCCCCCAACTCCCCCAAGCCCGCGACGTAGACGCCGCACTAATCGCCTGGTTCCAACGGCATCTCGCGAATACAGACTAGGTATCGCTCTCGAATACCCAAGAGCCCTCATAATATTGGTTGGGCCGGAAGCTCTTATCGATAGCGCCGCGCAGTGATTCGTGCGCCGCACACAATGTCGCTGACTATTTCATGCGCGGCAGCATAAAAAATGCGCGGGATGATTCCACGGGATCACGTTGCGCGCGCGGTATTTCGAAAACGCGCAAAGCGGACTTTTCCCAGTAACCCTGCGCCGGTATCGATTCCGTTGGGTTGGGGAGTGCGGGAATCAGGGTAGCGCGGGGGTGGTACTGGGTCGTATCGTGACTCGGATTGTGTCTATCGTGGACGCGGCATCAGCCGCACTCTCTCATTCTCAGGATCACAAAGGAGTATGCCCGTGAACGTAGACCTGTCCGGCGCGCAGTGGTTCAAGAGCCGTCGCAGTGGTGCCTCCAAGGATTGCGTGGAGGTGGCCTTCGTGGCGGGCGGCGCGGTCGGTGTCCGGGACTCGAAGAATCCGGCCGGACCGGCCCTCGTGTTTGCCCCCGACGTGTGGGATGCGTTCACCGCCCTGGTGGCCGAAGGCGAGTTCAACGCCGCGTAATCGGTCCCGCCGGGTGCTCTACCCGTCAAGGCAGAGTTGGCTGCTCGGCGTTGCGCAGTGTCGTCGTGGCGATGTCGAGAAAGTCGCGCAACACACTGTCGCGCCGGTCCGTGGCGACGGCCAAGCATCGCTCTATCTTTGGGGCGTCGGTCACGGTGCGGTGGACGAGGTCGGGGCGGGCGTAGGCTCGCGCGACGCTCTGTGGGATCAAGCCGATGCCGTGCCCGGCGGCGATGAGTTCGAACTTCTCTTCCAATGAGCTCGTCCGCCGGTTCGGTGCGTCGAGCATGCGCTCGCCGTCGAGGTCCGCGAGGGCGAGTTCGGCACGGCAGGCCAGCGGGTGGCTCGCGGGCATGCAGGCTACTTTGGGCTCGTCGCCTATCGGGATGGTTCGCAACCCCGTTTCGTCGAACGGCCGGCGCAGGTAGCCGACCTGGGCCCGGCCGTCCCGCAGTGGCGCGGCCGGGTCCCACCAGCGCGCCGGGACGAGGTCCGTCTCCACGTCCGGATGACGTGCCGCGAACGCCCGAATCGCTTCGGACACATGCAGTCCCGCGGCGAAGGCGACCACGATCCGGCGGACATCTCGATCGATGTCGTGCACCCGCCGCACCGCCGCGTCGACGGTCGCGAGAATCCCCTGCGCCTCCTCGTAGAGCCGCTTTCCGGCGGGCGTCAACTCCACGCTGCGGGTGGTCCGCACCAGCAGGGCGCAGTCGAGCTCCTGCTCGAAAGCCCTGATCTGACGGCTGAGCACCGGCTGGGCGATGTAGAGCTTTTCCGCGGCACGGCCGAAGTGCCGATGCTCGGCCACCTCGACGAAGTAGCGGAGCTTGCGCAGATCGAGATCCATACCTCCAGGGTATCAATTGCCGGAAAGGGTATTGGACGGTCGCGGGTCACCGAGCCGAGACTCGAACCATGATCGTCATCACCGCCCCCACCGGCAATATCGGCAGCACGCCCCTAGACCTCCTGCTCAACGAAAGCCCAACTCGCACTGAAGAACTGCGCGTCATCGTGCGCGACCCCGGCAAGCTTCCCGAGGCGGTCCGCGCCCGCGTCGATGTCGTAACCGGCTCGCACGGCGACGCCGACGTCGTCGACCGGGCCTTCGCGGGCGCGGACGCCGTTTTCTGGCTGGTCCCGCCGAACCCGCAGGCACCGAGCCTGGATGCGGTGTTTGCCGAATTCACCCATGCCGCCGCGAAGGCGTTCACGACACACGGGGTCGGGCACGTTGTCGGCGTCTCGGCGCTCGGCCGCGGCACACCCGTCGCGGGGCATGCCGGGCATGTGACCGCGTCGCTGGCGATGGACGACGTCATCGCGGGCTCCGGCGTGGCCTACCGGGCGCTCGCCAACCCGTCCTTCATGGATAACCTGCTGCGGCAGGTGGTTTCGATCCGCGACGACGGTGTGTTCACCGACATCGTCACGGCCGACCATAAGGCCCCGGTCGTCGCGATCCGGGATATTGCCGCGGCCGCCGCGGGTCTGCTACTCGACCGCACGTGGACGGGAACGGGCGAGGTCCCCGTGCTCGGACCCGAGGATCTTTCGGCCGACGACATGGCCCGCATCATGTCCGACGTGCTCGGCCGCCCGGTGCGCTACCAGCGACTGTCGATCGACGATTTCCGCGCGACGCTCACCCGCTACGGCGTCGGCGACGCACACGCGCAGGGCCTCGTCGACATGATGTGCGCCAAGAACGACGGGCTCGACAACGACGTGCCGCGCACACCACAGACCACGAGTCCGACGACCTTCCGCGACTGGTGCGCAACGGTTCTGAAGCCCGCGGTCCAGGGATGAGCCCTAACGTCGTCGGAGCCTTGCCACAGCGAATCAAGCGTCCCGCGCCGGGTCATCGCCGATCAGTCCGGCGGCGGTCAAGGTGAGGTGCCGAGTCAATGTCTCGGCGGCGGTGTCGGCATCGCGAGCCAGCGCCGCCGCCTCCAGCCTGCGGTGTTCCTCGGCGCCGTCGCGGCCGGGGTTGCGGTGTCCGGACCAGCGGCGTGCCAGCTCGCTCGCGATCCACAACCGGTCGAAAGTCACCAGCAGGACCGGGTTTTCGCAACCTTCCACCAGGGTGCGGTGGAAGAGCCGGTGCGCTTCGGACCAGGCTTCGCTGTAGTACTCGCCCCCGTCCGGCACGAACGCCGGGGTGCGCACCAGGCGATGGTGGGCGGCTCGGACCCGGGCCTCCCAGTCGATGTCGCCGCGCTCGATCGACATGCGCAGCATCGCGGGTTCGATGGTCCGGCGCGCCTCCGCGATGTCCTGCCAGCGGCGATCGGAGAAGGCGGGGACCACGAAGCCGCGATTGTGCAGCCGGTCGGCCAGTCCGTCGCCGACCACCCGGACGAGCGCCTCGCGCACGACGGCCAGGCTCACGCCCCGCTCCTTGGCGAGGTCCTGCGGTTTGAGGGCGTCGCCGGGGGCGTAGTCGCCGCGCAAGATCGCGTCCCGCAGGTGGGTGTAGATCTGCTCGCTGAGCATCTGCTTCCCCGACGAGGTCGAGGCGGGGGCCATCCGAGTCATGTGCTGAGTATAGATGATCTAAGCAATAATCGATTATCTGTGCTAGTGTCGATCTAGTGGCGATGGCGTCGCTTCCATGGGACGCTGCGGGCCTCCATCAGCCGCATCCGCCACTCCACAGCATGGCTTGAAAGGAAAGACGCGATGAGCGCCAACGACCCCTTCGCTCGCCTCCCCGAGGCGGCAACCTTCACGGTTACCAGCGCCACCGTCGCCGACGGCGCCGCCTGGTCGCCCGAGCAGTTCTCGGCCGGCGTGCCCGGCGGCAAAGACATCTCCCCGCAGCTGTCCTGGAGCGGCGCGCCGGCAGGCACCAAGAGTTACGCCGTCACCGTCTACGACCCGGACGCCCCAACGGGTTCCGGGTTCTGGCACTGGGCGGTCGCCGACATCCCCGCCGACGTCACCGAACTACCCGAGGGCGCCGGCGACGACACCGGCTCCGGCCTGCCCGAGGGCGCCTTCCAGTTGCCCAACGACACCCGCACCGCCCGTTTTATCGGCGCCGCGCCGCCGGCCGGGCACGGCCCACATCGCTACTTCGTCGTGGTGCACGCCCTCGATGTCGAGTCGATCGGCGTCCCGGCCGACGCCACCCCGGCCGTCCTCGGCTTCACCATGTCCGGCCACACCCTCGGCCGCGCGGTCCTGACCGCCACCGCGGAAACGCCTGGCGCCCAACGGATCGAGGTTTCCCGGCTCATCCCGGCCGCCGCCGACGCCATCTTCGCGGTGCTGACCGACCCGAAGGGGCACGTGGACATCGACGCCTCGGGCATGCTGCTCGACGCCGAAGGCAAACCGGTCGAGCAGACCGGCGACCGGTTCCTGGTCCACATGGACCGAGAAGCCTTGGGAGACTTCCCCCTTGGCAAATACGACGTCGAGGTGGTCATCACCTCGTTCACCCCCGGCAAGGAGATCGCCTGGACCGTCGAGGGCCAGATCCGGCCGCCCGTCCGCCACATCTACGGCTATCGGCTGGAGCCGGTCGAGGACGGCACCCTCGTCACGTCGTTCTACGACTGGTCGGAGATCGACGAGAAGTGGAAGCAGCGCCTCACCTTCCCGGTGGTCCCCGAGTCCGCACTAAGGGCCACCCTCGGCATCCTCGAGCGCACCGTCCGTCGACGGGCCGCCTGAGTACCCTGTCCTGAGGCACTTCCGGTCGCGGCGCGCATGCCGGGCCGCGACCGGAAACTCTCCACTCGTGGATTCGGTTCCGCAGGTGCCGATTACGATGCCCGAGGAATCCAAACGCGAGGAGCGGCTTGATGGAAGCGACGTTCGAGGTGGCCACCCTGGTGGGGCATCACTACCGGGTCGACGATTATTACGAGGTCGGCCGGGAAAAGATCCGCGAATATGCCCGCGCGGTACAGGATTTCCATCCCGTGCACTGGAGTGAGGACGCGGCAAGCGAACTCGGCTACGCCGGTCTGGTCGCGCCGACCACGTTCTTCTCGATCCCCGCGATGCTGGCCAACCGCAAGCTCTTCGAGACCGTCGTCACCGGGTACGACGTATTCGTGCAGACCGATCAGGTCTTCGACATGCACAAGCCGGTGGTCACCGGCGACCGGCTGGTCAGCGACGTCGAACTCGCCTCGGTGCGCCGGGTGGCGGGCAACGATCTGCTCACCGTCAAGAACACCTTCACCGACCAGACGGGCGAGGTCGTGCAGGTCATGCACACCACCCTCGCGGGCATCACCGGCGAGAACGTCGCCGCGGGAATCAGCGACGTGATCGAGCGCGTGGTTATGCACGGCGTCGAAATACCTTCCCGGGCAACGGGAGTCGCGGCCGACCAGCCGATGGCCCCGACACCCGTTCCGAGCCTGTCCGAAGTTTCCCGAACGCGGCTCCCGCACACCACCATCCGCTTCGAAGACCTCGCCGTCGGTGCCGAACTCCCGCCTCGGACAGCGCAACTCACCCGGGGCGACCTGGTGAACTACGCCGGAGTAGCCGGTGACGCGAACCCGATCCACTGGCACGACAACGTCGCCACCCTCACCGGTCTGCCCGACGTGATCGCCCACGGCATGCTCACCATGGGCCTCGGCGCGGGCTTCGTCACCGGCTGGCTCGGCGACCCGGGCGCCCTCACCAGGTACGGGGTGCGCCTGTCGAGCTACACCGTCATCGACGCCCGATCCGTCGGCAACGTCGAATTCACCGGCCGCGTCAAGTCACTCGACCCCGAGACCAGAACCGCGGTCATCGTCATCGTCGCAAAATCCGCGGGCCGCAAGGTCTTCGGCCTCGCCACCGCCAACGTCCGCCTCGCCTGAGCGAAATACACTACTGGACAAGCGATCACGGGGAATCGGTGTGTTGTTGGCCTCTCGGCCGATACCAACACCGATTCCCCGTGATCAGTCGACCAGCTACTTGCGGGCCCGCGAGGGCTTGTTGGGGGTGCCGACGTAGTCGGCGAGGTGCTCGCCGGTGAGGGTGGAGCGGGCGGCGACGAGGTCGGCGGGGGTGCCTTCGAAGACGATCTTGCCGCCGTCGTGACCGGCGCCGGGGCCCAGGTCGATGATCCAGTCGGCGTGTGCCATCACGGCCTGGTGGTGTTCGATGACGATCACCGACTTGCCGGACTCGACGAGGCGATCGAGCAGGGCGAGCAGGTTCTCCACGTCGGCGAGGTGCAGGCCGGTGGTCGGCTCGTCGAGGACGTAGACGCCGCCCTTGTCGCCCATGTGGGTGGCCAGCTTTAGGCGCTGGCGTTCGCCGCCGGACAGGGTGGTGAGGGGCTGGCCGATGGTCAGGTAGCCGAGCCCGACATCGACGAGTCGCTCGAGGATGGCGTGCGCCGCGGGCAGGCGTGCTTCGCCCTCGCCGAAGAACTGCTCGGCCTCGGTGACCGACATGGCGAGCACCTCGCTGATGTCGCGGCCGCCGAGGTGGTAGTCGAGCACCGACGCGTCGAATCGCTTGCCCTCACACACCTCGCAGGTGCTGGCGGTGCCCGCCATCATCCCCAGATCGGTGTAGATGACCCCGGCACCGTTGCAATTGGGGCACGCGCCTTCGGAATTGGAGCTGAACAGCGCGGGCTTCACCCCGTTGGCCTTTGCGAACGCCTTGCGGATCGGCTCGAGCAACCCGGTGTACGTCGCCGGATTGCTGCGCCGCGAACCGCGGATCGGCGTCTGATCGACTGCGACCACGCCCTCCGACGATGGCACCGACCGATGCACCAGCGAGCTCTTGCCGGAACCGGCGACACCGGTGACGACGCACAGCACCCCGAGCGGAATATCGACGTCGACATTCTGCAGGTTGTTCGCCGACGCGCCACGGATCGCCAACGCACCCTTGGGCTCTCGCACCGTCTCCTTCAGCGCGGCCCGGTCGTCGAAATGGCGGCCGGTGATGGTGCCGCTCCCCCGCAGCCCGTCCACGGTCCCCTCGAAACAGACGGTGCCACCGCCCGAACCGGCACCGGGACCGAGGTCGACGACGTGGTCGGCGATGACGATCGTCTCCGGCTTGTGCTCGACCACGAGCACCGTATTTCCCTTGTCCCGCAACTGCAGCAACAGATCGTTCATCCGCTGAATATCGTGCGGGTGCAGGCCGATGGTCGGCTCGTCGAACACGTAGGTGACGTCGGTGAGCGCCGAACCGAGATGGCGAATCATCTTGACGCGCTGGGCTTCTCCGCCCGACAGCGTGCCCGACGGCCGCTCGAGCGAGAGGTAACCCAGCCCGATCTCCACGAACGAATCGAGCGTGTGCACCAGCGAATCCAGCAACGGCTTCACCGATGGCTCATCAAGCGCGCGAACCCATTCGGCGAGATCGCGAATCTCCATCTTGCAGAGGTCGGCGATGTTCTTGCGCTTGATCTTCGAGGACCGTGCCTCCGCGCTGAGCCGGGAACCGTCGCAGTCGGGACAGGTGGTGAAGGTGACCGCCCGGTCCACGAACGCCCGAATGTGCGGCTGCATCGACTCTTTGTCCTTGGCCAGGAACGACTTCTGAATCTTCGGAATCAGCCCCTCGTAGGTGAGGTTGACGCCGTCGACCTTGACCTTGACCGGCTCCTTGTAGAGGAAGTCGTTGAGTTCCCGCTTGGTGTACTTGCTGATCGGCTTGTTCGGATCGACAAAGCCCGACTCGGCGTAGACCCGGACCGTCCAGAAGCTGTCCGACTTCCACCCGGGAATGGTGAACGCGCCGTCGGCGAGCGACTTGGAGTCGTCGTAGAGCTGGGTGAGGTCGATATCGGAGACCGAGCCCCGCCCTTCGCACCGCGGGCACATGCCGCCGGTGATGCTGAAGCTGCGCCGCTCCCTGATGGTCCGCCCGGCACGTTCGATGCTCACCGCGCCGGCGCCACTGATCGAGGCGACGTTGAACGAATATGCCTGCGGCGAACCGATATGCGGCTTGCCGAGCCTGCTGAACAGGATGCGCAGCATCGCGTTGGCATCGGTGGCGGTGCCGACCGTGGAACGCGGATCCGAACCCATCCGCTGCTGGTCGACGGTGATCACCGTGGTCAGCCCGTCGAGCACATCCACCTCGGGCCGGGCCAGCGTCGGCATGAAACCCTGCACGAAGGAGCTGTAGGTCTCGTTGATCAGCCGCTGCGATTCCGCGGCGATCGTGCTGAACACCAGCGAGCTCTTGCCCGAGCCGGAGACGCCGGTGAACACCGTCAACCTGCGCTTCGGGATCTCGATGCTGACGTCGCGCAGGTTGTTCACGCGGGCCCCGTGCACGCGGATCAGATCGTGACTGTCGGCGGGCAGCGCGGTCGACGTGGTGCCCTTTTTCTTCGCGGCGATGCTCATGATGTCTCCATTTAACCTGAGTCAGTACTGCTAGCCGGGTTCGGACGAATGGTGCGGCGCGCGGACACTATCCGGCGGGTGTCCCTCATCGAGCACTGCTCGCTTTGCCCGCGCGCGGACCCGGCCGCACCGGCGGGCCGGGTACCTACCGATCAACGAAACACCGACGCTGAGCTGGGGACTGGTAAGTCAGCCGCTGGGGGACGGAGTTCGCACGCATCGCGACCGATCGAACTGGCTCGCGATCTCGACCCGTCCACCCTGCGCCGAGTTCGGTGAACTAGCTCTGCTGCTGGATGCGGACCATGTTGCCCGCGGGATCGCGGAACGCGCAGTCGCGAACGCCGTAAGGCTGGTCGGTTGGCTCCTGGACGACCTCGGCATCGCTGGCCTGCAGCCGCTCGAACGACCCGTCCAGATCCTTGGTTGCCAGCAGGATGCTGCCGTAGCTGCCCTTGGCCATCATCTCCTCGATGGTGCGGCGCTCGTCGTCGGTGATGCCGGGGCTGGCGGCGGGCGGGTACAGCACGATGGAGGTGCCCGGCTGGTCGGCGGGACCGACGGTGATCCAGCGCATCCCGTTGTATCCGACGTCGTTGCGGACCTCGAAGCCGAGGATGTCGCGGTAGAAGGCGATGGCGGCGTCCGGGTCGTTCTGCGGGAGGAAGCTCGCTTGAATAGTGATGTTCATGGTGATCAGGCTAATTCCGGCGCGGTCGCCTGCGCTTCTCGATTCCTGATCGGTCTGGTGACTTGCTTGGCCACGCAGGACGGCATCCCGGCGGTCTCCTCCGCCGCGTCGCGCTTGTAGGTGCTCGGCGGCACCCCGACCAGCTCGGTGAAGCGGGTGCTGAAGGTGCCGAGCGACGAGCAGCCGACCGCGAAGCACACCTCGGTAACGCTGAGGTCGCCGCGGCGCAGCAGCGCCATCGCGCGCTCGATGCGCCGGGTCATCAGATAGCTGTACGGCGCTTCGCCGTACGCGAGCTTGAACTGGCGGCTGAGATGCCCGGCCGACATGTGCGCGTCGCGGGCCAATGCCTCGACGTCGAGTGGTTGCGCGTACTCCCGGTCGATGCGGTCGCGCACGCGACGCAGCCGCGCGAGGTCGCGCAGGTGCGGCGCTTCGGCGGAACTGCTGGTCACCTCTCCGATCGTGCCATGTCGTGCGGGAATTGCCCAGCTGATTCGTGCGGCGTTTGCCTTCGGAGCCGCCGGTCGAAATTCGCCAGAAGATTCGACCTACCCAATTCCGCACGAAAACAATGGACGTTAATTCTATGGGCGTGCACGGCGTCGTGCGGTACGACAGGATTCATGGTTGTGACCGCTTATCTCGACCACGAATCACCAACGCTGGAACAGTTACTCGATGATGCCGCGTTGATGTCTTTTGAACATCAACAGCACAGCAAAGAGGTCCTTGGTGAGCATCGGTGGCAGGTCAGTTATGAACCACCTCGGTTCGAGTTCTTCGGCGATCATCCGATGGCGTGCACGCGGTTTCACGTGCTCGGAACGGCGGCACCTGGACCGCGGAGCTGGCTGTGGAGTTGGGCGAACAATGATTGGTATCCACCGGAGGTGACCGAATTGGCCCGCTCCGTTCGCGATTATGGGCTGCGGCACGGGATTTCGGCGCTGCACAGCGCCGAGGTTCCGTTCGCGGAGCTACCAGGGTCGCCGGCCGCGCCGAGTCGGGTTGCCTGGCTGATGGGTGAGCTCGCAAAATCGGTATCCGGCAGTTGGACCTGGTACAGCTGCGATGTCGGTGGCGGCACCCGGCTAGCGGTATTGATCGAGCACCCCGACCTCGCGCTGCCCGCCCCCGAGCCGTCACGAACCATGCGCACACTCAATGGCGTCTTCGAACTCGGACTCCCTGATCACCGCCGCGCCCTGCACAGCTACGCAACCCAACGCGGCATGAACGCCATGTTCAACCACGATTCCTCGACGTTGCAGATCGCGGGCAGAGGTGTCGAAGTCGCTGTCGCGTTCAACGCGAAGGGGCTCGTGACGACCATGTCCTCGTCGAGCGGCGACCAGTCGTGAGCACCGGTCGTTAATCGCTCGCGCAATGGATTCAGCCCGCTAAGATCAGAAACGCGGCGCTGACGAGCGTGACGAACTCCGAGCCGCGCCGGCCGGTCACCGACTGAGAAATTCGACCAGCAGAGGCAGCGAGCATCGCGCTGCGAAGGTGTGGTGGCACCGCGACGGACCCGATCGCCCACACCTCCCGGGGATAGCAACCAGGAGGTGAAACTGATGCCACGCACGCTCTGTTCGGCCCTGCACGCGGGTAGCGGATCGGTGACCGTCGAAGGATGGATACACCGGCGCAGGCAACTCGCGACCGTCACATTCGTCGTGCTGCGCGACCGCTCCGGCCTCGCCCAGGCCGTGGTGACCGACCAGCAAGTCCGCGAACAGGTTTCGGGTCTACCCGAGGAAACAGTCGTCCGGGTGACCGGGACGGCGATCGCGAACTCGAAGGCACCCGGCGGCGTCGAGATCGCCGACCCGACGGTGCACCCACTTGGCGCCGCGGCCGAGCCGCCGCCGATCGAGCTGTGGCGACCCGGTCTCGGCGTCACCCTGCCCACCGCGCTCGACCACGCCGCGATCAGCTGGCGTCACCCCACCCGGCGGGCGGTCTGGCAGATCGCGGCCGCCTCGATGTCTGGTTTCCGCCGCCACCTCGACGGTGCCGGATTCACCGAAGTCAGCACGCCGAAGATCGTCGGTCAGTCCACCGAGTCCGGCGCGAATGTGTTCGCGCTGGACTACTTCGGGTCGACCGCCTATCTCGCCCAGTCGCCGCAGCTGTACAAGCAGATGCTCACGGGCGTGTTCGAGCGGGTATACGAAGTGGGCCCGGTCTTTCGCGCCGAACCGCACGACACCGCGCGACACCTCGCCGAATACGTCTCGCTCGACGTCGAATTCGGTTTCATCCGCGACCATCGCGATGTACTCGGCCAGCTGCGTGACACACTCGCCGCGATGGTCGACTCGATCAGCGAAAAAGCCCGGGCAGCAGTGCGAACCATCGGTGCCGAGTTGCCGTTCGTGCCCGAGCAGATCCCGATCGTTCACTTCAGCGAGGCCCTCGAACTCGTCGGCGCGGCACCCACCGAGCCCGACCTCACCCCCGAGCACGAACGCCGCCTAGGCGAGTGGGCGAAGTCCAGGTTCGATTCGGATTTCCTTGCGGTAGAGGGATATCCGGCGGTCAAACGACCCTTCTACACCCACCCACAACCGAGCGACGCACGCTGGACGAACTCGTTCGACCTACTGTTCCGCGGACTCGAATTGGTCACCGGCGGTCAACGCCTGCACAACCACGCCGACTACCTCGAGGCATTGGCCGCACGCGGCGAACACCCCGCCGAATACGGCCCCTACCTCGAAGCGATGCGCCACGGTATGCCACCGCACGGCGGTTTCGCCATCGGCTTGGAGCGATGGGTCACGCGCCTCATCGAGGCCGACAACATCCGGCAGGCGACCCTGTTCCCGCGAGACATCCACCGCTTGCGGCCGTGAGCTCGCTCCGTTCGAGAGTTGCCGCTGGCCGCTGGCGGTACGGTGGGGGTCAGTGGGTGGGTGGGCTGCCTGTGAGATCGCGGAAAACGTGGTGAGAGTGGGGAAGATGACCATCATCGGTAGGTCGGTGCGACGACTCGAGCCGGGTGCGACGAGTGTGCCGGTATTCGGCGAACCGTATGAAACCTCCGACGGTTCCACCATTATCACCGCCACCAGGGTGGGTGGCGGGCCGTTCGCGGCGGCACCGCTCGGCATCTTCGTCATCCACGACGGCACCGTGCGGTGGGAGTCCGCGGTCGACACCACCCGGGTGGCGCTGTTCGGTGAGTTCATCGGGCTGGCGGCGGCGGTGATCGCGACGCTCGCGGTGTTCCGCCGCCCGCCGTGGCCCGACTTGTCCGCCGCCGGGTTGGCGGCGATGCAGCGGCTCAAGCGTGGCTCGAAGTAACGGGATTCAGCGCATTTCGTAGACGTAGCAACCGAATCCGTCGACCCGTCCCGGCAGGGCCGCCTCACCGTAGGCGTTCTTGGATTCGCCCTCGCAGACGGCCACCATCTCAGGCTTCGGTTGCACGCCGCGCTGGTGCAGCTTGAATTTCTGTTTGATCGGCCCGGTTTGCGGCGCGCCGTTGTCGGCCTGGCAGTTCCCGGTCCCTTTGGCGCCGACCTCCCCCGGCTCCTCGATGTCGTCGCAGACATACGTCCACTGCTCGTCCGCGATGGCGGCCGAGGCGAGGGCGGTCAGGCCGGCGGCCGCCGCGATGAACAACACTGCGAGGGCTGCGATCCGGGCCGGGCGAAAGCGCATGACAATCCCCATTCTGTACGGTGTCGGTCCATCGGCCGCAGTACGCGCGGGCACCTGTCGGAGTGCGCTTCGACGCGGCCATAAGGGTTCGAGGTAACACGCGATAGCGCGAACCGTAGCGGAATCGGGCGACGCTTTGTCCGATTTGAAACCGGGTGTCGCGGCGGAATCTCTACCACTGAAAAGCCGGATAGAAATTCCCCCAAAACGCGTCGGTGAATACCGGCACAATGTTTATCGGCGTCGCGCACCGGGTAAAGGTCACCGTCTTTAGTGACGGAAAAGCCCAGTAATCAGCAGGTTCCACGCCAGGCGTCGAGCTCGCGATTCTTCCTGATGGAAGAGAAACCGAGGCGAGTGGCGTCGGCACAGAAGTCAGCGGGCTTCAGGTTGTACTCCGCATGGAACACCGGTTTGCCCGCGCCGATGAAGGGTGTGAGCTTCGCGCAGGTCGCGCGTTCCTCGAAGCACTGCTCGTTGACCGCGAAGTCGAACAGCCCGGACAGCGTTGAAACCTGGTCGAGGTCGTTCTTCAACCCGATGGCGAGCCCACGATCGTGCGCGAGGCCGGCCAGCATGCGGTTGTACGCCAGCTGCTCGGCGGCGGTGATCACCAGATCCCCGGTGTCCTGATTGTGCAGATCGGCCCAATCCGGTTCCACGCCGTCGAACCCCTTCTGCTTGCACAGATCCATCCGTTTCGCCATCAACGGCTTCAGCACGTCGATCTGCTTGACGTCGAGCCACCGCTCGTCGTCCCACTCGGGGACCGGGCCGCTCTTCACACTGTCCGGAAAGTCGCCGGCGTCGGGCCGATACGGTTCCCAGGAACCGCCCGACATGTAGCAGATAACCTTGCGTCCCTGGTCGTGCAGGGTTTTCACGGTCGACGCCGGGTTCTCGAACAGGTCGATGTCATAGACCTGCGCGTGATTCAGGTGTCGACAGGCTCCTTGTGCAGCTGCCACTGCCAGCTGAGCCCCTTCTCCGGATGCCACCACGGTCCTGGGTCCGCCGCGGCGGACCCGAAGGAGCACGCCGCGACGGCTGTCACGACAGCGGCGAAGACAGTCGTATTCAGCCAACGACGCGGGGTTCGAGCGAAAGTCATAGTGGCACAGTAAAACCTGCACTTCCGAACCGTCCATCGAGTTCTTACTGTTCACCAGGCAGCGGAGCGGTAGATACGGCCGAGATATCGAGATTTCCGGCCACGGGGTAGTCGTTCGGTTCGTCCGAACCGTTCTCGAACTGGATAGGCACTCTCACCGTGGCGCAGTCGACGTTCATGACGCTGCCTCCAGTACCAGCAGCGAGCCCACCTGCTACCCCTGTTGTCCAAACCTGCTGTAAGTCAACGAACATGGCTCAAACCGTGCGCCCTGCCGATTTGCTGTGTCCACTGACAAACTGCCAAAGCCAACCACCGCGCCACCAGACCTGGCCGGTGCTAGCGTCGCGCACATGACCTCCGGATACGTGCCACACATGTACTCGATATCCATCAAGGGCGTGGTCGTCCGTGACGGGCAGGTGCTCCTGCTGAAAAACGAGCGGGAAGAATGGGAGTTGCCCGGTGGCAGAATCGAAACCGACGAAACCCCCGAGGAATGCGTAGCCCGTGAGATCACCGAGGAGACGCAGTGGCCGGTCACTACCGGTCCGATCCTGGACTCATGGATCTACCACATCAACGAGGTAGAGCGGCATGTGTTCATCGTGACCTATGGCTGCTCCCCGGACACCGACGCTGAGCCGGTGCTCTCCGATGAACACAAAGAGGTCGGGTTGTTCGCCGAATCGGAGATAGCTGGTCTGAACATGCCGGACGGTTACAAGCGATCCATCATGACCTGGTTTGCGCAGTTGCGGGCAGCTGAGAGCGTCTAGGAGACGACGTGGCCGACGGCTGGGTGCACAGTGGCGATATCGGCGCCCTCGATGACGACGGCTTCCTGCGGATCGTCGACCGCAAGAAGAAGCTCATCATCAAACGCGGGCGGAAAGAACATGTCGCCCAGCAACATCGAGAGCTGGATCAAGGCGTTCGCGCCGTTGATCGGCCAGGCCGTGGCGATCGGCGACAACCGCAAGTACAACGTCGCGCTCATCGCGCTCGATCAGGACGCGGCCGCGGTGTACGCGGACAAGGCGGGCGTCGCCATCGACGCCGCCGTGCTCGCCAAGGATCCCGGGGTCCGGCAGATCGTGGCCGACGCTGTCGCACAAGCGAATTCGAAGCTGTCGCGGGTCGAGCAGATCAAGAAGTTCAGCATCGTGCCCGACTTTTGGCAGCCGGGTACCGAGGTGCTCACCCCGACCATGAAGCTGCGCCGCAAGCCGATCAACGACCGCTACGCCGCCGACATCGAAGACCTCTACTCCTGAGCCGAGCCGCCCGGGCGGACCGTGCGGACGGCCACATCGTTGCTACTCGTATGCTCTGTGCGCAGTCGCGACGAGGGAGATGGAGGATCCATGGCGGATCGGGAAGTGCTGAGCTGGGAGTTGTTCGGTTCGGCGAGTCGGGAGTTGGCGACCACGATCGCGGACGACGGGTTCGAGCCCGACCTGATCCTGTCGATCGCCCGTGGCGGGCTGTTCGTCGCGGGCGCGCTCGGCTACGCGCTGGACGTGAAGAACCTGCATGTGATGAACGTGGAGTTCTATACCGGCATCGACCAGCGCCTCGATATGCCGGTGATGTTGCCGCCGGTGCCGCAGGCGGTCGACCTGGCCGGTGCCACCGTGCTTGTCGCCGACGACGTGGCCGACACCGGCGCCACCCTCAAACTGGTGCGCGACTTCTGTGAACATCACGTCGCCGAGGTCCGCTGCGCGGTGATCTATCAGAAGCCGCGCTCGGAGGTCGAGTGCGAATACGTCTGGAAGCACACCGACCGCTGGATCAACTTCCCGTGGTCCACCGAGCCGCCGGTGGTGCAGCGACAGATCAAGGTGCTCGACGCCTGACGCTCAGCGTTCCTTTCGCCCCTCGGCGATCGCGTCGAGGCGTTCGCCGAGCGCGTTGACCTGATCGCGCAGGGCGATGAGGGTGTCGATCGGATACCCGACCGACGCCATCACCGACTCGATCATCTCGCGGGCTTGACGTTGCAGGGCGAGGCCCGCGTCGGTCGCGCGGAGCTCCACCGAGCGGCGGTCGTGGGCGCTGCGCACGCTTTCCACGAAGCCGTGCGACTGTAGCCGCTGGATCAGCGGCGAGACGGTGCCGTAGTCGAGGCGCAGTTGTTCGCCAAGCTCCTTCATCGTCATCCCGGGCCGTTCCCACAGCGCGAGCAGGGCGAGGTACTGGGGGTAGGTGATTTCCATCGTCTCGAGGAACGGCCGGTAGGCCGCGGTCATCGAGCGTGACGTGGAGTACAGGGCGAAACACAGCTGGTTCGCCAACGACAGCAGGTCGTGGTCGGAATCCCCGGGGGTTGCGGTGGTGCCCGGCGCTGCGGCCGGTTCGACACGCACCGCGGAACTGGGATGCGCTACTTCGGGCATTCAATCACCTTACGCCAGCGAGTTTGCCACGGTATGCGTGCTCTTACGGTCTCGGTCCGACGGTCCGAGGACGGGCGTCCGAATCGTTGCTGGCGCAAGCCCGGCGGTGGCGCCTCCGGAGCCGAGGCCTACCGATCGGAGCGCCATCGCAACCCACCACGCCCACGCACTTCATACCGGAGCATTTTCGCCGGTTCGTCTGCGACGGAGAGCGAGATGGTCCACTCGCGTACCGGGAACGGTCGGGTACACCGGAATCTGCGTAATCCGCTGAACCAAAGAGCAATTCAGATCGTGTCGGGTATGCGGGCACCTGCGGGTGCCGCCCTTCAGCTACCACATGCACACAGCAAGGCGAGGTCGATCACCGAGTGCGCGCTCGAAATACGGACAGCCGGAACCCGATTCGATCTTCCGGTACACCCTCTCGCTGCATCGATGCGGGACCTGCTGAGCCGCAGCGAATCTCGTTCAGACCCCGACGTGAACGTTGTGTAACCACAGTGCGTATATCTCGGCGAGAGGGCGACCTCGAGAAGGGGGACGCACGATGCGACACGGGGTGAGCGAACCTTGATCCACATCGCGATGGACATCGATTGCATGGATTGGCGTACCCGGATTCGTACGGCGATGCGCCGATCGCCGGGTAACGATATCGCGGAAGCGCTCGGGCAGCGCAGGCCCGATGTCGCGGTGGCCTGCTGCCGGGCACTGCGGGCCGGGCGCGCCATGGCACCGGTCGCCACGATACTGGTGATCGGCGCGAAGGATGTGCCGGACCTGGTGCGGATCGCCGGCTCGACGCACGGAATCGTGCGCGGGGACATCGACAGCGACGATGAGATCGTGCGCGCGATAGAGGCGGTGGCGCGTGGTGGCGGTTGGATCTCGCCCAACGTCGCACGGCACGTACTCGCGCTCGTCGAGACGTGCGATTCGCGTGACGCGGCCCCGCTGCTGCTCGAGACGCTCACCTCCCGCGAGCGCTACCTGGTGCTGGTTGTCAAGGACGGGGCTGTCGTCAAGGACACCCGCAAATGAAAGGAAACAAACCATGAACGAGACCCGTTATCTGGTCGTCGTGAATCACGAAGAGCAGTACTCGATTTGGGAAACCACGCGGCCGATACCCGCAGGCTGGCGGGCCATCGGTTTCGCCGGAACCGAGGACGAATGCCTCGACCACATCGATAGCATCTGGACCGATATGCGCCCGCTCAGCGTGCGTGAACGAATGGAAAGCGCATGACCGGTGCGAGACCCCTGATAGTCGGGATCGGCGGCACCACCCGGATCGGGTCGACTACCGACCGGGCGCTGCGGGCCGTCCTACTGGCCGCGGAACGAGCCGGGGCGCGCACGCTCACCTTCGACGGAGCGTATCTGGCTGGGCTGCCGCACTATCCGGTCGACCGGGCGGAGCGATCGGCCGCCGCGGTGCGGCTCACCACGGCCGTACGAGCCGCCGACGGCCTGGTACTGGCCTGCCCGAGCTACCACGGCGGGGTGTCGGCGCTGGTGAAGAACGCGCTGGACTATCTGGAGGATCTGCGGGCCGACGAATATCTGGACGGCAAAGCGATCGGTTGCGTGGTGACCGCGGCAGGCTGGCAGGCGGGCGGCACCACGCTCTGCGCGCTCCGGTCGATCGTGCATGCCCTGCGCGGTTGGCCCACCGCTTACGGCGCGACACTCAATACCACCGAGCCGACCTTCGACAACGGGGACCGCTGCCTCGATCCCACCATTGCGGCCCAACTGGAAACGGTGAGCCGCCAAGTGGTGGACTTCGCACTCGACCGTCGACGCTCGGCATCTCGCGCAGCCGAGTCGCGTGACTGGGCCGTCCGGTAACTGTCCGGGTTGCTGCGGCCGAACGCGCCGTACCGTGTTGCCCCGCGGCTGGACACTTCTGTGTATTAGATAGTGGTCGTGTCTCGGCGGGGCGACTCGGTCTCGGTGAGTCGTTCCAGGAGGAAGGTGATGATCTCGTCGCGGGCCGCGACGGTCGGCTCGCCCGCCGCGTCGACAAGATGCGCGGTGACCACACTGTGCGGGCAGCCGATGATCTGCGAGAAGAACGGCGGCGAATCGGAATTCGCGGCATCGGCGGGCAGCACCCGCGACTCGAAGCGCGGGCCGAGCGCCGCGGCATAGGCGGCGAAACGCTGCTCGGTACAGAAGCGGTCGCCCTCGAAACGATAGGCCCGCACCACGAGATCCTCGCGATCGAGCCGCTCGCGAACGGCCGCCAGCTCCCCGGGCGAGATCTCCAAACCACCGGGCTCGTCCAGCGGCAGCGACGGCTGGCACAGCACCGGCGCCAGCATCGCGGATTCGAGCATCATGGTGAGCGCGAAATTGCCGGTGAAGCACATACCCACCGCACCGACGCCCTGACCACCGCATTCGTTGTGGGCAAAGGCCGCAAGGGCACGCAGCCACACCGCAACCGGACTGGACGTGCCCGCGCCGAAGGCCCGGAATTCCGCACTGACACAGGCGCGTCTGAACACCTGCATGCCGGCCTCGGCCTCGGGATAGGCGCCGTCGCGGCCGAACAGTGCGGGCAGGTAGACCCGGAGCCCGCTATCGCGCACCCAGCGGGCGAAACGCGCCACATCGGGGCTGATGCCGGGCATTTCCGCCATCACGATGACCGCCGGTCCGGCGCCACTGACATAGACCGTGCGAGTGATTCCATCGAGCGTGATCGGCCGCGGCGTGAAATCGGCGAGGTCATCGTCGCGGGAGTCCTGCGGGAGAGTTTGCTGCACACCGAGATCCTGCCGCACCAGATCGGCCCTTCACCATTGGCGATGTCGCCACTGTTCGGTCTAATCTCGCCAGATGATTACGCACCTCGCGCTGGACGGTGTGCTCGAAGGCGCACTCGGCCTGGGCATCGATATCGTCGATACGGCCGCCGAGCTCGCCGGTGACCCGCCGGGCGGGGCGCTGCGCCAGCGCGTCGTATCCATCGACGGGTCATCGATCCGATCCGGTGGCGGGCGACTCATCGGTGTCGATACCGAAACCCCGTTCGCCTCAATCACATTCGGGACCGGCGACGTCTTGGTGATACCAGGCCCCGGCGCCGCCACCGAAGCGCGCGTCGAGGAACTGCTGACCCGACGCGAGACGGTGCTGGCCCTCGAAACCATCCGGCGGGCCGCCGATTCCGGCGCGACGGTGGCCGCCTCCTGCTCGGCCACCTTCGTGCTCGCCGCCACCGGACTCCTGTCGGGCCGCGCCGCCACCACCAACTGGTGGCTGGCTCCGCTGTTCGCCCGCCGCTTCCCCGATGTCGCGCTGCACGCCGATCGTATGGTCGTCGACAGCGGCGAAATACTGACCGCCGGTGCCGCTTTCGCGCACACCGACCTGCTGCTGCGGCTGGTCGCCCGCCTCGGCGGTGGCGCCCTCGCCGAGCAGGTGGCCCGCTATCTGGTGCTCGACGCACGCATGTCACAGTCGCGATACATGGTGCTCGAGCATCTACGCGCCACCGACCCGGCGCTGCGCACGGTCCAGCAGCACGTGCACGCCAACCTGAACCGGCAGCTCTCGATCGACGAATTAGCCAGGGCCGCAGCGGTTTCGCCGCGCACCCTGGCTCGGCGCATCCGCGACCGGCTCGGCGTGTCTCCTACCGAGTACGTGCATCGCCTGCGGGTCGGGCAGGCCGCGATCCTGCTCACCACCACCCGAGAACCCGTCGACGCCATCGCGGGCCAGGTTGGTTACGCCGATCCGGCCGCCTTCCGCCGCGTCTATCGTCGGTACACCGGTGAGACACCAACCGCCACCCGCACGCGCGCGGCCGAATCCGATATGGGCCGGACAGGCGCCAGCTAGCGTTGGGCGTTGCCTGCTTCCATCGCGTCCATGGTGTCGGCGGCACTCCGTTGGCCGTTCGCGTAGCCATCGAACGTGGTCGCCATCTGTTCTATGGCGGCGAGCAAGTTCTCGCGGGCCGCGAGGTAGCCCTTGTCGCCGTCGGCGAACTTTTTGCCGAAACTGTCATTGCCCCAAGGGGAGCCAGCGCCGCTCACCACGCCGCGCAGCGTGCCGAGCGTGCGCGAGATGCTGTCGTGGATCCCGTCGCTCTCCACTGCCGCTTTCCGCAGCTGGTTGGTGTCGACCTCGACGATGCCTGCCATTTGTCTACTCCCCGTTCGTCATCTAGCGGTTCAGCGTGAAGGGCACATCCACGTCCTCGCCGGTTCCCTCAGGTGAAACGTCGTCTTCGGCCTCATCGCCGAAGACCCACTCGCGGGCGTCCGGCGCCTCAGGTGCGTGGAAAACGCCGGGCAGCGGCTGCCAGTACGGGAGCCGTTTCGGGCGGGTCTTGGCCTTCATGTCCTTGCCCGCGCCCAGGAATGGATCTGGTTGAGCGGCGCGGTGATTATCCGGTGGGACAGGAGGATTCGTATTTCCGCGGGAGTGGGTAGAGCCGGTGTCGCGCGACGGTGCCTGCGAGGGCGGGTGAGTAATCGAGGCACCCGAGCCGGAGGCACCGGACGTGCTTGACCGATCACCAGTCGATCCGCTCGGCATCGAAGATCCAGGGAGCGAGCTGACCGAACGCGTCTCACCGCCGACGGACGAGCCGAGGGGCGACACGGGTGGCGCGGTCCCCTCGACCAGTGCCCCGCGCCCGGCGGGCGGCTGCCATCCGCCGTCGACCGAGGCCTCCCACGAGGTGGGTGGCACGAACCCATTGCGGCCCGAGGACCGGCCCGATCCCGTGGACCCCTCGTCACCGCTCGACCCGGGTACGGACGGCTGACCGCCGCCGCTCGATCCGCGTACCGACGGCTGACTGCCGCCGCTCGACCCATGCGCCGAGGAACGATCTCCGCCGAGCGACTCCTGCGCGGTGCGGTACGACTCCCGTGCGGTGTGGAACGACTGCCCTTGGCTGTCCAAAGTCCCGCGGCCGGTGTGGAACGACCGCCCATCGCTGTCGAGCGTCCCCCGACTACCGCCGTCGCTCCGACCCGACCCTGTGCTGCCGCCCGAGTTCACCGACGGCGGGCCCTGATGCGATCCCGAACCGTTGGTCACCACCGGAGCCGAATGCGAATTCTGCGATCCCCCACCACTTGTCATCACAGACGGCGCAGGTCCGGTCCCGTGCGACGAACCCCCACCGCTGCTCACGACCGAAGGCGCGGGCCCACTGCCATGCGACGAACTGCCACCACTCGAAACCACCGAAGGCGCAGGGCCAGTCCCCCGCGACGAACCCCCACCACCGGTCACGACCGAAGGCGCGGGCCCCCCGCCATGCGACGAACTGCCACCACTCGAAACCACTGATGGCGCAGGGCCAGTCCCCCGCGACGAACCCCCACCACCGGTCACGACGGACGGCGCAGGCCCCCTGCCATGCGACGAACCGCCATCACGCGAACCCACCGAAGGCGCAGACCCAGTCCTATGCGAACTGCTCTGCACACTTCGACCGCCCGAAACCCCCGACCCGCCAGAACCCGAACCGCCCCGGCCGCCACTGTTCCCGTTCAGCGACCGCATCTCGATCGAGGATCCGCCGGACGACCGAGTCGAACCGTCATGCACCGAGCTACCCCGGCTCGCCGCATTGGATGGCGGCGTCCGCGGCGAGCCCGGCTTGTGCATCCACAGCGGATACCGCACGTCGGATCGCGAGATCGACCTGGATTTCGCGAAAGCGCCGCGCGCACCGCCGACGAGCCCGCCGCGCGCGGCACCGCCGACCCAGCCCTGGGGTGTGGTGAACGACGACCAGTCCCCGGTCGCCACACCGACGGCGAGGTTTCCCGATGCCGAGCCGACCACGCCCGCCCCGGCGCCGATGAACGCGCCGCGCCCGGCGCGCCCCCACACATTGTTCAGCTGCCTACCGGCGAGCTTGTCGATCCCGTTGCCCAGGTACCGCGCGAACTCGCGCGACGGCAGCGCTGACGCGACCGACGCGAACACGGACACGCCGAATTCGTTGCCGTCGAAGTGCCGCCGCTTCCCGTCGGCCATCTGGCCGAGCTGCACCGCGGCGTTCAATCCTCCTGACGTGACGGCGGTTTCGGCGAATTTCACGCCGTAGACGCCCCAGCCCTTGGCGGTCGGCAGCACAAACCGTCCGCCGGCCAACGTCTTCCAGAAGTACCGCTTCTCGGCCGAAGCACCCAGCTTGCGCGCCAGGTTCTGAATCATCTTCTGCACCGTGTCCTCGAACACCCGCAGGAACGAGCGGGTGGTCGTGACCGCGGCGGCCTCCACAACGGGCGCGGTCGGCGGAAACATCCACGCCCACAGGATCTCTATCGCCAGCCAGACCAGCGAGATGACGATCGTGAGCTTGGTCGCCTGCAGCTGGGTGCCCAGGTCGAAGGTGGAGTCCGAGATCTGCTCCAGGTACTGCGCCAGCGATTCCAGCGATTGGTCGCCGCTGCGCAGCCCGTCGAACAGGTGGCCCATTTCCTCGGCGGCTTGACCCTGCGGATAGGCCCGCACGGTGCTCTGCTTGGCCGTGTCGATGTGCGCGAGCTGCGCTTTCAGCTCCTGGCTCGCGGTCTTCCATGCCGCGGCGATCGCCCACATCACGTCCTCGTCGCCGTCCGGCCAGGTCGATCCGGCGATCCAGCCGAGCCAGCGGAGCTCCTCGGGGAGGTCCATGCTCATGCGGCTTCCCCTTCGGCTCATCCCTCGCGATCGGCGACTCTCCTCGCGCGACGCGGAGGGGCCGATATCCACGATGACGCACGAAGAACCGTCTGCGCCACGCGAACCGGCCGTGGTCGCGACGAGTTCACTTACCGGTCACCGGCACATTGCTCAATGGACCGATACTGGTTGCAGCAGTTCGTGTTTCAACGCATCAGGGAGAGCGGCGTCACCGTGCCGCGGTGACGACCGCCGCCGTTGCCGCGGTGTCGCCGACGGTGATCCGGATACCGGTGGCGCAGTGCTTCACTTGAATGCCGTCCCTGGCGAAGCCCGCGCGCAGCCGGTCGAGTTCGGCGGGGGCACAGCCGGACAGGTAGACGAAGTTCGCGGCGCTGGTCGGCACCCGGTAGCCGAGCTCGCGCAGACCCGCGGTGAGTATGCCGCATTCGCGGGTGATCGTCTCGGTGCGCAGCGCCAGTTCCGCCTCGGCGGCATAGCAGGCGCGGACACCGGCCTCGGCCAGCGCGGTCATCCCGAAAGGCAGCTGCCAGCGGCGTATTCGCGCGATCACCGGCGCCGAGCCGAAGGCGTAACCGACGCGTAGCGCGGCGAGACCGTACGCCTTGGAGAACGTGCGCGTCACGACCAGGTTGGGGTGCCGCTCGACCAGCGCGGCGGTGTCGGCACGGTCACCGGGCGGCACGAAATCGATGTAGGCCTCGTCGAAGACGACGGTCACCGACGGGTCGGTGCGTTCGAGGAACCCGGCGAGCGCGTCGTGCCGCAGGCAGGTGCCGGTGGGATTGTGCGGACTGCACAACACGACCACCGCCGTGCCGGGGTCGATGGCCGCCGACATCGCCGCCAGATCCTGATGGCCGTCGTGCGTCAACGGCACTTCGACAACCCGGCCGCCCACCGTGTCGGTGAGCAGCGGGTAGCCGTCGAACGTCGGTACCGCCATCACCACGGCCGCGCCGGGCGTGACGAACTCCTGCAGGATATGCATGATCACGCCGGTCGCCCCGGCGCCGACCACGACACGGTCCGATGGGTAGCCGAGCCGCTCCGCGATCAGCCCGGGCAGTCTGCGCGGCAGGAATTCCGGATAGCGATTGGCCGCGACCAGCGCGTCCGCCAACGCCGCCCGCACCGAAGGCAGTGGGCCGTACGGGTTCTCATTGAGCGAAAGCTGGTGACCGAGTTGCGCGGGGTGCACAATCATCGGCTCCTCAGCGCCCGCCCCAGCGCACCGCGGCGGCCGCGGCGAAGTCACCGGCGTGGGCGAATCCGGCGAACATCACCAGCGATCCGGCGGGCACCCGGCCCGCCCGCACGGCGTGGTCGAAGGTGACGGGCATGCCCGCGGCGAACAGGTTTCCGCATTCGTCGAAGGTGTCGGGGTGCCGTTCGATCGGTAGCTGCAGGGCGTCGCGCCAGTTGCGCAGGAAGGCGCGGTTCGGCTGGTTGGTCACCAGCACGTCCAGGTCTTCCGATCGCACGCCGATGCGGGCGCACACGGCGTGCGCCGCCTCCGGGACGATGCGGTTACCACGGGCAAGAACTTTCGCGATCTTGGACTCGGTGAAGCCGACATGCATTTGGCCAGTGCCCGCCTCCCAATACTTGCGCGGCGGATCGGCGACCACCGTCATCTGCCCGGCGAACTCGGGGAGATGACGGGTCTCGATATCGAGAATCGGTGAGTCGCCGGATTTTACGAGCAGCCCGACGCCCGCGCCATCGCCGGGAACGGCGGCCTGCGGTTTACCGCGAACCTGGTCCTGGGTGAATATCTGGCCCGCGGCGTTCTGCACCGTCACGATTAGCGCGGAGCGCGCGTCGCTGCTCATCAGGATCTGCCGCGCCACCTTCATAGCGTGGATAAAGGCGGCGCATCCGCCGTTGTGCAGGTCGATCAGCCACTCAGGGGTGATCCCCAGCCGCTCGGCGATCTCCCCGCCGTTGCCGACGATAAAGGTCTCCGGCATCTGGGTGTGCACGATCAGAATGTCGACCTCGTCGAGCAATACGGTGCCGCGCCGCTCCACCATCGCGGCGATGGCCTGTTCGGCCATATCGGCGGGCGTTTCGCCGGGAGCGATGTGGCTGCGGAATGGTGGCGCCTTGAACATCGCGCTCGAGATAGCGTCGTCGGGTGAGGCGTAGCGGGCGAAATAGTCCGCGCTGACCCGATTCTTGGGCAGGTAGCTGGAAACGTCGACGAGGCTGACGGTGTCGGTCGCGGTGCTCATCAGCTCATCCACTCCGGCTTGATCGGCTGCCCGTTGGCGTGGCGGTGTTCGCAGATCGCCTTTACATTGCGCAGTTCCAGCAGATGGCCCGCGTAGAAGATATTCCAGAAATCGCCGACCCAGACCGGGCGCTCCGGCGGCGCGGTCTCCGGGTAGCCGTTCTCGTCGTAGAACGGATGGTGACAATTGGTCCACAGGACAACCGATCCCGGCTTGTTCAGCACCACCTGCGCGTCGGCGACCCGCATCATGTAGATCATCCAGAGGTGGTCGGGCTGATCCCAGGCGCAGTGGTAATCGACGGTGCGCGCGGCGGCATTGGCGACGGTCCGGGTGTAGATGCGGGTGTGATCGCCGATGCGATCGTCGGACACCCACAGGTCCGGCTTATCGGTCCGCTCGAAACCCCGCATGCTGTAGGTCCATTCGCACAGGCTCCTGGTGTCGGCGAGATAGTCGAACACCTCGTCCGGCGGCGCCGCGATGAACTCGTGCACGGTGCAGAACTGTCCATACACCTCGTCGTGCGGATACACCGCACGGGTCATCTCGAGAACCATCGGCATGGCCTGTTTCAGGCTCATGTTGTCGACCCGGTACACACCGGGAACGTCGATGTCCGGAGCTTCGATGGGCTCGGCCTCGAGCGAGGCCGGTGCGGTGTCGGTCATGCGGTGATCTCCTTCAGAAACGGCGCGAACGGTGGAATTTCGTCTGGGTCGCAGAGGATTTCGATGAATACGGGCCCCTTCGCGTCACGGGTCTCGTCGAGCGCGGCCTCGAATGCCGCGCGAGTGTCGGTGGAGTAGGCCGGAATACGCGGGAACATCGCCGCGACCGCGGCACCGATGCGTGCGGGGCCGAATCTGTTGTAGGTGTAATCGCCGGAGTAGTAGAGCTGTTCGCGGGTCACGCACATCGCGTGCGCGTTGTTGTTGAAGATCACGAAGGTCACCGGCACGTGCTGCTCGACGGCGGTGTGCACCTCGTGGCCGTGCATGAAATAGGCGCCGTCGCCGGCGATTACGAACGTCCTGCGCCGTCGGCCCAACGCGCTGCCGATGCCGGCACCGAACGCGTAGCCCATGCCGCCCATGCCGAGGGCGATGACGAAGCGGCTATCGGGCGGCACCGGAAGGTGATGCACGGCCGCCGCGCCCGTATTGCCAGCGTCGACAACCACATCCGTGCCCGGCGTGAGCCGCGCGTTGATCGCTTCGATCGCGTCGCGGTAGCGCACACCAGGACCGGAGGCCGCCGGAACGCGCAGTGCGGGAGACAGTATCGGCCGTAACGGCTCGTACCCAGGGCCCACCGGCGCTGCCGCCGAGGCCACCTCTACCAGCCTCGTCCGGAGCGGCCCGCGCAGCCAGGCGGCTACCCGCACGAACGCCGGTTCCGCGCCCACATGCAAGACCGTCGGGCAATTCGCCAGGGCCGCTTCGAGACCGGCGCGCGCCATCACCGGCATCTGGGTGCCTACCAACACGCACAAGGCGGCGTCGTCGAGGAGCTCGGCGACCCGGGGATGACCCATGCTGCCCGCGATCCCGGCGAACAGCGGGTGGTCGTTCGGGAAGGCGTCCTTGGCATCCGGTGTCACCGCCACCACCGCGCGCAGCGTCCGCGCCATGATCAGGAGTTCGGCCCTGGCATCGGCGCGCGCCACCTCGGGGCCCGCGACGATCACCGTCAGGCCGGTACCGGCCGCGGCGGCAACGAGTACGAGCGCCTCGTCCTGCGTGTCCGGCTGATCGCGAACAAAGCTCTGACCGAAGAGCAGACGGTCCCGGGTCGCGAAGCCCGCATCCGGCATCGGTTGAGACTGAATGTCTTTGGGCAGCAACAGCACCGCCGGTCCGCCTGCCATCGCGACTGCGATCGCCTGCTCGACGGCCGCAGTGACGTCCTCGGGCCGGGTGAGTTTCACACAGCACCGCGCCACCGATCCGAACAGCCGCTCCGCATCGATCCGCCCCGCGCCGCCGCCGGTGTCCTGAAACGCCCCGTGCCCCTCGAGCGCAAGCGGTGGCTGCCCGACCAGGGCCAGCACCGGAACTCGCGAATCGAACGATTCCCCCAGTGCCGCAATCAGATTCAGTGCACCGCCACCGGAGGTGGCGGCCACCACACCGAGCCGGTTGGTGGTGCGCGCGTAGCCGTCGGCCATGGTCGCGGCGCCGAATTCGTGCTTGGCGACGATGCCGGTGATCGGCGCCGTGCTGCGGTGTATCGCGTCGTAGAGGTCTTCGATATTCGCGCCGCCGACACCGAAAACGTGATCACTGTGTTCGGCGACCAGGTCAACAATGCGGTCAGCAACGGTTTTTCGGTACTCGACGGCCGTTTCGCTCGCCGTTTCCATAATAGATCGCGTGCGATTCATCGCCCACAATGTATCTGAGATAGCCGTCACACTACAATGTGATGTGCGTCATACCTGTTTGCAAATGGATTGCTGCACAACAACTTTGACCAAGCGACCAATTGTTGGTCCAGCGCCCAAAGCGACCGGGCGCCGATACACCACTGGCACAACCGAACCCGGCCCAACGAGATCGACCTCGCCGAGCCGGCGACAGCAGGTCGTGCTGGATCAGCCGATCACGGAGTTCATAATGGTGCCCGCGCTGGTCGCGACCGCGCCGCCCGCCATCGCGCTGGCGATCATCTTCGGCGATTGCAAACCGCCGCCGTTCCACTTTTCCCAAGCGAACCGGCCGCCACCGTAAGTAATGGCGGTGATACCCGACAGTTGGACCAGCCAGGTGAAGTAGCGGCCCATTTGCAGCAATTTATCCGCGAGGGGCGGCGCCTCCGGTGTCGGATTGCCGACCTCCGCAAGAACGGTGTCGTGTAGCGCGGCGAGAATCATGCTCACGTTCGTGCTCCTTTTCGAAGGCTGAGGTGGGTCCGGACACGAGCAATCGCGGTGTGTTCGCTAATGACTCGGCTATCGAAGAAATCGCGCCGCCGAAGAATTCGACGACACCGTCGGCACAACGGCGCTAGCTGTCGCTGCGGACTCGTGCCATGTCGTCTCCTGCTTTCCGCTCGTCGCCGGAAAAACTCGTGACCTGGGCAATTCAACCCCATCAAGATCAGGTATGCCCGCCGACACACCGGACAAACGGCCCAACCTACACCAGGACGACCGACCGGTTTGTTGTAGTGTCAAGGCAACCATGGCGGTGCGCGCGGAAAAGTTCGCCGAAACCGGATGGCCGTCCGAAAACCCTCCCCTATCCGGCTGAATCGCCGCGTGCCGGGCGTTCGCTGGAATATCCTTGGCGAGCAAGTTTCGCAGTAGAAGTCGCCAGCCGTGGGCGACTCGGCGGCCACGGACCCGACCCTTCCGAGCCGCCACAGGAGGGAATCACCATGTCGGACAGTCAAGCCCAGACCGCCGCCGCATTACCGACCAAGATCGATACAAGCGTCGCGCACGAAGCACGCGTTTACGATTATTGGCTAGGCGGCAGGGACAACTATCCGGCCGATCGGGCGCTCGGCGACGCCATCGCCACCCATATCCCCGCCATCCGCACCATGGCCCGCGCCAACCGCGCGTTCCTCGGCCGCGCGGTCGACTATCTGACCAGCCAGGCAGGCATCACCCAGTTCCTCGACATCGGCACCGGCATCCCCACCGCGGGCAACACCCACGAAGTGGCGCAGCGGCTCAATCCGGCGGCCCGCGTGGTCTATGTGGACAACGATCCCATCGTGCTCGCGCACGCACGCGCCCTCATGTCCAGCAAACCGCAGGGCAAGACCTCGTTCATCCACGCCGACCTGCACGACCCCACGGGCATCCTGCGCGACGACACCCTCACCGCCACCCTCGACCTCGACCAACCGGTCGCCATCATGCTGGTCGCGATCATGATGTATTTCCGCGACGAGGACGACCCGCACGGCATCATCAAGAACCTGCTCGACGTAGTCCCGTCCGGCAGCTACCTCGTGATCACCCACCCCACCGCCGACTTCGACGAACACGCCATGGCGCGCGTGGTCGTGTCCGCCGAACAGGCGGGTATCACCTTTCATCCACGCAGCCGCGGCGAAACCGAGGCGCTCTTCGCAGGCACCGAACTCATCGCGCCAGGCGTCGTCCCCGTGGTCACCTGGCACCCGTCCCCCGACGAGGACCCCGCCGACCCCGAATCCGCTTGGTACTGGGCGGGCATCGGCCGCAAACCCTGACCGATGCCGAGGTACCCGCCGCCCGAGGGGTGGCGGCGGGTCGAAAGCCGGTGTTAGTCAGCGACTTTCACGACGGCCTTGCCGAAGTTGCGGCCTTCCAGGAGACCGATGAAGGCTTCGGGGGCGTTGTCGAGGCCCTCGGTGATGTCCTCGAGGTAGTGGACGCGGCCGTCGGCTACCCAGTCGGACATGTCGCGCAGGAAGTCCGGGAAGAGTTCCTCGACGAACTCGGACTGGATGAAGCCGCGGATGGTCAGGCTCTTGATGAGGATGCGGCCGTAGAAGCTGGGGAGGCGGTCCGGGCCTTCGGAGCTACCAGCCGCGTTGTAGTTGGCGATGAGGCCGCACACGGGAACGCGGGCGTAGGTGTTGAGCAGCGGGTACACCGCATCGGCGACGGCGCCCGCGACGTTCTCGAAGTAGACGTCGATGCCGTCGGGCACCGCGGCCTTCAGCTGCTCGGCGAAGTCGGGGGCGCGGTGGTCGAGTGCGACGTCGAAGCCGAACTCGTCGAGCAGGGCGGCGCACTTCTTCGGCCCGCCCGCGATGCCGACCGCGCGGGCGCCCTTGATCTTGGCGATCTGCCCGACCGCCGAACCGACGGGTCCGGTGGCGGCGGCGACCACGACGGTCTCCCCGGCCTTCGGCTGGCCGATCTTCAACAGGCCGGAGTACGCGGTGAACCCGGGCATACCGAGCACGCCGAGCGCCGTCGAAACCGGCACCTTCTCGGGATCGAGCTTGCGCAGGCTCGAAGCGGACGCGACATCATGCGACTGCCAGCCCGAATGGGCCAGCACCACATCACCTTTCGCGAATCCTGAGTCGCGGGACTCGACCACCTCGGCGACCGTTGCGCCGACCATCACGGCGCCGACCTCCACCGGCTTCGCGTACGACTTCGCGGCACTCATCCGCCCACGCATATACGGATCGAGGGACAGATACAACGTCCGCAACTGCACCTGCCCCTCTTCCAGGGGCGGCAACTCAGCCGTTTCGGTGCGGAAGTTCGCCGCGGTGGGCGCACCTTCCGGGCGGGCAGCAAGCACGATTCTCGTCGTCTCGACCATGGATCCGAGCTTAGCCCTGAGATCATCGGCCCCCGGCCGGAAGTCAGTACCCCGGGTGATCGAAAGAATGGTCGCCCCGCCGGCTGATCCGGCACTACTCCTGCGCGCCGACAACCTCGTGACCAGCGACAACTAACGGCGATAACGGTAGGTCCGATAGGCCAAGTGTCGGATGCCACGACAGTAGCTTTTGCGCGTCGAACGAAAGGAGCGCCGAAATCGGTAAGAAAATGTGCGGCGCGCGGCGTGCGAGTTTGCTCACTCCGGCATCCGCTGACCTCGCGGCCGATCGGCACCTGGCCGCACCCTGATAGGGCTCCGCTCTGTCTCGTCTACGACCACCTGCATAGGGAGTTTCTCTTGGCACGCCTACCTCGCACCCGCGTCGCACTGACGATGACCACCGCCGCGATGGCGGTCCTGCTGACCGCGGGGACCGCACAAGCCCGTCCGATCGGCCCGTTCGATGTCGGCGGGGCGATCGAGGTCGAGTACGACCAGGCCGGCGGGGGCGGCGTCTTCGGCGACCCGGTCAACCCGGAATCCGATGCGGGTCGCGGCGGCAAGTACCAGGCCTTCGAGCGCAACGCCTCCATTTACTGGCACCCGGCCACCGGGGCCAACCAGATCGGCGGCGCGATCCGCGACAAATGGGGCAACCTCGGCTTCGAGAACGGGCTGCTCGGCTACCCCGTGACGCGGGAAGAGTCGACACCCTCGAAACCCGGTCGCTACAACCACTTCCAGGGTGGCTCGGTCTACTGGTCCGTCGGCACCGCCGCGCATCAGATCGGCGGCGCGATCCGCGACAAGTGGGGCTCCTACGGCTGGGAGAACAGCCCCCTCGGCTTCCCGATCACCGACGAGGCCACCGCCAAGAACAACGGCCGCTACAACCTCTTCGACGGCGGTGCCATCTACTGGTCCGGCGCCACCGGCGCGCACGTCATCTGGGGCGCGATCCGCACGACCTGGGAGGCCAGAGCGGGCGTCAACGGCGGCTACGGCTACCCGACCAGCGACGAGTACGACTACCAGAACGGCAAAGCACAGGACTTCCAGGGCGGCCGCATCACCTGGCAACCCTGACCTGCGCGAGCGCTGGTCGGGCTCGCATGCCATCATCGCCTACCAACGCTCCGCCCTGTCTCGTCACCGAATAACGCCTGACTGAGGAGTTCTCTTGGCCCGCCTTCGTACCCACCGCCCGTCCGGCCGCGCCGCGCTGGCCACGGCCACCGTCGCGCTCGCGATGCTGCTGACCGCGGGCACCGCGCAAGCCCGTCCGGTCGGCCCGTTCGAGGTCGACGGCGCGATCGAGGCCGAATACGACGCGGCGGGCGGCGGTGGCGTCCTCGGCGACCCGACCTCGCCCGAGTCCGACGCCGCCAACGGCGGCAAGTTCCAGACCTTCGACCGCAATGCCGCGATCTACTGGCACCCCGACACCGGCGCGCACGAGCTCGGCGGCCCGATCCTGGACAAGTGGCGCGGGCTCGGCGCGGAGACCGGCGGCCTGCGCTATCCCGTGACCAGCGAAACGTCCACCCCGGTCAAGGCAGGCCGGTTCAGCCACTTCCAGGGCGGCTCGATCTACTGGTCGGTGGGCACCTCGGCGCATCAGGTGGGCGGCGTCATCCGCGACAAGTGGTATGCCCTCGGCGCGGAGAACAGCCCCCTCGGCTTCCCGGTCACCGACGAGGCCCCCGCCAAGAACAGCGGACGCTACAACCTCTTCAACGACGGCGCGATCTACTGGTCCAAAGCCACTGGCGCACACGCGGTGTGGGGCGCCATCCGGACCAGCTGGGAAGCGCGAGCGGGCGCCGACGGCGTCTACGGCTACCCCACCGGCGACGAATACGACTACGAGAACGGTAAGGCCCAGGACTTCCAGGGCGGCCGAATCACCTGGCGCCCCTGACGAATTCGACCACGCTCAGGCGGGCTGGCCCATCTCGCTCGGGAACTCGGGCCTGCCGTCGCCTGCGGGCAGGGTTGGGTAGGCGGCGCGCAGGCGTTGGTGTGCGGCGGGGGTCGCGTCGAGGTGGTCCAGGCCGAGCAGCGCGGCCCCGAGAACCGGTGGGGCGACGACTATTCGGGGTTCGGCGAGGGGCGCGGCGGCGGCGAGCCGGGTCTTCACGTTGTCGATCAGCAGGGGTTGGCGGGCCGCGAGGACGCCGCCGCCGAGGATGACCGGGGTGGGCTGATCCAGCAGGTCCAGCTTGCGCAGCACGACGAACGCGAGGCGGGTGATCTCGTCGGCTTGGCGATCGATCAGGCGCAGCGCGGTCGGGTCGCCCGCCTCCGCGGTGGTGAACAGGACGCGGACCAGTTCGTGCAGCCGGTGCTCGGCCAGCTGACCGAGGTGCATCGCCTCGGCGACCGCATTGGCACCGGCCAGCCCGAAATACGCACCGATGGCGGCGGACAGCGCGGTCGGCTCGCCACGACCGTCCTCGGCACGCGCGGCATGCCACATGGCCTCGGCCGCCATGCCGCCACCGCCGCCCCAGTCACCGGTCAGTACGCCGAGGGCGGGGAACCGGGCGGTGCGGCCGTCCGGCAGCAGACCGACACAGTTGATCCCGGCGCCGCAGACCACCGCGACGCCGCGCGGACCGTCGGTGCCCGCGCGGAGCAGGCCGAAGGTGTCGTTGACGACGCCGACGGTCAGTCCCCACGGCCGCGCCGCCATTGCCGCATGGATCCGCTGTTCCTCGATGGGCAGATCGACATTGGCCATACAGGCGCTGACCCGAGTGGTGAGCACCCCGCCGCGGGTGAGACCCGCCTGCCTGGCCACCGCCTCGACCAGCGGGCTCAGCCCCTCGATCGCCTTGCGCGCGCCGGTCTTGTGCGGCTGGTAACCGCCGCCTCGCGCGGCGCCGAGGATGGATCCGTCGCGCGCGACCAGGGCAACATCGGTCTTGCTGTTGCCGGCATCGATGGCGAGCACGCCCGGAACCTGTTCATTCTGTGGGAGTTTCATCAGACGCTTCCCCCGCCAGCAGTTAACGGTGTTTGTCGGCATGATCACGCCCAATCCAGGTAGGCGCGGTTGTGGGCGATCAGCCGGTCGGTCAGCTGCTCGGCCAGTTCGTTCTGGCCGACCAGCGGGTGTGCGAGTAGAGCGTCGAAGACCCGGCCGCGGCCGCCTTCGAGCGCGGCCCGCAATGCGAGTTGCTCATAGGCGGTGACGTGGGCGATCAGGCCCGCGTGTAGGGGTTCGACCGGGTGTTGCGGAAGTGGGCGCACCCCTGCGGCGTCCACCTCCGCTGGCACTTCGATCACGGCGTCGTCGGGCAGGAACGGCAAGGTGCCGTTGTTGCGGGTGTTGACCACTTGGACGCTGGCACCGGTACCGAGCAGCGCGGCTAGCAGATGGACCGCGGCCTCCGAATAGAAAGCGCCGCCGCGTGTTCCGAGCAATTCCGGTTTGGTATCCAGGGCAGGGTCGGCGTACATCGCCAGCAGCTGCCGCTCGATGGCCGCGACTTCGGCGGCGCGGGAACCCTTGGTCGTGAGCTCCTCGACCACCACGTCGTGCTGATAGAAGTAGCGCAGGTAGTACGACGGGACCACGCCGAGGTGCTGGATCAGCGAAAGCGGTAGCCGCACATCTGCGGCGATCTCGGCGCCGAAGTCGGCGAGGAGCTTGGGTAACGCCTCGTGCCCGGTGCCCGCGCCCGGGTGGTCGAGCACGGTGACCCCGCGCACCCAGGTGAGGTGATTGAGGCCGACGTGGTCCAGCCGGATCAGTTCCGGCTCGATACCCAAGTGCGCGGCGAACTTTCGCTGGAAACCGATGGCGACGTTGCACAGGCCGACGGCCTTGTGTCCCGCGGCTTGCAGTGCGCGGGTGACGATGCCGACCGGGTTGGTGAAGTCGATGATCCAGGCGTCCGGGCTGGCCCGGCGCACCTGCTCGGCGATGTCGAGCACCACCGGAACCGTGCGCAGTGCCTTCGCCAGCCCGCCCGCTCCGGTCGTTTCCTGTCCGACGCAACCACATTCGAGCGGCCAGGTCTCGTCCTCGTTTCGCGCGGCCTGCCCGCCGATCCGCAGCTGGAGCAGCACGGCGTCGGCGTCGGCGACCCCGTCCGCGACCGAGGTAGTCGCGGTCACCCGCGCCCCGTGCCCCTGTTTGGCCAAAATCCGGCGAGCCAGCCCCGCGATCAGCTCCAGCCGATCCGCGGCCGGATCTACGAGTACCACCTCATCGATCGCCAAAGTGTCACGGAGCCGGGCGAATCCGTCGATCAACTCCGGCGTATACGTGGAACCACCACCGACTATGGCTATTTTGAGTGCGCGCATCAGCCTTTGACCCCTGTCAGTGTCACGCCTTCGATGAAGGCTTTCTGTGCGAAGAAGAACAGGATGATCACCGGCGCCATCACCAGCAGGGTGGCGGCCATGGTGAGATTCCAGTTGGTGTGGTGGGCGCTCTTGAACGACTCCAGGCCATAGCTGAGGGTCCAGGCGCCGGGGTTCTCGCTGGCATAGATCTGCGGCCCGAAATAGTCGTTCCAGCAATAGAAGAACTGGAACAGTGCCACCGCCGCGATGGCAGGCTTGGCCATCGGCAGCACGATCCGCAGCAGGATGCGCAGTTCGCCGCAGCCGTCGATGCGGGCGGCCTCGAGGTAATCGTTGGGGATGGTCAGCAGGAACTGCCGGAGCAGGAAGATGGAGAAGGCGTCGCCGAAGGCCAGCGGGATGATCAGCGGCCACAGCGAGCCGGTGAGGTGAAACTGCTTGGCCCAGATCAGATACATCGGGATAACAGTCACCTGCGGCGGCAGCATCATCATCGAAACGACGGCCATCAGCGCCAGATTGCGGCCGCGGAAGCGAAACTTGGCCAGTGCGTAGGCCACCGGGATGCTGGACAGCAGGGTCAGCGCGGTGCCCGCCACGGCGTACACCAGCGTGTTACGCCACCAGGTGAGGAACCCTGGTGTGTCCCAAACCTTTACATAGTTGCCCCAGTGCCATTCGGCGGGCCAGAGGTCGGCGGTGAGCGCCTGCCGGTCCGACATCACCGAGGTGAAGAAGACGAAGACGAACGGCATCAGGAACAGCACCGCGGCCGCGATCGCGAGCGAGTGCGTCGCCACCCAGTTCAGCGTGTTCTTCCGGCGCGCACCCTTGGCCTCGGTAGTCGGCACGGTGACCGGAACCGGCCGCGTCGTCGTCATGGTCATCGCTAGTCCTCCTGCAGGAAGCCGGATTTGCGCCGCAGCAGCAACGCGGTGAAGGCCATCGACAGGGCGAACAAGATCACCGCGACGACACACGCGGAGCCGAGGTCGAAGCGCTGGAAGCCGAGGTTGTAGACCATCTGCGGCAGCGTCCAGGTGGAACCGTGCGGATAGCCCGCCTCGAACGCCTCCCCCGAGTTGCCCGCCTTGCCGCTGGCGACCTTCCCGGCGACCATCGCCTGGGTGTAGTACTGCATCGTCTGGATCACGCCGGTCACCACCGCGAACAGCACGATGGGCATGATGTTCGGCAGCGTGACGTACCGGAATCGTTGCCAGGGGCCCGCGCCGTCCAGCTCGGCCGCCTCGTACTGCTCCCTGGACACGTCAAGCAAGGCCGCCGTGAAGATGACCATCAGGTCACCGATGCCCCACAGCGCCAGCATGGTCAGCGCAGGCTTCGACCAATCCGGGTCGGTGAACCAACCCGGTTGCGGCAGACCGAGATTGCCGAGCAGGTGGTTCACCGGCCCGGTCCCCGGGTTCAGCAGGAAGGCGAAGGCGATGGTGGCCGCCACCGGCGGCGCGAGGAACGGCAGATAGAACACCGTGCGGAAGAACCCGAGCCCGGTCTTGATCTTGGTGACCAGCAGCCCGATGCCAAGCCCGAAGATCACCCGCAGCGACACCATGACCACGACCAGCCACAGCGTGTTGCCGAGTCCCTGCCAGAAGAAGGGGTACTTGTCGAGGACGTAGTCCCAGTTCTTCAGGCCGGTGAAGGTCGGCGCGGCGAACCCGTCGTACTTCATGAAGGAGAAGTAGAGGGTGGACAGCAGCGGGTAGGCGAAGAAGAAGCCGAACCCGATCAGCCACGGCGAGAGGAACGCCAGGGTGCGCAGCGTGCCGCGGCGGCGCTTGCGTTTCAGCGCCGCCGGGACGGTCGCGGTCATCGTTGCCATCGCTACATCACTTCGCCTGGACGATCGCCTCGTCGATTTCCTTCGCGGTCGCGGCCAGGCCCGCCGCGAGATCGGTGCTGCCCGCCTCGTAGTCGTAGCCGAAGTTGCGCAGCGAAAGCTGGTACGCGCCACCGTTGATGCTGGACGGCGTGGTCGAAGAGTTCGGGTTCTTGGCGATGTCGATGAAGGTCTTGAAGTTCGGATCGGCCGTCAGTTTCGGCGAATTCAGCGACTCGATGGTGCTCGGCACGTTGTGGATGGCGTTGGCGAAGCTGACCACCGCGTCGGTGTCGGTCGTCAGATATTTGACCAATTGCCAAGCCGCGGTCTGCTTTTGGCTGGAGTTGGCGATGCCGATGATGGTGCCGGTCTGGTAGCCGCGACCATAGGTGGCTGCCTGATCATCCGGGACCGGGAAGGGCGCGGTGGCCCAGTCGAAACTCACCGGATTCTCCGCGATCGAGGCGGTGCGCCACTCCCCGTCCAACGACATGGCCACCTGGCCGGTATGGAACGGATTCTTGGCGCTGAACTCCTCGCCGAAGGTCGTGCGGTATTTCTCCAGCTTGTCGTACCCGCCGAGCTTGGCGATCAGATCCTTCTGCCACGCGAACATCGCGGCGACCCTGGGATCGGTCGCGATGTTCGACTTCCCGTCCGCGGCGAAATAGTCGGCGCCGTACTGCGCCAGATAGCGGGTGGCGGCGGTCTCGTAACCGTGATAGTTCGGCAGGAAGCCAAGCTGTTTGAAGCTGTCTCCCTCGGGGATCGTCAGTTTGCGCGCCGCCGCCTCGAACTCACTGAATGTCTTTGGTGGCGAGGTGATTCCGGCCGCCGCGAACGCGGTCTTGTTGTAGTACAAGCCATACGAATCGCCCAGCAACGGCAGCGAGCACTGATTGCCCTGGAACTGGCTGTACTCGAGCATCCCGGCCGGGAACGTCTTGGCGGGGTCGATGCCGTCCTTCTTCATGAACGGCGCGAGATCGGCCCAGACCTTGGCGGCGCAGAACTTGCCGACATTGTCGGTGGTGAACGAGGACACCACATCCGGAGCGTCCCGGCCGCCGCCGCGCAGCGCCTGTTCGAGCTTGTCGTCGGCGATATTGCCGACCGGCTTGACGTGGATGTTGGGGTGCAGCTTCTCGAACGCGGCGATGTTGTTCTCGATCGCCTTCACCTCGCTGTCCTGACTCCAGCCGTGCCAGAAGGTGATGGTGACGTCCTTGCCGTCGGCGGAGCCGTCGTCGCCGCCACTGGAGCTCTGCCCCGTGCAGGCGGTGACGAAGAGCGCGGCAGTCGCGCATGCGGTGAGGGCGGCGAGGGTGCGGCGGGTGGTTCTGCGCATGTGCGGTTCTCCTGGTACTGCTGGGTGTGCGGTGGATCAATGGGTCGAGAACACGTTGTCCCTCGTGGTGGCCAAGGCGCGTTCGAGCGCTCCGTGCAGTACCGGCGAGCCCGGCAGGGTGCTGGAGCGCACCTCGGGTCGCGGAAAGGTGAGCTCGGTGAGCGCGTCTTCGACGAGTGCGCGCAGCCGTTCGCCGCCCGCGCTCGGCACGTCACCGGCCAGGATCAGCAGTTCCGGGTCGACCACCGAGACGATCGAGGCCAGCCCGAGGGCCAGGCGGCCCGCGAATTCGGCGAGGAACGCGTCGCCGGCGCCCGGTGTCCGCAGCGCCTCGGCCACCACCCGGGCGGCCGTCGGCGCGGCCAGCCCGTGCCGCTTCGCCAGCGCCAGAACCGCTGGCGCACCGGCCAATTGCTGGAACCCGCCGGAATTCTTCCGGCGCACGTCGTGCACGATCGGCGCACCTGGCAGCGGCATGTAGCCGACTTCGCCTGCGCCACTGTGGAAGCCACGGTGCAACCGGCCCGCGATCACGATCGCCGCACCGACGCCGACGCCGGTCCAGAGCAGCACGAAATCCTCGCAGCCCTGCGCCGCGCCGTGCGCCTGCTCGGCGATGGCGGCCAGGTTGACGTCGTTCTCGATCGACACCGAGCAGCCGATGGCCGCCGTCAGCTCGTCGACCAGGTGCGGGGAGTGCCAGCCGGGCAGGTGCGTCGCGTAGCGCAGCTTGCCGGTGGCCGGGTCGAGCGCACCGCCGATGCCGATGACCACCTCGCAGCAGACGCCATCGGCGAGCCCGGCCAGCTCGACGGCCGCACCGACCGCGACGCCCACCCTGGCTGTGGTCTCGGCGGCAGGCCAGCCCTTAGTGGAGACCTCGTGTTCGGCGAGCACGCGACCGGTGATGTCGGCGACGGCGATTCGAATCCTGGAGGCTGTCACATCGAGCCCGGCCACATAACCCGCGGCCGGATTGACTTGGTACAGCTGCGCATTCGGCCCTCGGCTGCCTGGCAGGGTGCCGACCGGAACGACCAGCCCCGCCGTCTCCAATCGGGAAAGCAGCTGGGAGGCGGTCGGCTTGGACAGGCCGGTGAGCGTGCCGATCTGGGTTCGCGACAGCGGGCCGTTGGCGAGCAGCAGTTCCAGCGCGGCGCGATCGTTGATGGCGCGCAGCAGGCTCGGCGTGCCGGCGAGGGTCTGTCGCGTCGTCACCGTGACACCCCTCCCCCACCCAGCGCCGGGTGAACTATTAGGAAAGTTTCCAATTACTTTGAGGAGCGACTGTATGTCCGGTTTGACCGCCTGTCAATCGCTGTCCGCGTGGCGAATACCCAAACGTCATCCGTGCCGACCTCGCGGTTGACCTCAACCACTATTGAGGAAATAGCGTCGTCCTCGACCGACCGGAACCGAAGGGGCTGCTATGAAGATTCGCGAAGTAACCATCAGCACAACAGATCTCGATGCGGCCGCCGACTTCTATCGGAACAAGCTGGGACTTCAGGTCGCCGCTGACGCCGGTCGCGTGACAGTGAATATCGGGTTCAGCAAGCTGGTCTTGACCCCCGGCGCACCGTTCGAGGGCGTACATCATCTTGCGTTCGGCATTTCCCCAGACGATTTCGATCTTGCGCGGAAGTGGTTGCGCCGTCAGGTCGAGCCCATCACGGTCAACGCGCCTCGGCCGCTATCGATCAGCGAGGTCGGCTTCGACTTGCCCGACGTCGAGCAAGCGACCGGCGAGCTCGGTGAATCGTTCGGTCCGCAAGGATGATCAGTTACTTGCGCGGCGCCGCTTGTCGTATGCCGCACGGAGATTCGCGGTGGCCTTCTTGGCGGCGTTGTGCGCTTGCTGTCCGCGCTCGGAATTGAGCAGCTGCCTGGCGGCCTCGCCGGTGTGCCGACTCGCGTCCTGCCCTAGCCGACGGAGCTGGGCCGCCTGGGTCGATTCGCGCACCTGCCGGAGGCGGTCGTCCTCGGCAAGCTGTTGCGCATGTTGCTTCATGGCGTTGGTGACCGCTTGCATTCGCTCGCGGCCTAACTGGGTGCCCCGTTCGACGATCGCCGCGTCTCGCGCGGCCTGCCATGACTTTTGGTAGAGACCCGCGCGAACAACCGTTGTCCCCGCGACGCGGTCGATCATGGTTCGGCCGCCCGCCAAGGGGACCGCGTTGAGTACCAGCGCCGCGACGGCGACAACCCAAAGGGTAAGGGACAGAACGAACTTCCCCGCGAGTAGCGCGATACAGGCCCCGGCGTACAGTCCGACATCCAGCAGGGTGCTCGCGAAGGCCCTGCGGGCCGACTGCCACTTGCCGAGGGCACCGTGCGGATCCGTGAGCGAATGAACTCGGATGTCCAGCAAGAACTTTCCGAGCGTGCGCCCCTTCCAGGCCAGGGACGCGAACTGGTACGCGAACACCATCAACACCAGTGCGACGAACGCCTCGGCGATCAGTAGCAGGATTTCACCGAAGACGTCCCACCCGAACGCCTTTCCCGCGCCGCCCCAGTCTCCGTTGGCGCGGAACAGGTCCCAGCCGCCCGATTCCGCGAGCCCGGGCCAGCCCGAGAGGTAGTCGGCGATCCGGTAGTGCGTGACCGAGCCGAGCAGCGCGGCCGCACCGAGAATGAGAGCGAAGTCGATCGCCCACGCGGCGATTCGCCGTCCGGCCGGAGCGCTATCGGGTGGCGGGACGTGCTCGGCCATCGTGTGCACCTCTTCGCAGTACCGGAGAACCAGGGTTACCACCCGGCTATCCGGCGGTCCGTTCTTGCCCCTCACAGATTCCTCGCCGTAACGAGGTCACACCATCGGCCGAACAACCGACACTCGACAGGAATTACGGGTCGATGGCCGAATTTGCCGTCGCCTGCCCGGTCAGGAGTCCGCAGCGCGACCGCGAGATAATGCAGGGACGCCGAAGATGTAGGCGGAGAAGAGGTTCAGAGATGCGGCGCGAGATGTGCGCGCTACGCGGATACGCTCGGGGAGGGCGTGGTACGGACGTCTACGGCAACAGCCCGACGTCGGGGCGCAGGCCGCCGCTGCGCCAAATGCGCGGCCACCACCACACCGTGCGTCGCGATCACGACGGCTGACGCAGTACCGATTCCCACCAGCAGTAAACCCACGACAGATACCGATCCTTCCAATGCACGGTTCCGAGGGCGCCCTGTGCGCCGTCGGGCAGTATGCCCCGACCCCCGCAGCCCAAACGGCGTGTGATCCAGAACACATCATCGAGCCACGCGGGCAGCCCGGCACTTCCATGATCGTTAGGCTGACGTGGTGATCACCTGCGTTGTGGAATATGTGATCGATCCCGCGAAGATCGACGCGTTCGAGCGATTCGGTCGCCGATGGATGGAGCTGGTAAATCGGCACGGCGGCACCCATCATGGCTATTTCCTGCCCTCGGAGGGGGCCAGCGACAAGGCCATGGCGCTGTTCAGCTTCGCCAGTCTCAGTGCCTACGAGCAGTACCGAGCGCTGTTCGGTGTCGATCCGGACTTCATTGCGGCCGATCGCATCCGGGAAGAGAGCGGATGTGTACTCCGGTACGAGCGCACGTTCATGCGGCCATTGCTCCCGGACGGTGCGGAGCGGACGTAGTTCCGGTCAGGCAGGGGCACGGACGTGCACGGGCACGTCGTCGGCCCACGGCTGCCGAGTCACCATGTCCGCGACGTAGACGAAGCCGCGCTCGAATTCGCCGGTGGCGGCGTCGACGAGGCGATACTCCTGCGTCCCCTTGTTGATCGGTTGTGCGTCGAGCAGCACCACGCGTACTTCGCCGGGCTCGAACCGGCACCGCTGCTGCATCGCGGCGATGAGCTGCTCGTTGTGCATGTGACCGTCGCCGAAGTTCCAGCCGACCGCGGTGCTGCAGATGCGCTCGCCGTCGGTGATGGTGTACTCGTTTTCGCGTCCGGCGGGCATGGCGCGATGCACCAGGGTGAACAGCGCGCGCCCGTGCGTGTTCATGGCGCGGAAGGCATATCCCATGTACATCGGAATCTGCGCGCGGTCCTTGCCATAGAACCGCTCCAGCTGCGCCTGCGGCATGCTGGCGATCGCGACGATGCCGCGGCCGATCTTCGCCGCCGCCGACGGCGTGACACACCACATCGTCGTATCCCAGTTGCCCGCGTAGTAGCGCATGCCGGGCAGGAACGAGATGGCGCGCGGGAACAGATTTCCGGCGATCACGATGCCCGCGATTACGACGAACAGCAACGCCACCAGGACGGGGTGGTGCAGGTCGCCGACCCCGAGATCGGCGTGCGCGACGAACAAGACCAGCACGCCGAAGATCATGAAGACGTTCCACTCCAATGGCACGCCCATCGGCACGGCGGTCAGGATTCCCAGGTGGAAGCCGACCATCACGACCGCGGCAATCGCCGTCACGAGGCCGCCATGCGAGAAGAACAACGCCACCGGGACCAGCATCTCCACGGCCGTCGCACCGTGCGCGAACAGGCGAGACAACCGGCCCGGCCGCAGATCGTCGGGAAAGTCCTCGAAGAACTTGCGCTTGAGCGACTTTCGCCGGAAGACCGGGCTGTTGGACATCATGGTCGAGATCACGAACGGGAAGTGCTTGTTCAGCTTCGACAGGGCCGCGCCCATCCAGATCACCAGGAAAACGAATTTCGCGGCGACGATGCTGTCGACGCCGGTGAACAAGAAGGCGACGACCAGCGGGGCGTAGACCTCGCCGCGCGCCGCCAGGAAGATCACCTTGTCGCGCAACCCGAGCACCGCGAGCAGGACGAGAACCGCCACGATCTGCCATACCGGCAGCAACCCCACCGTCGTAGCCAACTCCGGTATCGGGCCGGTCCCGTTGGACAGCAACGCGATCACGGTCATCACCAGCAGCGCGGCATACAGCGCGACATCCAGCACCGATCGGTTTGTGCCCCTGGTCAACGGAATACGCCCCGGCCATGGCGGCAGCCGAATGGTGTTGGGCCGCAACCAATACAGGATCGAACCCAATGGCGGGAAGAACCTGTTGTTCAGCGGCCCGAACCCACAACCGAGCCCGACCACCTCGAAGAGCAACGTATACAGCACCGCCTTCTGGAAGACGATCGGCTCCGACCACCAGTCACCGACGCTGGTGAATCCATCGATGCCCCTGGTGCACAACACGATCAGCCAGCCGCCGAGCACGTAGAGGCAGATCTTGCCGACATAGAACAGGTGCAGCGCGACCGGCGTCCCGAAGCCAACCTCGGCCCAGTGCCGGGCCATCGGCCGTATTCGTTCGCTCCGAGTGCCCTTGCTCCACTCCGCCATATCGACGACGGGCAGTTCGGGCTCGAGAAACCCCATAGAGCACTCTCCGATTCGACAACACCGAAGCGCCAAGCCTGATCAGGCACCTCATGGTCCTTCGATACGTTGACAGGAACTGGAACACGTGTCAATTCTGTAGGCTCTATCTGATCGATCCGACGGAGTCGCGCGCGGTAGGCAGGGGTCACCGGGACAATCACCGGACGCGGGCGGCGGTCGCCGGGATAATCGGTGGGGTGCGTGCCGCGGCACGCCGGTCGAGAGGAGACCTTCGTGTCCGAATCGCACAATTCCCGTTCGTTTGCCGTAGGCACCATGGCCGGTGTCAATCCGCCGCTGGGTGCCGCGCGCTTCCTGGTGCGGATGGCTCGGCTCGGCCGGTTGGATTCCGTGCTGGCGCCGGATCATTTGATCAGCGTGTTTCCCAAGGCCATCTGGGACACCGATTTCACCCCACAGGCGAAGACGCTGCGCAGTCCGGACGAGCAGTTCGATTACGCGCCACTGCTCGCACATCTGGCCGCCGGGGCCGGGCGCGTGCAGCTGGGGGTCGGCGTGACCGATCCACACCGCAGGCATCCAGTACTGCTGGCACAGACCTTTCTCACGCTGGCACATATGACGAAGGTGCCGCCGATCCTCGGTCTCGGGTCCGGCGAGACCGAAAATCTCGATCCGTACGGGTTCACCTGGAATCGTCCGGTCGATCGCCTGGAGGAGGCGTTGCAGGTGATTCGCGCGGCGCTGACCGACGCGAAATCCATCGACTTCGCCGGCAAGTACTACCGAATCGACGGGGCGCCAATGGATTTGAATGCTCCGGCGGACCGGATGCCGCAAATCTGGCTCGGCGCGCACGGGCCACGCATGCTCGAACTGACCGGGCGCTACGCCGACGGCTGGTATCCGTGGGAGACACTCGCCCCTGATGAGTACGAACGCCGACTGAAGCTGGTGCACACCGCCGCCCGCGCCGCCGGTCGCGACCCCGACGCGATCGTCCCCGCGCAGATGATCCAAATGCTCACCGCGCGAACCCAAGCCGGGCTACGGCGACTATTACGCGCCCCGGCCGTCCGCTACCTCGGCTTGCTCGCGCCGGACCCGGTGTGGGCGCGCTACGGCGTGAAACATCCTCTCGGCGAAGGCTTCCGCGGTCTGATCGATCTGATGCCGCATCAGCTCACCAAGGCCGAGGTGCAGGCGGCGATCGCGGAGGTCCCCGACGAGGTACTGCACGACTGGCTCATGATCGGCACTCCCCCAGAGATTCTCGCGCGCATCCGCACCCTGGCCGACGCGGGCCTACGGCACGCCATCGTCTTCCCCACCAGCGCCCTGGTATCCGGCGCCGACGCGGCCTTCGGTTACGGTGCCGTGCTCTGGCTGGCGGCACGATTACGGCGACATCCGGCGTGAATCGCGCGGGCGGATCGATGCGCATCCTCATCTCCGGAGCAAGCGTCGCCGGACCCGTGCTCGCATACTGGCTCAACCGGTTCGGCTTCGACGTCACGGTCGTCGAACGCACCCCGGCACCACGAAAGACCGGCGGCGGCCACGCGGTAGATCTGTTCCGTCCCGCCATGCGGATCGTGGAACAGATGGGAGTGGTCGACGAGATCAGGGCGAAAGCCACGGGGACCGACACCCTCGTGCTACGCCGACCCGGCGGCAAGCCGGTAACCCTGGATCTGCACAAGCTCTTCACTGCCGTGTCCGACGATCACGTGGAGATCATGCGCGATGATCTGAGCGAGATCCTCTACAACACAACCAGTTCCGACGTCGCCTACCTCTTCGCCGACTCGATCACCGCCATCGGCGACGACGGCGAGGTCACCTTCGAGCGCAGCCCGGCGCAGCGCTTCGACCTGATCGTCGGGGCCGACGGTCTGCACTCGAACGTCCGCTCATTGGTGTTCGGCCCGGAGTCCGGCTTCACCACCTGGCTCGGCGCCTACCTTGCCATCCTTTCCGTGCCCAACCATCTCGCGCTGGATGGGGCGATGGAGATGATCGTCGATCCCGGCCGGATCGCGGGCGTCTACAGCGCCGCCCACATGGACGACGCGCGAGCGGGATTCTTTCTCCGCACACCGCAACCGCTGGACTACCACCACCGTGACACCGAGCAGCAGAAAGAGTTGCTGCGTAACCACTTCCACGACATGCGGTGGGAGGTTCCCCGGCTGCTCGCCGAACTGGACGACACCCCATCCTTCTACTTCGATTCCATCACGCAATTACGATTGGATACCTGGTCCCGTGGCCGGGTCACCCTGGTCGGCGACGCCGCGTACTGCCCAGGCCCGGCGGTCGGCGGCAGCACCAGCATGGCGGTGGTCGGCGCCTACATTCTCGCGGGCGAACTGGCCACGCACGCCGGCGACCATTCCGCCGCCTTCGCCGCCTACGAGAACGAGATCGGCGAATACGTCCGACGCAGTCGCAGTTTCGCCCGCACCGCCGCGAAGACCCTCGTCCCCGCCGGCCGCTTCGAGGTGTGGGCAATGGTCAACGCCATCCGCCTGATCACCGTGCTGCCCGCACCCGTGAGCCGGGCAGCCGCCAAGCTCAACAGCAAAGGCGTGCGCCTACACGATTCGTTCGCGGTAAAAACTACGCGGCATTCGACAAACATGAATAATGCTGTTGGACAAGTGATCACGGGGAACTGGTGTCGGTGGCTCTCGGCCGATACCAGCACCATTTCCCCGTGATCGGCTGACCAACAGTCGGAACGCGTCCGCTGCCGACAGCGGGGGCGGGGTGGGTCGGTCGTTGCTCGCGGCGGTGTCCGCCAGATGCGGTCGGTCTTGACCTCTGACCAAGGATTCAGGGGTAGTCCGGCGCAAAGTCTGGGCCTGATTCGGTTTCCACTAGTTGCCAACCGAATGCATGCAGGCTGATGTCATTTCGGGCACCGAAGTGCCGCAACAGATCCGCGACAGAGCTGACCGGAAGGCGCGCGGCGACGTCGTTGAACAGTAACGATGGATCCACTCCCAGCCTTTCCGCCACGACGAAATGAACTGCGATGTCGACCATCAGATCGCGAGGATCGCCGGGGTTTTGCAACTCTGCCGCTGCCGTTGCCAGAAGTGCGTCTGTCAGCAGGATGGTCGAACCTTCGCGCAATGCCACGGTGACTTGTCGCGCACCGTATCTGGCGAGTGCGACATTGTCGCGGCTGTCCAGGGTTTCGAGGAAGCTCTCGCTGATCGTGTCCGGAATCCGCCGCAGGATCTCTTCTGCTCGCTCGTCACCATCGGCAGAAATCCGAACAAGATTGGGCTGCACTTTCGCAGTTTAGGCAGAATCCGCAGCGACCGTCCCCCGTTCGGCTACAACCCGCCCAAACATGTTGCGTGGGTTGCCAGTTCGCGCGCCCGCCACTGGACCCGCACGCCGCGCAAAGGACGTCGACGTGAGTCAAATGGTCGCCAGTTGATCTTCAAAAGCAACCATTCGACTCACCTCAACTCGGCCGACGCTTTGCAGGTGCTGGGACAGGGGTGGGGCGGATCGGTAATGATGTTGTCTTATGGTGGATTACGCGACGACATTCGACCGGGTTCGAGGATCTCTTGTGGGTGGGGCGATTGGGGACGCGCTGGGGTGGCCCATCGAGTTCTTGAAGTGGGATCAGATTCAGGGACGGTACGGGGAGCAGGGGGTGACGGGCTTTCTGCCGCAACACAACGCGGGTGCGCCGCAGGAGATTACCGACGACACGCAGATGACGCTGTTTACCGCCGAGGGGATGCTGCGGGCGGCGGCGGGAGCCGACCCGGTGCCTGCCTTGCGGCGGGCCTACCTGCGGTGGTTGCAGACGCAGCGGGAGGAAGGGCCTGCGGCGCATACCGATGGATGGCTGGCGAGTTTGCCGTTTTTGTATGCGTCTCGGGCACCGGGAAACGCGTGCATGTCCGGGCTCGCCCAGCAGTCGCGAGGATATGTCGCGCCGGCACCGTTCGGCGAGAACGGGCCGGTGAATGCGCACTCGAAAGGGTGCGGGACGGTGATGCGATCGGCGCCGTTCGGGCTGGCGGGGATGGGGCCCGATCGGGCGTTCCACACGGCGGCGCGGGCCGCGCAGTTGACCCATGGGCATCCAACGGGATACCTGGCGGCGGGCGCGTTCGCGGCGATTCTCGATCGCGTGGTGAGCGGCACGGTATTGCCGATCGCGGTGCAGGAGACACTCGTTCAGCTCGACGGGTTCCCGGCGACCGCGGAGACGGTGGACGCGCTGACCAAGGCCGTCACGTTGGCCGAGGAACCGCCGACGGCCGAGCAGGTCGAGCAGGTCGGCGCGGGGTGGATCGCCGAGGAGTGCCTGGCCATCGCGGTGTACTGCGCGCTGCAGTCGGCGAAGTCCGGCGATGTGCGCGCGGGCCTGCTGCTGTCGGTGAACCACTCCGGTGATTCCGATTCCACCGGCGCGGTGGCGGGCAACCTGATCGGTGCCGTCCACGGTATCTCCGCGCTGCCGATGGACTTGGCGTCGACGGTCGAGGGACGCGACGTGCTGATCCAGGTCGCCGATGACCTCGTCATGAACTTCGGGGTTGGCGACCGGTCCGGACTCGACGCGCGCTTCCCGCTGGACGCGGGCCTGTGATCGGTTAACGACTTACCCGAACGGATCGATGAACAACAAGATCGTTGGGGTGGACTCGACATGGGAGACGATATGAAGCCAATTGTGTTGGCTATAGCGGCAATCGCCGCGGTAGGTGCGTTGACTGGGTGTACGGACAGCGGGAAGAGCTCTGTTACCAGCGGCTCATCTGATACGGGCGTACCGGTTTCCGCGGGCGCCACGGAACGCGCACCGCAAGGTAATTCGACCGCGGCACCGGAGACAGCGGCTGGCGCCGCCACTACGAAGCTGCCCTCTCGGGACGACGCGACCGTCGACGCGCGGGACTATGCGAGCGACGGCAAGTACTACTTCCAGTCGCCGAGCGGCAACATCCTGTGCGGGTTCATCGAGGCCGACGGCATCGGCACCGGTTGCCAGCTGGCACACGCGTCGGTGGTACCCGCGGAGCTCCCCGACTGCGGCACTCGCGCTAACCGCGAGGTGTCGGCGCAGATATTGGGCGGTAAAGGGCAATACCGCTGCCTGAGCCAAGGCATTTTCGTCGGCCCGCCGCTGGATGGCGGCAACAGGGGCGGAGGCAAGGTGCTCGGCTACGGCCAGACCATCATCGTCCGGGGCACCGCGTGCACCTCGATGTCCGCCGGGGTCAGGTGCGATCAGGGTGGCCACGGTTTCTTCATCGCGGCGGACGCGCAGTCGCTGTTCTGACCGATACTCCCCGGCCGCATCGCGCGCCGGGGAGTATCGGAACCGGTCAGCAGCCTAGTGTTTCGGCGAGCTCGACGAAGCTGGTGACGGTCAGATCGCTGCGTGTTTCGTCGGCGCGATCGGCCTTGTGCTCCGGCCCCTTCTCCTGCGGGCGCTCGAGGAAGGCGGTCCGCATGCCTACGGCGCCCGCGCCATCGATATCCCAGGTGTGTGCCGCGACCATGAGGACCCGGGCGGGCTCGACGTCGAGCAGACCGGCGGCGGTACGGTACACCTGCGGCTCGGGCTTGTAGCTCTGTGCCAGTTGCGCGGACAGGATGCAGTCGAAAGGCAGACCCGCCGCCTTGACCAGCCGGGTCAACAGCGCGAAACCACCGTTGGACAGCGCGGCCAAGGTGTACCGGTTGCCCAGGCGGGCAAGACCTTCCACGGAGTCGGGCCAGGCGGGCAGCAGATGCCAGGCCCGGACCAGACGGCTGCGGGACTCCTCATCGAGGGCGGCGCCGTGGCGGTCCAGCAGCTCGTCAAGTGATTCCCGGTGCAGGGTGTCGAGGTAGACCCACGGTCGCTCGCCGTCTCGAACGCGTTGCATGCCAGGCAAATACATGTCGCGCCACGCGTTCGTGAAGGCCGCGGCGTCGAGATCGACACCGGCCGTGCGGAATACCTCGGCGGCCCGTTGGGACACCCCGGTGTACCAATCCACGGTGGTGCCGAAGATGTCGCAGGCCACTACCTGGATGGCCGCTCGATCGAACTCGGACATCTGTTCTTCCCTCCATCCGACAACAACATCGCACAGATCGAAACCGGGTGCTGCTACCAGTCGACGATGCCGAGCTCGTGCAGCTTGCGGAACACAAGCATCGAGCCGGGCGCCACCTGATCCATCGCGGCGTACTCGCGCACCGTGAAGTAGCGCAGCTCAGCGATCTCGCTGGTCGGCTCCGGCTCACCATCCAGTTCGGCGGTGAAGCACGTCATGTGCAACCGGGTTCCCGCGGCGTGGCCGACTGCCTGCGCCTCGAAAACGCCGAGCTGGTCGAAGGACACGACGCCCACGCCGAGTTCCTCGCGCACCTCGCGATGTAGTGCGCCCTCGGGCGTCTCGCCGGGATCGATCTTCCCGCCCGCCATATAGAAGATGTCCTTGCCGATCGATCGCGTCTGCAGCAGACGACGATCCCTGATGTGGGCCAACGCGGCTGTGCGAATCACCGGACCACCCTACTTTTCCGGCTCGGGTCGCGGGCAAGCGAATATCCGTCACGATGCCGGCACCGGGTACTGGATGTGTACTCGACCCGGTCAGCGGCACCAAACCGGTCCCGCAACCATTATCGTGACGGAGCGAAACTGTTCAATTGGCGAGAAGCACGGGGGAATACACGTGAACACCACTCAGGGTGGCTGGTCGACCCTCCCATCGGAGTCGGAGCGCGCCCGGCACAATCGCAAGGTTCTGGTCGGGCTCGTGGCAGGCGGGGTGCTCTTCGCGCTCGTCGTGGCGGTCTGCGTCGGAGTGGTCGCACGGGACCTCACCAAGGACTTCATCGGCACGCCGCGACCGGTGCAGAATGCCAGCCAGGTTCCGGTGGCCAACCAGCTCCCCGCGGCGCCTGCGGGCGTCACCGACAACGGTGCGATCCGGATCGGTGACCCGGGTGCGAAGGTTGCCGTCCGCGTCGTCGCCGACCTGCAGTGCCCGGCCTGCAAGGCTTTCGAGGCCGCCAACGCCAAGGTGCTCGAGGACGCCGCGACCAGCGGTTCGGCCCTCGTCGAATACAACGTCATCTCGTTCCTGGATCGAGCGTCGAGCAGTCAGTACTCGTCGCGCGCGGGCAACGCGTCCTACTGCGTCGCCGAAGCGGACCCGTCGAAGTACCAGGCCTGGCTCGCGGCGATGTTCGAGCAGCAGCCCACCGAGGGCGGTGACGGCCTCCCCGACGACCAGCTGATCGAGATCGCCCGCACCACCGGCTATGCCGATCCCGCAGTGGCCCAGTGCATTACCGACCGAAAGTACGACGCGTACCTCCGCGCCAAGACCACGGAAATCCTCGCCAGCGGCATCAAATCCACCCCGTCGGTGTTCATCAACGACCGGCAGGTGACCGACGCCAAGCAGATCTTCGCCCCGGACGGTCTCGCACCCCTGATCACCGCCGCGCGATAGCGAGCGCCCGGGTCTGTGCGACTCACGGTGTCCGGCTGCGGAGTTCATCGAAGTCGGCCGCTGAGTCGGGGCTCAGCATCGGCGGGCACCGGACTGGGTGGGCCGCAGGCTCGGATCGCCGAGACCATGCACAGCACCGCCAGCGGTAGCTCGGCGCCGACGGCCATGATGAGCGCGGTAACGAACTCGCCGCCGTCCTTCGCGGTGACCACGTCCAGCCAGGCATCGACGGTAAGCACTGCGGCCGCCGCGGCGGCCGCTACCGGATGCCGACGGTCTCCTCGGATGGCCAGCAGCCCGGCGGCCAGCAGCCCGGCAGCCTCTAGGCTGTCCACCCCGACCCAGGCGATGGACCAGCGTGGCACCGTGGTCGATGAGGGCAGCGTCGTGGCGAGGACGATCAACCACGGGAGCAATACCAGCCCGGCGGCGATCATCGTCACCGCGCCGATTCCGGGTCTCGGCGGCGATGCGGGACGCGGCGGCGAAGTCCAGTGCGGAGTGTTCATTCAGATCGTGTCCTGTCTCGAGTGATCAGAGCACGCTTCAGTGTTGACGAGCGGTCTCGCCCTGTCGGTAGCGGTGGATTCCGACCTTTTGGTGGCATTGGTTTCACCAAGAAACGGATACTGGCGCCATGGTCAGCAGGGGAAACCGCATTTACCGTGGGGAGATGCCGATGCCCGTGGACGCACCCGCTCGACCGCCACAGTCCGTCAGGGAAACCGCACGATTGTTGGCGGCCAACGGGATAGGTCTGCTGGTTCAGCTCGGCATCGCGCTGCTGCTGATATTGCCGTGGCGGTGGATTCCGGCTTCGTTGCCCGCGGTCACGCTTTTTCTCATCACCGCCCCGGCCGCCGCGGTGGTGCTCGGAACGCCACTGCTCACCCGGGCGCATCGTCGCCGATTCCGTTGCGCGGGACTGGAGATCACCGAATCCGCCGAGGACCGAACGCTGTGGTCGACCACCCGGCTACGGCAGCTCGGCTACCACGTGATCGCCGGTCCCCTATTGGCCGGCAGCGGTATCGCCATCCTGCTGCTGTGGATCTGGACACCGATCGCCGGGACCGTACTCGTGTGGATGTGGCTGGTGCCCACACATCTGCGACCGACCCGGATAAGCCATGCTGTGCTCACCACAGGCATCGCGATGGGAGCATTGTTCGTGTTGCCCATGCTGACTCGCGCCTGGCCGCGCGCCGACCGCCGGATCGCGCGCCTACTACTGGCACCGAGCCGGGAAGAGCAACTCGCGCACCGGGTCGACGTACTGACCGAGACGCGGGCCGGGGTGGTAGACGCGGCCGACGCCGAGCGGCGGCGGATCGAACGAGACCTGCACGACGGCGTCCAACAGCGCCTGGTGTCACTCGCGGTCAACCTCGGCATCGCGAAGGCGAGCCTCACCGATCTACCCGAGGAGGCACGAAAGGTGATCGAGGAGGCGCATGTTCAGGCCAAGGAAGCCGTCGCGGAGCTCCGCCAACTGGTTCGCGGACTCCACCCCGCCGTGCTCGAGGATCGCGGCCTGGACGCCGCGCTCTCCGGGCTCGCGAACAGCGTTCCCGTGCCCGTCGAGATAACGGTGCATATGCCGTTTCGTCCGCCACCGACCGTCGAGGCGGCCGCGTACTTCGTCATCTCCGAAGCACTGACGAACGTGGTCAAGCACGCGGAAGCGGATCGCGTGGAGGTCATCGTCGAGTGCGCCGACGAACAGCACATGCGAGTGCTGGTCCGGGACAACGGCGTCGGCGGCGCGGCACCGGCGACCGGCAGCGGGCTGGCCGGGCTGGCCAAGCGGGTCGCCTCGGTGGACGGCGCATTGCGAGTTACCAGCCCGCACGGCGGTCCAACGGTCCTGGTCGCGGAGTTCCCGTGCGCGCGGTGATCGCCGACGATTCCCTCCTGCTGCGCGTCGGTGTGGCGAAGGTACTGCAGATGTCGGGGTTCGAGGTCGTGGCCGAGGTAGCCGACGCCGAATCGCTGTTGTCCGCCGTCGAACTGCACCGCCCCGACATCGCGGTGGTGGATGTGCGCATGCCACCCGGATTCCGCGACGAAGGGGTCCGCGCCGCCTCGGTCATTCGCCGGAACTGGCCGGAAACCGCGGTCGTACTGCTTTCGCAATATGTCGAGGAGCGGTACGCCGCCGAACTATTGGCCTCGCACAACGTCGGTGTCGGGTATCTGCTCAAACAGCGCGTCGCCGACGTCGAAGAATTCGGTGCCGCGGTGCGGCGGGTCGCGGCGGGCGCGACGGTGCTCGACCCTGAGGTGGTATCCCAACTGCTGCTACGTCGCGACCGCGATCGGCTCGACGTGCTCACTCCGCGTGAACGCGACGTTCTGGAACAAATGGCCTGCGGCCGCTCCAACGCCGGGATCGCAGCACACCTGGTGATCAGCGACAGCGCGGTCGCCAAACACATCAACAGCATTCTCACCAAGTTCGGACTGCCACAGGCCGATACCGACCACCGCCGAGTCCTTGCCGTCCTGCGTTTTCTCGGCATGGACTGAAAGCGGCCACGGCCGGATTGCCGCTTTGCCGAATGTTTTTCGGCGTTATCGGCTACTTTGCACGCTATGCATTCACGTTGGGGCGCCGCGTTCGCCATCTCCGTCCTATCGTTGTCCGGCCTGGTCGCGGGCACTGTTCCGGCATCGGCCGGGCCGCCTGTGGTGTCGTGCGGTTTCACGCCGACCGCGCCGGACAATCCGGCCGCCCGTCCGGTGGTGTCGCCGCCGCCGGTCGCGCTGGCCGTCGGCACCATGGATGTGACGTTTCAGTTCAACTATGGCCCGGTGACAGTGCGGCTCAATCGGGGCGGGGCGGCACCGTGCGGGGTGCAGAACATGGCAAGCCTGGTGCTGCAACGCTTTTACGACCAGAGCCAATGCTGGCGGCTGACCGACAGCGCCCGCCTGGGCGTGCTGCAGTGCGGTGACATCGTCGAGGTGGAGAAGGGTGGTCCCGGCTACCAGTTCCCCGACGAGGTCGACGGTACCGAGACCTACGAGCGCGGCACCGTCGCCATGGGCAATCAGGGCCCTGGCACCAACGGCAGCGAATTCTTCATCGTGCACTCGTTCGCGCATATCCCGGCGAACTACTCGGTGCTCGGCCAGGTCGTGAGCGGAATGGATGTGCTCGACCGGATCGTCGCGGCGGGGATCACGCCGACCGAGCGCGGTCCACTCGACGGGCTGCCCGCCGAGCCGGTCGTGATCAACGCTGCCCGTTTGGGGTAGCCCCGCCAAGGCCCCCGAGCAGGTCGAATGTCGCGAGACCCCAGAGTTGGGGGGCGCTGCGGGCCAAACGGTTTCACGTTGCGGTGCGGTAACTTCGTACGGGTGAGTACATCGAAAAGCAGTATGAAGCGTGGCATCGGCAGTGTGGTCTTGGCCGGCGGAGTGGTTGTCGGTGTCTTGGCAGGATCGGGGACGGCGGCCGCGGAAAGCGGGCAGGCCGTCGGCACGTCAGCGATAGCCGACGATGGTTGCACCTTCTCGTCGGTCGGTGGTTCGTGCACTGATCCGGGGCCGGTGGGCGGCGCACTGATCGCCTTCAAGAATTGGCTGAAGACCATGGGATACGGGACCGGAAGCTCATCGGGTACCGCCTACTTCTTCTGACGGTTGTGCCAATGCCCCCGCTCCGGCGGGGGCATCGCCATTCCTGGGTCAACGGGCTGGTTTTGGGGAGGAACAGCGATGCCAGAGATTGCTGAATGGTCGAAGCAACGTCCGTGGGGAGTTCGGGTCGACTGGGGTTTGGCGGGTGCGCGGGCTTTAGGGCCCGATAGCGCGGCCATCGTCGTTGTCGATGTGCTGTCGTTTTCGACGTCGGTCTCGGTGGCTGTCGACGCGGGTACGCGGGTCTTTCCGTATCCGTGGCGCGACAAGACCGCGGCGCAATTCGCGGCCGACCGTGACGCGCGCTTGGCTGTCGGGCGGACCGCCGTGTCCGAGCGGCAGCCGTGGTCGCTGTCACCCGCTGCGCTGCGACGGGCACCTGCCCCGGCACGTCTGGTGTTGCCCTCGCCGAACGGTTCGGCGATTTCCGCCGCCGTCAGCGGAGTACCGGTGCTCGCGGCATGCCTGCGCAACGCGTCCGCGGTTGCTCGCTGGATTGTCCAGCAAGGCTGGGGCACCGCGGAGCGGCCGATCTCCGTAATCGCCGCGGGCGAGCACTGGCCCGGTCAGGACGTCCTGCGGCCCGCGATCGAGGACTGGTTCGGCGCGGCCGCGGTCATCTCGGCCCTCGCCGAGAACGGTGCCGGGCCACTGTCGCCGGAGGCATCGGCGGCCAAAACCACCTATGACGCGACCGCCGACGTGGCCTCGCTGATCACCCAGTGCGCCTCCGGACGCGAACTCGCGGAAATCGGATTCGCCGACGATGTCGCCGTCGCGATCGAAATCGGCGCGGGCGCGGCAGTACCGGTGCTGGTAGACGGCGCTTTTACCGACGCGGCACACTGGAGTGGCGGACAATGATGACCGAAATGTGACGTCGGGCCCGCCGGGGACTTTCCGTCCCGGAGCACGAGTTATACGGGGGGCCGATATGAGGAGGTCATGTGGCACAGGAATACAACAGGAATCCCGCGGCCGTCGCCGCCCTGTCACCTGAGCAGTACCACGTCACCCAGGAGAACGGGACCGAGCGGGCGTTCACGGGTGAGTACTGGGATAATCACGAACCAGGCATCTACGTCGATGTGGTGTCCGGTGAGCCGTTGTTCGCTTCGGTCGACAAGTTCGACAGCGGATCGGGATGGCCGAGTTTCACCAAGCCGATCGACGCCGCGAATGTGGTCGAGAAGCGAGACTTCAGCCACCTGATGATTCGCACCGAGGCGCGTTCGGCGCACGGTGGCAGCCATCTCGGACATGTCTTCACCGACGGACCGCGCGCCGAAGGCGGTCTGCGGTATTGCATCAATTCGGCGGCGCTGCGCTTCATCCACCTCGATGACCTCGAGGCGGAAGGTTATGGGCAGTTCCGGACTCTGTTCACGAAGGAGGACGCGTGACTGACACGCGCAAGGCGATTCTGGCCGGCGGATGTTTCTGGGGCATGGAGGAGTTGATCCGCAGGCAGCCCGGAGTGGTGTCGACGCGGGTCGGCTACACCGGTGGGCGCAACGACCACCCCACCTACCGCAACCATCCCGGCCACGCGGAGGCCGTGGAGATCGTCTACGACCAGGCCGAGACCGACTACCGTGCGCTGCTGGAGTTCTTGTTCCAGATCCACGATCCGACCACGAAGGACCGCCAGGGCAACGACATCGGTAGCAGCTACCGGTCGGCGATCTTCTACCTCGACGAGGAGCAGAAGCGGGTCGCGCTGGACACCATCGCCGACGTGGACGCCTCGGGCCTGTGGCCGGGCAAGGTGGTCACCGAGGTGACGCCGGCCGTTGAGTTCTGGCAGGCCGAGGCCGAGCACCAGGACTACCTGCAGAAGTACCCGGACGGGTACACCTGCCACTTCCCCCGGCCCGGCTGGAAGCTGCCGAAGCGGGAGAACGCCGCGAAGTGAGCCGCTGTGCCCGGCAAAGACGTTCGGGCACAAGGTGACTGAGTAAACTGAAATCCCGCACAACCGACTGCGCCGCCTGATTCAGGGGGCGCAGTCGTCATTCCGCCGGTCCCGTTGAACCGATGACGGTGTAACCACGTGCGTTACCTAAGAGGGAGCGTGGTTGCACCACGCTCAGAAGGTAGGCATGGTGGGACGAACGGAATCCGGGCCGTCGCGGGAGGAACCGGGGCCGAGCCGGGAGTTACGACTGGTCTCCGGCGACGGCTATCCCGACTGGGAGGCCGTCTATCGGGACAACGTCTCCTGGGTGTTCGCACTGATGTTCACCAAGGTCGGGAATCGGCCGGACGCCGAGGATCTGACCGCCGAGGTGTTCATGGCCGCGCTGAAGCCGCTACGGGTGTCGGCGAGCGTTGCCGAGGTGCGCGCGTACCTGCGGGCCACCGCGCGCACCGTGCTCGCCGGATACTGGCGAACGCGGATGGGCCGGGAGATCACCACGATCGAGGACGATATCGTCGATGATCGGCCAGACCTCGAACCCCCGGATCCCGCTACCGCGGTGCGGGCGCGGGCGGTGCTCGACCGGCTGCCGGATCGCTATCGCCGGATTCTGGAGCTACGGTTCCTGCAAGGGCTGTCGGTGCGAGATTCCGCGAATACGTTGGGTGTCAGCGTGGCGAACGCGAAAGTGCTGCAGCATCGAGCGTTACAGATGGCGGCGCGGCCGAGTGCGGGAGGTGGCGAGTGAGCGGACGAGACGTGCGGCGGTACGTCGAGCAGTTGCTGTCCGGGCGCAGTCCGCGCGCGTTCCGGCCCGACGCGGAGGAGGCCGAGCAGATGCGTACGGCCATCGATCTGCGGGCCGCACGGCTCGGCAGCCAGGCACCCAGCGAGGAATTCCTGGCCGATCTGCATCGTCGGCTAGCTACCGAACTCGACGGCGCCGCAACCGAATCCGGCTCCGGCGTAACGACCCCGCGCCGCCGGGTGGTGATCGGGACCTCGGCGGCCGCGGTGGCGGTGGCCGCCGGTGCGGCGATCGACCATGCCGTCGCCGGTCGTGAGCGATCGAACGAGCCTGCGGCACAAGAGACTTTGACGCCGAACAACGGTGCCTGGCACGCGGTCGCGGCCAGCTCCGAGTTCCCCGAGGGCGGCATCATTCACTTCGATGTCGGCACCCTGAGCGGGTTCGTGCGCCGGGTCGACGGCGTGGTGTCGGCCGTGTCCGGGGTGTGCACTCACCAGGGCTGCAAGCTGTGGCTGGACTCCCCCGCCGCCCAGCTCCGCTGCCCATGCCACTCGACCTCGTTCGCCGCCGACGGCCGGGTGCTCACCCATCAGCTGCCGATTTCCCCGGCACCGCTGCCACGCCTGAAGGTGCGTGAAAACAACGGCGCGATAGAGGTTTTCGCGCCGACCGAGCCAGCCTGAGCCGACGGTGTAACCCCGGCCGCTATCTATCGGTGAGGGCCCGCACCGGCGGGCAGACCCACCCCGGATGGAGGACCGGATCGATGAGACGTATCCCAGGCGGCCGACGAGCAATAGTCGTCGTCGCGGCAGCGGTAATGCTGGCGGTCGTGAGTGCCTGCGGCGGCCAAGGCTCGACCAACCCCGCGCCGACCCCCGTATTCGCTTCCGGCACAGAGACTCCCGGCTTCGTTCCGGGCGGCGGCATGCCCGGTGCCATGCCCGGTATGTCGATGCCGCCCCCGACGCAGGGCGCCGCGCCTGCCGGGCCGAACGCCGTGAACATCGATAATTTCGCCTTCGCGCCGGCCGCTCTCACGGTCAAGGCGGGTACCAAGGTCACCTGGGTCAACCACGACGAGGAGCCGCACACCGTCGCCGCCACCGACGGCAGCTTCCATTCGCCGGGAATGGGTGCGGGCGCGACGTATTCGTTCACCTTCGCCAAGGCGGGCACTTTCGCCTATATCTGCTCGATCCATCCGTTCATGAAGGCGACGGTGGTGGTCACGCCATGAGCGACCGGCATCAAGAACACACCGATCCGCGCGACCCGCAGGCGATGACGCGGCGACAGCTCATCCGGCACAGTGCCTGGTTCGGTGCCGCGGTGGGGCTGACCGTGCTCGGTGGCGAGGTCATCTCGCATGTCGCGGGCGCGGCACCGGCTGTGGCGGACGATCGCCCGACCTTGCGCTTCGCCCAGGTCAGCGACAGCCATATCGGGTTCCAGGGCACCGCCAACGCGAATGTCACCGACACCTTCACCGAGGCGATCGGTCAGGTGAATTCGCTGGGGTACCAGCCGGATTTCGTCATCCACACCGGCGATCTCACCCACCTGGCAACCCCGGAACAGTTCGACCAGGTCGCGCAGATGATGCAGAGTTTGAACACGCCGCACGTGTTCACCGTTCCTGGAGAACATGATTCGACCGACGACGCCGGTCAGAAGTACCGTTCGGTGTTCGGCAAAGGTACCCGCGGCGACGGTTGGTACAGCCTCGATATCGCGGGCGTTCACCTGATCGCCCTGGTGAACACGCTGAATCTGCAGACGCTCGGGCATCTGGGGCAGGACCAGTTGGAGTTCGTGCGCAAGGATGTCGCCGGGTTGTCCAGCGACACACCGATCATCGTGTTCAGTCACATTCCGCTGTTCGCGATGTATCCCCAGTGGGGTTGGGGCACCGACGATGCCACCGAGGCGCTGAGCTATCTGCGGCGATTCTCCTCGGTCACCTGCCTCAACGGTCATGTGCACCAGCTGTTCACGAAAACCGAAGGCAATATCACCTTCTACAGCGGCACCACCACCGCCTATCCCCTGCCGAAACCCGGCGACGGGCCGACGCCGAAGCCGGTGACGTTGCCTGCGGGAAAGCTGCATGACGCCTTGGGGATTCGCGAGGTGACCTATCAGAAGGGACAGCAGATGCTGGCGATCAAAGAACAGACGCTGAAATGAGGCGTCTGCTCTCGGCTGATCTGTTCGCTCGCGTGGGGATCAGCGCGAGCCTCGCGGTCAGCGGTTACCTGCACGCGGACCTCTATGCCCGCGGATATCGCTACATCCACCTCATCGGCCCGTCGTTCCTGCTGCAAGCTGCGGCCTCGTTCGCGCTCGCACTGTTACTGCTGGCCGGCCCGTGGACCTTGCGGGTCGCGGCGGGCGGGCTGGCGGTCGGTGCGTTGGGAGCGTTCGTATTGTCTCGCACCACAGGGCTTTTCGGGTTCAGCGAGATAGGTTGGGAGCCGTCGCCGCAGGCCGCACTGAGCGTGGGTGCCGAAATCGTCACCGTGCTCCTGTGCGCGGCATCGCTGCTGATGTACCGGACGCGGCACAATCGCGACGCGACGTCGAAACCTATTGCTTGACAGCGGTATCGGCGACCGAACCATCGCCGGTCGCCGATACCGTTTCCGGCCAGGCCGCTATGGTGACCGCCCGGCCGAAATGGCGGACGAAGAATCGGCCGAGTTGTCGATCCCGGATCCGGACACCTAGCCCAACTCGACCTCGTCGTATCCGACGGTCAGGCTGTGCCGACGCTCGCGCAGCACGTTGCCCTCGCGATGGACGGTCCCCTCGCCGAAGTCGATGCGCAGCTTCGCGCGATGGGCATAGACCTCCCGCACGACCCCACAGATCCCACTGAACGGCCCCTCCGGGAAATGGACCACATCGCCTGGCGCATATTCGGTAAACCCCACCCCGCCACAGTAATCCAACTCGGCGCCCACCCCCTGGTAGCGCCGAGCCGATCGAGGCGAGTCATAAGGTCGCCAAATGATCTTGCACAGCGACCATTTGACTCACGTCAACGGAAGGCAGGCCCGGGTGTGCGTTGACGTGAGTTGAATGGTTGCTGTTGAAGATCGTTAAGCCACCCTTTGACTCACCTCGATGCGGGCGGCGCCGGGGGTTGGTTGGTGCGGGATAGCCAGCGGCGGCGGGGGCTCTTGCGGCGGGGGCTGCGAGGCGGGGTGAGCCAGGTGGGTAATGGTTCTCGTGCGGCGAGCCAGGTCGGCGGTATGCCGGTGCCGGTGCCGGGTGCGGTGCCGGTGCTGGGTGCGGTGCCGGTGCTGGGTGCGGTGCCGGTGTAGGCGGCGACTATGCCGCCGACGATGGCGCTGGTGGTGTCGATGTCGCCGTCCGCCGCGATACAGGTGGTGATCGCGGATGGATAGTCGCCCAGATGGGTTGCCGCGACCCACATTGTGAACGGCACCGTGTCCTGCGCGGTCACTCGAGATCCGTTGCCCAGCTCGGCTGCCGCCTGTTCGGCGGAGGCCCCGAGCAGGGTGCGGGCGTGGCGAATCCGGCGGCTCGTTTCACCGTTGCCGAGATTGTCGAGCACAGCGGTGATGAATTCCGTTGGCGTGGGACGGATCCCGGTCAGTCGCGCTTGTGCCGCTCGACCGGCCGCAAGCGCCACCGCCACCGCACCGGCCACCCCTTCGGGATGCATGTGGGTCACCTGCGCCGACCGAACCGCCTCCGCGACAATCCTTTTCGGATCATCGGCGTAGTAGGCACCCAGCGGGGCAACCCGCATGGCAGCACCGTTGCCGCAGGACCCCTGACCGTCGTACGCGGCCCCCGCCACCTCGCGCCACGGCGCGCCGCCCTGAATCCGGCGCAACGTACTGACTGCGATGAACCCGTAGTCCCGCCCGGGATCGAACCGCCGCGCGAAAGCCGCGGCAAGCCGATCCTGATCGATCGCACCACGCGCACCGAGCTCGGCAACCACCGTGCAGGCCATTTCGGTGTCGTCGGTCCACTCCCACGGCCCCGCCGCGAGATTGCCACCGCGAATATCCTGAATCGACCGCCGCATCACCGGGAACTGCTGACCCAACGAGTCCCCCACCGACAGCCCATCCAGCGAATCGAACATCAATTCACTACGCATCGCCTCCGATCGTAGCGATCGCCGCTACTCGGGATACGACCCCAGGCCGTCGCGCAGTAGATCGAAGGCGCGGTTGGTGGCTCGGACCGCTGCCGGGTAGCGGGCCGCGGCGGACTGACCGTTGGCGAGGTGTTGCTGGTTCATCTTGGCGAGTTCGCGGTGGACCACCATCACCTGGGCTGCGACGAGGCGGGCGGTGACAGGGTCGAAGTCGTTCTCGCGCAATGCGTCTGCCAGTGTGTCGATCCCGCGTGCGATGTAGCGCGTCAGCCTTACCGTCAAACTTTCGGTGCCGGAGATCAATTGGAAGAAGGCCATGGCGTCGGGGTCGTCGTTGAGGCCGGTGTTCGGATCGCGCCGTCGCAACGCCTCGAGCAGCGCTTCGCGCAACGCGTCCAGGGGTGATTGATCGGCCCGGCGCGCAAGGACCGTTCTGGCCGGCTCGTCCTCGTGGTCAGCGATCCGTTGCAGGACAAGGTCTTCCTTCGTCGCGAAGTACGCGAACAGGGTGCGGCGGGAGACTTCCGCCGCTCGCGCGATGTCGGTGATCGAGACCTGGTCGAAGCCTGATTCGAGGAACATGCGGATCGCCGTGGCCGCGATCTGCTCGCGGATACGAACCTTCTTGCGTTCGCGCAGTCCCATCGGTTCGGTCATGGATTCACTCTAGCGCATTAGTAGATTCAGTGTATTGTTGCACTCAGTCTACTAATGGAGATGACATGAAGACAGAAGTGATCGTGGTCGGGGCGGGCCCAACGGGGTTGATGCTGGCGAATGAGCTGACGCTGGCCGGAGTACCGGTGGTCGTGCTGGAGAAGCAGCGCACCCGTAGTAAGCAGTCCAGGGCGGGCGCGCTGCAACCGCGCACCGCGGAGGTGCTCGACCTGCGCGGACTGCTGGATCCGCTGCTCGACGGCGTGCCGCCGGGTGCCGAGTTCGGTGGGCATTTCGCCGGGCTGCCGGTCGAGTTGGATTGCCGGCCGTGGCACACCCGCCATCCGTATCCGGTCCGCATCCCACAGGCCAAGCTCGAGGCGTTCCTCGAACAACGCCTCGTCGACCAAGGCGTTCCGGTGCTGCGCGGATCCGAGGTGTCGGCCATCGAACAGGATTCCGACGGCGTCACGGTCGGAGATATTCGTGGCAGTTATCTAGTCGCGTGCGATGGCGGACACAGCACGGTCCGCAAACTGCTCGGCGTACCGTTTCCCGGGACCGCGGGCACGATGTCCTCGGCGGTCGCGGACCTCACTCTCGCCTCCCGATCGGATACCGTCCCAAGCACTTCCGAACATTTCAGCCGGTACTTCAAGAGCGCCGACGGGTACATGACTATCCTGCACCCCATGGAGGGCGGCCTGTACCGGATGATCTTCGGCAAGGTCACCGGCGAGCGGCCCGATCGCGAAACACCCGTCACCGCGGCGGAAGTCGACGAGGCACTGCAGGCGGTGTACGGACCCGAGACACGTTTGGGCGAATTGCGCGAGGCTTCCCGGTTCAGTGACGCCACCCGGCAGGTGGAACGTTACCGCGAGGGCAGAGTGTTCTTCGCCGGCGACGCGGCCCACATCCACCTGCCGATCGGCGGTCAAGGCGTGAACCTCGGCATCCAGGACGCGGTCAATCTCGGCTGGAAACTCGCTGCGACAGTTAATGGTTGGGCGCCCGAGGGGTTGCTCGACAGCTATCACACCGAGCGCCACCCCGTCGCCGCGCGGGTACTACGCACCACCCGCGCGCAGGGCATGATCGTGAACCCGGACCAGAACGAGGGCGTCGCCGCGGTCCGCGACATGTTCACCGAACTGCTCCAGCTACCCGAAACCAATTACTACGTATCAGGTTTGATGTCGGGTCTCGACACCCAGTACGCCGGGCTCGGCCCACGCGTGATCGACCTCGACCTGACCACCCTGGACGGTCCGACCCGGGTGAGCCAACTGCTGCAGTCCGGCCGCGGCCTGCTGCTTTCGCTCGATGACACACCCAGGTCGATCGACCGCTGGTCCGACCGCGTCGACCACGTCACCGCCAAGGCCGACGATGACACCACCACGGTCCTGATCCGGCCCGACGGGTACATCGCCTGGTCCGCCACCGACGACGAACCACTCGACGCCGCCCTCACCCGCTGGTTCGGCTGAGCATCGCGCTACAGGGTGGGCGGGCCCTGGTTGATGCGGCGCATCACCGGGGCGAGGCGGTGCAGGGCGGCGGTGGTCATGAGCTGGCGTTCGTCCCACCAGGTTGCGCCCGCGTCGGCGTAGGGTGCGATCAGATCACGCGCCTTGGCGGGGTCGCCGGGGCTGATGCCGCCGACTACCACCTCGAAGTGGCTGCCCTGCCGTCCTTTTCGGTGTTCGCCGACGTAGTCGATGAGGTCGCGGAGCTCGTCGATGGGCGGCAGGTTGCCGTGCCCTGCTGTGCTGAACAGGGGGACGACGCCGTCCCAGCGCGCGGCGCGGCGGATCGGCCTGCGGTGCGGCCAGAAGCCGGCGATCCAGACCGGCGGGCGCGGGCGCTGCGTCGAGGCCGGCAGCAGCGCGACATCGTTGACCTGGTAGTGCTTTCCGATGTGGTCGACCCGCTCGCCGGACCAGTAGCGCTGCAACAGGTCAAGGCCCTCATCGAGGCGCTCGGCGAGCAGGACCGGGTCGGTCGGCTCGCCGAAGCTGCCGAATTCGTCCGCGATCGGTCCGCCGAGGCCCGCGCTGAAGATCACCCGCCCGCCGCTGAGCGCGTCCAAGGTCGCCACCTGGCGAGCGAGTTGCTCGGGGCGTCGGCGCGCCACCGGGGTGACCAGGGTGCCCAGCCGCAGGCGGGAGGTCGCCAAGGCCGCCGCGGTGAGCAGCATCCACGGATCGCCGAAAGGCTGACCCTGGCGCTCCTTCTTGTCGTGCACCATATGGTCCCAGATGAACAGTGCGTCCCAGCCTGCCTCTTCCGCCGCGGCGGCGGCCATCGCCACCGTCCTGGCATCGGCAAAGTCCCCGAAATTCGGAATGTTGATCGAGAATCGCATACCGAGATACTGCGGTGCGAGACCGCGACAGGCAAGCGGATCGGATTCTGCGGCAACGATAGTCGCTTGCCTGTCGCGGATTGTTCAGCCGTGCGCGGCCGGTCGATACGGTCTGATCCCGGTTTCTGTCGGTGGCTCATGCCAAGGTGTGCGGGTGACCATCGGCGAGTACCCCACCGACCTCCGACCCGCCGCCGCGCCGTGGCCGGTGGTCGACACCGATCTGCTCGCCGCGAAGGAGCTCGTCTATGAGCCCTGCGGTTTCGCCTGCTCGGATCCGGTGCCCGAAGCCGAGAGCGCCGCGTATGCCGCCCACTCGTTCACCGTCGACGGCCGCTCGGTTCGGTTTCGTGCGGCCAAGACGACGCCGACCAAGGTTGGTCAGTTCGTCACCGTGTGGAAGCGGTCTGCGGGCGGGCCCATCGAGCCCTTCGACGTTGCCGACCCGATCGATCTCTTCGTCATCAGCACCAGCGATCGGGATCGATTGGGCCAGTTCGTCTTTCCCGTTGACGCGCTTCGGGAACGCGGAGTGCTGGCGGTGGATGGTCACGGCGGCAAGCGGGCATTCCGCGTCTATCCGCCGTGGGTGATTACCACCAACCGCCAGGCCGCCAGTTCGCAAGCCTGGCAACTGGATTATTTCCTGCACGTTCCGCGCGACGGGCCGCTCGACACCGCGCGCGCCCGAATGCTCTACCGGCAGTAGGTGATCCGCTCGACTACCAGGGCAGGACACCGGCGGCGTCGAAGTAACCGCCGGTGGGGCCGTCGGGTGTCAGCTGGGCCATCCGGACGATGATCTCCGCGCCCTCCTCGACGGTCTGCGTTCCCGTGTGCCCGTTCAGGTCGGTCGCGGTGTAGCCGGGCTCTACCGCGTTGATTCGCATGCCAGGGAACGCCTTCGCGTATTGGACGGTGATCATGTTGACCGCGGCCTTCGACGCGGGATAGGCGACCCCCATATAGGCATACGTGGGTGTGTCCGGGGTGGTGACGCGGGTCAGTGAGGCCAGGCCGCTGCTGACGTTCACCACCACCGGCGCGGCGGATCGGAGCAGCAGCGGGAGGAAGGCGTGGGTCACGCGGATCACGCCGAAGACGTTGGTGTCGAAGATCGGCCGCATGAGGTCGGCCGTGACGGCCGCCGCGCCGATCACGGCGCTGTCCCGAGATTGTCCTTCGAAGCCCGAGATGCCCGCGTTGTTGATCAGCACATCCAGCCCGCCGTCCGCCTCGATGGTTTTCACCGCGGCCGCGACGGACGTGTCGTCGGTGACGTCGAGGACGACCGCCCGCGCACCGAGCTGCTCGGCGGCACGTTCGCCGCGTGCGGCGTCCCTGCTGCCGACATAGATGGTGTGGCCTGCCGCGACGAGTCGGCGGGCGGTCTCGAAGCCGAGTCCCTTGTTCGCTCCGGTGATCAGTGTCGTTGTCATGTCTCCAGCCTCACGCCGGCCAGGGCTGCCAGCCAGTCGTCTGGTCTTCCTGGGACTGCCGATACCAGGCACGTGGAACGTTCGACGGGCAGACTGAGAACCATGGCAACAGCGGAATTCGGGAAGGCGGTGCGCCGCTGGCGCGACCGGGTCGCGCCCGACGCCGCCGGGCTGCCCGCCGGTGGGCATCGACGCGCTCCGGGGCTGCGCCGGGAGGAATTGGCGTTGCTGTCCGGCATCTCCGTCGATTATGTGACCCGCCTCGAGCAGGGCCGCGCGTCCAATCCGTCAGCTCAGGTCGTCGACGCACTGGCCAGAGCCCTGCGGTTGGCCACGGTCGAACGCGCGCATCTGTTCCGGCTGGCGGGGTTGGCACTGCCGGACCCGGATACCGTTCCCGGCTACATCACCTCCAGCGTGCAACGCGTGCTGGACAGGCTGACCGGGACACCGGTTGCCGTGTACGACGCGTCCTGGACACTGCTGCAATTCAATCAACCGTATGCGGCGTTGATGGGCGATCCACCCGGACCACATGACCCCGACCGCAATGGGGCGTGGCGGCATTTCGCGGGCCGCGGCATTCCGTCCCGTCGCACCCCGGAGGCCACCCGCGCACACGAAATATCACTGGTCTCCGACCTGCGCGCGGCCGCGGCCCAGTATCCAGCCGACCAGCGCCTGCGCAAGCTCATCGCGGACTTGCGTGCCAAGAGTGTCCGATTCGCCGACCTGTGGGACTCCGGCGCGGTCAGCCGCCGCGAGGCCGCGCAGAAGACGATCGATCATCCGCGAGTAGGTCCGCTGACGATGGATTGCGACGTCCTCACGGTGGCAGGCAGCGATCTGCGCATCATGATCTACACGGCCGAACCGGGCACCGAGGACGCCGAACGCCTCGCACTACTGACCGTGCTCGGTACTCAGACGCTGAGTGGATAAGCGAACGCTATTTCTCTGGCAGGGTTGGCTTTCCGACAGACTTCGCGAACGGTACGGCAGTACTGGATCTGATGCCATAGGTCGCCGGGCTCAGCCGCGGGGGCGAGCAGCGCGCAAACGGATGCCGCTGAAACCCAGTGAGCTGGCTGTCGTGGCGTCCCAGAAATCCCAGAGGTTCGGCAGAATTCGGAGCTGAATTCCGGCGTGCTCATGCAGTTTCAGCAGGTCGCCGACCTTGTGTGGCGGCGCGATGGGCGCGACGGGCACCGTTGCGACGCAGGCATGCGGTACCGGGTCGCCGAAGGGACGGAAGGGCGCCGCGGGTAAGCGGTACGCGTACAACGTGACACTGCGCAGCATGTCGAACCAGCCGTACTCGATGGCATGGACGCGCTCGCCGCCGCCGCGCCCGATGATGGCGTCGCGATCGGCGGCGGTCGTTTCGCCGGTGACCCACGCCATGGCGCGCGGGCAGGCGCGCGGGAACCAGTAGTCGGGCGATCGGTCCCGGTCCACTGCCCACACGTAAGCCTCGGGCTGCCGGGCGGTCGGCGCGGTATGCGGGACGAAACGGTCGATGGTCGGGTCCTCGGAGAAGTGCAGAACCTCGCCCGGCTCGGGGTACATGAGACTTCGCTACCACACTTCGGACCGGTCGGCGCGAAAATCGAACCGGTCCAATGCCTTACCGGCGGGGCGCATCGACCGGCGTGGCGGACCGAAACACTGGCGCGGCGTGGCGCGATGGGGACGGTATGGGTACCGACCTCACATGCGGTGAGCGGCGGCAAGCCGTACGACGGCTGGTCGCCGTGTGTCATCTGATGAATCAGCTTGTCGACCTGGCCGAAGGTGGGTCGTCGGAGTCGTTGATCGCGCAGGCGCACACCACCCGTCGACTACTCCAGGATCTCGTGCTCGACATGGTCGCCGTCACTTACACCCGTCCCTGAACGACCCCGCTTGAACGTGTCGCCGATATTGCTTCGGCGCGCCGACAATCCAGACGGGGGACCAGACCGAACGTAGATGTGTAGGCATCGACGTTTCGGAATGAGGTCGCCATGGGCACGCCCGCACGTTTGGTCCATCCCTGTCATCGACGCTCCAGCGCACGATCGACAACCGGCGAACGGCCGTCGTCGTGAACCGCACTCCGCCGAAGCGCACCGATGGTTTCGCGTTCAACAAGATGCCCGCGGCGAGATCGGTTGCGCAGCAATCCATGACCGCGCGTCCCGCCCTGGGATTCGCGCGGCGTTTGCGGTGCCGCGATGACACCGTGCGGCTATCATTTAGTTAATCGTTCGGGGTACCGGGGGTCGGGTGGTAGCCGAGAGCGGCTCGGCGAGTCATGACAAGGCAGGGGTTGAGTGGCCACGATCGCGCAACTGAGGGCAATTCTCGCGGTGCTGCATATCGATCCAGGCGACGCCGACGCCCCCGCGCACAACGACACCGCGGTCGAACGCGCCAAACTGGCCGCGTTACTGCAGCGCGTTTTCAGCAGCGAGCTACGCAGCGCGGTCACCAACGCGCCGGATCAGAACGAGCTGGCGCGGCGCTGGACCGCGGCGAGCACCCAGCCCGCGCTGGACGGCGAAAACGCCACCGAACAGGCGCATTTCGACGCGCACTGGCTACACAACCGGATCGACGCGCTGGCCCCGCGAGACACCTCCGACCAGGCACCGGTGCTGCTCGACGCCGCGGCGCGCGCCGCCGAGGCCGCGCAGGTGCTGCTCTCGCTGAGCAGCGGCAACCCGCACGGCGACGGCACCGAATCGCTCTGGCAGACCGCACTCGACGACCTGGCGTCCGCGTTTCACCTGATCAACGACGAACACAACGCGATCACCCAGCCCATCGAGTAGCTCAGCTCCGGCCGACCTTGCTGTGGTTGAGCCGGAATTTGAACAGCGCGACCAGTCCGCCCGCCACGCCGACAGCTATCAGGATCAGACACGGCTTGACGATGTCGCCGAACCCGGCACCGTGCAGGATGACGTCCTGATATCCCTTCAACGCCCAGTACTGCGGCGTGTACGGCGACAACGCGCGCGCCCAGGCGGGCAATGTGTCGCGCGGGGTGATCGTGCCCGCGAGCCCGCCGATGGCCAGCGAACCCACCTGCGCCATGATCGCCAGCTGATCGATGCTGCGGCACAACGACACCAGGGCGATACCGAATCCCCACGTCGCCACCGCCAGCGAGGCGGTGAGTGGGACAAGCAGCCACGTCGACCCCTTGCTGTGCAGGTCCCACAGCGTGAACGCGATCACCCAGAGAAAGGTGAGCTGAAAGACCGAGAACAGTACCGACGGGAACGACTTCCCGACGATGATCTCCACGGCGCGCACCGGCGCGGCCCGCAGCCGATCCCAGGTTCCCCACTCGTGTTCGCGGAAGAACGAGGCACCGAGCAGGGTGGTGATGAAGAACGCGAACAGCACGATGGTGCCCGGCCCGGACTGTTCGATGCCGGTGGCATCGAAATAGCCGGTCAGGCGCAGCTGCGCCCGGTTCGCCGGCGTCAGGAACGCCATCATGCCGATGGGCAGCACCATCATCACGATCAGCTGGGCCGGATCGGAGCGAATGCGGCGCAGGTCCGCCCAGGACAACGCGCGTACTCGATCGACGGCAGAGTCATGCAACAGCATCTCGGATCCCTTCCACGGGCAGATCGTCCGCGTCGTGCGCCGCGCGCATGATCGCCAGGTACGCGTTCTCCAGGTTCGGGTGATGGATCTCCGCGGCAAGCAGCTGGTCGGTATCGGTGTCCAGGGTGGCGAACAGTTGCGCGAGCAGCTGTCCCGGCGCGTTGGTGGGAATGTTCAAGCGCTTCGACTCCAGCACCACGGCGCCGGGCGCGGCGAGGAACCCGCCGAGGCTCGCGGGGATGGCGGCCGAGAATTCCAGGCTCACCGCGGATTGCGCGTACTGCTCCACCAGATCCGAGGCACTGCCCTGGGCCAGGATCTTGCCTTGGTGCAGCACGACCACCCGCGCGTCGAGCACCTCGAGTTCGGGCAGATAGTGCGTCGCGTAGACCACCGCGGCACCCTGATCGGCCAGATTGCGGACCTCGACGAGCAGGTCCTGGCGAGCCGAGACGTCGGCGCCGACGGTCGGCTCGTCGAGCCAGAGCACGTCCGGCTCGTGCAGCAACGCCATCGCCGTGTGCAGCCTGCGCTGCTGACCGCCGGAGAGCTGGTGCGCGCGGGTCTTCAGGAACGCCGTGACACCGAGCCGCTCGCCGACCTCGCCGATGCGCGCGGTCAGGTCTTTGCGCCCGACACCCATCAGCCTGCCGAAGAAGATCAGGTTCTCCTCGGCGGTGAGCGTGGGATACACGCCGAGTTCCTGCGGTGCGAAGCCGAGCTTGCGACGCGCCTGGCGCGGGTTGCCGGTGATGTCGATGCCGTCGATGCGCACCGTGCCGGAATCGGCCGGTGTCAGGCCTGCGACGATCGACGCCGTCGTGGTCTTGCCCGCACCGTTGGGGCCGAGCAGCCCGACGATCTCGCCCGGCTGCACGGTCAGATCGATCCCGGTGAGGACCTGTTTCTTACCGTACGACTTGTTCAGGTCGGCGATCTCCAGCATCGCGCACCTCCTCACTCAGAATTGGCCATGGGGCGCCCCATCCGGCGGCGCCGAGTACTGAAACTTCCCCGGGTACAGCGGCTTCCGAGGAGAACGCACTGACGATGTCGGCGGCGACCGGCGCGATGGGGTTGCTCACGGCACGTCCGCCCGGCGTATTCGTCAGGTCGGTCCACAGCCGCGGTGGACGCACCACCACGACGTTCCATGGGTGGTGTCGCGCAACGTATTCCGCGAGACCCTCGACGGCCGCCTTGGCCGCCGCGTAGTGCGGCCACCAGCGGGGCGGCGCGAGCACCGCCTCGGAGGAGATCATCACCACCGTCGCGCCTTTGCGCAGCCGGGGCACGCACACCGACAGCGGGGCGAAGACCAGACGGGTGCTCGCCGCCATGAACTGCGCGGCGGTCTCGACCGCGTCCGGTGCCAGCGGCAGGGTCGGAATCGCCGGTGCGGCAAGCAGAACCACGCCATCGAGCTGACCTTCCGGCAGCGCGGCTCCCAATGCCCAGCCGTCGCTGGCGTCGGCGAGTACCGGCCACAGGCGATCGCGATAGGCATGCGAGGCCGACGCGAGCACCTCGGGTGCCCGGGTGCAGCTCACCAGCACCCGCGCGCCCTGGCTCGCCAAACCCAGTGATACCGCGGCGCCTAAGCCGCGACTGCCGCCGACGACCAGAATGGTGCGTCCGGCCAGCGCGTCCGAGGGTGGCAGGACAGCGGCGAGTTCCGCTGGATCCGGCCCGGGTACCGACTCTCTGATCAAACTCTGCACCGTGACGTCGGCGCTCGCACCGCAGCGCATACCGGCACGCAAGGTGACGAGGCCGGACCGCCGGTCGACCTCGGGTTCGCTGGTCTCGAATTCCACTGCGCCGGAGCCTGATCCGTGCAGCACGACGGTGCACGCGACGAGCAACGCATCCCGGCCGGGTGTGCACATCCCGGTCCAATAGCTTGCCCAACCGAGGACTGCGGCAACATGTTCGGGGACACGTCCGCCGATGACCCGCGATACCAGACCCGCGATCAGTGGATAGTCCACCGAGTAGGACCCGCTCTCCTGGCCGGGTGCCTGCGCGGAATCCCCGGCCAGATCCGCCAATCCGAGCACCCGAGGGGCGTCCCGGCGCGGCTGGTCCTCGGCGGCGGGACCGCACCACGGCAGCACCGATCCGAGCCTGCACCGAATGCCGACCACCTCGATACCGCCGAAGCTGACCCGGCCGCGAGCCTCGCTCTCCGACACGGTCCAGTCGACCTCGTAGCGCCGGCCCGGAATCGTGGGCTGGCGGAACGTCGCCCGGATTTCGCGCACCGCCATCGGATCGGTCGTCTCGGCCAGCGCCGCCAGCGCGAGGGTGACCACCAGCGCACCGTGCGCCACCGGCCTGCCATACGGCGATCGATGGCCGAAGTCGTTGTCCACGTGCAACGGGTTGCGGTCGCCGACCGCGGCGGCGTAGGTCGCCACATCCGTATCGGTAACCCGGAAGACCCGGGAATTCATGACACCCGCTCCTGCCGTGCGGCCGCAACGGCGGCGGCGATCTCGGCCAGCGACGGTTCCGAGGTGAGCGTGCTCTCCGGAAGTTCCACCGCGAACGCACGTTCCACCGCGTAGACGAGGCGCACCTGGGCGAGTGAGTCCCAGGTGTCCATGTCGCCGCGGACGGTGTCGGGGCCGTGCGCGGCCGGCTCCCCGACCACCTCGGCGAACAGCTCTAGCAGCTGCTCCATCACATCAGTAGCCATGTTGCCTCTGCGCCTCTCGCACATGCGGGCTGCGCGCGAGCGCGCCGCCCGAAAGGTCGTATCCGAATACCGACCCCTGTTCGGACTCCGCGTCGAGCGCGAATCCGTGCCCGGGGTACAGATCGCGCACCAGCGCGTTGCGGGCGGTCGGGATGTACCGGCCCACCAATCGCGAACTACCCTGTGCCAGCGCCCATTCCGCGGCGGCGGCCAGGAGATTGTTTTCCGCGTTCCTGCCGATGACCCGACAGCTGAGCAGCAGGGTATCGATCTCGACGGTGTCGCCGCCGATAGCCTCGGCGAGTAGCACGCCGACGATGCCGTGGTCGGCGAATCGGTCCCGCAGGCGCAGGGTGGCCGCGAACCACTGCGGGTCCTCGGCCATCTTCCTGACCTGGGTCTGGGTGTGCCTGCGGGTGGTCAGGTTGAACTGGTTGGTCTTGGCGATCAACTGCGCGGCACGATCGAGGGTGGTGCTGTTGATCGGCTCGATCGTGGCCACCATCTCCAGGCCCGCGAGGAACTCGTCGAGGTTGTCCGTCACGGTCCGTTCGGCGGCGGCGAGCGCCTGGTACGAGCGTTGCCTGGTGAAGTCCTCGCTGGACAGCGAGCCCGGATGCAGCCAGGGCAGCGCCGCGAGTTCGGTGGCGAATCTCGCGGGCGACGCGGGCAGGCACAACGCGCGCACCTCCGGGCGCGCGGCAACCACCTGCGCGCATTCGGCCGGGTTGTCGTCCACGAAGGCAAAGCTGTTCAAACCGAGCCGGATCTTGTCCGAAATTTCTTGGAGCTGTTCGGATTTGGGTCGCCAGTCGGCGACGATGTGGGTGAAGTCCTCGACCCGCAGCACCATCCCCGGCGCCTCGCCGATGGCGCGCAGCGCCAGGTCGCGATCGTTCTTGCTGGCCACCGCGAGCAGCACGCCGCGTTCGGTCAGCGCGCGCAGGTAGCGCTGGAAGTCGGCGAACGCCTCGCCGTCCGGGCCGGTGCCGACCCGAATGCCGTCGATGCCGTCGTCGCCGAGGACGCCACCCCACAGGGTGCCGTCGAGGTCGACGACGACGCAGCGCGCGCAGCGGCCGCGGTCGGCGGCGATCGTGTCGGCGATGGCGGCGGCCAGCCACGGCAGGCTGTCCGGCGCGTACGGCTGACGCACCCGGTACCAGCTGCGCGGGTCCTCCCACTGCCGCAGGCCGACCTGGGCGGCAAGCTGCTCGACGTCGACGAAAAGCACTCGGCCTGCGGCCTGTTCGGCGAGGCGCGCATTGATCTCACGGACGCGATACGACAGCGATTGCGGCGCGCGCCAGGCCGCCGGACCGTAGGCGTCCACCGCGGGGGGTGCGAAACCGAGTTGGACGACCCGCACGCCGGTGCGCGCGGCCGCGTCCCAGAGCCCGACCCAGCGGTTGACGGTCTCGTCCACCGTGCCGGTGACGTCGTGATGGGTACCGGCCAGCACCACGTAATCGCCTTCCCGGAACGGTGTTTGTGGCGCGAGCAGCACCTGCTCGACCTGGCCGAACGGGAATTCCAGCAGCTCGGGGATCAGTCCGGCGCGCGCACCGGCCAGCGGCAGCAGCTCGGCGAGGAAGTCGGTGGTGTAGGTGGCCAGCAGCGCCATCCGCACCGCGACGCCGGGCAGGACGGGTTCGCGCGCAAGCGTTTTCGCTCGCTGCGTCCACGCCAGGTAACCGTCGGCGGGGGAAAGTTCTACTGCCACATCGGTTGTCATGGCTACTCCCGCTCCGTGCGCGGGAGGTGCGCGAAAGCCAGGTGCTTGCCCTCGTATTCGGCGAGCGACAGCAGTGTCTCGGCGATGTGCGCGGTCTGCACGGTGCCACCCGCGGCCGCCCGCATCCTGGCGTGCATCAGCAGCGGCGGCAGCTTGCGCCACTGCGTGACCGCACGTTCCCAGTGGTCGCGTCCGGCCGCGTCGAGCAGCTCGGGGTCGAGGTCGGCGGCCCACAGCAGCAGTTCGCGCTGACGCAGCGCCTGCCACAGATCGTCCAGCTGGGTGAAATCGTCTGGTGTCGAAGCGAACTGGTAGCGGCTGGCCAGCGCAATGAGCGCGTCAGCGCCCACCAGACGATCCTCGCGGGGTGACAGTGGCGCGACCGGATGGGATTCCAGCCACCGGTAGGTCTTGCCGAGATGAATCGCGTCGGAACCGGCCATCGCCCGTTCGCGCAGCAGCGCGACCGTGTCGTCTCGGCCGAGGCCGACCGACCATTCGCGTAGCTCCGCCGCCGAAAGCACCGGAATCCGTTGCCCGGTCTGCTTGCCGAGCTCGGTGGTCATCGTCAGCGGATCTTCCACCACCCAGCCCTCGATGGTCTCGACGATGGCCAGCCAGTGCGGCGCGTGCCAGCGCTGATACCCGTGCTGCCACGGCAGGTGGAAGACGTCGGCGAGCAGCACCACCGAACCGTGCTCGGCCACTTGCTCTTCGAGCGCGTGACAGGCCGTCGCCCAGTCGTCGTCGCCGTTCACGCGCAGGCCCAACGCGGGCAGCGGCGGGGTCGCGTCGTGCTCGAACAGCAGCAGGTCGTCCTCGGCGGGGCGCACCGACAGGGTCGGCCCGCCCGCGAGTAGCGGCCGCCACCACCGGGTTTCGCCGCGCGCCACCAGCGCGCTGGCCAGCGCCGCGGTGAAGCAGGTCAGCTTGTCGCCGTGGGTGGCGAGGGCCGTCGTCATTTCGCGCCCCGGAGGGTGCCGTCGAGGTAGGCGGTGCGTGAGGCCGAGCGTTGGATCTTGCCGCTCGAGGTGCGCGGGATCGTGCCAGGGCCGAGCAGCACCACCTCGTGCACACCCACATCGTGAATGCTGAAAATGGCCTGGCGCACCGCGTTTCGCAGTTCCTCTGCGGTCGTTTCGTCGCCACCGGGGATCCTGGCCTCGATGAGCACCACGATCTTTTCCTGCACGCCGACCTCGACGGAGAAGGCCGAGCACCGGCCGGGCAGCACCAGCGAATGCGCCTTCTCGGCCGCGTCCTCCAGGTCCGGCGGATAGTAGTTCCGGCCGTCGATGATGATCAGGTCCTTGAGCCGGGTGGTCGGATAGACCTCGCCCTCGTGCCGGAACCCGATATCGCCGGTGCGCAGGTAATACTTGCCGTCGCGCGGCGAAAGCTCGCCGCGGAAGGTGTACTCGGTCTCTTCGGGCCGGTTGTAGTAGCCCGTGCAGACGGCGGGGCCGGACACCCAGATTTCGCCGAGCCGGTCGTCGGGCAGTGCCTGCTTGGTCTCCGGGTCCACGATCTGGATCGTGGTGCCGGGTGCCGCCGCGCCACCGCTGACGATGTCCGCGCCATCCTTGGCGACGACCACCTGACCCGAGGCGAGCGCCGCGCGATCCACCGTGACGGTCTGTACGCCGGACAGGGTGCGCCAGTTCACCGACACGATCAGCGTCGACTCGGCCAGCCCGTACCCGGCGATCAGCGTCGACCGGGCCAGGCCATGGCCTGCGAACGCCGCGTGGAACTTGTCAATGGTGCTCACCCGCACCGGCTCCGCGCCGGAGAGGGCATAGCGCCAGCGGCTCAGGTCGATGCCTTCGAGTTCCTTCGGGCCGATGCGTTCGGCGCACAGCTCGTAGCCGACGTTCGGGGAGGCCGCGAAGACCTGCGCGGGGTTGTCGCTGATCGCCTGCAGCCAGCGCTCCGGCCTGCGCAGGAACGACGTCGGCGACATCTGCACCACGCCGTGGCCGCTGATGATCGGCATGACAACGCCGACCATCAGACCCATGTCGTGGAACAGCGGCAGCCAGCTGACGAAACCGACCTCGTCTTCGGCGCAAATGCCGACGTGGTACATCATTTCGTAGACCTGCCTGGCGTTGTCGAGCAGTCCGCGATGCGGCACCATCACCCCGGCGGGCGTGCGGGTGGAGCCGGAGGTGTACTGCAGCAAGGCGATCTGCTCGCGGTCCACCAGGACCGGCTCCCAGTCGATCGCGAGTTTCTCGTCGACCTCGCCGGTGGTGACGATGAGCCGGGTCGTGTCGGTCGGCGAATTGTCCAGCCACGCCGTCACATTCGCGAGCGCGCCGTCGGTGGTCACGATGCAGGCCGGGTCGGCGTCGACGCAGACCGCGTCGATGCGCCCGTTGGCGTTGTGCGCGCTCGGCGGATACAGCGGCACCGCGATGATTCCGGCGTAGAGGCAGCCGAAGAACGCCTGCACATACTCCAGGCCCGGCGGCAGGAGCAGCACGGCCCGGTCGCCGGGGTGCGCGACCTGGAGCAAGGTGGCCGCGTATGCCCTTGCCGCGCGGTCGATCTCGGCGTAGGTCAGCGACTCGGTCACCCCGTGCTTCGAGGTCGAATCCGGGTAGCTCAGGAAGCTGTAGGCGACCTTGTTCGGCCGTTGCGCGGCCTGGTTTGTCAACGCGCGCACCAACGTGTCGTATTCGAGCGCGCCCCCGGTGAGCAGTGTCGTGGTCATACTCCGACCTCCTGTGGTGACGGCGCGGCGAGGAAGCCGACCTTCCGGAAGTAATCCAGGTAGCGGATGAACAGGTCGCGGGAGACCGGCGGGCAGTGCACGCCGACCCCATCCAGTGCGCTGACGGCCTTGTCGACGTCGAACTGGATCAGCGGAGTGAGCCCGTCGTTGGCGCTCAACAGGCTCAGCACGCTGAAGGACGCCGATCCCGGTCCCGCGCTGGCGGCGTGGGCGGCGATCGCGTCGCGCCACTGGTCGAGCGGGACCAGTCGCACCGGCCAGCCGCTCTCCCGCAGCCAGCCGATGGCGTCGGTGAAGGTGCATGGCCGCGGGTTACGCAGGTGGTAGATGTGCGCGCCCGGCTGTGGGGTGCGCGCCAGCTCGACCATGGCCGAGCCGGTGAAGTCGGCCGGGGCCAGGTCGACCGCGAAGTCGACCTCCGGCGCGAGACCCACCTCCTGGCTGGCCTTGACGAGCAGCCAGAAGAAGTCGCTGGTCTGGCAGGCGCCGGTGCGGCTGTCGCCGCCGATGCGGCCCAGCCGGAACACGCTCACCGGCAGGCCGCGCTCCCCCGCCTCGGTGACCAGTCGCTCGGAAACCCACTTGCTGCGCAGATATCCGAGGGAAAGCTGCGAGGAGTCCTGCGCCGGTAGCGGTTCGGCGACCCGGCCGTCGACCGCGTCGCCGGGGCCGAGCACATACAGCGAGGACACGAAATGCAGTGGGGCGCCACTGGTTCGAGCCAGCGTGATGAGCTCCAGGGTGCCCTGGACGTTGGCCGCCTCCAGCACCCGGTACGGCAGCGCGAAGTTCACCTGCGCGCCGTTGTGATAGATCGCGTCGATGGTGCGGCCGAGCAGCAGGAACTGCTTCTCGGACAGGCCGAGTCGCGGCGCCGCGAGGTCGCCGAGGACCGGGATCACCCGGTCGAACGCCTCGCGCGGCAACTCGTAGCTGTCGAAGGTGGCGGCCAGCCGCGCTAGACCTTCTTCGCGGCTGTCGGCCCGCACCAGGCAGTGCACGCGGGAGTCGGTGCGCGCCAGCAGTTCATGCAGCAGGAACGCGCCGACGAAGCCGGTGGCGCCGGTGAGCAGCACCTCGCCTGTGCTTGGCGGTGTGCCCGTCCACGGTGCGGCGGGCCACGATTCGATCGCGGCGGCCACCTCGGCTTCGAGGTCGATCGCTTCCTCGGCTGCCGTCTCGCCGGCCAGCAGCGCGACCACACCGGCCACCGTCGGCCGGGCGAACAGCGAGCCGAGCGGAATGTCCTCGCCGAAGGTCTGTTTCAGCCGCAGGATCAGCTGGGCCGCCAGCAGCGAGTGGCCGCCGAGGTCGAAGAAGTTGTCCTCGCGGCCGACCCGGGGGATGCCGAGGACGTGCGCGAAGACGCCCGCGACGCGCTGCTCTAGGGGGGTGCGCGGCGGCTCGTACTCCAGGGTGTTGCGGCGTAGCACCGGTGCGGGCAGTGCGCGTCGATCCAGTTTTCCGTTGGTGGTCAACGGGAATTCGTCCAGCACGAGGACCGCGGCGGGCACCATGTGCTGCGGCAGTCGCCGCGCCAGGTGGGCGCGCACGTCGACGACCAGGTCGTCGCGGGCCTTGACCCGCAACGGATCCGAGATGACGAGGTCGTCCGGCCATTCGGCGTCGCGTGCCCCGGGGACGGACGGCAATGCCACGTCCCAGCCGGTCACCACCACGTCGTAGCGTCCGCCCGGGCGGCGCAGCGCCTCGATCCGGTACGGCACCCGATCGGCAAGGGCGAGATAGTCTTCCGGGCTGACGCCGCCGGAATCGGCGAGCGCGGCGCGGAGCTGCGCGGCACCGGCCCGGCCGCGCGACAACTCGGCGACCACCGCGAGCGGACCGGCCACCCTGGCGTCGAGGACGTCGGCGATCAGCACCGCCGCGGGCCGATCCCGGTCGAGCAGTTCGGCCAGCAGCTGCGGTGTTGTCGACGCGTCCAACAGCTTCGGCCGCACCGGCAGACCACGCTGGCCCGCGAACAACACCGCGTCATAGCGGAATCGGGACATCTCGTTGAGGTACTCGCCGCGCTTGAGCCGGATCCTGGAGCCGGACAGCGTCGGATGGGTCGCCACGAAATCTTCGAAATACCGTGGCGCGACCACCAATTCGGCATCCCGATCCAGGGCGGCCCGCACGGCGGGGGCGAGCTCGGCGGCACCGGCGGTCGGTGCGTTGATAGCCTCGACGGTCGCGTGGAACGCCTCGCTGAGGGTGAGGTCGCGGACGTCGCCGACGAACAGCACGCCTTCGGGGGCGAGCAGGCCGACGACCGAATCCAGCACCCGGGTCAGGTAGTCGGCGCTCGGGAAGTACTGCACCACCGAGTTGATCAGGATGACGTCGTACGGTCCGGCGACGTCGTAGGGCAGTTCGTCGGCGGCGCACCGGTCGAGCCGGACGTGCTGGAGATCGGCGTTGCCCTCGACGATCTTCGTGCGCACGTTCTCGATGGCCGAGGCGGAGACATCGGTGGCGTCGTAGACGGCGCACTGCGGTGCCAGCCGGGAAAGCAACAGGCCGGTGCCGCAGCCGATTTCGAGTACCCGTTGCGGGGCGAGGCTGCGCACCGCGGCGACGGTCGCGTCCACCCATTCCCGCATGTGCTCCTCGGGGATGGCGGCATTGGTGTACGAGTCGTTCCAGCCGGAGATGTCGAAATCGGCGTCGCCGTCGTGGCCTTGGCGATAGGTGCTGTTGAACACGATCTGCCAGTTGGCGACCTGGTCCTGCTCCGCGACGGCCGCGTCGGCGGTCGCGTCGCCCGGCGTGAAATAGGCGACCAGGGACAGGCTTCCGCCGGTGTCCTTGCGGGCCAGCACGACCGACTGATCGACGCCGGGGTGCGCGGTGATCGCGGCTTCGATCTCGCCGAGTTCGATGCGGAAACCACGCACCTTCACCTGCTGATCGATGCGGCCCAGGTATTCGAGGTCGCCGTCGGCTCTGCGGCGGGCGAGGTCGCCGGTCCGATAGACGCGGTGGCCGAGCACCGGGCTGTGCACGAACCGTTCGGCGGTGAGGTCGTCGCGGTTCAGGTAGCCGCGCCCGACGCCGGGCCCGGACACGAGCATCTCTCCGGCTACGCCGTCCGGCACCGGGCGGCCCGCCGGGTCGACGATCAGCACGCCGAGATCGGGCAGCGGGACGCCGATCAGGCTGCCCGCCGCCGACTCCACGTCGGCGCGGGTGAGTTCGCGGTAGGTGACGTGCACGGTCGTCTCGGTGATGCCGTACATGTTCACCAGCCGGGCGGCTTCGCCGAAACGATCGAACCACGGTGTGAGCGTGGATAAATCGAGCGCTTCGCCGCCGAAGATTATCCAGCGCACCGCGAGTTCGATGCCCGGCGTGTTCTCCAGCGCGCGCAGCAGCTGGGTGAACGCCGACGGTGTCTGGTTGAGCACCGTGACCTGTTCGCGGGCAAGCAGTTCCGCGAATTCGGCGGTGGACCGGCTGACCGAGCCGGGTACCACGACGAGGCGTCCGCCGTAGAGCAGCGCGCCCCACATCTCCCAGACGGCGAAGTCGAAGGAATACGAGTGGAACATCGTCCAGACGTCGGCCGGGCCGAAGTCGTACCAGCGGGCGGTCGTCGAGAACAGGCGAACCACGTTGGCGTGCTTGATGACAACGCCCTTCGGGACGCCGGTGGAGCCCGAGGTGTAGATGACGTAGCACGGGTCGTGCGGCCCGGCCTTCTCCAGCGGGAGGTCGGGCACGATCACGTTGGCTTGCTGGTCGATGAGCAGGAGTTCGGGACCCGACGCCGAGGCCGAGACGAGCGAGCTGTGGCTGATCACCAGCCGCGCACCGGAGTCGGCGATCATGAATTCGATCCGGTCGGCCGGGTACATCGGGTCCAGCGGGACGTAGGCGGCGCCGGCGCGCAGCACCGCGAGGATGGCGACGACCACGTCGGCGGAGCGGTCGAGGTGGATGCCGACGAACGAGCCACGGCCGACGCCGCGGGCGCGCAGGCGCTGGGCCAGCAGGTGGGCGGCCGCCGCGAGCTCGCCGTAGCTCAGGGCGTTGTCGCCGAAGGTGAGCGCCACCGCGTCGGGGGTTTGGATCGCCTGCGCCGCGAAGAGCTCGTGCAGGGTGCGGGCGGGTTCGGCGGCGGGCTCGCTGGGCAGTGCCGCGGCGATGGCTCGTTCCCGCTCGTCTGCTTCGAGGAAGTCGAGTTCCGGCAGCGCGGTGTCGGGGTTGGCGACCACCGCGGTCAGCAGGGCGACGAAGTGGCGCGCGATGGCGGCGACGGTCGGCTCGTCGTAGAGGTCGACGTCGTACTCGAACGCGCCGACCAGTTCCGCGCCGACCTGGCGCAGCGTCACCAGCACGTCGAATTTGGTTGTGCCAGAATGCACTTCGACGTACTCGGCGCTGAGCCCGGGGATGGCGAGTTCGGGCAGCGCGGTGTTCTGCAGCACAACGGCGGTGCGGAACAGCGGCGAATGGCTCAGTTCCCGATCGGGGCGCATGTGCTCGACGACGAGGTCGAACGGCACCTCCTGGTGATCGAACGCGTCGAAGACGACCCGCTGCTCCCTGGTCAGCAGTTCACGGAAGGTCGGCGCGCCGGACAGGTCCGTGCGCAGCGCGAGCGCGTTCACGAAGAACCCGATGAGCGGCTCGATCTCGGGCCTGGTCCGGCCTGCGATCGGCGTGCCGACGGTGATGTCCTCCGCGCCGGTGTAATAGCGAAGCAGCGCTTTGAATCCCGCCATCAACGCGATGAACAGGGTGGCGGGGCGGTCGTTCACCCTGACCTCGTCGGCGAGGCGCCGCAGGCCGGACAGCACCGGCGCCGGGATGGTGAACAGCACTCGGGCGCCACGGTTTTCCGGCTCCAGCGCACGCGGCCGGTCGGGATGGAAGGTCACCAGCGGCGGCTCGTCGCCGAGCACGCCACGCCAGTAGTCGAGGTCGGCGCCGAACTTGTCCTGCTGCGCGAGATCCTGCAGCCAGGTCGCGTAGTCGGGGTACTGCAGCGGCAGCGCCGGCAGTTCGGGGAGGTGCTTGCCCGCCGTGAGATCGGCGTAGGCGGACATCAATTCGGTGGCGAACACCCCGAGCGACCAGCCGTCGGAAATGATGTGGTGCATGGCGACGGCGAAGATCGAGTCGTCCTCGCTCAGCCGCACCAGCAGCACCTCGACCAGTCGACCGGACAGGTCGAACACGGTCCGGCTGAACTGCTCGACCTGCGCGGTCGCGTCCGCCAATGGTCGATTCGGATCCAGCTGCGACGACGACACCATGGTCATCGGCAGCGGCGCCACCGGCCCGACCACCTGAACCGGAACACCGTCGCGCACTTCGATGCTGGTGCGCAGCGACTCGTGCCGGGCGACGACCAGCGACAGCGCGCCCTGCAGGGCCGCGACGTCGAGATGGCCGCGCAGGCGCAGCGCCAGCGGCATGGTGTAGGTCGCCCGATCCGGGAACAGCTGTTCCAGGAACCAGATTCGCTGCTGCGCGGCCGAAAGCGGCGCGGCGGCAGTAGCATCGGGGCGGCGTGGAATACCGGCCCGCGGCGTGCCGCCCGCGGCCCAGCGCCGCAGCAACGCGCGACGGGAGGCGCCGGTGTCGACGAGTTCAGGCATTGTTGCTCCGTTCTTCGGCCGCCCCCGGCTGGTTGAGCAGCAACTCGACCTCGCTGTCGGACAGTTCGTCCAACCGCTGCATCAGATGCGCGGCGATGGCGTCGGCCATCCCCGCCGCTGTCGGGCTGGCGAACAGTTCGCCGAGTGCGAGATCCAACGGGAAGATGGACCGCAGCTGCGTCGCGACGTGCACGGCGAGTAGCGAATCTCCGCCCAGTTCGAAGAAGTTGGCGTCGGTGCCGACCTGCTCGATGCCGAGCGCCGCGCACCACACCGCGACGACCTGGTTGCGCACCGAGACGACGAAATCGTCCTCGTCGGAGGAGGCGGTGGGCTCGCTGTCGACCGGTGCCGGTGCGGCGGGCTCGGCTGGTTCGATACGCCGGGGCCGGGTTGCAGTGATTTCGGGCGGGTCGACCCAATAGCGCTTCAGGGCAAAGGGATACGTCGGCAAGCTGACCGATACCGGGGTCTCGCCGCCGTAGATGGCGTCGAAATCGACCGCGACACCGGACAACCACAGTCGGGCCGCCGCATCGACGATCGCGGTCTCCGGTGCGCCCGCACCGAGACCGATACCGAGCGTGCCGACCGTCGCCGCGGCGCGATCGGCGGTGCGCAGGAACGAGACGAGGGACTTGCCGGGGCCGACCTCCAGCGCGACGGTGCCCTGGTTCCGGCCGACCAAGCCGACTGCGGCCTCGCGGAAACGGACGGTGCTTGTCATCTGCCGGGACCAGTAGCCGGGGTCGACAGCCTGCTCGGCGGTGATCGGCGCGCCGGTGACGTTCGACCAGAACGGCACCCGCGGCGCCTGCCGCGGAACACCGCGCACCAGTTCGGCGAAGCGTGCCGCGGCCTCGTCCATGAGCGGGGTGTGGAACGCGTGCCCGACGGGCAGCAGCGAACTCGGCACGCCCTCCTCGGAGAGCTCACCGGCCAGCCGGAACAGGGCGGCGGGCGCACCCGCGACGACGCAGCGGCTGGCGGAGTTGTCGGCGGCGAGCCAGACGTCGTCCGGCAGGCGCTCGGCGATGATGTCCGCGCCCTTGGAGATCGCGAGCATGCCGCCGGGCGGTGCGGCCGCCATGATCCGGCCGCGCTCGACCACAAGTGCCAGCGCGTCGGCGAGCTCGAAGACGCCAGCGACGGTGGCGCAGACCAACTCGCCGAGGCTGTGCCCGAGCAGTTCCTTGGGTTCGGCGCCGAACTCGCGCCACATCTCGGCCAGTGCGTACTCGACCGCGAACAGTGCGACCTGAGACTGTTCGGTGCCCTCGGCATTGCGCACCGCGGCGTCCAGGTCGAAGCCCGCACGTGCACGGAGGATCTCGGCGCAGGCCCGGTACCGGTCGCCGAACGGGCGGACCGTCGCGGCGAGTTCGAGAACGGCCGCGCCGAGCGCGACACCTTGTCCGGGGAACAGCCAGGCCAGCGCGGGGGCGGGCAGGGCCTCCCCTGCCGCCGGCTTACTCAATGCGGCGGCGGCCTCCGCTGTTGTGTGTGCCACGACCATGCGGCGGTGCGGGAAGCGACGGCGGCCATGCGCCAAAGTCTGTGCCACCGAGGCCAGTTCGTCCGATGCCTCGCGCAGGTGCGCGGCGAGCCGAGCCGCGATCCGGTCGGCGTCCTGCGCGGTGCGACCCGAGATGAGCAGTGCGCGTGGGCCGGACCGCACCGGGGCGGCCGCCCGCGTCGGCGGTTGTTCGACGATCACATGGGCATTGGTCCCGCCGATGCCGAAGGCGCTCACCGCCGCCCGGCGCACCTCGCCCGACCAGGTCCGCAATTCGGTGTTGACGAAGAACGGGGTTGCGGCGAAGTCGATTTCGGGGTTCGGCCGGGTGTAGTGCAGGCTGGCCGGGATGCGGCCCTCGCGCACGGCGAGCACCGCCTTGATGAACCCGGCCACGCCGCCCGCCGAGTTGAGGTGGCCGACATTGGATTTCACCGAGCCGAGCGCGCAGTACTGGGCGGCCTCGGTGTGCTCGCGGTAGGCCGCGCTCAGCGCCGCCACCTCGATCGGGTCACCCAGTTTGGTTCCGGTGCCGTGTGCTTCGACGTAACCGATGGTGTCGGCACCGATTCCGGCCGCCGACAACGCTTCCCGGATCACGGCACGCTGACCGGCGATGCCGGGAGCGGTGAAGCCGATCTTGTTGCCGCCGTCGTTGTTCACCGCGGAACCGAGGATCACGGCGTGGATGTGGTCGCGGTCGGCGATCGCGTCGGCGAGCCGCTTGAGCACGACAACGCCGACACCCGAACCGAAGACGGTGCCGCCGGCCTCGGCATCGAATGCCCGGCAGTGACCGTCCGGCGAGAGGATCGAGCCCTCCTCGTAGATGTATCCGGCTTCCTGCGGTACCTGCACGCTCGCGCCGCCGGCCAGCGCCACGTCGCACTGGAAGTCGAGCAGCGCCTGCGCCGCCTGGTGCACGGCGACCAGCGAGGTGGAGCACGCCGTCTGCACCGCGACACTCGGCCCGGTCAGGTTCAGCTTGTAGGACACCCGGGTGGCCAGGTAGTCGGAGGCGTTGCCATGCAGCGCGTGCAGCTGCGAGCTCGGCGTCTGGAACAGGCTCGCGTGGGCGGCCAGGTTCCGCAGCAAGTAGGTGCTGATGCCCGCGCCCGCGAAAACACCCACCGGCGTGGGGTTTTCGGCGGCGATATGACCGGCGTCCTCCAATGCCTCCCACGCGCACAGCGTGAACAGCCGATGCTGCGGGTCGGTGAGTTGCGCTTCGCGCGGCGGCATTTCGAAGAACTCGGCGTCGAACTTGTCCGCGTCCGCCAGCAGCGCGCCCGCGTGCACGTATCCGGCAGGCGGGTCGACGGGCATGGACTCCGGGGCGAGCGGGCGCACCGATTCGCGGCCATCGCACAGGTTGCGCCAATAATCCTGGACCGTGTCCGCGTCGGGAAAGCGGCACGCCATGCCGATTACCGCGACCCGGAACTCGTTGTCGTCGTGTGTCATCGCTGGCTCCCAACGCTGTCCGGCATGGTCTCGGTCGCCTGACGGTGCGCGCGGCGGCGGGCGGCGGCCGCGCGCCGGTCCTGACCTCGGTCCGCGTCCTGCTGCGGGGCGGTGCGGCCGGCCAGCGACTTGGCCAGCCCGTCGACGGTCGGCGCCGCGAACAGGTCGGTCATCGCCAGGTCGACGCCCAGCCGGCGCTCGAGCAGGCCACGCACCCTGGCCAGCGCGAGCGAATGTCCGCCGAGGTCGAAGAAGTTCTGCCCGAGACCGATCTCGCGGTCGAGCACCTCCGCCCATACCTCGGCGACGACACGCTCGAGCTCGGTGCCCGGCGGGGTGTACACCGGCGCCGCGGCCGGGGCGATCTTCGGCAGCTTCGCGCGATCGAGCTTGCCGGTGAGGCCGCGCGGGAGGCTGTCGAGGACCAGGTAGGCCGACGGAATCATGTAGTCCGGCAACCGAGTACGCAGGAATGCCGAGAGCTCGAGGTAGTCGGGCTCCAGCGGGCCGTCCTGGGTGAGGTAGGCGACCAGCCTTGGCACGTCCGCATCGGCGTCGAGTACGACGGCGGCCTCGGCGACCGTCGGATGCGACCGCAGGAACGTCTCGGCCTCGCCCGGTTCCACCCGGTGGCCGCGGATCTTGACCTGGCGGTCCTTACGGCCGACGAAGACCAGCCTGCCGTCGGGCAGCCGCCGGGCGAGATCGCCGGTCCGGTAGTACGGCACACCGTTGGGGCCGGTGCCGAACACCTTCTCGGTGAGTTCCGGCCGATGCCAGTAGCCGAGCGCGACGTACGGGCTGCGCAGCGCGATCTCACCGTAAACCTCGGTGGGACGGCCACTTCCGTCGACCAGGTCGACCTCGACGCCCTCGACCGGGTGGCCGATCGGCACGCCGGCGCGGTCCGCGTCCTCGGGAGTGATGATGTGCTGCAACGCGACCGAGCATTCGGACGGGCCGTACAGGCTCACCAGCTGGCAGGCCGGGGCGAAATGCTTGCCGAAGTCGACGACGTCGCCGCGGACCACTTCCTCGCCGCCGAGCGCAACCAAGCGCAACGCGTCCGGTACCCATGGGCCGTCGGTGTCGCTGAGCAGGTAGCGGAAAAGCGTTGGCGTGCAGTGCAGCACGGTGACACCGGCGCGTTCGATCTCGTCGCGCAGACCGGCGGGGCCGAACAGGTGCGGGTCGATCACGTACAGTTCAGCCCCGGCCGCTACCGCGCCGAAGGAGTTCAGCACACCGGCGTCGAAGGTGTAACGGGCGGGCGCGGCCACGACGTCGTCGGGCCCGATACGCAGCCGCCGCGCGTAGGTGACGGCGTGAGCCAGCGCGTTGCCGCTGCTCTGCGCCACACCTTTCGGGCGGCCCGTCGAGCCGGACGTGTGCAGGATGTAGGCGAAATCGTCGGCGCTGATATGGGACTTCGCCCAGGTCGACAGGTCGTTGGTGGGCACCGTGCTCAGTGCGGGCCCCGGTCGGTCGGTGCGCCCGGACGCGGCGAAGACATGCGCGCCCCCGGCGACCGAGCGGGCCAGCTCCACGAGCGACGGATCGCACAGTAGCGCGGAAACGTCGGCCTCCTCCAGGATTTCGATCAGCCTGGCCTGCGGCGCACGCGGGTCGAGGGGCACGTACGCCACCCCCGCGCGCAGGGCCGCCCACACCGCGACGAAACTCTCCGGCGTGTGGTCGTAGAGCAGCGCGACGCGGCTGCCGTCGAGTCCGGCGCCGATCAGCTCCTTGGCGATAACGGCGGTGATCGCGTCGAGTTCGGCGAAGCTGGTCGTCCGGTCGCCCGCGCGCAGCGCCGGTGCGCTTCCGCGCAGGTCGATCACGGCGTCGAGCCGATCGATCAGCCGCTCGTCCGGATCCGCCTCGGGCACCATCGGGGAGCCGGGCAGGGCCCAGATCGCCTCGGCGGCAGCCTGATCCGGGTTCTCTAGGCCGATCTCGCCGACGAGTCGTTCCGGGTCGGCGACGATGCTCGCGAGCGCGGTCGCGTAGTGCCGCAGTGTCCGAGCGGCGGTCGGCGCGTCGTAGAGGTCGGCGCTGTATTCCAGGACGAGCTTCGTCGGGCCGTCGGTCTCGTCGACGGTGAGGTCGAGGTCCATCTTGGCCGTCGTGCGCGGCGCGTCCACCAGTTCGACGTCGAGGCCCGGCATGCCGAGAGACGGTGGGGGCGTGTTCAAGTAGTTGAACATGACCTGGGCGAGCGGGGTGCGGCTCATGTCCCTGGTCGGCACCATCGCCTCGATGACCTTCTCGAACGGCAGGTCCTGGTTGGCGTGCGCCGAAAGGACGGTCTTGCCGACGCGCGCGACCAGCGCGGTGAAGGTTTCCTCGGGGTCGACTTCGGTGCGCAGCGCGAGGGTGTTCAGGAAGCAGCCGACGAGCGGCTCGACGGCCGAGCGGGTGCGCCCGGCGATCGGCGAGGCGACGATCAGATCCTGTTGGCGGGTATAGCGATTCAACACGGTGTAGAAGGCGGCGAGCAGCACCGCGAAGGTGGTGACGCCGCTGCGGGCCGCGAGCGCGCGCACCTCGGCCATCACCTGCGGGTCGACCCCGAGCCGCTCGACCGCGCCACGAGAGGTGCGGCGCGCCGGACGTGGCCGGTCTCCGGGGATCTCGGTGACGGTCGGGTCGGCCAGCTCGGTCCGCCAGAAGTCCAGCTGTCCGTCGAGCCCGTCGGCGTTGCCGCGTTGCCAGCCCGCGTAGTCCGCGTACTGCACGACAAGCGGCGGTAGCTGCGATGGCACACCCGCGACCTGCGCCTGGTAGTGCGCCGAAACCTCGTGGCTCAGTACGGCAATGGACCAGCCGTCACACACGATGTGGTGCAGCGCGATGGCGAGCAGGTACTCGCCGGGCCCCGACTTGATGAGGTGGTATCGCCACACCGGTCCTTCGGCCAGATCGAACGGTGCGCGATAGACGCTTGCCGCGAGCTCGGCTTCGGCGGTGCCGCGCCGCTCCGGTGCGAGGGCGCTGAAGTCCGTGAACTCCAGTGGCCGTGGCGAATACGGGCGGATCACCTGACGCAGCTGCCCGTCCTCGGTGGTCCGATAGACGCTGCGCAGCACCTCGTGCCGTTGTTCGACAAGTGCCAGCGCCTTTTCCACCGCGGCGACGTCGAGCTCGCCGCGCAACCGCAGGCCGCCGGGCATGATGTAGGTCGCGTTGCCCGGATCCATCGTCTCCAGGAACCACAGGCGTTCCTGGGCGTAGGACACCGCAAGCAGCTCGCCGCCGGTACGCGGCGCGGCGCGCAGCGGCGGCAGCGAATCCTGCTCGGCGGACGCGGCTTCGATCAGCCGCGCCGCCGTCACGATCGTCGGGCTCTCGAACAGCTCGCGCAGCGAGATACTGACACCGAACTCGTCGAGGATCTGCGAAATCACCCGGGTTGCTGCCAGCGACGTGCCACCGAGCAGGAAAAAGTCGTCGTGGCGGCCGATTTCGGCACGCTCCAGCGCTTGGGACCAGAGGCCGGCGAGGCGGATCTCCCGCTCGCCGATGGGGGCCTCGAACACCACGTCGTCGGCGTCGTCCGAATCCGATTCGGCTGCTTCGTCATTCACGGTGTACGCACGCACCGGCAGCGCGGCGAGCAGCTCGTCCACCGGAGTTTTCGGTGCGGCTGCGGCCGCCGCCGCGATCGCGAGGAAGTCCTGCGCCAGGTCCGCCGCGGCGGTCGCGCCGAGCAGCTTCGTGTTGTACGTCAGGTGACAGACCAGTTCCGGCCCCGACTCGGCGACGTGCATGACGAGGTCATAGAGCGTGGCGCCGGTGTCGATGGTCTGCCACTCGACCGTCAGTCCCCACTCGCTCAGATCGGGGCGCTCCAGCATCTGCTGCACGAACAAGGTCTGGAATACCGGGCTGTAGGCCGGATCCCACGGCCCGCCGATGGCCTCGACGACCTGCTCGAACGGGACGGTCTCGTCGTCGTAGGCCGCCATCGCGCTGTCCCGGGTGCGGCGCAGCAGATCGAGGAAGGTCTGCCCGTCGGTGAGATCGGCGCGGACCGGGACGGTATTCACGAAGTGCCCGATGGTTTTCGCGAGTTCGGCGTACGGCCGGGCCGCCATCGGGATGCCGACGCAGAAGTCGCGCTGGCCCGTGCGCTGCGCCAATGTCAGCTCGTAGCAGGCCAACAGGAAGACGAACGGCGGAATCCCGTTGTCCGCCGCGCAGGCACGCACCGCGTCGACCACCTCGCGGGGGAACGAATTCTCCACGCGCGCACCGTTGTTACCCACGCGCCGCGGTCGGCGGCCGACGGAAAGGTCCAGCGGCGGCGCATCGCGCAGCAGCGCGGCGCGCCGCTCGACCGCCACCGTTTGCGATGCGGGCGTGCCGTGTTCGGCATTCCACACCGCGTAGTCGGCGTACTGCCGCGGCGGCACCGACAGGATGGTCTCCGCGCCGTGCCGGACGGCACCGTAGGCCGCCCACAGCTGATCGATCAGCAGCGCGATCGACAATCCGTCCAGCACCAGGTGATGCGCGACGACCGCGAGTATCCACTCCTGTTCGGCCAGCCGGATCAACGCCCAGCGCACCGGCGGCCGGTCCGCCAGCTCGAACGGCGCGGCGGCCAGGGACTCGAGCAGCTGCTCGACCGCCGCCGCCCGCGCCTTCGCGGGCACCAAGCGCAGATCCGGTGTCTGCCAGTCGGCACCCGCGACGTCGACGACCTCGGCCCGCAAACCCTCCGGCGTCTCCTTGAACACGGTGCGCAACGAGTGCTGCTGCGTGGTGACCGCGTCGGCGGCCGTACGCAACGCCGCGACATCGAGCGGGCCGGTGATCCGAATGCCAAGCGGCACATGGTAGATCGCGGCGTGACCGGCCAGCTGCTCGTGCAGCCAGATGCCGCGCTGCGCCGGAGTCGCCGGGAACGGCCCCGCGCCCTCGCGCAGCGGAATGGTGGTCGTGGAGATGCCCGCGGCGCGGCGTTCGCGCAAGCGAGCCAAGGCCAGGCTGCTAGCCGGTGAGTTCATGATCGCTCTCCAAAAGGGCTGCATCGGCTTGCTCGACCATGAGCTCCTCCAGCGCCGCCGCCACCTGAGCCACGGTCGGCTCCTGCAACATGCGCCGGAGCGCGAACTCGATCTCGAAGAGCTCGCGGAGCCTGCGGACGAACTGGGTAGCGGCCAGGGAATGCCCGCCGATGCGGAAGAAGTTCTCGAAGACGCCGACCTGCTCCAGCCCGAGCAGCTCGGCCCACATCTCGGCGACGACCTGCTCGTATTCGGTGCGCGGCGCGACATAGTCGGCGTCGGCGGTGAACAGATCCGTGCTCGCGCGCGAGACCGGGGCGGCCTCGACGCTCGGCACGCCGCCGACGATCCGATACGACTTGCGGTCGAACGGGTACAGCGGCAACCGGGCCTGCGGCCGCGTCGCCGCGTCCACGCCGGACCAGCGCGCCTCGTGCCCTCGGACATGCAGTTCGCCGAGCGCCGCAAGCATCACCGAAAGGTCGTCGACGTCGCGGACCAGCGACGGCACCGCCACTCCGGCCCGATCATGATGGCGGAGCAGGCTTTTCAGCATGCCGTTGAGCGCGGGGTGCGGGCCGATCTCGATGAAGGTGCCGATGTTGGCGTCGATCATGGCGCCGACCGCCTCGGCGAACTGCACCGGGCGCACCACCTGATCGGTCCAGTAGAGGCCGTTCAGTTGCGCGCCGTCGATCCGGCCGCCGGTGACGGTCGAGAAGAACGGAATGCTGCCCTCGCGAGGCTGGATGCACGGCATGTCCGTCGCGAATTCCGGCAGGCAGTCGCGCATCAGCGGCGAGTGGAAGGCGTAGCGGCCGGGCAGCCGGCGGGTCATGATCTGCTCGCCGTCGAGCCGGTGCAGGAAGCCGTCGACCGCGCCCGTGTTGCCCGAGATCAGCGTCCACTGCGGGCCGTTCGTGCCTGCCAGGTAAACCCGTTGCGGCAGTTCGAGTTCCGCGGCGGGCCGGTTGACCACGGCCATGCAGCCGTTGTCGCGCAGGCGCGCAGTGGCTTTGGCGCGTGCCGCGATGATCTGCGCGGCGGTGCGCAGGTCGATCGCACCGCAGACGTGCGCGGCGGCCACCTCGCCGACGCTGTGTCCCACCACGGCGGACGGGGTGATCCCCCACGACTGCCACAGCGCGGCCAGGGCGACCTGCAGGGCGAACAGCACCGGCTGTGCGGTGCCGGTGTCGGCGAGCGCCTCCTCCTCGCGACCACGGTCGAGCACGGCGAAGGTGGACCAGCCGAGCTCGATGCGCAGCTCGCGATCGACCGCGAGCAAGGCGTCACGAAACACCGGCTGATGACGAATCAGCTTGCGTCCCATGCCGATCCACTGATTGCCCTGCCCGGTGAAGACGAAGCCCACCTTGCCGGGGCCATTGCGCGGCACTCGGCCCGCGGCAGCGCCGAGTGGTAACGAACCGCCGGAGATCGAGGTCAGCTGCTCGGCCAGGTCCGCGTGACCGCGGGCGGTGACGGCGACCCGGAACGGATGTTGGGCCCGGCGCGCGGTCGAGGTCTGCGCGAGCTCGGCGATCGGCGCGGCCGACCCGTCGCGCAGCATGTCGATCCAGCTGTCGACCAGGTCGAGCGTCGACTGCTCGCTCCGGCCGGAAATGCTGACCAGATACGGCTTTTCGGGTGCGGCTACCGCCGGGCTCTTCGCTACCTGCGCCGACGCCCCGGTGAGGACGGCGTGCGCGTTGGTGCCGCCGAAGCCGAACGAGCTCACGCCCGCCAGCGCGCGGCCACGACGCTGCGGCCACACCTGGTTCTCGGCGGGCACGTTGAACGGCAGTTCGTCGAAAGCGATGTGCTTGCTCGGCGATTCGAAATTCAGGTTGGCGGGCACCTGCCCGTGGTGCAGCGCAAGAGCGGTCTTCACCAGGCCGGTGATGCCCGCGGCGGCCTCGAGGTGACCGACCACCGTCTTGGCGGAGCCGACGAGGAACTTGTCGTCGCGGTTCTCGGCGAAGACGGTGCCGAGCGCCCGCGCCTCGATGGCGTCGCCGAGGATGGTTCCGGTGCCGTGCGCCTCGATGTATTGCACGTCGCCCGGATTCACCCCGGCTCGCCGGTAGGCGCGACGCAGCACGTCGACCTGCGACTGATAGCTCGGCGCGGTCAGCCCGTTGGTACGGCCGTCCTGGTTGATCGCGGAACCGAGCAGCACCGCGTAGACCCGGTCGCCGTCCTGCTCGGCCTGCGCCAGCGGCTTCAGCACCACCGCGGCGCTGCCCTCGCCACGGACGTACCCATCGGCGCGATCGTCGAAGGTCTTGCACCGGCCGTCGGCGGCCATCATGCCCGCTCCGGCAAGCGATTCGGTGACCCGTGGGTCGAGGGTCATGTTGACGCCGCCGACCACCGCGACATCGCAGTCGCCGTCGTGCAGGCTGCGTAACGCCATGTGCAGCGCGACCAGCGACGACGAGCAGGCGGTGTCCACGCTGACGCTCGGGCCGCGCAGATCGTAGAGATAGGACAGCCGGTTTGCCGCGATACTGCTGGCATTGCCGGTGACCGCCGCGATCGGCATTCCGGACTCCGCGGGGTCGCCCATGCCGCGCGCGTAGTCGCCCGCGGTGATGCCGACGAAGGTGCCGGTCGAGGTCCCGGCCAGTCGCTCCACCGGCACGCCCGCGTCCTCGAAGGCGTCCGCGACGGTTTCCGCGAGCAGCCGATGCTGCGGATCCATCGCCGCGGCCTCGGCGTCGCCGATGCCGAAGTAGTTGGCGTCGAAGGCGTACGGGTCCGCGAAGAAGGAGCCGAACCACGAACCGCGCTCGTCGCGGCGGGCGCCGCCCGAGGGCCAGTCATGCCTGGCATCGGGTGCCTCGCCGACCAATTCGCGGCCGTGCCACAGGGTTTCCCACAGCTGTTCGGGTCCGCGCAGCCCGGGGAACGAGCAGCCGATGCCGATGATGGCCACCGGTTCCTGCGCGGCACCGGTGCGAGGCGGGCGCCCCCCGACTGCGGGCTCCCGATCCGCGGCATCTCGCGGCGCCGGTTCGACGTGGTCCTGTGCCGCGGCAAGACCTTCGGCCAGGGCGTGCACGGTCGGGTACTCCCAGGGGAGGTCCGGCGGTAGTGGTTTACCCATCCAGGTGGAAATCTTGCCGACGAATACCAAGGCGACCGCCGAGGTGAGCCCGAAACTCGAGAAAGGCTCACTCAGTGCGACGTCATCCGTGGCAATGTCCAATAAATCTCCGAGCGTTTCGGTGAGAAACAAACTGATCTCGTCGGCCGTCCGACGGGCCATTTCTGCAGACATCTAGCACTATCCCTACTACGTAGAAACAGACGTACGTGGCTCGACTGAATTATCAGTATTGTCCGCAGCGGCGGGGACATTATGGTCGGTGAGGGTTTTCCCGGGGATCTCGGACAAGCCACGTTCGGCCAAGTTGCGGCGGGCTTGGGCCAGCGGGAACGCCAGCACGCGCAGATCATGGAAGAGCTTCACCGCGATCGTCGGCCAGATCGCTCCGGTCAATTTGTAGGTCAGCGCGAGGGCGACACCACCGAATATCACCTGAGCGGAAACGGCGGGACGGAATCCGTGCCGCAGGCCATCGATGACGCCACCGGCAACGATGATCAGGATCCAGAACGGCAGGTCCGGCCACAGCAGCGCGACCGCGTAGATGGTGAAGCCGCGGTAGACGACCTCCTCGGCGGGGGTGCTGAACGAGTTGGCCAGCCACCAGAACCGCTCGATCGAGCTCTCCGGCGTGATGAAGACGACGTACTCGATCTTGTGCGCGATCCAGTCCTTGCCGCGCCGGCCGCCGAGCAGTGGAATCAGCACGGGTCCAAGTAGATACGAGACGTAGATGGCGACGATGGCCAGGCTGATGATCTTCTCGGTGAGCGAGAAGCCGCGGAAGACGGCGAAGTCGAAGTGGGTCAGCCCGAGCTCGTGTACCGAGGTGCCGCTGACGGCGAAGGCGACGAGGATGACGGCGAGCGTCGCCCAGGTCCGGAAGACGCCACCCTGATACAGGCGGACGCGCGCGTCGGAGCGCTCACCGAATTCCTTCGTGAAGACGCGGACCGAGAATATCTCGAAGAATGGCTCGGCAAAGACGAGATAGACAAGCAGAATTATGCAGAAGATTTCCATCGGGAGGCCCCGTTCACTTCCGGTCGGGTCGGTCTTTACATTTCAGTGGAGTGGGGTCGTCCGCGCCCTCATGCTAGGGACAACTAATTAAACGCAGGTCGAGGAAAACATCGGTGATTTGCCCTACTGCCCGAGCACTGACATCACCTACCTACGGCGTCGTCCTGAACACATCGGCAGACAGTACAACCGTACTGAGATGACTGTCTACAGCTTCCACCTGGAAGCGCCTGTGAGCTGAGACACCGGTTTTATACGGAGTAAGGACCTCCGCATGCAGTGAGCGCCATACGTCCCATTCGCCGCATTTTTTCGTCCGATTCCACCTGGTCGGACAAACGACGTCAACCATTCACCACGTGGCATTCAACTGCCGGAAACGTTCTGCGTCAGTCAATGGAACATCTGGTTACGTCAATTTGATAGCTAATTGTTTGCCGAAGATGTGCGGGCGTCCAACTTCGTATGTACGGTCGTCCAACACCGGGCTACGGCACCCCTTCGCGGGCCGGCCTCGATCGGTGCCGAAGCCGGCCGATCGCAGGCTCGCCACGGACCACCTCGACACCCGAACGCCGAAAATATTCCGAGCGGGAATAGCTGGGACCGGACTACGTTCCTTGATGGTGGTTAGTCGAACAAACGAAAGGGGCCGCGCGCGTGGCAACCGAGACAGTGGCAACGTCGGTCGGCTTCCGATCGGAGCGTGGCGCCATACTCGGTGCGCTGATGCTCTCGACGGGCCTAGTAGCGTTGGATTCCACCATCATCGCCACCGCGGTGCTCACCATCACCAGCACCCTCGGCGGATTCGCGCAGTTCCCCTGGCTGTTCTCCATCTATCTCCTGGCGCAGGCGGTCACCGTCCCGATCTACGGCAAGCTCGCCGACACGGTCGGGCGTAAGCCGGTCCTCATGTTCGGGATCGCGGTGTTCGCGCTCGGCTCGCTGCTGTGCGGGCTGGCGACGAGCATGCTCGGGCTGATCATCTTCCGCGCCGTGCAGGGCATCGGCGCAGGCGCGATCCAGCCGATGACGATGACCATCGCCAGCGACCTCTACACACTCACCGAACGCGCGAAGGTACAGGGATATCTGGCGAGCGTGTGGGCGATGTCCTCGGTGGCGGGGCCGCTGCTCGGTGGCGTCTTCGCCGATTACCTCAGCTGGCGCTGGATCTTCCTGATCAACCTGCCGCTGTCGGCCGTCGCGGCCTGGATGCTGCTGCGCAAGTTCACCGAGAGCGCGCCGCGGCGCAAACAGAAGGTGGACTATCTCGGCGCCGCCCTCTTGACGGTGGGCGCGGGTGCGCTGATCCTCGGCTTGCTCGAGGGCGGGCAGGCATGGGCGTGGAACTCCCCCGCAGGCATCGGCATCTTCGTCGGCGGTGCGGTCCTGCTGGTGCTGTTCGGCCTGGTCGAGCGGCGGGCGGAGAACCCGATCCTGCCGCTGTGGGTGTTCACCCGCCGGGTGATCATCGCGAGCAGCCTGGTTTCCGTGCTCGTCGGCACCATCCTGATCGGCTTGACCTCCTACGTCCCGACGTTCACCCAGGGCGTGCTCGGCACCGGCGCGCTGGTCGCCGGACTCACCGTCGGCGTGCTCACCCTCGGCTGGCCGATCGCCGCCTCGCAGGCCGGAAAACTGTACCTGCGCATCGGGTTTCGGTCGACCGCGCTGATCGGCAGCGGGCTGGCGACCGTGGGTGCCGCGACAACGCTGCTGATCAACGAGGATTCCACGCTGTGGCAGGTCGCCGGATCGTGTTTCGTGATCGGCATCGGCATGGGCCTGGTCGCGACGCCGACGCTCATCGCGGCGCAGACGAGTGCGGACTGGTCAGAGCGGGGCGTGGTGACCTCGGCCAATATGTTCGGCCGCTCGATCGGCAGCGCGGTCGGCGTCGCGATCTTCGGCGCGATCGTGAACGCGCGGGTGGGCCACACCGATCATCCGGCGGCGTCGACCCTGTCGTCGGCGGTGCATCTGGTCTTCATCGCGGTCTTGGTGATGGCGGCCGTGATGGTGCTGGCCGCGGCGTGCATGCCGGGTCGCAAGACCGTCGTCGCCTAGTCAAGCGAACTCGAAGGTCGCGACGACCGGCGCGTGATCGGATTCGGGGAACTTCTTGTCCGTGGCGAAGTCGGCGGACTCGTCGTGCAGCAGTTCGTTGTGGATCTCGGTGCCGCGGTAGTTGGCGAGCAGGTTCCGGGTGACCAGCAGGTGGTCGAGCATCTGCCCCCTGCCGTGATGGAACAGCGAGTAGCGCGAGGATTCGGGGACGCTGGTCTCCAGTGGCACCAGTACTCGGCCCGCCAGCGCGCCGTTGCCGGTGTCCTCGACGTCGCCGCGGATGGCGACCAGCGGCACCTCGTCGGCGGTGGAATTGAAATCGCCGGCGACCACGATGCGGGCGCCAGGATCCTGGTCGAATATCTGATCGACCAGCCGCCGGACCTCGACGGCCTGGCTCATTCGTTTCATCGCGGACAGGAACGAGCCCTCAGCGGCCGCTCCCGCGTCGCGCCAGGTGAAGCGGTCGAGCTTCTGGCCTGCGATGTCGGTGGGTAGCTTCGACTTGAGGTGCACCACGATCACGTGCAGCGGCGAACCGAGCAGGTCGAGTTCGACGTGCAGGATCGGTCGCTCGATGGCGATCGACTGTGGTTGCGCCGCAGGTGGATTGGCGGTGAGCACCTGGTAGATCGGTGCCGCGACCAGATCGTTGAGCAATTGGGCGTGCGCGGTGACCGGTAGCGAGGTGACCACCGCGATGTTGCGTTCGTCGAATACCTCGCCGTTGGCCTTCTCGGTCGAGACGACGTTCCAGCCCGCCAGGGCGGTGCCTCGCAGCAGGTCGGTCAGCGCGATCAGCGACCGAGGTTGGCCGGGACGCTCCTGCCCGTTCACCTCCTGCAGGCACAAGACGTCGGCGCGGAGGCGGTTGATCTGCGGGCGCATCACCGCGATGCGGTCTGCCAGGGTCGGCTCGAAGGGCGTGGGGTTCGGCGTCTCATCGAAGTTTTCGAGATTGAACGTCGCGATACGCAGGGTGACCATTACACACATCCTCATCAGGCCCCGACGATTCGTACCCGTCAATTGTCGCGCCGCCTAGACGTTTCGAGGCGCGTACCGGACTACCCGAAAATGTCTGTTGGTCCCCGCTCCACGTGCTGAGTACGCCGTCGGGGATAGTGCTGGCGGTCAGAGGTCGAGGATGAGGTGGGTGAAGGGGCCTGGGGCGGTTGTGCAGAGACGGAGGGGGCGGGGGTAGTGGTCGCCGGGGTGGGGGCCGGTGGCGGCGAGGGCTACCGTTTCGCAGGTTCCGCAGATACCTGCTCGGCACATCGAGTCGATGGCGATGCCCTCGTCCTCCAGTGCCTCTAGCACGGTGAAGGCGGGTGGAACCAGCACTGTGCGGCCGGATTTGCGCAGTTCGACCACGAGGGGCGGAATCATCGGACGGGGCAGCGGGCCAGGCCGGCGGCTGACTCGTCGTGTTGGTCGTAGGGGGTGCCGTAGATACCGACACGGGCGGCGAGCAACTTCGCGACCTTGGTGTTGCGGCGCCAGACCGGGTCGTCGGCGGCCGCTCGGCGGACCATGCGGGCGTTGGCGCCCGGTAGTGCGTCATCGAGTGCGCGAAGCCGGACGTCGAGTGCGGCCGCGACGCCGGTCAGTGACGACCATGGTTGTACCGGCACGTCACGTAATGGCGTGCTGCGGACCAACTCTCGCACGAGTGCTTCGCTGCTGAAGTAGGTCAGCAGGCCGAGCAGCGGTGCCGTCGCCTGGACTTTCAGTCGATCGATGACGCTGGTTGCGCCCGCGAGGCGATGTGTTGCCGCCCCGGCCATGTTCGCGGTCCACTCCGGCGCGACACCGGCCGTGGCGACCATGTAGTCCGACATCTCCATGCCTTCGACGGCGGTGCGCGGGATCAGTTCGTCCGCGACGCCGAACACGTAGGCGATGTAGGCCCAGTAGTGCATCACCGCATTCAGTTGCCGCTCAGTGGATTTGCGACCGTGGGTGTGGTCGAAGCACATCGGCGACAGGCCGAAGGTCACCGCCGCGCCCAGCATCGTGCTGTTGGAGATGGGGTTGCCGTGCGTGGCGAAATGGTCGGCGCCCCAAGCGCGGCGCAATCCGGCGCGCACCTGGGCGTGCATGAGTCGCACGCGCACCGTGTCTTTGAACACCGGTGACCAGCGGTCCATGCCGCCCCGGACCGTCACATTGCGAAACCAGGTGGAGGTCTCCAGGTTTCGCCGGTAGGGATCGTTGACGAATCGGCCGGTGGCGCCGGTCGCGGAGGCGACCTCGGCGCCGACGAAGGTGCCCATGAAGTCCTGCACGCCCATGGCGAGCTTGCCGGAGGTGGAGACGTTGATCCACAGTTGGCGGCCGCGCTCCCAGAGGTCGGGGTCGTACCAGTCCGGTGGATTGTCCAGCGTGGTGAACAGCGCGACGAGTTCCGGTGGCGGCTCGTCGAGTGCGTCGATGCCGTGGTCGAGCGCCTGATCGAGGAGCCGCCTGCCCTCGGCGGTGCCGATTCGGTGGAACGCGGCGACCAGCTGGTCCATCGGCTCGTCGCCCTGCCAGAGGTGGTCGGCCATCAGTCGGGTGCGCGGGGTTTCGGCCGGGACCGGCCGTACGTCGATCCACGGTGACAGGATCGATTTTCTTGGCTCGTACCATAATTCGGAGGCGACGGCACGCGGCGGTGGCGGGCGCAGCGGCATGCCCTCGCGATAGTAATAGTCGAACGCGTGCGCGGCGGTGTTCACGTCCAGCATCGGTCAAAATCCTGTCAGTTGCCGGAATTTCGAGGCGGGGGTCGACCCGTGATCGGCGTGCACCGGGCAGTAGTGCTTGGGGTCGTCGCGGTGTTCGGTTGCGGGCCAGAGCAATTCGGGCGCCTCCGGCGGCGCCAGCGTCGCGGGCCGGAGACCGCGTTCGCGGCGGCGACCGGCCCGGATGCGGGGGAAGAAGTAGCGGATCTCGTCCGGCGTCACCCGGTTCATCGCCGTGAACAGCGCACACCAGCGGTCGAACAGGAACTGGTCCCGTCGCGTCCAGCTGAAGCCCATCGTGCGCCGGATAGCCGGGTCGCACAGGCCGACCGTGACGAACTTGTAGAACTTGGCACCTGACGGGCGAAAGAGTTTCTCCCACAATGGTTTCGGAAGCAGTTCCAGCAGCGGGAACGGTGGCACCGGGGCGTTCTCGGCCAGCCGGTACACCTCCCATGCGGCCTGCGTCGGCTCCAAGACGTTCTCGCACATGTCATTCCAGTAGTCCTGGAACTCCGGCCAGCTCTTCGGGACGACCCGCATGCTCATCCCGTACATCTCGTACCACTGGTATTGCTCGCGCCACAGCTGTTCGCGTTGCGCGGGTGTGAGCCCGCCCATGAACAGTTCGCCCGCGCGCAGCGTCTGCACGAAAAACACCGCGTGTGCCCAATAGAAGGTGCCGGGGTCCAGCGCGTGATACCGCCGCCCCTGCGCGTCGACGCCCTTGATGGTGCGGTGGTAGTTCACGATCTCGCGGGCGGTCTGCTCGGCCCGCGGACCGTCGAAGACCACGCCGACAATCGGATACGCCGAGCGCAGGACCCGCTGATAGAACTCGTCCTTGATCTCGGAGTGGTACTCGACGCCCGCGCCGAGACCGGGATGCATGTTCTGCACCATGCCAAGGAACAGCCCGCTTGGCGCGAAGTAGAGCGACCCGAAGATCCGCCAGGTCAACGAGTCCGGACCGAGTGGCACGGGTGCGCTGGGGCTCTCGTGCAGCACGTCATTGTGTGCGACCATGAATTGATGCTGACACGAATAAATACTCGCGTTCAATTCGTCTTCTGATGCCGCCGAGGACGCGGAAAACGCCGCAGCAGGAGCGCTCTCGCACGATGGTGCGGCGCATCGTCGATGCCGGGCAGGCCGTGCTGATCGAGCACGGTTATGACGGCGCGTCTACCAATCGGATCGCCGAAGCGGCGGGAATCAGTCCGGGTTCGCTGTACCAGTATTTTCCGGGCAAGGACGCGATTGTCACCGCGGTGATCGACCGCTACAACAGCGAGGTCGCGTCCCGGGTGCACAGCAGTGTGCTTTCCCAACTCCAACAGCCGCCCGAAACCGCCGTTCCCGCAGCAATTTCCGCGCTGCTGGATGCTTTGGGCAGCCATCCGGCGCTGCTACGCGCGGTTATCGAGCAGACGCCGCGGCTCAGCGGTGACAACACCGTCTTCGCCTTCGAACAACAGATCGGCGAGCTGGCCCGCGTCGCACTGACCATGCACCGGGACTCACTCCCCGACGACGTGGACTTCGAAGCGGCCTCCTGGATGCTGGTCCGCGCGGTCGAACACCTCGCCATCCGCTACATCCTCGACCAGCCCGCAGTCTCCCGCGAGCGCTTCCTCGCCGACATCACGCGGCTCGTACTGAACTACTTCCGCTCAGCCCCAAGCCCTCCACCTGCGAAAACCCCAGCGCACCAGCGTTCACGAGCAAAACGCGAGTAGACCTCCGGACAGCCGCACCACTCTTGATTTTCGGCACCTGGAATCGCATGCGAATTCCGGTGCGGGAGATCAGGAGTGGTGCGGCTGGCGTGCTTAGCGGCCTGCGGAGCTGCGCGCGGGATCTGTTGTGCTGCCGGTCTTTCCGAGGCGGGTTAGGGCTAGGTAGCCGGCGGATACGAGGAGCGCCCAGACGACGCCGACGAGCACGGCGGTGCGGCCACTGTCGGTGAAGAAGAGCAACACGACTACCAGTGCGAGGAACGCCAGTGCCAGCACGGTCGTGTAAGGCGCGCCGGGCAGGCGATAGTCGGTGGCCGGGAGTTCACCGCGAGCCACCCTGGCGCGGTAGATCAGGTGGCAGACCAAGATCATGCCCCAGACGAAGATGATGCCGATGGTGCTCACCGAGGTGATGTAGGCGAACGCCTTGTCCGGGGAGATGATGTTGACGATCACGCCGATCACCATCGCCGCGGCCGACGCCGAGATGCCGATGTAGGGCACGTGGCGCGAGCTCAGCTTGTTCAGCGCGGCCGGGGCTTCCCCATGCAGCGACAGGGTGCGCAGCATGCGGCCGGTCGAGTAGATGCCTGAGTTACACGACGAGAGCGCCGCGGTCAGCAACACGAAATTGATAATGCCCGCGGCACCGGGAATGCCGATCTGCTGGAACACCTCGACGAACGGGCTCTTGCCCGCGTGGAAGGTCCGCCAGCTGGACACCGACATGATCACCAGCAGCGCACCCACGTAGAACAGGCCGATCCGGAACGGCAGCGTATTGATCGCCTTGCGCAGGGTCTTGCGCGGATCGCGGGCCTCACCGGCGGTGACGCCGACCAGCTCGACACCGACGTAGGCGAACAACACGATCTGCAGCACCAGCAGCGACTGGCCGAAGCCGTTCGGGAAAACGCCGCCGTCGGCCCACAGGTTGGTCACGGTCGGGTTGGCGGCGTGGCCGAAACCGATGGTCAGCACGCCGATACCGAGCAGGATCATACCGATGATCGCGGTCACCTTGATGGTGGAGAACCAGAACTCGCCCTCACCGAACAGCCGCACCGAGATCAGGTTCGCCGCGAACATCACCGCGAGCACCACCAGCGCCGTGATCCACGGCTGGATGTCGAACCAGTACTGCACATACTTCCCAGCGACGGTGATCTCGGCCATGCAGGTGGCCACCCACACCGCCCAGTACGACCAGCCGGTGACGAAACCCGCGTAGCGGCCGAGGAATTCGTGCGCGTACTCGGCGAAACTGCCGGAGACCGGACGGTAGGTGAGCAACTCGCCCAGCGCCCGCATGATCACGAAGATCGCCACGCCCGCCGCGAGATAGGCCAGGATCAGCGCCGGTCCGGCCTGCTCGATCGCGCCGCCCGCGCCGTAGAACAGGCCGGTGCCGATCGCGCCGCCGATGGCGATCATCTGAATGGTCCGCGGGCTCAGGCCGCGTGAATAGCCCTCCGAATCGCCGGTGCCGGTCGAATCTTGGGTTCCAGCGTCCGATAAATGACTGTCGGCGGCTGTCATAGTGCGGTCCTTCTCTCTTGCGGCACTTCCGGGGGCGTCGGTCGGTGACCCCGGACACATGACATGGGATCATCGCATGTTCCGGAATCGGACAGCACGGCACGCTACCGGTAAATCAGCTGTGCAGGGAGATCAACTCGGAGTAGGGTCGGTAAGGTAACCCTAATTAGCAGTGGGAGGAACACCTATGGCCCGACCCCGCACCACCCTGACCGTGCAGCACACCGAATGGTTGAGCCCGCACCTGATCCGGGTCCACCTCGGCGGCCCCGGCTTCGCCACGTTCCAGGCCAGCGAGTTCACCGATTCCTACGTCAAGTTCATCTTCGAACGCGACGGAATCGACGTGCTGCGCACCTACACCGTCCGCTCGATCGACCAGGACGCAGGCCAGCTCGCGGCCGATTTCGTGTATCACGGCGCCGAGGGCATCGCGGGACCGTGGGCGGCCGAGGCCAAGCCCGGCGACACCATCGATCTGTTCGGTCCCGGCGGGGCATACGCGCCTCGCACCGACGCCGACTGGCACCTGCTGGCCGGTGACGAGGCCGCGCTGCCCGCCATCGCCGCCGCACTCGAGGCGATGGATTCGACGGCTGTCGGCTACGCGTTCATCGAGGTCGCCGGACCCGACGACGAGCTGCCGCTGCGCAAGCCCGACGGTATCGAACTCACCTGGCTGCACCGCGGCAGCCAGGCACCGGGCGAAGCGCTCGCCGAGAGTGTCCGCAACGCACCGTGGAAAGACGGCCAGGTGCAGGTCTTCATCCACGGCGAGGCGCAGGCCGTCATGCACGACATGCGCCGCTACGTCCGCCGGGAACGCGGCGTGTCCGCCGAGTGGGCGAATTCGATCTCCGGCTACTGGCGGCGCGGACGCACCGAAGAGGGCTTCCGCGAATGGAAGGCCGAGCTCAAGGAGAAAGAGACCGCGCCGGCGAACGGCTGAACGTAACGCAATCCCGCTGCCGCGCAAGGCTTTTCCAGCCGCGCGGCAGTGGGATCAGTTCAGGACTTCATCGATCGCCGATCGCGTCGCCGCGACATATTTCGCCGGGTCGGTAAGAAAAACATCGTGTGCGGCGTCGAGTTCGATCACCGTGGCCTCGAGCAGAGCGGCCAATTCACGCTGATCTTTGGGCGGCACCGCACCGTCTCGCGTGGTCACCACCACTGCCGTCGGCAATCCGGCGAGCTCCGACGCGTGCGGCCGGAAATCGAACACATACTCGGCGAGAATCACGTCGACGATCACCCGCGGGTGACACTGCCCCAACTCCGCCCGCAGCCACGGCCACAGCCGCGCGACCTCATCGGACTTGATTCGAGCCTTCCAGAAATAAGACAACGGTACCGACCGGCCGATCCCGCCACTGCGATGCGCGAACGGCCGCAGGCCCCGGAAAAATACCCGCCCGATCTTGTCCTCGGTACTGTCGAACGCCATCGCGGTCGCCTCGAATACCAACCCGCGCACCCGATCTCGGTGTCGCCGAGCGAACTCCAAGCCGACCGGCCCGCCCAGCGAATACCCGCACACCACCACCTGATCGATACCGAGCGCATCCAACACGACGGCCGCGTCATCCGCGCACTGCGCAATGTCGAACCGGTCCCCCGGGCCCAACGGCAATCCCCGACCATGCCCCCGCATGTCCATCGCGACCAAGCCGTATTCGTCGGCGACAGGTCGCATCAGGTGACAGAAGTTCACATCCGCCGTCAATGCCCAGCCATGTAGCAAGAGGATCGGAGGGTCCCCAGGCACGAACCGGACGTCGACGCTCGAGCCGTCGGGCAACTCAACCGTTCGGCGCGGCGGCAACGCGACCGGAGCAGCGATGGCAGCACCACTTCGTGGAAGGCTCGTCACCTACTCGACGGTAGCCGATCGGCGTTTCTCCGCGACCGCGGCTGATGGACGTCGACTGCCTTCAGCAAGTCGGCAGACTGCCAGGTGCTGCCAGGCTGCTTGCCACGATCCAGCAAACCTAGTTACGCTCGGGCCCTGCTGGAATTCATCACGAACGGCTTCTTCCTCTGCTTCGAGGGCACCGGCCAGTCCTGGACGAGCACCATCAACGGCGTGGTGAGTATCTGGTCGGGGCCATACACGGTGGTCGCCTCGACCGGCCAGGAAGATCCGGTCATCGTGCCGCCGTACACCACGAATTCCGATGGGTCCGGACGTCCGTACACCATCATCGATGTCCAGCTTCTGCAACTGTAGAGTCCACGACTTCGGGTCCCGCGCCATGATTCAGCGCGGGACCCGAAGTGCTGCATCGCTATTGATTGGTGCGCAGCGCCTCCTCCACGAACTTCGTGGTGTAGGTCTTGTCCAACTTGATCCGGTCCCGCACCGGCGCCACATTGTGCGAATACTTGCCGAGAATATTCAAGACGTTCTCCGCCCCTTCGGCTTTCATCAGACCGTCACCATTGAACATGCCGATCGAGTCACGAATGGATTGGATGTAGAGGTCCTTGCCCGCGTTCGCGTACTGCGAGGGCATCTTGGCGGCAATCTCCTCCGGCGTGTGCTTCTTGATCCACTGCAGCGTCTGCACGAAGGCCGACGCCAACTTCTGGACGATGTCCGGGTGCGACTCCACGGTTTCGCAGCGCATGTACAGCGAGCTCGCCGGGTACAGCCCGCCGAGGGCGGCACGGGTGCTGGCCTCGGTGCGCATGTCGACCAGTATTTCGGCCTCGCCCGAGTTGACCATCTGCGCCACCGTCGGATCGGTGGTCATACCGGCGTCGATGCCGTTGTGGTTCATACCCGCGATGAAGGTCTGGCCCGCACCGGCGCGCACCCGGGTGTAGTCCGCGGTGGTCATGCCTTCGATTCCGGTGAGCGCCTGGGTCAGGAAGTCGGTGGAGGAACCGAACGACGTGACGCCGAGATTGCGACCACGCAGATCCTTCACCGATTTGACGGTGTCCGCATCAGCCTTGGCCACCAACTCCACCTCGCCGGGCACATCGGCGAACTGCACCACCGAGGTGAGGCACTGCTCCTTGGCCTGCAGGTCGACGGTGTGGTCGTAGAAACCGACCACGGCCTGCACATCGCCGGTCAGCAACGCTGTTTCGGCATTCGCGCCGGACTGTTCGCCGAGCAGCGAGACGTCGATGTCGTTCTTCTCGAAGAAGCCGAGTTGCTTGGTGAGCATGGCGGGCAGGTAGATCACCTTCTCCAGTCCGCCGACCATGATGGTGATCTGTGGCCGCCCGTTGGACATGGGAATGGTGCGTGACTCGCGGCAGCCGGTGACCAGCAGTAGCGCCGCGATGGCGAGAACGACGATCCCAGAGTTCTTGATGTACTTCATCACTCAGATCCCGTGGCTCGACTGCGCTTGCGAAGGACGCCATTTCAGCAGCTTGCCCTCGGCGAAACCGATCGCCCACTCCGCGAGCAAGGCGATCACCGTGATGATGATCATGCCCGCGTAGATGCCCGCCGAATCGAAGGTGCCCTGGGCGTTACTGATCAGCAAGCCCAAACCCTTACTGGCACCGGCGTATTCACCGACCACCGCGCCGATCAGGGCGAAGCCGAACGCGGTGTGCAGGCTGGACAGAATCCAGGTGGTGGCGCTGGGCAGCACGATCGCGGTGAGCACCTGGCGCTTACTCGCACCGAGGATGCGCGCGTTGTTGATGACGTTGCCGTCGACCTCGCGGGCACCGGTGAAGGCGTTGAAGAACACCACGAAGAACACCAGCACGACCACCGTCGCGACCTTCGAGCTGAGCCCGAGACCGAACCAGATGATGAACAGCGCGGCGAGCACGATGCGCGGTACCGCGTTGAGCGCCTTGATGAATGGCGCGAGCACGTCGGCCCAGTACCGGCTCCGGCCGAGCAGGGTGCCGAGCACGACACCGGCGACCGCGCCGATCAGGAAGCCGAGCACGGCCTCCTCGACGGTGGTGAATATCTGCAGCCAGATCGTGCCGAATTGGGTGCCCTCGGTGAACCATTCGACCAACCGGTCCCAGATCAGCGTGGGCTTGGAGTAGAAGAACGGATCGATCCACAATGAGGCGGTGAGCTCCCACGAGCCGAGCCACAGTGCGATCAGGGCCAATCGCAGGCCCCAGGTGCGGATGCGCGCGCGGCGGGCGTTGGTGCGCACCCGGGTGAGGATCTGCTCCTCGGTCTCGTTCTCCGGCACCGGCGAAGCGGCAGAACCCTTTTCGAGGACGTTATGCGACACGGGAGGCTCCCTTGGCTCGAGCCGCATCGACCTCATCGCGCAGCGTTTCCCAAATCTCTTTGTAGATATCGCGGAACTCGGTGGTGAGCCGCACCTCTTCGACATCGCGTGGCCGATCGAGGCCGACGGTGAAGTTGCCGCACACCGTCGCCGGGCTCGCCGTCATCACGACGACCCGGTCGGCCAGCACGATCGCCTCCTCCAGGTCGTGGGTGACAAAGATGACCGCGGCGTTGGTCCCCGCCCACACGCGCAGCAGTTCATCCTGCATGAGCTGGCGGGTCTGCACGTCGAGCGCGCTGAACGGCTCATCCATCAGCAGGATTTCCGGATCGTTGACCAGCGTCTGCGCCAGCGCGACGCGCTTGCGCATGCCGCCGGACAGCTGATGCGGGTAGTAGGTCTCGAACCCGGCCAGGCTGACCTTGTGCACCCAGACCGAAGCCTTCTCGCGCGCTTCGGTTTTCGACGCGCCACGCAGCCGCGGGCCGAGGGCGACGTTGTCCAGCACGGACTTCCACGGCAGCACGGCGTCCTGCTGGAACATGTAGCCGATGCCGTCGGGGATGCCGTCGACGTCCTTGCCGCGCACCAGCGTCCGGCCGGCCGAGGCGGGCTCGAGCCCGGAGACCAGGGACAGGGTGGTCGACTTGCCGCAGCCGGTCGGGCCGACCACGGAAACGAATTCGCCGGGGCGGACCTCCAGGTCGAGGTTCTTGACGGCGGTGTGGATGCCGCCCCCGGTGCCGGGGAAACGCTTCGTTGCGCTCCGCAGCTCGATGAGTGGGTGGTTCATGGTGCTTGCTCCTGCGAGATCGAGGTAGAGCGAACGTACGTGTCCCCGGTCACACGGCGGAGCTTGTGCGCACAAGCCGTGCAAAGTGCCGATTCGCTGGTTCTGCGCATTCTGCTCACCCCTGGGCAGTGGTCTATGCTGCGGCAATGGCGAATGAGGGCGCGCCTGCCGTGCGATTGAGGACTCAAGTTCTGCTGCTGCAGATCGTGGTGGTCACCCTGACCCTCGGCGTCGCCTTCGCCGTTTTCGGCTACCTCAGCGACCAACGCTTGCGCGACGGGTACGGCCAGCGCGCCCTCGCGATCGCGCGCACCGTCGCCGCCGACCCAGTGGTCCGGGACGAGGTGACCAAGTACGCGCCGGGTGCCATCAGCGCCGACCCGCAGCTGCGCGAGCGGCTGGCCGCCGGGCCGCTGGAGCGGATCGCCGTGGACACGACGCAGCGAACCGACGCCTTGTTCGTGGTGATCACCGACGATTCCGGGATCCGGCTTGCGCATCCGGACGCGGCGCGGCTCACCGAGCATGTGAGCACCGATCCCTCGGGCGCGCTCGCCGGGCGCGAGGTGATCGCCGAGGAGCGCGGCACGCTCGGCGACTCGGTGCGGGCGAAAGTCCCTGTCCTCGAACCTGGTTCGGATCGCATCGTGGGCGCGGTCAGCGTCGGCATCGCCACCGACGCGGTGCGCGACCAGTTGCTCGACGATCTGCGGACGGCGGGTCTGCTCGTGGGTGCCGCGCTGCTGGTCGGGATCGCGGGATCCATGCTGCTCGCCCGGCGCTGGCGCGGTCTGACGCTCGGGTTGGAGCCCGCCGAACTCGCCGAGCTGGTGCGCGGTCAGGCCGCGGTGTTGCACGGCATCGGCCGTGGCGTGCTAGCGGTCGACTCTTCTTGGCGCACAACGTTTGTCAATGACGAGGCGCGCAGGCTGCTCGGGATCGGCGCGGACATCGGGCGGCCGGTCGACGAGATCGGGCTCACGCCGCGGGTCCTAGAGGTGTTCCGCGGGCTCGACGAGCAGCCCGCGTCGGCGACGGTCGGTTCGCACATCGTCGTCGTCGCGGCGCGGCCGGTGCATCGGGACCGCCGCGATCTGGGCGCGGTGCTGACCGTGCGGGATCGCACCGACGTGGAGGCGCTGACCCGCCAGCTCGACGCCGTGCAGTCGATGAGCACGGTGTTGCGCGCGCAGCGGCACGAGTTCTCCAACAAGATGCACCTGATCAGCGGGCTGTTGCACGGCGGACGCACCGAGGAGGCGTCGCGCTCGATCGACGAGATGATCGGCGCCGGTCCGCTCGGCGCGGCCGCGCCCGGCATCGACGCCATCCACGATGCCTATCTACAAGCGTTCCTCGCGGCGAAAGCGGCGCACGCGCGCGAAAGCGGCGTCGAACTGGTCCTCGGCCCGAACACCTGGGTGGACGGCAGCCTCGTCGATCCCGTCGACGTGACGACCGTGCTCGGCAATCTGCTCGACAACGCGATCGAGGCGGTGCGCGCCTCGGATCATCCGATCAAGCAGGTGGAAGTCGAACTGGTGCAGGAAGATTCGACGCTGCACATCGTGGTGGCGGACAGCGGTGACGGTGTCGCGCCGGAGCTGATCGATGTGCTGTTCACCGAAGGCACCTCCACCCGCGACAGCGGCGACGTGCCCGGCGGCCGCGGCGTCGGCCTCGCGCTGATCCGGCAGATCGCCCGCAACCACGGCGGCGACGTCCGACTAGCCAGTCCGCGCGGTGGCACTCCCCCGCTGACCGGTGCCGAATTCAATGCCCGCATTCCCGAAGTGCTCGTAGACAGCAAGGTGTCATGGCTCCATCAGACTTAACCGTTCTCGTCGTCGACGACGACTTCCGTGTCGCAAACCTGCATGCCGGAATAGTCGACTCCATCGCGGGTTTCACCGTCGCGGGTACCGCCAACACATTGGCCACCGCCCGCGACATACTGGCGGCCGGACCGGTCGACCTAGCCCTGGTGGACGTCTACCTTCCCGACGGCTCCGGCATCGACTTCGTCCGCGAATTGCGTTGCGATGCCATGGTTCTGACGGCCTCCACGGACAGCGGCGCCGTCCGTGCCGCGCTGTCCGCCGGAGCGCTCGCCTTCCTCGTCAAACCGTTCCCGCACACCGAACTCGCCGCCCGCCTAGCCGCCTACGCCCGCTACCGCCGCATCCTCACCACACCCCAGGTGGACAACGCCCGAGTAGACGCCGCCCTGCAAGCCCTGCGCCCGCCCGGCGCCACGACCAGCACCCCCACTACCGTCACCTCACCCACCAAAGACCTTGTCCTGCACTCGATCCTAGAAGCAGGCACGCCCCTCTCCGCCGGCGAAGTAGCCACCGCCATCGGCATCTCCCGCGCCACCGCCCAGCGCTACCTGGCCACCCTCGTAGGCACCGGCGTCCTGCGCATGAGCCTGCGCTACGGCAGCACCGGGCGCCCCGAGCAGGAGTACTCGGCGGCTCCCCGCGAGGCGAGATCGGAACGTTGAGATCCTGGCGTCAGTCGTGGTCGAGGTTCGGGATACGTTGGGCGGCAATAGATTGCAGGCGTTCCGTGAGGTCCGCGCTGTCGGGGCCGAAGATCTCGGCGTCGGTGTCGACGACTAGCTGGATGCCGCGACGTGCCACGTCCTTGCCTGCCGCGGTGGCTTCGATGCGGAGGATGCGGGCATCGGCAGGGTCGGCGATCCGGGTGAGGAGGCCGCGGTCCGCCAATGCGCGGATTACCCGGGAGCCCATCATGCGGTCGGCGCCGGCCATGTCGACGACCTGCTGCTGGGTGGGCAGGTCGCCGTGGCGGGCGAGCCAGCCCGCGGACGCGAGAAGGTTGAACTGGGTCAGGGTCAGGCCGAGAGGGCGCAGGTTTCGCTCGACGGTGGCGCGCCATTCCAAGGCGGCGTGGTGCAGCCAGAAGCCGGGGCTCTGCAGCGGGCCTTGCGGCTCAGGCATGGGCGGCGTCCGCCGCGCGTCGGCGCTGCGCCTCATGTTCGAGGGCGGCGAAGCTCAGGAGCATGTCGGAGCGAATGCCCTTCTCCCAGATGAGCCGGAAGATCGGGCGGAACGGGCCGTGTATCTCCATTCGCTTGACCACCCGCACGGCGCCCGCGCCGACCGGCGTGTAGGTGTAGTGGCCGCGGATCTTGCCGAACGGGATGCCCGCTTCGCTGGTCCATGAACTGCCCTCGTCGACGGCGGTGATCGTAAACGGACCCGCCGGTGCGCCTTTGGGCTTCACCCAGCCCTTGGTGCCAGGCGCGAACGGCCCGTCGATGCGGGCCTTCTCTTCGTGTGGGTCCCAGTCGGCCCAGTGCGCGACATCGGTGGCGGTCTGCCAGATCGACGCGATCGCTCCGGTGATCATCGCTTCTTCGGAAATGACGTACATGACGCTCCCTAGTTGTTGTTGTGACAACGGTATCCGTTGTCGCGACAACAAGTCAAGAATCAGTTCATGCCGGGAAGCGGCGGGCCCAGGGCTCATGTTCGATACGGGCGGTGTTGATCACCGTGCTCAGTAGGCGGTACCAGCCGGTGATGGTGATCAGTTCGAGGATTTGGTCGGCAGGATAGCAGGTGTGCAGATCGGACCAGAGAGTGTCGGAAATTGTTGCGGTGTCGTGTATTTCGTCGACCAACCGGATCAGTGCGGTGTCGCCTGCCGACCACGCGGGGTCGTCGGGCGTGCCGATGGCCGTCGCCTCGATTTGCCCGGGGGTCAACCCGACTTCGACGGCCTGGAGGACCGCGTGAATGCCCCATTCGTACTCGGCGTTCGCGCGGGCGCAGGTGCGGAGGATGACGATTTCGCGGTCGCGGGGTGGCACGCGGCCGTGGCCGAGGATGCCCGCGCCGAGGGGGCGCATTCGGCCGAAGAGGTCATCGTGGCGGGCGAGGGTGCGAAACAGCACCAGGGGCTCGGTGGCCGAGCCCGGCGGCATCCATTTGAGCAGCTGCGCCTCTATTTCCGGAGCGTACGGCGGACTCAGTGGCGCGATGCGCGGGGTGTCACTCACGGTCAATCCTCATACTTCCAGCGATGACGGGTACTCTTGCTTCGAAATCCAAAGCAAGGACGGTGACGATGGTAGCTTCGGAATCCGAAGCAGACAAGACCCCGGTGATCGGCAGGCCGGTGCGCGGGTCGCGGACCGGGCGGCCGATCATGGTGCTGCTGGATCTGCTCGGCAGGCGGTGGGCACTGCGCGCGCTGTGGGAATTGCGCGACGGGCGGGCGGTGACGTTCCGCGAGTTGCAGGCGCTGTGCGGTGGAGTGTCGGCCAGCGTGCTCAACGATCGGCTGCGCGAACTCCGGGAGGCGCGGGTGGTCGTCGCGGAACCCAACGGCTATCAGCTCAGCGCGGACGGCCTCGACCTCGTCGCGGCGCTCGCGCCGCTACAGGTTTGGGTGCAGCGCTGGGCGACGGATCCGGAACCTCCTGCGGCACAACAGCACTGACACCGGGCGGCGCGCGCCTATTTCGGCGGCGTCCCGATCATCCGCACTTGCTGTCCCTCCCAATGGAATTGGACGCGGGTGACGGTGCCGTCGGCGCAGGCGTTGCAGCTGCCCGGCGTCTTGTAGGCCAACCCGACGGTGTCGTCGGTGGTGCGGTCGACGTCCAGCGACGTGAACCCGTGCGCCTCCGGCGTCGCGGTGCCGAGGTACGCACCCTTGTGGAACAGCAAGGCCTGGTTCGGCGAACTCCCGGTCGCGCCCTCGACCGTGACGATCACGGTGGACAAGGTGGCGCACGGATCGAAGTTGCCCTCGAACCCCCGCGCGTCGACCGACCACGGTGCCTGCGTGACCGGCTCCGCGGGCAGCGCCGCGATGGCGGATTGAATCACCTGCGCCGTCAAGTCGACACCGCATGCCGGGGGCATGCTCGCCGTTGTCGGGGCCGCATTGTGACCGTGGGTCTCCGATGACCCACGGTCACCGTCATCGGCACATCCGGCAGCCATCATGACGAGTCCAGCACACACCAGTACCACGGGCCGAGCTATCCGCACCACGAAAGATCCTCTTCAGGTCCGCCGACAGATTCGATCTAGCTCGGATCAGCCTAGGCGGTCGACGCGGTCGACGCGGTCGACGGCGCATTGGCCACCGCGAGGTATTCGATCACCTGATGTAGGTCCGGATACAGCCGGTGCGCGAGCCGCCGGGACTCCTCGGTCGGCCGCACCAGATCGGGGACGAGGATGCAGCGCAGCCCGGCGGCGCACGCCGCGCGCAGGCCGTTGGTCGAATCCTCCAGCGCGAGTGTCGTTTCCGTCTCGCCACCGAGGGCGGCCATCGCCTTCAGGTACGGCTCGGGGTCCGGCTTGCCCTTGGTCACGTCCTGCCGCGTCACCACCACCTCGAACCGGTCGGCGATCCCGGCCAGTTGCAGATGGTGATCGGCACGGTCGCGCGACGACGAAGTGGCGATCGCCTTCGGCACCCCTTGCGCCTCCAGCGCGTCGAGCAACGCCACCGCGCCCGGCTTGGTCGTCAGCCTGCCGCTGTCGACGAGCTGACGCAGGTGCACGTCGTGCAGGTCGAAGTACTCCTCCAACGGGAAACCCCGGCCGTACGCGGCCGCGGCGAGCGTCCGGCAGCGATCGGCGGGCACGCCGATCATGCTGCGGCAGAACTCGAACGACATCTCGTAGCCGAGCTCGGTGCCCGCGCTGACCAATGACTCCATGGCCAGGCTTTCCGAGTCGATCAGCAGGCCGTCCATATCGAAGACGACCGCGCGAACCGGACTTTCGGCGTTCACCCGTTACTCCCTTCCGATTGCGGCGCCAACCGGCGCCGGACCGCGGCCTCGACACCGTCGCGGCTGATCTCGGCCAGGGCGTCACCGACCTGCCGCTGCACGTTCTCCAGTTCCGGTAGCGTGCCGAAAATATCGGTGCGCTGCAAGAACGCCTGCGCACAGCGGTGCGGATCGCTGTCAACCAGCACCGCGAGCGAATCTTCCCTCGGGTCGATCAGCTCCATCACCGCGCCGGGCGCTTGGCTCGCGGTGAACCAGCGAATCCACGCGGCGATCAGCAAGGTCGCGCCGGGGGTCGGCCTACCCGCCTCGATGTTGTCGCGCAGCGCGTCGACGACCCTCGGCATCATCTTGTCCGAGCCGTTGCGGCCGATCCGCGTCATGTCTTGCGCGATAGCCGGATTGCGGAAGCGACGCATCAAATCGTCGACGGTCCTGCGCAATTCGGGCGTACCGAGGGCCAGCGTCGGCCCCTGCTCGTCCAGCATGAACTGCCGGGCCAGCGCGGCGAGCGCCGGATTTGCCGTCGCCTCGGCGATGGTGCGGTGACCGGCCACCCCGCCGAGGTAGGCGAGCAGCATGTGCGTCCCGTTGAGCAGGCGCAGCTTGGCGAGCTCGTAATCCTTGACGTTGGAGACGAATTGGGCGCCGCCGAGTTCCCACTGCGGGCGCTCGCCGTCGAAATCCTCGATCGTCCAGGTCATGAACGGCTCGGCCGAGACCGGCGCGAGATCCTCGATGCCGCCGAGCCAATTGCGGGCCACCGCGGCGTCGGTGGGCGCGGTCGGCTGCACGATGCGGTCCACCACGCTGTTCGGGAACTGCACGTGCCTGGCGATCCACTCGGCCAGATGATCGTCGCGCAGCAACGCGAAATCGATGACCGCGCGGCGCAGCGTGCTGCCGTTCGCGCACAGGTTGTCGCAGCTGATGACCACCGGCGGGGTGCCGCCTCGGCGGCGGACCAGCTCGAGGCCCTGCGCGAGCATGCCGATCGGGGTGATCGGCCTGGTCGGTGAGCGCAGGTCGTGGCGGACGCCTGGGCAGTCCACCTCCAACCGCCCGGTGACCGGCGAAACGCAGTAACCGCTGGCGGTGACGGTGAGCGTGACGATCTTGACGCGCGGGTCGGCGATGCGCTGTGGCACCCCGATCAGGTCCGTCGGGGCGTGTACGGCCTCGGTGATCGAGCCGACCACTTCCACCCGCGCCCGCCCGTCCTCGTGCAGCAGCGTGGTGTACAGGTGGTCCTGTGCCCGCAGCGCGTCGACGACGGTCGCGCGGTTGATCGCTACGGCGGCGATGCCCCAGCGCGGATCGCCGGTCTCGTTCATCGCGTGCTGGGTGGCCAGGGCCTGGTGGGCCCGGTGGAACGAACCGCAACCCAGGTGCAGGATGCCGGTGGTCAGGCTACGCGGAGCAAACCCTGGCCTGGCAACCGTGGTTGGCAGCTTGACGAGCATGTCGGTGGACAGGCGCGGCACCACCTTGCCCGGTATCCGGGACGTCATTTCGGTTCGAGTTTTCTTCACCGTAATCAGCGGCACACGCATGTGCGGCCTCCGTTGGGTCTGCGAGAAGGGGCGATATAGAACGCCGTATCAGCATTGACTAAGCGCCGTTTCACACGGTAGGTCAGGCCCGCCAGTATTTCGACAGCTAACCGCGAATCGACCAACTGAAGGCAGTTCGCCGCAGGTCATCTGACGTATTGCAAATATTCCGTAAAGCACCACTTCAGGCCGCGTGAATCCGCGGTAACTATTAGAAATATGCACCGCAGAAATGCGGCCTGGTGACCTCTGTCACGCGTCGACATTTCCGATTTGCCCGATAGGAAACGCTTTAGGATTGCTCTCAGATTTGCTGAATAATTGCTGATATTTCAGAGGAGAATACGGCGTAAACCGGGCTCGTACGCGGCGGCCCGATGGCGAGAAGCGGTGTGGCATAGATAGTTCCGAATGGAAGCAGCAGCGGTCGGCGGCGACACCCGGCAACCACCGGGCACAGTTCGTAAGCGAGGCTAAGGGTTGCTTCGCAGTTGCGGGAGGGCCCTCAGGTGCGAAACGAAGGGATTCCACTCAGCGGCCGCCGAACATGGGCCGGATTCCTGGGACGATCCGCTAGCGTCGAGCCATGAGCCTGGACGTCGCTGTAGTCGGGTACGGGTTGGCCGGGTCGGTCTTCCACGCTCCGCTGATCGCCGCCGAACCGCGCATGCGGGTCGCGGTGGTGGTCACCTCCTCCCCCGAACGTGCCGCCCAGGCCGAACGCGAACACCCTGGCGTTCGGGTCGTGGCCAGTACCGACGAACTCTTCGCGGACACTTCCGGCATCGACCTCGTTGTCATCGCGACGCCCAACCGCACCCACGCGCCGCTCGCCGCGCAGGCGCTGGACGCAGGACTTCCGGTCGTGGTCGACAAGCCGTTCGCGGTGACGGTCGCCGAGGGCGCTGACCTGGTCGAGCGAGCCGAGCAGGCCGGTCTCGCGCTCACGGTGTTCCAGAATCGTCGCTGGGACGGCGACTTCCTGACCGGACGTGCCCTCATCGCGGCAGGGCGGCTCGGTGCGGTGCGGCGCTTCGAGTCCCGATTCGAGCGCTGGCGCCCGGTGCCGAAGGGCGGCTGGCGAGAAGTGGGCGGCGCGGCCGACGGCGCCGGGCTGCTCTTCGACCTCGGTAGTCACCTCATAGATCAGGCGCTCACGCTGTTCGGGCCGGTGGCATCGGTGTACTGCGAACTGAATCACCGGCGCACCGGCGTGCAGACCGACGACGACGCCTTTCTCGCGCTCACCCACACCTCGGACGTCCGCTCACACCTGTGGATGAGTGCCGTTGCGCCGCAACTGGGTCCACGATTCCGGGTGCTCGGCTCGCAAGCGGCCTACGTCACCTATGGCCTCGATCCGCAAGAGAGCGCGCTCCGGGACGGCCGCCGCCCCGACGACGGCAAGCCATGGGGCACAGTCGAATCCGAGCACTGGGGTACGTTCGGCGCCGACCCCGCCGTCGAGCCGGTTCCCACGATCGCGGGCAACTACCCCGCCTTCTACGCCGAGCTTGCCGCCGCCCTGCTCGACGGCGGCAAGGTCCCGGTCGACCCGCGCGACGCCGTCGCCACACTGCGGGTGCTGGAAGCCGCGCGCCGATCGGCCGCCGAGGGCGCGGTCGTCACCGGGTAACCCGACGGCGGCTGACCCCTCAGTTATTGGGCTGGCGACCGGCGTCATACGCCGATAACGTCGACGCTCGGTGTCGGCCGTGGGTAGGCCGAATGTTCGGCTGAGAGGAGATCCCCGGTGGGGTCAACGATTTTCGCGGTGTTCCTGCCGCTGGCCCTGGCCTTGGTGATGTTCGGACTCGGCTTGACCTTGGCCGTAGCCGATTTCGCCAGGGTGCTGCGCTACCCGAAGGCGGCGGTGATCGCGCTGCTCTGCCAGATGGTGCTGCTGCCCGCCGTCTGCGTCGGCCTGATCTACCTGTTCCGGCTCGAAGGCGCGCTGGCCGTTGGCATGCTGTTGCTCGCCGCGTCGCCGGGCGGGCCGTCGGCGAACCTGTTCAGCCACATCGCGGGCGGCAACGTCGCGCTGAATATCACGCTCACCGCGATCAATTCGGTGCTCGCCGTGTTCACCATGCCGCTGATCGTCGCGTTCGCGTACAGCCAATTCCTGGACGGTGACGGGTCGTTCGGGTTGCGGCCGGACAAGTTCGCACAGGTGTTCGCGATCGTGCTGGTGCCCGTCGCGATCGGCATGTGGGTGCAGCACCGGTTCACCGGGTGGGCCGAACGGATGCGCGGCAACGTCAAGATCCTCTCGATCGTGGTGCTCGCGCTGGTCGTGCTCGCGGCCGTGGCGAAGAACTTCAGCACGCTCACCGAAAACATCGGCAAACTGGCCACGCTCAGCCTGATATTCGCCGTGATCAGTCTGGCCGTCGGGTATTTCGTGCCGCGGCTGTTCCGGGTCGACGCCGATCAGGCGATCGCCTCGGCCATGGAGATCGGCATCCACAACGGCGCGATCGCGATCGCCATCGCGGGATCCGTGCTGCACAACGACGCGATGGCAGTCCCGGGCGCGGTGTATGGGGTGCTGATGAACATCCCCGCCGCGATCGCGGCCTATCTGCTGGCCAGGTACGTGCGGCAAGACCGCCCGGCGCCGGTGCCGAGCACAGACACGGCGTCGAGCAGTAGGTAACCTTTCGATGTTCGACACTCGAAGGGAACCAGCATCGCGATGCGACCGCTCGGCGCAGACGATCCGACGCGGATCGGCGGCTACCGGCTACTCGGCGTGCTCGGTGCGGGCGGCATGGGCCGGGTGTATCTGGGACGCAATGCCGGTGGTCGCACGGTAGCGGTCAAGGTGATCCGGCCGGACCTGGTCGGCGACAACGAATTCCGCGAACGGTTCCGGCGTGAGGTGACCGCGGCCCGGCGGGTCGGCGGGCAGTGCACCGCGCCGGTCCTCGACGCCGACGTCGACGCGGACCCGCCGTGGCTGGCAACGGGTTACGTGGCAGGCTTCTCGCTGACCGAAGCCGTCGACGAGTACGGGCCGTTCTCGGAGAACTCGCTGCTGGTGCTCGCGCACGGGCTGGCCGAGGCCCTGGTCGCCGTGCACGCCGCCGACCTGGTGCACCGCGACCTCAAGCCGTCCAACGTGCTGCTCGCCCTCGACGGCCCCAAGGTGATCGACTTCGGCATCGCCCGCGCGATCGACGACAGCCAGTTCACCACCACCGGAAAGGTCATCGGCTCACCGGGATTCATGTGCCCGGAACAAGTGACCGGCGATCCGGTCGGCCCGGCCACCGATGTGTTCGCCCTCGGCGGGGTGCTGGTGTTCGCGGCCACCGGGCATGGCCCGTTCGGGATCGGCGAGATGGTGCAGATGCTGTGGCGGGTGGTGTACGAGGAGCCCCGGCTCGACGCGGTGCCGGATCGGCTGCGTCCGCTCATCGCGGCCTGCCTCGCCAAGGACCCCGCCGCCCGCCCGACCCCCGAACGCATCATCGCCGACCTGACCGCCCTCGGCCTGCCCAGTCGCGGCGGCTGGCTCCCCGGCCCCGCGCTGGAAGAGGTCAGCAGGCGCGCGGTGCAGTTGCTCGATCTGGACTCCGGACCCTCCGATGTGCCCGGCGCACTGGGCAACGCCGCGCAGCCGACGCGGACCGCCGAAACGGTGGTGCGGCCGTTCACAGATCCGAACGTGCGGACCGCCACCGGGCTCCCCGGAGCCGGTCAACCGGATGTCACGCCGCGATCGTGGTGGCAGGGCGCGCCTGATACCGGGGGTCAGCCGTATCTTTATGGGTCGCAAGATAGTTCGTACACGCCGCCGTCAGCTGGGCAGCACGGCTACCAGCAGGCACCTGGGCCGCAAGATGTCTCATACGGTTACCAGCAACCGGCGGCACACTCCGCATCACCGCCCATCCGCCAACGCCCCCGCCGTCGTGCCGCGCTGATTGCCGGTGCAGTGGCGCTGTGCCTCGTTATAGCGGCCGCCGCCTTCGTGATAACCCAGCAGTTCACCGGCTCCAACGGCGCCTCCGATCGGTCGGCCTCGACGCCGGGCGGTCCCGCTGCGGAATTGCCGGACGCGTTTGTCGGCGAGTGGAAAGGCGTAGCCAAAGACCACATCACCAGCTTCGATATCGTGCTGACCCTGAACGCGGGCACGGTCGGCGAGGAACTCGGCAGCTCGTCCAACACCGGAAAAGTCTCCGGCACGACATGCGGCCGAGCGGAGACATTGACGGCCGCCGCTGCCGAGGAACTCACGCTGACCGCGCGACTCACCGAGGACGCCGGCGGCTGCAACGACGACGGCAACACAACGCACGTCAAGCTACTCCCCGACGGCACGCTGTCTTATCGGACCGACAGCGTCATCGGCGACATGGCGGGAATCCTGACCAAAACCTCGTGACCCAGCTTGCGCTACCAGGTAGCTGAGGAAGTGGCAGACTGCGAATCATGGGCGATGCTTTGGGCAGCATTTCAACTCCAACCATTACTTGCGCGGGCCGGGTGCGGTCGCAGGCCGAGGCGCATCAGCGGGCGGGACGGTTAGCTGCCGCGCTAGCCGGGGCGGGGATTCGGCCGGGCGACCGGGTCGCGATGATGGTTCGCAACGATATCGAGTTCGTCGAGGTTTCCCTGGCCATCGCGGTGTGCGGGGCGAATTCGGTGCCGATCAATACCGGGTGGCAGGTGCCCGAGGTCGCGCACGTGCTGGTGGACAGCGACGCGCGGCTGATCATCGCGCACACCGAGTTCATCGACATAGTCGAACAGGCTGCGCCACAAGACGATACGACCATTCTCGAGATCGAGATGCCGAGCGAATTACTCGCCGAGGCGGGCCTCGACGCGGCGCTGGCGAAGCCGACCGGCAGGCACGCGACCCTGGAGCAGTGGCTCGATGCCCATCCCGAGCCGCTCGGGCGCATCGAAGGCTCCCGCGACGACTCCACCGGCCTGATCTACACCTCCGGCACCACCGGCCGCCCCAAAGGCGTACTGCGCGAACGGATGACGCCACATCAGTGGTTATCGATCGCGGGTAGCGCGGCCAAGCGGCTCGGCCTCACCCCACGCGGGCATGCGGTGATCCCCGGGCCGCTGTATCACGCGAGCCCGAACGGGATCGCGACGCTGGCGCTACGGGTTGGCACCAACATCACCATCATGCCGCGCTGGGACGCCGAACAGTTCCTGCGCATCGTCGACGAGCGCCGGGTCACCCAGGCCAAGGTGGTGCCGACCATGCTGTCCCGGCTGCTCTCGCTGCCCGCGGACGTGCGCGGCCGCTACGACGTCTCCAGTCTGACCCACGTCATCCACTCGTCGGCGCCGTGCCCGCCCGCGGTGAAGCAGGCCGCGATCGAGTGGTTCGGGGACGCGCTGGTCGAGTACTACGGCTGTGCCGAAGCGGGCACCATCACCTGGATCTCCGCGAGCGAGTGGCTGGCGCATCCCGGCAGCGTCGGCCGACCGGCGGACGGCGCGGCCGTCGTCGTGGTCGATGACGCGGGCGAGCCGCTGCCCGCCGGCGAGACCGGCCGGGTCCTCGTGCGCGGCGCCGACTACTGGCCGAAGTTCCGCTACCTGCACGACACCGGCGAAACCGACAGTCCGATACCGGGCTTCCTCGCCGTCGGCGACCGCGGCTATCTCGACGACGACGGCTACCTCTATCTCACCGGACGCTCCAGCGAGATCATCATCTCCGGCGGCGTGAACATCTATCCCGCCGAGATCGAGAACGCGATCATGGCACTGACGGGCGTCGAGGACGTCGCGGTGTTCGGTATCCCGCACCACGGTGATCTCGGGGAAGCCGTTGCCGCCCAAGTTGTTCCGCGACCCGGCGCCGAGCTCACCGAGGACGGCATCCGCGCGGGCCTCGCCGGGCACCTCGCCGCGTACAAGATGCCGAAGGCGCTGCGGATCGTGGCCGAACTCCCCCGCGACGATGCGGGCAAGATCTACAAGCGCCGGCTCCGAGCGGAGATGTCCGACGCCGGATAGGGTGCGGCGGTGGACAGAGCCGAATGGGTCGAGCGTGGCACCTCCATCGTCGACCGCTTGACGACAACGCAAACCCAGCCGCCGTGGTGGTTGGTGGCCGGCGCGGGCGTGGTCGCGCTCGTGCTGGTCGGATACACCCCCCTCTGGCGATTCACCCGCAATATCGTCACGATCGCGCACGAGGGCGGGCACGCGCTGGTCGCGCTGCTCACCGGCCGCAGGCTCAACAGCATCCGATTGCATTCGGACACTTCGGGTCTCACCGTGTCGAGCGGAAAACCCTACGGCCTCGGCATGATTCTCACGACCATGGCGGGCTACCCGGGACCGCCGCTGCTCGGGCTCGCCTTCGCCGCGCTGCTCGGCGCGAGCCGGATCACGCTGATGCTGTGGGTGGCCATCGCGCTGCTGGCCGCGGTGCTGATCATGACGCGCAATGTCTACGGCATGCTGACGGTGTTCGTGGTCGGCGCGACCGTGTTCGCCGTGTCCTGGTTCGGCACCGACACGCTGCAGGCGGGTTTCGCCTATCTCGGCGCCTGGCTCCTGCTGCTCGCCGGAGCGCGGCCGGTGCTCGAATTGCAGCGCGGCCGCTCCCGCCAGCTACGCAGCCGTTATCAGGAGGACGTCGCCTCCGACGCCGATCAACTCGCTCGGCTCACCCATCTGCCCGGCCTGCTGTGGGTCGGCTTGTTCGGGGTGATCGCGGTCGGGTCGCTGGTCATCGGCGCGGGGTTCCTGATCTCCGATATCTCCGGGATCTGTCTGCAGAGTGTGTCCGGCGGGACCTGCCCCACCGGACAATAAGAAGGTAGGAGCAGCACATGATCACCACCATCCGGCTCGCCCTCGTCTCGGCTCTGCTGTTCGGCGGCGCCACGCTGTTCGGCGCGAGCCCGGCAGGCGCGGTCGTCGACTCCGCCTGCGGCACCGCGCTGTCGCCCGCCGAAGTCTCCTCGATCGCCGAGCTGTCCGACACAAGCACGCTCACCGGTTCCTCGCTGGAACAGCTGGAACAGGCCGTCGAACAGCATCGGCGGCTCACCGAGATCCTCGTCGAGCATCGGGATCTGCGCGGCGTCTTCGCGCTCGGCCTCGATGCCGTCGAGCAGGCCGCCGTGATGCCGTTGCAGCGCAACCCGGCCGCCTTCGCCGATCCCGAGTGGGCGCATCGAATCAGTCTCGAACTGCTGTCCCGGTTCCTGCGCAACGTGCACGCCGAATTCACCGGTGCGCGGACCGATCCGCAGTGGGCCAACTACTTCGACCTCGCCCGCCGCTGCGACCTGTCCCCGGCCCGCGTCGCGATGGCCGGATACGACGCGCATCTGTCCGTCGATCTGTCCTATGCGGTGGCCGCGGTCAACGGCATACCCGCCAATGCGCCCGACTACTTCAAGATCGTCGACGCGATCGCGCAGCAGGGTTCGCTGATCGTCAGTGCGACCAAGGAGATCTATCACGGCGACCTCGGCCCGCTGTGGCGGTTCTACTTCGTCGGCGAGGGCCTCGACCTGCTCGTCGGTCAAGGTGTCGCCACGCCACAGCTGCTTCGTCTCGCCGATGCGGGTGCCAACGTGGTGATTTTCGGCAACGGACTAGCGCTGACCGATCCCGCGCTCGCCCCGGCGGCGCGCGTCGAGATCGACGCGTTGTGGCGCAGCGCCGACGTGGCGTTCGAGGTGCTCACCCGACTCGGCGGGCTGTAGAGGTTTAGCTTTCCGGATTCGCGGCACGCCTACTCCTGGGACGAATGATGGAAGGGAGTTGTCGGCCATGCCGGAAGACCTGAATGGGACGCGCGTACTGATCATCACTTCGAACACGGGTGTTGAGCGCGATGAGCTGCTTGTTCCGCAGAAAGAGTTGAAGCAGCGGGGTGCCACCGTGGTGCACGCCGCGCCCAAGAACGAGCAGGTGCAGACCTTCGAGCACGACACCGAGAAGGACGTCACGGTGCAGCCGGATTCGTCGTTCGATGACGTCGACGTCGACGATTTCGACGTGCTGGTGGTGCCCGGTGGCACCGTCAACGCCGACAAGCTGCGTGCCGAAGATCGCGCCGTCGAACTGGCCAAGGCGTTCGCAGGCGCGGGTAAACCTATCGCCGCGATCTGCCACGGGCCGTGGCTGCTCGTCGAGGCCGAGCTCACCCCGGACAAGACGCTGACGTCGTACTTCTCGCTGCGCACGGATCTCACCAATGCGGGCGGCAGGTGGGTCGATCAGCCGGTGGTGCGTTCGGCCGAGAACGGCTGGGCGCTGATCACGTCGCGTAATCCGGACGACCTCGACGACTTCAGCCGGGCGATCGCCGACGAGCTGATCAAGTCGTAGGTCAGAGCTCGCGCAGTGCCGCCGACGTTTCGCGAGCCAGCTCGGCCGGGTCGCGGGTCGCGTCGACGGTGCTGCCGCGCTCGTCGCCGGCCAGCGGCTCGAGCGCGGCCAGCTGCGAATCGAGCAGGCTCGACGGCATGAAATGTCCAGTGCGATCGGTCATTCGGTGCGCGAGTTCTTCGCGGGGCGCGGCCAGATGCAGGAAGAACGCGTCGGGTGCGGCGGCGCGCAACCGGTCGCGGTAGGCGCGTTTCAGCGCTGAGCAGGTGATCACGCCGCCTTGCTCGGTTCTATCGCCCATCCAAGCGGCAACCAGGTCGAGCCAGGGCGCCCGGTCCGCGTCGTCCAGCGGGATACCCGCCGCCATTTTGGCGATGTTCGCTGCGGGGTGGAAATCGTCGCCCTCGGCGTATTCGACCCCGAGCTCGGCGGCGAGCGCCCTGCCTACCGTCGACTTGCCGGACCCCGACACCCCCATCACCACTACGACGGGCAGCGCTCGCTCCGGCACATCGGCTCCTTTGCTATCGCGCGCCACCCGACACCGGGCGGTGCGGCATGTCCGAACCAGACATTAGCGCGACCGTAGCGATGTCTGGTCGAGCACCTGCGATCAGTTCGGCGAGCGCGCGACAGGTGTCGGTGTCCAGGGGCAGCAGTGGTGGTCGCGGATCGCCTACTTCGATCCCGAGCGACCGCAGTCCCGCTTTGACAGTCCTCGGCAGTCCGCCGCGGGTCATTGCGGTGAGCAATGGTGCCAGCCGCTCGAAAAGCTCTGTCGCTGCCGCGGTTTCGCCCGAATTCAGTAAGCGCCATACGGCCACGATCTGCTCCGGCATCAAACACGGTGCGGCCGTGCACCATCCGACGGCACCGGCTTCGAACGCCTGCAGCGCAAGCCGATTGCTGCCGTTGAAGAACGGCACACCCGCGCCACCGAGCTCCGCGATCCGCCGCATCCTCGCGATATCCCCGCTGGATTCCTTGATCATCGTGATGTTGTCCACGCCCGCAACGAGTTCCACCAGAAACTCCGGTGCCATGTCGATGCCGCTCGTGCCTGGATTGTTGTACGCCATGATCGGCAGCGCCACCGCGTCGGCCACGGCGGTGAAGTGCCTGCGCAGCTCCGGCTCGGTCAGCCGCCAGTACGCCACCGGCAACATCATCAGCGCCGTCGCGCCGAGCCGTTCGGCAAGCCGGGCCCGCGCGATCGTGCCCGCCGTGGTCAACTCCGACACCCCGACCACCGTCGGCACCCGCCCATCGACCTGCTCCAGGCAGATCGACGCCACCGCCGCCCACTCCTGATCGTCGAGGTACGCGCTCTCCCCCGTACTCCCCAGTGGCGCAATAGCATCCACGCCCGCGTCGACCAGCCGATCGACCAGTCCGCGCAGCACCCTCTCCTCGACCTTGCCGCTGTCGGCACTGAACGGCGTCACCGGATACGCCACGATCCCCGCGATACTCATCGAAAACCTCCATTCCTCGCCCCCATCTTGCTCGGGTGGCGAAGTTCATACTGAGGGATGAACCGCACGCCCCGGTCGTACCGTACGGAAGTGCCCTCGGGCACCATGGGGACCATGGAATTGCGCATCTTCACCGAGCCGCAGCAGGGTGCGAGTTACGACACGCTGTTGACCGTTGCCAAAGCCACCGAGGACCTGGGATTCGACGCGTTCTTCCGGTCCGACCACTACGCGGCGATGGGCGGCGCGGATGGCCTGCCCGGCCCCACCGATGCCTGGATCACCCTGGCCGGGCTGGCGCGGGAGACCAAGCGGATCCGGCTCGGCACGCTGGTGACCGCCGCCACCTTCCGGCTGCCTGGACCGCTGGCGATTCAGGTCGCCCAGGTGGACCAGATGTCCGGTGGCCGTGTGGAACTCGGCCTCGGCAGCGGCTGGTTCGCCGACGAGCACGCCGCCTACGGCATCCCGTTCCCCGCGGACAAGTTCGCGCGGCTGGAGGAGCAGCTGGCCATCATCACCGGGCTGTGGTCCACCAAACTGGGTGACACCTTCGACTTCGACGGCAAGCACTACCAGCTGGCCAACTCCCCCGCCCTGCCCAAGCCGGTGCAGGATCCGGTGCCGGTGCTGATCGGCGGACACGGCGCCACCCGGACGCCACGGCTGGCCGCGCAGTACGCGACCGAGTTCAATATGCCGTTCGCTTCGCTAGCCGACAGCGCCGCCCAGTTCGAGCGGGTCCGCGCGGCCGCCGTGGCGCGCGGACGCCGGGCCGACGACCTGGTCTACTCGAACGCGCTCGTCGCCTGCGTTGGCGCCGACGACGCCGAGGTGGCGCGCCGGGCCGCGGCGATCGGCCGCGAGGTGGACGAGCTGAAGGCGAACGGCCTGGCCGGTTCGCCCGCCGAGGTGGTCGACAAGATCGGCCGCTACGCCGAGATCGGCGCGCAACGGATCTACCTGCAGATACTGGACCTCGCCGATCTCGACCACCTCGAGCTGATCGCCGACCAGGTGCAAGGGAAGATCTGACATGGAGGTCGGGAAGCCCAGCCGGACGGCCTTCGCTACCGCGTCCGCGCGTGCCTATCATCAAATCGCTCCCGAGCCTCGCGTTTTCACCGATCCCTTAGCCGTGCCGATCACCGGTGTGACCGCGCAAGAGCTGGCCGAGAAGGCGATTGCCGCGACGGCCAGCGAGCCGAGCGAGGAGATCGCCTTTTATCGCGTCCGCCGGTTGTTCATGGCAAGCCGGTCGCGCTTCGCGGAGGAGACGGTCGCCGACGCGGTGTCGGACGGGGCGCGGCAGGTGGTGATCCTCGGCGCGGGGTTGGACACCTTCGCCTATCGCAATCCCGATCCGGCGCTGCGCGTATTCGAAGTCGACCATCCGGCGACGCAGGCGTGGAAACGGCAGCTGCTCGCCAAGGCCGCGATCCCCGTCCCCGATTCTATGACCTTCGCACCGATCGACTTCGAGAGCGAAACGCTGGCAACAGGTTTGGCCTCGGCAGGCTTTACCAGAGACCAGCCTGCCGTCTTCGTCTGGCTCGGCGTCGTGATGTATCTGACCGGGGACGCCATCCGGTCGACGTTGCGCTACATGGCCGAGCAGGCGACCCCGGTTCGGTTGGCGTTGGATTACGTCCCGCCCGCCGCCGACGCCGCGCCGGAACACCACGCTCAACTACGAGCGAGAGCGGACCGTCTTGCCGCACTCGGTGAACCAATTTTGAGCCACTTCAGCCCCGCCGAACTGGCGGCGGAACTGCGGGCGGCAGGCTTCGACGACGTCGAGGACCTCAGCGCATCCGACCTGATCGCGAGTTATGTAGGGCGAGCGGAGCTCGGGCCCGATCCCGAGCGACTGCACGCCCGCGTCGCCCGCGCCCGCCGCACCTGATTCAGCCGAGCGGCCTGCTGGTCGGCAGGTTCACGAAGCTCGGCCGGGCCGGATCCAGCTGCAGGGACTGTGGTTTGAGTTCGGTGTTGTTGAGCATCGGCCGGAAAGGCAGTGCCTTGGGCGAGTTTCCGGCGAAGACGTCGACGCGTAGTCGATGTCCGGGCCGCAGCACCGCCTGGATGGGGATGACGGCGATGTCCAGCGTGACGGGCTCGCCTGGCACGACAGGCAGCAGGCTGGCCAAGGTGATCGGGTTGTACGGCGCGGTGTAGTCGCCGTTGGCCGAGCGGCTGCTCTTCGCCTCGTCGACCGCGCGCATCGAGGCGGTGAGCTGGCCGGTGCTCAACACCGTCGAAGTTCCCTCCGGGGCAACGTCATTCACGGTGACCGCCCAGTAGCCGTCGGTCGCGTCGTGGACGGTGTTGAGGTGCAGGTTGATCGGGCCGGAGATGACCGTCGGTTCGGTGACCGGGGTGCCGGTGAAGGTCAGCGCGTCGTGTTCGGCGATGCGAGAGTCCTTGGCGCACATGTCCACTACCGCGGTTAGTCCGGCGGCACCCTGGGCGGTGTCGCGTGAGCAGGCATTGGCGAGGCCCGGCGACACCGTCAGCGTCCGGTGCTCGTCCGGCTTTGTCGCGGACAGCGATCCGTCGTACACGCTCTCGGCGGTGCCGCTGGGCGCCGCGGACAGGTAGACGCGGCGATGGGTGGTGTTGTCCTGCGGGAACTTCTCCAGCGTCTTCCAGCCGCCGCCCTGTTCCCACACGGTCACCGGGCCGAATTCGCCGAGGCCATGGTCGATGTCCTTGAGCCACTTGTCGAACCACACCCGCTGCAACACTTCTAAGCGCGCGGGGCCGCCGGGCACGCCCGTGCCCGCGCCGGGATTGGCGTGATAGGTGTCGCCGACGAGTAGCTGTTTCTTGCTCGCGGGCAACGGGATCGCGTTGAACACCGTGGTCGCGCTGTTGGCGAAGATGTCGTGCCAGCCGCCATAGACGAAGGTGGGCACCGTGATTCGCTCCGGATGTCCGAGAATGGCCTGCCGGAAGTCGCTGTCATCGTCCAGCGCGGCGGCCAGCGTCTGCGGAATCCGATCGAGCGACGGTACGAGCAGCGCCTGGCTGAGGAGATCGGAATTGGTTGCCGGGTCGGCCATCCGGTCGTTGAACCAGCGCCAGTCGAAGGTGCCGTTCAGCATCGACCGCACGTCGGGGATCAGCTTCATCTGGTTGACATTGCTCAGCCAGAGCGGCAGAAAGGTGGTGCCGACGCCGCCGCCCGGCGCGACGACATCGCGCATGAGGTCGCTACCCGGTTCGACCGGGAAAATGACTTTCAGTGCGGCCGGAGCGTTTTCGGCCGCACGCAGCTGGTTGATGCCCGCGTAGGAGCCACCGCTCATGCCGACCTTGCCAGTGGACCACCGCTGCGCGGCGGCCCAGCCGATCACCTCGCGGGTGTCCAGCTGTTCGCGGGTGCCGAGGGTGTCCCACGTGCCCTGGGAAAAACCGGTACCGCGCACATCTGCGACAACCAGGGTGTATCCGCTGCGAATCAGGGCGCGGTCGACGCCGAGTACGGTCTGCACGGTGCCGCCGTCGAGCGCGTGCAGCAGATCACCGAAGCCGCTGATCGGCGTCCCCGATAGGTTCATCCGCCCGAGCAGGTCCATCACCATCGGCTGCAGGCCGGGTGCCGCCAGCGCCGAATCGACCAGGTTCGTCAGCAGTTTCGTGTACGGCGTGAGGTTCACGATGGTCGGCAGCGGGCGCTGTTCCACCGCCCCGAACCCGTCCACCGGCCGGTATACGTTCGCCTTCAGCACCACCCCGTCGCTCATTCGGATCGGCACATCCCAGTCGATGTGTACATCGGCGTATGGCTGCGGGCCGTCGTGCAGTGCGGTCCATTGTTCGCTGCGTGCCCCGCTGTCCGGCTGGGCCGCCACCGACCCCACCGCAAATCCACCGCCAACTACAACGATCGATAGCACCGTCGCCAATCGAGCCGCGCGGACAAACTGTTGTGCCACTTGCTGCCCCGAAAGCATCCTGCTCCTCGACCGATGTACCGCACGTTGATGGAGTTCCGCGTATCGGTTTGTCAAGATAGCAATCTGTGCGCAAATCCCCGGGAGGTACGGCCCGGTCGGTTTGTCGTGTTGGTCCAGCCCGACGAACCGATCCGATTGCGCGATAGCGTATTTGCGCAAATCGGGCATATCGAATACCGCGCAGTTTGGTTTAAGAACTGGGCAGCAGCAACTCGCCCGGAATGCCACGCGGATCGTCGCGGCGGGGCCTACCTTGGTGGGCATGACGCCGCTGCAGCGCTATATCGCGGAAGAAATCGCCGCCGATCATGCCGATGGGCTGCTGAATCGCCGCGAGACGCTGCGCCGCCTCGGGCTGCTCGGGTTCGGCATTCCGGCGGCCGCCGCCTTGCTCGCGGCCTGCTCGACCGAGCCCAAGGACCAGCCGGCAACCTCGCAACCACCCTCCGCCGCAACACCATCCACGCCGCCTGGATCCAGCTCGGCACTGCCCGCGATGCCGATCACCTTCGCGGGTCCCGGCAATCGGCAATTGCAGGGCGCCTGGGCCGAGGCGGCGCAGCCTCGCGGCGGCGTGCTCGTCATCCACGAGAACAAGGGCCTCACCGATCACATCCGTTCGGTAACAGGACGATTCGCCGGTGCGGGTTACTCGGCCCTCGCCGTCGACTTGCTGTCCGAAAAGGGTGGCACGGCGAGCTTCACCGATCCGGCGCAGGCCACCGCCGAGCTCAGCAATACGCCGCAGGAGCAGTTCATCGCCGACCTGCGGGCCGGGCTCGATGAGCTCGGACGGCGTGTCCCTGGCAAGAAGCTCGGCACCACGGGGTTCTGCTTCGGCGGCGGGCTGGTCTGGCTACTCCTCGTCTCGGGGCCGTCGGCTCTCGCCGCGGCAACGCCGTTCTACGGCCCGTTCCCCGACAACGGCGACCTCTCGGCCTCGAAAGCCGCCGTGCTGGGCATCTACGCGGCGGCGGATACTCGCGTGGACGCCACCCGCCAGGCCGCCGAGGACGCGCTCAACCGGGCGGGCACGCCGCACGAGATGTGGGTCGCGCCGAATGCCGACCACGCGTTCTTCAACGACACCGGGCCCCGTTACGCACCGGCCGCCGCCACCGAGGCCTGGCGGCGGGTACTCGATTGGTACGGAACACATCTGAGCTGACCGGGCGCTACCAGGCGGCAAGGAAGTCTTGGATCGGCGCGGAATCCGTTGCGACGACGCCGATGTAGCCGTCGGGACGGACCAGGACCAACGTGCCAGGCCCGGACGGGTCGATGTCATAGTTGCGGAAGGCCGCAGGTGAACCAGTTTCGTGAGGTTCGAGCACGCGCCCACGTACCCGATCACCCTGCGCGCGTACGACTTCGTCAACAGCCGCGGCGGTGTCGGCGCCGAATCCGAGCACCGTGAAATGCGTTCCGCGGAACAGATCGAACAGGCTGGCATCACCGCACTGAGCGTCGGGCGCACGGTCGCCCGCACGCACGGCACCCGGCGTCTCGCGCGCGTCAACGGCCAACGGTCCGCCACGATAGTTGACCTTCAGCTGGAAGATATCCAGACTTCCCTCCCCCGGCTCCGCGTCACGAAAGTCCTGGCGATGCGAACGCGTCGTCACATCGAGCACCCGTGCCGCGATCGGAAACCGCTCGGCCTCATAGGTATCCAGCAGCCGGTCCGGCGCGCCGGACAGCACGGCGGCCAGCTTCCAGCCGAGGTTGTAGGCATCCTGCACGCTGGTGTTCAGGCCCTGCCCGCCGGACGAGGAATGCACGTGCGCCGCGTCGCCCGCCAGGAACACCCGGTCGACCCGGAACCGGTCCACCATGCGGACATTCACCCGGTACACCGAGATCCAATTCAGGTCGTACAACCGGATATCCGAGCGGCCGGACCGTTCGTCGAGGATCTTCTGCACGGCCGCCAGGGTCAGCTCGGGTACATCGTCGGCGGTCATATTGGCAATGAACTGGTAGTAGTCGGTTCCCGGCATGGACCATAGCGAAAAGCGTTCCTGCACACTGCCGGTCGTCAGCATGTGGCAGTAGGTGCCGGTCAAGCCTTCAGCTTTGACGTCGCCGATCAGCGTTCGCTCGGTCTGGAAGGTTTCGCCCTCGAAGCCGACGCCGAGCGCCTTGCGCACCGCGCTGCCGCCGCCGTCCGTCCCGACCAGGTATCGGGAGCGCACCCGCACGAGCTCACCATCGCGACGCAGCGTCGCCGTGACACCGGTGTCATCCTGAACGAAATCGACGAACTCCGTGTTCAATTCGAGGCGGCCGCCGAGTTCGAGCAGCCGGTCCCGGAGCAGTTCGTCGGTGCGCCACTGCGGCAAGATCCACGCGTTCGGATAGGGCACGCCGTGCTCGCGTTCGAGTGGCTCGATGCCGAGCATCTCGTGCAGTGTCCGCGTCCATTTCACCTCTGTGTCGGCGTACATGCGGAACGAGGGGAACGGCGCACCGTTGGCGATTACCGCATCGATCAGGCAGAGGTCGTCGAAGACCTCCAGAGTCCTTGGCTGTAAACCCTTTCCGCGCGAGCCGAGGAACAGCCGCGCGGCCTTGTCCACCACCAGGCACTCGATCCCGCGCCGAGCCAGGTCGCAGCCGAGCGTCAGCCCGGTGGGTCCGGCGCCCACGATCAGCACCGGTAGGTCTGTTGTTGTCATCTGTCTGCTTTCGCCGGGAAGGTGCGGGTGAGGATGGGCAGTAGCAGCTCGTCCACCAGGCCGGTGAGGAAGGCCCGGTCCAGCGGCTCGCCGAGAAACATCCGGCGCATGATCTGCCCCTCGGAGACCTGGTGCGCCAGTTCGGTTTCGGTGCCTTCGGGCAGTTCGCCACGGGCGATGGCGCGGTCGACGACGGTGCGGAACGGGCCGAGGTCCTCGTCGGCCACGTGTTCGCGCAGCGCTTCGGCGAGTTCGGTGTCCACCCGCATGGCGTGCATGACGCCGGTCATCATGGTCACGTAGTGGTCGTCGACCTGCGCGGTCAGCGCGAGCAGCGCCGCGATCAGGTCGCCGCGCGCGGTCCCGGTGTCGGGAATGTCGGCGACATATTCGGCGTCGTGCGCGTCCATCGCCGCCTTCACCAGCGCGGGCTTGCCCGGCCACCGCCGGTAGATGGTCGCCTTGCTGGCCTGCGCTCGTGCCGCGACGGCATCCATTGTCATTGCCGCGTAACCGATCTCGCCCAACAGCTGATAGGTGGCGGCGAGTATCGCCTGCTCGCGTTCAACACCCCTGACCACAACTCCTCCTAGTGAACGGTACGGTTCCGTTCACTTCAACGATAACGAAGGTTAGAGATCGACACAAGGCCAACTACAGAATTTGATCGCCGAGCGCGACGTCCTGGCATGCCTCCAGCAGCGGCTGCAAGCGCTCCATGGCATTGGTGCGCACGGCGAGCACGGTCGGCAGCGCGAGCACACCCGGCGTGCATACGGGCAGGAAGGCCACCCGGCTGCTGTGCAAGAGTCGTGCGTGCGGCGCGTAGAGGACAGTCCAGCCTGCGGCACCGGCGCCGAGTGCGGCAAGGGTGTCCTGGATCGAGACTTGCTCGGGACCGAACACCGGCTCGAATCCCGCTTTGCCGCACGCGGTCAGCACAAGATCATCGAGCAAAGCGTTGTTCTGCCGGTTTGTCAGATAGAGCGGCAGCTCGGCGAGCTCAGCGAGATCGACACACCGGTCGGCGGCCGAGGGATGATCGGCGGGCAGGGCGACGACCAGTTCGTCGTACCACACCGGAATCTGCCGCACGCCTTCCGGCGCGGCCACCTCGCCGCGCAGGAACGCCGCGTCCCACTCGTGCTCCGACACCTTCCGCAGCCGCTGCCCGAGCGCCGCCGACGTCAGTTCCACCTTCACCCCGGGCGCGCGGTACTTCAACGCGACGAGCAGCCGCTCCAGCCGTTCGCCCATGCCTCGGCTGGTTCCGATCCGCAGGACGGTCGGCGTGGTCAGGAAGTCGGCGACGCTGGTCCTGGCGCGCTTCTCGGCGGCGAGCACCTTCTTGGCGGCAGGCAGGAACGCCGCCCCGGCTTCGGTGAGCCGGACGCTACGAGGCGAGCGCTCCAGCAGCACGACGCCGAGCTCGCGTTCGAGTCGGCCGAGCTGCTGGCTGACCGACGATTGCACAATCATCAGTCGTTCCGCCGCCCGGCCGAAATGTAGCTCCTCGGCCACCGCGACGAAATACCTCAGTTGACGAAGTTCCATGACCTCAGCGTGGTTCGGGGGACAAGACTGGGTCAGGCTACCGCCCGTGGTGCGCGGCCAACCGATGTGGCTTCATCCCGCGCGCCGCGCACGCACAAATATCGTCGGAGGTGCCCGCGTGAGTTATCCGGAAGTCAGGTCAGCGCGGCGTCGCATTGCCGGAGTCGCGGTCACCGTATTACTTGCCGTGTGCGTGATCGGGTGCGAGAGCGGCGACCGGCCCGAACCCTCCCCCGCCACCGTGCGGAGCACCGCGCCGAGTAAACCGTTCGGTGCGCCCGACCTCGGCGCGGCCGAGGAGATCGCGCACGGCATCGAGGTCCCGTGGGGGCTGGTGTTCCTGCCCGACGGCAATGCGCTGGTGGCGGAACGCGACAGCGGGCGCATCCTGCGGATCGGGCCCGGTCACGCGCCGGAGCAGGCGTACCGGGTGCCCGGGGTCGTCGCGAGCGGCGAGGGCGGCCTGCTCGGGCTGGCGTTGTCGCCGCAGTACGCCGAAAACCATTACGTCTATGCCTATTTCACCGCCGAATCCGATAATCGGATCGCCCGGTTTCGGCTGGACGGACCGCCGGAAGTGCTGTTCGAGGGGATCGCCAAGTCGGCCAATCACAATGGTGGCCGGATCGCCTTCGGGCCGGACGGCATGTTGTATGCCGGTACCGGCGACGCGGGACAGAGCGCTCGGTCGCAAGATCCGGCGAGCCCCAACGGCAAGATTTTGCGGCTGACGCCGGAAGGCCTTCCGGCGCAGGGCAATCCGGCCGAGGGATCGCCGATGTACAGCCTGGGGCATCGCAATGTGCAAGGGCTGGCCTGGGATCGCGCCGGGCGGCTTTTCGCGGCGGAGTTCGGGCAGAACCGGTTCGACGAGATCAATCTGATCGAGCCGGGACACAATTACGGCTGGCCGGCGGTCGAGGGGGCAGGCGGCGCGGATCGCGGGTTCACCGAACCGTTGGTGACGTGGTCGACGTCGGAGGCTTCGCCCTCGGGGATCGCGATTGCCGGGGACACCTTGTACGCCGCGGCACTACAGGGCCAGCGGCTGTGGACCGTGCCGCTGCGCGACGGCGCGGTTGGTCAACCCCGAGATGTTTTGCGGGCCAGCTACGGCCGGTTACGCACGGTGGCGGTCGCACCGGATGGCGCGCTGTGGCTCACCACCTCCAACACCGACGGCCGCGGCGAACCGCAGCCGAATGACGATCGCGTGCTTCGCTTCCCGGCGCGGTGAGCGGGCCTCGGTCAGCCGAGCACCCGCCGGCCGAGACGCCACACCGCGTAGGTCATCGGCACGCCTGGGCGGTAAGCCAGGTGCGTGACCGACGGCGCGTCCAGCACCTGCAGATCCGCGCGAGCGCCGACGCGCACGACACCGACATCGTCACGACGCAGCGCTCGCGCGCCACCCGCGGTCGCGGCGTGCACCGCCTCGGCTACCGAAAGCCCCATCTGCAGTACTGCCGTCGCGACGCAGAAGGCCATCGAGGTGGTGTACGAGCTGCCGGGGTTGGCGTTGGTGGCCAACGCGACTGTGGCACCGGCGTCCAGCAGCGCGCGGGCCGGAGCGAGGCGCTGCCTGGTGGACAGGTCGCAGGCGGGTAGCACGGTGGCGACGGTGTCGGAGGACGCGAGGGCCTCGATGTCGGCGTCGGTCAGGTAGGTGCAGTGGTCGACGCTCGCCGCGCCGTGGCGCACCGCCAGTTGGACGCCCGGCCCTTCGCCCAGTTGATTGCCGTGCACCCGAAGGCCGAGCCCATGCGCCCGCGCGGCGCGCAGCACCCGATCCGACTGGTCCTGATCGAAAGCGCCTGTCTCGCAGAAGACATCGGCCCACCGCACGTAGGGCGCGACGGCGTCCATCATCTCGCCGCACACGAGATCAACGTACTTCTCCGCGTCCATCTCGGACGGGACCAGATGGGCGCCGAGGAACGTCACCTCATCGGCGGCCGCCGCGGCGAGCCTGGCCGAGCGGAGTTCATCGGCGACGCTCAGCCCGTACCCGGTCTTGGTTTCCAGGCAGGTGGTGCCCTGCCGTCGCGCCTCCGCGATGTGCCGCGCCAGGTTGACCGACAGCTCGTCGTCCGAGGCGGCCCTGGTGGCGGCCACGGTCGTGGCGATGCCGCCCGCGCGGTACGGCCGTCCGGCCATCCTGGCCTCGAACTCCGCGGTGCGATCGCCCGCGAAGACCAGGTGGGTGTGGCTGTCGACCCAGCCGGGCAGCGCGGCCCGGCCGCCGAGGTCGACCCGCTCGTCGGCGGCGGGAGCCGCGCTCGCCGGGCCGATCCAGGCGAACCGCTCGCCGTCGAGGATCACCGCCGCGTTGCGCGCCGGGCCGTCCTCGGTGTTGGTGGTGAGTTCGCCGATGCCGGTGATCAGGGTCGACACAATGCCTCGATTTCCTCGCGCAACACGGTTTCCGGACGTTCCACCCGCAGGTGACGATGCTCGGACACGACCTGACGGCCCGCGACGAGTACCGAGCGGACATCGCTCGCGGTCGCGGCGAACAGGGCGGCGGCGGGCGCGGCGCCCGCGGTGCGGATCGAGTCGAGCGCGATGGTGACCAGGTCGGCTGCCGCGTTCGGGGCGATCCGGCCTGCCTCGGCCCAGCCGATGGACGCGTGATCGGTTGCGGCGCGGTACAACTCGGCCGGACTGAAGCGGCCGCGGGCCCGGCTGGCGAGCCGCTCGTCGAGTTCGAGTGCGCGCCACTCCTCGAAGGCGTCGACCACCGCGTGGCTGTCGGTGCCGAGGCACAGGCCAACACCGGCGTCGGACAGCGCGCGGGCCGGGCCGATACCGTCGCCGAGGTCGCGTTCGGTGGTAGGACAGAAGCACGCGCGGGTGCCGCTGTCGGCGAGCAGGGCGATGTCGGCGGTGGTGAGGTGGGTCGCGTGCACCGCGACCGTCCGCGGGCCGAGCAGGCCCGCTTCCGCCAGCAGCGCGGTCGGTGTGCGGCCGTGTGCGGCAAGGCAATCGGTGTTCTCCGACGGCTGCTCGGACAGGTGCACGTGCAGCGGCCGTCCCGAGGCCGCCTCGGCGATCACCGGGAGCGCCGCCGCGGGCACCGCGCGCACCGAGTGGGCGGCGACCCCGGTCCGCACCAGCTCCGATTTCGGCGTGAACGCGGCGGCCCGTTCCGCCCACGCGGCCACGCCGCCGTCGCTGAAACGGCGTTGCCGCTCCCCCAGCTCCACACCGAATCCGCCTGCCAGATAACACGTATCGAGCAGGGTGAGCCGAATACCGGCGTCGTCGGCCGCGGCCGCGAGTGCGGCGCTCATCGCGTTCGGATCCGTGTACCGCGCACCGCCCGGTGCGTGATGCAGGTAGTGGAATTCGCCGACGCTGGTGTATCCCGCCAACACCATCTCGGCGTACACCCCGCGCGCAAGCCGATAGTAGGAGTCAGGATCCAGTTGGGCGGCAACGGCATACATGCGTTCGCGCCACGTCCAGAAGTTGCCTTGGTCGTGCTGCGTGCGGCCACGGAGGGCGCGGTGGAAGGCGTGGGAGTGCGCGTTGGCGAAGCCGGGGATGGTCAATCCCGGCAGTACCGTGCCGGTTCGATCGGTGCCGCGGCGCACCGACTGGATCGTCGCGCCGGTCACCTCGATCGTCACCGCCTCGGCCAGACCGTCCGGCAGCCAGGCGTATTCGGCCCAGTAGGTGGTCATCCGGCGAGTTCCTCCAGCACTCGCGCGAGACTCTGTGCGCCACTGTCGATGTCGGCGGCCTCAGCGAATTCCTGCGGTGCGTGGCTGATGCCGGTCGGGTTACGCACATACAGCATGCCGGAGGGGACGTGCGCGGCGAGGACGCCCGCGTCGTGACCGGCGCCGGTGGGTAGCGCGGGCACACCGCCGAGCACCTTGTCCATCCGGCTCCGGAGCGGCTCGTCGAAAACGACGTCGTCCGAATAGGACTCCTCGGTGACGGTGAGCTCGCACCCTTCGGCCTCGGCGGCGGCCCGCGCCGCCTCGGTGATGTCCTCGACCAGCGCCGCGGTGCGGCCGTCACCGGCGGCACGCGCGTCCAGCCACAAATCGACGCTGGACGCGATGACATTGGTGCCGCCGGGGTTGGGCACCAGCCTGCCGACCGTCGCCCGCGCGTCCGACATCGCGGCGGCGGCGCGGCGCGCGGCCGCCACCACCGTCGCGGCCGGGAGCATCGGATCGTGACGATCGACGAGACGGGTCGCGCCCGCGTGATTTCCCTGTCCGGAGAAGGAGAACCGGTACCGGCCGTGCGCGATGATGCTGCTGCCGGTGGCGACGGGACTGTCCAGTTCGATCAGCCCGCGCCCCTGCTCCACGTGCAGTTCCACGAAACAGCCGATCCGGGCCAGCGATTCGGGATCGGCACCGAAGCGCTTCGGATCGTGCCCCGCCTTCACCGCCGCCTCGGCGAGCGTGACGCCCTCGGCGTCGCGCAGACCGCGGGCCCGATCGGCGTCGATGGCGCCGGTGAGCAGCCGCGAGCCGAGGCACGGCACCCCGAACCGGCCGCCCTCCTCCTCGGCGAACACGAGCACCGCGAGGGGCTTAGTCGGCGCAAAACCCTTGCCCTGCAGGATCTCCACCGCGGCCAGCGCACTGGCCACGCCCAACGGGCCGTCGTAAGCGCCGCCACCGGGCACCGAATCGAGGTGGCTCCCGGTGACGACCGCTCCGGCCCCTGGACTTCCCCACCAAGCCCAGATATTGCCGTTGCGATCGGTATTCACGTCCAAACCGGTGTCCAAGGCCTGGTCGATGAACCAGTCCCGTAGCTCGAAGTCGGCGTAGTCGTAGACGTGGCGCGAGTAACCGCCGCGCCGGGAATCCCGTCCGACGCCGGCGATCTCGGCCATCAGCTGATTCACGCCCACCGCTTTGCTCCTGCCGTGCTCTGGGGTCTGGTTCATGGCGCCTCGTGCATGGGGATGCGCACACCGCGCTCGGCGGCCACCTCGCTCGCGCGGTCGTAGCCCGCGTCCACGTGCCGGATCACGCCGGTGCCAGGGTCATTGGTGAGCACGCGCTCGATCTTCTCGGCCGCCAACGGCGTACCGTCGGCCACGCACACCTGTCCGGCGTGGATCGACCGGCCCATGCCGACGCCACCGCCATGGTGAATGGACACCCACGTCGCACCGGACGCGGTGTTGAGCAGCGCGTTGAGCAGCGGCCAGTCCGCGATGGCGTCGGAACCGTCGGCCATCGACTCGGTCTCCCGGTACGGCGAGGCGACGCTGCCGGAGTCCAGGTGATCGCGCCCGATCACCACCGGCGCGGACAGCTCGCCGCTGGCCACCATCTCGTTGAAGCGCAGCCCGGCGAGGTGCCGCTCGCCGTAGCCGAGCCAGCAGATGCGAGCCGGAAGCCCTTGGAAGGCAACGCGTTCGCTCGCCATCCTGATCCAGCGGCGCAACGACTCGTTCTCCGGGAACAGGTCGACGATGGCCCGGTCGGTGGCCGCGATGTCCTTCGGGTCACCGGACAGCGCCGCCCAGCGGAACGGGCCCTTGCCCTCGCAGAACAGCGGACGGATGTAGGCGGGGACGAAGCCGGGGAAATCGAAGGCCCGCGCGCAGCCGCCGAGCGCGGCCTCGCCGCGCAGTGAGTTGCCGTAGTCGAACACCTCGGCACCCTTGTCCAGGAAGCCGAGCATGGCCCCGACGTGCTCGGCCATCGATTCGCGGGCCCGATCGGTGAACTCGTCCGGCTTCTTCGCCGCGTAGTCGGCCCAGTCCTCGACGGCGATGCCGCGCGGCAGGTAAGCGAGGGGGTCGTGCGCGGAGGTCTGGTCGGTGACGATCTCCGGGTCCAGCCCGAGCGCGAGCAGCTGCGGCAGCACCTCGGCGGCGTTGCCGATCAGGCCGACCGACAAAGCCTTTCGCTGCCTGCGCGCGTTGGTCACTCGGAGCACCGCGTCGTCGAGGTCGGTCGCGATCTCGTCGAGGTAGCGCTCCTGCACCCGACGTTGCGCCCGGGCCGGGTCGCATTCGATCACCAGCGCGACGCCGCCGTTCATGGTGACCGCCAGCGGTTGCGCGCCGCCCATCCCGCCGAGACCGGCCGTCAGGGTGAGCGTGCCTGCCAGGGTGCCGCCGAACCGCTTGTCCGCCACCGCCGCGAACGTCTCGTAGGTGCCCTGCAGGATGCCCTGCGTGCCGATGTAGATCCACGAACCGGCGGTCATCTGCCCGTACATGGTCAGCCCGAGCGCTTCGAGCCTGCGGAACTCCGGCCAATTCGCCCAGTCGCCAACGAGATTGGAGTTCGCGATCAGCACCCGCGGCGCCCACTCGTTGGTGCGGAACACCCCGACCGGCTTGCCCGACTGCACCAGCAGCGTCTCGTCGGACTCCAGCGTCGTCAGCGACCGGGTGATCGCGTCGAAGCTGGCCCAGTTCCTGGCCGCCTTGCCGGTGCCGCCGTACACGACCAGATCCTGTGGCCGCTCGGCCACCTCCGGATCAAGGTTGTTGTGCAGCATCCGCATTGCCGCCTCGGTCTGCCAATTCTTGGCAGTCAGCTGCGTGCCCCGCGCCGCCCGAACGATCCGACTCATAGAACCAACCTCCAATGAATTGCTGCCGCGAGCGAGACGTGGCCGCGGCAAAGTTCGACAAGCCTCGTTGTCATGACCCGTTGGACGAGGCCAGATGTGGGGCGACGGCACGGGTGAACTCGCCGGAGCGGATCAGCGCCTCGGCGGCGGCGATTTCGGGCGCGAGATGCCGATCCGTGCCGGGCCCCTCGACCTTGGTGCGCAGCAACGCGAGGGCCGCGCCGGTGACGGGCGCTGGACGCAAGGGTGCGCGGAAGTCCAGCGCCCTTGCGGCCGTGAGATATTCGACGGCGAGCACGGTGGTCAGTCCGGCCACCGCCGTGCGCAGTTTGCGGGCGGCGGACCAGCCCATCGACACGTGGTCCTCTTGCATCGCGCTGCTCGGAATCGAGTCCACCGATGCGGGCACGGCCAAGCGCTTGAGCTCGCTCACCACGGCGGCCTGGGTGTACTGGGCGATCATGTGGCCGGAGTCGACGCCAGGGTCGGCGGCCAGGAACGCCGGAAGTCCGTGCGACCGTGCGACATCGAGCATCCGGTCGGTGCGGCGCTCGGCCATGCTCGCCACGTCGGCCACCGGGATGGCGAGGAAGTCGAGCACGTAGGCGACGGGCGCACCGTGAAAATTGCCGTTGGATTCCAGGCGTCCGTCGGCCAGCACCACGGGATTGTCGATGGCGGAAGCCAATTCGCGACCGGCGACCAGTTCCGCGTGCGTGACGGTGTCCCGCGCCGCGCCGTGCACCTGCGGGGCGCAGCGCAGCGAGTAGGCGTCCTGCACTCGATTACAGTCCGGCCCGCGATGACTGGCCACGATCTCCGAGCCGGCCAGGGCGGCGCTGATCCGGGCGGCCGAGCTGGCCTGGCCGGGGTGTGGACGCAACGCTTGCAGGTCGGCGGCGAACACCCGATCGGTGGCGAGCAGCGCCTCCACGCTCATGGCCGCGGTGATGTCGGCGACGTCGAGCAGCATGTGCAGATCGGCCAGCGCGAGCACCAGCATGCCGAGCATGCCGTCGGTGCCGTTGGTCAGCGCCAGGCCTTCTTTCTCGGCCAGCACTACCGGCGTGATTCCGTTGGCGCGCAAGGCCGTTGCCGCGTCCGTCACGGTGCCGGAGGCGTCGGTGACCTCGCCCTCGCCCATCAGCGCCAGAGCCACCGCGGCCAACGGCGCGAGATCACCGGAGCACCCGAGCGAGCCGTACTCGTGCACGATCGGGGTGATGTCGGCGTTGATCAGCGCGGCGAGTGTGGCCGCCGTCTCCGGCCGGATCCCGGTGTGACCGGTTGCCAGCGTGCGCAGCCGAAGCACCATCTGCGCGCGCACCACCTCCCGCTCGACCGGGCGGCCCGCGCCCGCCGCGTGCGAGCGGATCAGCGAACGCTGCAACGCGACCCGGCTCTCCTGCGGAATGTGCCGGGTCGCCAGCGCGCCGAAGCCGGTGGACACGCCGTAGGTCGGCACCGTCCCCGCGGCCAGCGCGTCGACGTGCGCACGCGCCAGCGCCAGCCGGTCCTGCGTGGCCTCGCTCAGCTGGACCTTGGCGCCGAGGCGCGCGACGGCGACGACCTGTTCCCCGGTCAATGGTCCGTCGAGCGCCACGGTGGGGAGCTGTGCAGTTTCGGGCATGGGGTCCATTCCACCGTCGCGGCGGGCAGTGGAGAATGAGGGTCGGTCCGAATCTGTCTGATATCCAAGACTTGCCGAGGAGATGGCATGGGAACGAGCAGCGACGTCCCGGCGTTGCGCCGCGGCCTTGCGGTGTTGCAGCTACTCGCGGGGCGAGCCGGGCCCATCTCCGCCTCGACGATCGCGCGCGAGCTCGGCCTGCCCCGGTCCACCACCTATCATCTGCTCGGCGAGCTGGAGGCGGCCCGTTTCGTCACCCGCCTGCCCAGCGAGCGCCGCTACGGGCTCGGCATCGCCGCGTTCGAACTCGGTTCCGCCTATCTGCGCCATGATCCGCTCGAACGGCTGGCCGGGCCGTTGCTGCGGGAACTGGTCGAGGAGGTCGGGCACAACGCGCACCTCGGCGTGCTGCACGGCAACGAGTTGCTGTACCTCATCAAGGAACGCCCGCTGCGCCCGGAAACCCTGGTCACCGGCGTCGGCGTGCGGCTGCCCGCGCATCTGACCGCCTGCGGCCGCGCGATCCTGGCCTACCTTCCGGCCGCGCAGATTCGCGCGCTGTTCCCGTCGGCGGCCTCGTTCGTCCGCCGCACCGAGCGCGGACCCAACTCGCTCGCGTCGCTGCGTACCATCCTCGGCACCGAGCGCCATCGCGGCTGGGCCTGCGAAGACGGCCACGTGACGCCAGGCTTCGCCTCGGTCGCGTATCCGGTGTTCGATCACAATCAACGTCCTATCGCGGCCATCAGCGTCACGTTGCGGCATCACTGCGAGGCCACCCCGTGCCCCGCCGACTGGGCTCCGCTGGCCGGCCGGGTCCGCAGCACCGCCGACAACCTCACTCAGCGCATCGGCGGCCGGGCTACCTAAAGCTTGCGACCGATGCCGCCCCACGCCGCCGAAGGTTCCTCGCCGGTGGCGTCGGAGTCGGTGCGCCACTGGTTGACCGGCACGACACCGGGCGGGACGAGGTCGAGATTCTTGAAGACCTCGCGCACCTGATCGACGGTTCGCACGTAGTACGGAACGGCTCCGGTTTTGGAGTAGTAGTCCGATAACCGAACCAGCCGTGGATCTTCGGTGGTTCCTTCGTACATCGCGAAATAGCTTCCGGACGGAATGGCCTGCTGCAACGCGCCGGTGATCCGGAGAACATCGTCCCAGGTTCGCGCGTGCCCGAGAACACCCATGAACATAACGGCGATCGGCTTGTTGAAGTTCAAAATATTGCGCGCTTCGGTAACCACCTGATCGGTATCGTGGAAATCCGCTTCGATCAAGGCGGTCACGCCTTCGTCGGTGGTATTGACCAACAACGCGCGGGCGTGGGCGAGAACGAGCGGATCGTTGTCCACGTAGACGATCTTGGATTCCGGTGCGACGTCCTGCGCCACCTCGTGCGTGTTCTGCATGGTGGGCAAACCGGTGCCCACGTCGAGGAACTGCCGGATACCGGCCTCCGCCGCGAGGTAACGCACCGCCCGAATCAAGAACTTGCGCGATTGCCGCGCCATGGTCCCGATATCGGGATACACCGAGATCCCGGACTCACCGGCTATTCGGTCGACCTCGTAATAGTCCTGACCACCGAGCCAGTAATTCCAGATTCGTGCGGAATGGGGTACATCGGTGCGGATCAGCCGATCGCTTTCGCGGACCATGATGCGGCTCCTCGAGAGGTGGTACGTGCGGCTGACTGTACAAGCGCCCAACGGCCCGTGTCGGTCAATTCGGACATAAACAGCGAAGAGTCAGATTGGACACGAGTCGCGTGTTCCGCGTGCACGGAAGTCGGTTCTCGCCAGCCTGGCGGGCTTGGACACTCTACCTCCAGGCGGGCCCCGGATTGTGACTGGGAACACCCAGTTGATTGGTTGTGCACAATATAGTTGCGGACTACTTTGTTGGACATGACCGATCATCTCACCCTCGATGAGCAGCTCTGCTTTCCGCTGTACGCGGCATCCCGGGCGATGACGGCGGTCTACCGGCCGAAGCTGGAACGGCTCGGGCTCACCTACCCGCAATACCTGGTGATGCTCGCCCTGTGGGAACAGGACGGGCGTAGCGTCGGCGAGGTGTGCCACGCCCTCGCGTTGGACTCCGGCACGCTGTCTCCGCTGCTCAAGCGGCTGGAGGCGGCGGGACTCGTGCGGCGGCAACGCGCCGAGGACGACGAACGTCGCGTCGACATCCAGCTCACCGAACGCGGCCGCGACCTGCGCGCCGAGGCACGCGGCATCCCGGCCGAAATGGCCGAAGCGTGCGGCCTTTCCGTCGACGAATTCTTAGCGCTGCGGGCCACCCTGCGGCGACTGACCAGCGCACTCTCGGCAGCACCGAACGAAGGAGACTCTCAATGACCGTGTCAAGCCGCAGCGGGCTCCGGGGTCGGGTTTTCCATGCTGAATTCGCGGCCGTCGCGCAGCAGTGCCCACAGCA